>JBDRQE010000035.1:0-32429 GCA_043826415.1 Pseudomonadota bacterium
CAATGCCAAAACCATGATAGAGTAAACTCGTGGACATGTAGAACCCTCCTTATCTTTTGCTTGGTCGCATTGATAAGGACTACATGTCCATTCTTTTTACCACTCATTTTTAGGTCGAAGTACGCTCAATCCGGAAGAACCCATATTATTTAGGTAGAGTTGTTAAGCTTGGTGTCATTGATAATGATAAATTTATCCATGCATTATTTAACCCCAAACCTATACATCGCTATAAACATTCATGGACTTTTATTGATGTGAAAAATTTTGAATCACCTGAAGGAAATTTCATTTACGGAAGACTTAGCAAATATTTGCCGGACGGAGAAGTTATTACTGTAGATACACGAAAGGCGAAGAAGTTACCCAAGAAGAACCCAACCTAAGTATTGCTTCTAGCCCTTTTGTATATATACCTAAGTTTTCAGGCATTGCATTTTTAAGAGTTCCAGCGGCAATTGAACCAACAACTTTCATGGACCGCTTTCCCAAGATTATCAATAATACATATGAGCATTTTTTCGTAGAATGTAGCATTAAGCCAATATCGGATCTTCGAACATTTGCCTCAAAGCTATCAAGATTATCAGGTATATACAAAATTTCTGCTAATGTTTCTCCCCCCAACCCTTTATTTGGTCCACTTTGGGAATCATTAAAAAACTATTTAGCAGACAGAAGAACAAACAAATTAACTATTCAGGAAGATAGCGTCACAGGAGAATACCTAAACACTGACCTTCCAGACCATATCATGAAGGTAGCAGAACAAAGTGAGGACAAACCATACTCTCCCCCTCCTTTACCAATTGGAGATGCGGCAATATTAATGTCCGCAGATGGTTACGGAACGGGGTTTGTTAAAGGCAAACAACAAGAAGAAATAGTGATAATAAGAACATCTGAAACAATAAAAAATTTCCCATTCGTAAAACTGCCAGAACCAGTAGCATTATTCACTAAAGCATATTCAATTTTTGATAAAATTAAAATTGACCGCCACATGAAACATTGATTAACCCTATGACTAAACTTGCAGAATTAACAAAAATAATTTTCGTATCATTCGAATTTCTGTATCTTACAGTTTTGCTGGCTGTTTACCAATTTTACCCGGCCATCTTTGGAAGTATAGGGCACAAATTTCACAGCAATCAAGAAATTTGGAAATTTATCCCTACCCTACCTACCAGTTTATTGGTTGCCTCAATATCTTATACTTGGAAAATAATAACACCTCTAAGCGGCACATCTAACAGGGTATTGCATGAATGGCCAGATTATTGGAAACTGAAAACCCGTGTGATCTTATCAATCATTTATTGCGGATTGTCAGCCATATCTTCAATAGTCATTTGGTTTTATGGTCTTCAGTTCAAAACGTATCAACTTGGTTTTATATTTATTGCAACAATAGGGATTCCAATCATAGTGTTACTACATCAGGTTTTAGCATCATTTGTTGTTAGAGAGCTTATGGAACCATAAAAGAAACAAATAACAGTGGTCATCCATTCATCTGTCGAATTTGACAATGACCCAATTTTAAAGATAAAATTTATTACCTTGAAGATCTGATCATATCAAATTCACCTCAGGTTTATACTGCTACTGTACAGCTGATTTCTGGAGTAAAAATTTGTGGCATGTGAGGAAGGATTTAAACGAATAGCCGGCGGCCTTGAGGATCGGGGCTGATATTTGTTCTCGCAATCGTGGAGGATCTTATGCAATTTTTCCGAAATCGGTATTACCTGTTTTTTTCTCTCTCCCTTCTTCTGTTGATGGATACTGCTGCCACGGCCTCGGTATCCTTGAGTGGGCTCCCCGCCTTTCATAACAATGGCGGGTTTACCGTCTATCAAGAAGAAGACGGCCATTGGTTGAAACGCGGTTCTCTATCGTTTGATGAGTTCTTTCGGGAAAAACAAATGGTGCTTGCACCGCAAAAAGGGGCGGTGCATCTTCGTCTTGTCAAAGAGGGGCAAGGAGTGGCCCATATCGACCGGGTTCTCCTGAGCGGTAAGTCAGCCGTTGCGGTCAGCGGTGTCGCGGATCCTGCCCCTCTTGCCAAATTGGCGGACAAGGATTTTGACGTGGTCCACTTTCCGGAAGGAGAGGCCGCCATCGAGTTCACCTTCTCCGGGGGCAAGGAACTGCTCCTGGCCGCCAGGGTGGAAGGCGTTCGTCTGGATGAGACGCCTTTTCGTTTTCCAGTGGCAAATCTCCATCAAAAGATGACGTCGACCAGCCATTTCTATAATTATAGCCCGGCAAAAGAGCCGACCCTCATCTTCAATGAAGCCACCACTCCCGGGACAGGACATCCTTCGGGCACGACCTCGGTCCTGGCTCAGCTTCAGGGGGAGAAACTGGAAATAGCTCTGGATTTCGAGGCTGATAACACTCTGGACGGCGGCAAGGATTATGCAAGTGTCCATGTCCGTCAGGGCAAGAGTGTGCGAACCTATACCGTCTCCCAGAATGAACAGCAATGGGGGACGCCTTATTTTACCTATACCCCCGATGTTCCCTGGCAGCACAAGGTGTATCGTTTTTCCCTGCCCCTGGACGAGTTACAGGCAGAGGCGGGCAAGCCCCTGGAGCTTGCTTTTTCCGCCTACGGTACGGCGGGCCCCGGACCCTACGACCCGGTTCCTGCCTATGGGTCAGGCAATAACGAGTATCTCTCTGTTAATTATACTTACTTTGACGATAACACCTCTGAGATCCAGAGCCGGACATTCAGCCCCGAAGGAGCAGCGGTAGGAGGAACCCTCAGTATAACAACCAAGGATTTGACTTCCAAGACGGAACCTGCTGCGGCCTATGATCCCGTCAATAACCGCTTTCTTACCCTCTGGGTCCAGAGTGTCGGCGGGGTCAACATGATTCATCGTCAGCTGGTGTCAGCGGCTAATGCCATCGTGGGTAATCTTGAAACATTGACCACTGCCACTGCCCAGCGTTATCCGGCCGCCTCCTTCAGTACCCAAAGCAGTCGCTATCTCGCGATCTGGGATGAGGAGATCACCGGTGGATGGGATATCAGAGGCCAGATGGTCAGAGCGGACAACATCGCATACGGGACGACCATGGAAATCTGCGCAGGAAGTGCCGCTATAAGTCCGGCTCGGCTCACTTACAGTCCCACCGATGACACCTTTCAGGTGGTCTGGGGAGACAACCGCAACCTGGCGACTCAGGGCTCCGACATCTACGGGCGACTGGTCAAGGCAGACGGGACCTTGTTTGGCATCAGCAGCTCCGTCAGTTCAGGACCGGGCAGTCAAGTCAGTCCTGATATCGCTTTTGATCCGGACCACAGCCGTTCTCTGGTGGTTTGGCAGGACAACCGCAACAGCGCCACCAGCGGAGAGGATATATACGGAAGATTCCTGGGCAACGGCCTGATGCAACAAGGCAATGAACTGGTTATCAGCACCGCTGCCGGAGACCAGTGGGGACCGCGGGTGGGTTATGCCGGCAACGGACATTTTCTGGTGGTCTGGCAGGATCGGGCCACACTGCCTGATTATGCGATCCATGGCCGCTGGATCGACAGCAATGGTGAGATGCTCAGTGGAGAGCTGGCTTTTGTCACGCTGGATGGAGGACAAGTCTCCAGACCACAACTGGCTGGGGACGGGAAAGGGAATTTTCTCTCCGTCTTTAACTTCACGTCCCTGGCAGAAGGAGTCCAAATCGGCACAAAGAAGATTGTCGCTCCTTCATTTTCCCGCCTCTTTCTTCTTAGCCTACCGGCCCGGCTCAAGAGCAGCCATAGTGAATGACCACCGGCAAAGCCGGGGGTTTACCTAAGGGAAATCAGGGGAGAGGCCGCATCTGGCGGCAAACGCGGTCTGTCCCCGATTGACTCCAGGATATAGTTTGATTTCCCCTTCAGCTGTGCAAATTCTGTTTCAACACATGTTCCCCATAGGCTGTAACAAGGCTTGCCTCCCGGATCACGCCCACTGCTTTGCGGGGATTATTCGCTCGGACTACCGGCATCAGGGTATAGGGGTGTTCGGCAAAGAAATGGAAGACACGTTCCATATCATCATGTTCACTCACGGTCACCAGATTCCGGCTCATGAAATCAGCGGCACACATGCCTGACTGCAGCTGTTCAGGGTGAGCCATTACCCCTTTCAGATCACGCAGGGTTAAGACCCCGGTGAGCAGTCCTCCTTTGTCCAGAACCAGAAAATGGGGAAAGAGGCTGCGTTCAACCTGAGCTATCACCTCGCTGAGCTTCGTGTCTTCAGCTATTGTCTGAAATTCCCGGTCCATATAGTCCGCCACCCACATACTCCTCAACAGATTCACATCATGACCGCGAACAATGTTCACACCCCGGAGGTGAAGCTTGGTCTCATAAATGGAATAGCCGTGGAAAAATCGGACCACGAGAAGGCTGGCAATACAGGCCACCATCAGCGGCAGGATTACCTGGTAGCTGTAGGTCAGCTCAAAGATGGTAAGGATGGCGGTAATCGGAGCAAGGGTTGTCCCGGAAACCACGGCACCCATACCGATGAGGGCATAGTAGGCAGGGAAGATGGCCTGTTCCGGCCACAGGACCTGGGCCAGATAGCCGACACAACTCCCGAGCATGGCTCCCAGAACCAGGGACGGGGCAAAAATACCGCCGCTCATGCCTGACCCCAGGGAAAACCCGGTGGCCACCAGTTTCCAGAAGAGGATGAGCAGGACCAGGGAGAGGGAGAGATGACCGGCCAGGGCATCATTGATGCTCTCATAGCCAACTCCCAGGGCACGGGGCATGACCAGCCCGACACAGCCCACCAGCAAACCGCCGCAGGCCGGAGTGAACCAGGCCGGGACACGCAGCCGTTCATAGAGGCGCGGCAGGCTGAACACCGCCAGCATGAGCAAGAGGGAGAGGAAGCCGGCCATCAGGCCCAGGCCGAGATAGAGCCCCAGCTCGGCACTGTGGTTGAGACTAAACTCCGGAATCGTAAAGATGGAGGTCTCATGGAGAAAGGGCCGGGAGATCAGAGTCCCGGTGACCGCAGCAATAACGATATTGGAAAGGCTCACCACCTCCAGATCAAAGAGCAGGATCTCCACCACAAAAAGGGTGCCGGCCATTGGTGCCTGGAAGGTTGCGGCAATCCCCGCCGCCGCCCCACAGGCCACGGCCAGACGTCGCTGCTCTGTGGACAGGTGAAAAAGGGAGGTGATGGTCGAACCGATGGAAGAGCCAATCTGAACAATGGGTCCTTCACGGCCAAGGGAACCACCGGCAGAAATCATGAGCGCTGTAACGGCAGTTTTTAGCAGGACAACCCGCCCGCGTATCCTGCCTTCAGACAAGGCCATGGCCTCCATCACCTCCGGGACCCCTGGTCCTCGCAGCTCAGGTGCCAGCCAGGTGATTACCGGACCCACCACGAGTCCTGCGAGACAGGGGATGGCAAGCTTCAGATACCAGGGAGCTGCAGCAAAACGGTGACAAAATGCACCATCTCCTGCCCAGAGCAGATCGATACCAAACACCAGAAGAAATTTGAAAGCGACGGCACCCAGACCCGCCAGAGAACCAATCACCAAGGCCAGGACAATAGGAGAAAGGATGGTTTTCAGACTCTGTCTCTGGGAAGGTAACTTGAACATGAAAGACAAACCTCCTGAATCTTCTACCTATACAGTTGCCCGCCCCTTCAGAAAATACCTGGATCTGCCAGGTCCTGCATGGGAAGGAGTCCCCCGCATGTCTCTGTCAGACCACTGCTTCAGATTTACGAGTATTTTACGAATCACATTCTGTTCTTGATAAAGCTTGGGATCCTCATCTCAGCGTGGCAGTGCCGGCAGACAAGCTGAAAACTCGTTTCAGGATATGCCCTACTGGGTACTGGAAGCTACCCCATTCCTTCTATCATACCCATATGCTTCATGCAAAACCAGAAGTAAAGACTCCAGACTGCCGCCTCCAGGGATTCCAGCCTGAGACTTGAAACTTCCTGGTAAAATCTTATTATACTTCTGCAACAAGCAGGAAATCTCATTTTCCTGGCAGACTTTTCGACATTTTTTAGTTAGAACTTGTGCATAACTCACCGAAACTTCAACAAATGACACTATGACTGAAAGAAACTCCAAACTGATTTCCGCCATTTCCTTTGCCGCCGGCATCCTGGTAATGAGCCAGATTCTGATCATTCTCTTCCGCGGGGAAGCGGCATGTTTTAATCAGGGCTGCAAGATCGTTGAAAACCTGATAGCCATTCCCCCCTTATATTTTAATCTTGTCGGTTTTTTCTATTTTCAGGCTGTCTGCTGGCTGTTTTTTATGGCTCGCCGCAAAGGCCCCCTTCTCCTGGATCTCTCCAGGCTCTTCCTGCTCACAGGAGTAGCTGTTGAAGGTGTGCTGATAGCCTATCAGATGTATGTTGCCGGAACGTTTTGTGCCTATTGTCTTATCTTGTTGGCAATCGTTCTGCTGTTAAACACTCTGGCTGGATGGAAACAGTCTCTTGCCGGAATCAGCATCCTTGCCGGTATCATACTGATCTCTTCCATGTTGAGTTACGGCCCTACCGCGCTTTTATCCAGGCAGAAAACAATCAACAGCGGCACCTATGGAACGCGAACCTGTGCCAATCCACAGAAAGAACTGTACCTCTTTTTTTCCGCAGATTGCCCCCACTGCAAAAATGTTCTTCAAGCCCTGGAGGGCTGCAGCAGCTGTAATTTCCATTTTAATCCCATTGAAAAGCTGAATGATTTTGATCTCAAGGGAACGAAACGCACCGCTTCGTATGACCCGGAATTAAATAAGCTTTTACTCAAAGTATTGGGAATCGACTCTATTCCGGTTTTGCTTGAAAAAAATCAATCAGGATTTTCTCTTATCAAAGGCGAAAAACAGATTATCCACTATATTCAACAGGCCTGTTACCTGGCTGACCCGCTCCTGTATCTCAACACTGAGGGCCAGAGTTCCCAGAACCCGATTCCTGTTTTCAATGAGGAAGAAGAATGCTCACTGAATATCGAATGTGATAAGGAAGGGCCGCAAAGATAGCTCTTACGAAAACGGTGTTGAAGTGGTATTATCGGCCACCATGGAAAAAGAACCCTATCTAAGAGAGTTATACGCCAGAAACCCACCCGGTTCCGCGGAAAAATTAAAAAACAGGGTCGTGGGTATTGCCGGGGCCGGGGGACTGGGCTCCAACATCGCGGTCAGCCTGCTGCGTGCCGGCGTCCAGCGCTTCATCATCGCTGATGATGACCGGGTGGAGATCAGTAATCTCAACCGGCAATATTATTTTCTTGATCAGGTGGGGATGGAAAAAACAGCGGCCCTGCAGCAGAACCTGCTGCGCATCAATCCCCATGTGCAGGTGACACTGCACTGTACCCGGATCACTGCTGACAATCTGAGCAAGCTCTTTGCCGAGGCCCATCTTCTGATTGAGGCCTTTGATGCCCCCGAAATGAAGGCCTTAGCAGCCCATTGCTGGACCAGGGATTTTCCAGATCGCTTTCTGATTATGGGTTCTGGGATTTCCGGCTACGGTATGAATAACAGTTTGAGTACTACCGTGCGCGGCAGGATGATTATCTGCGGCGACCAGCAAACCCCATACAGCACTGAGAATGGTCTGACAGCTCCCCGCCTGGGAGTCGTCGCCCAGATGCAGGCCAACGCCGCCCTGGAAATCCTCCTGGATGGCAAGATAAGCTATCAGGTGCAGGATTCCTGAAAAGACCCCCTTTTTGATAGCTGACCGATCCCAATTTATTGTGAGCAACTAACACTTTGTCCCTCATCACGATTTTCTGCAATCGCTACTCTGCCTTTTTCTTGTTTATACTGGCCTACTCTTCTCTACTGCACCATCACGGAGGTCTGCCCTCCCTCTGGTCAAGCCTGCACCTGGAAGCCCCCCTGCTTCTCTACGGCTATTTTCTCAGTAATTGTCTGCTGAAGAAATCGCCATGGCAACCCTGGCTGGCCGCCCTGCCCCTGATTCTCGCCTATACCATTTCCGACATCTATTATATGGTCTACGGCCGCTTTGTCCGCATAGTGGAAGTAACCGAGATTCCAGAGCTCATGGACATCCTCCCCTTCCCTTATGCCGCCCTTGCCGGACTGGCTGCCATAATTTTTTTGCTCGTCCTGTTTCTCTCCCTTGATTGGAAACATTGGCGCAGGAGCCTGGTCGCATCCATACCGGCTCTGCTCTTGATCTTTGCCGTTGAGCTTGCGCCCGCCACCTTCCTGAGCACATCTGAGCCCCTGTACAACAAAATTATAGAATGGTCGGATGCTCTCAGTGTCGGCAATAACGGTCGTCTCACCATGGCGACCTATTTTGAGGCCCTGCGTAGAAATTCCATTCAGAAGACCCTGGCCTTCCGTGACAGAAAGGAGTTTACTGAGCAGATGGCGGCACTGTCACAACAGATCAAGACATCTGCCAGGGACAGGAATGTGCATCTGATCGTGCTCGAGAGCTTTCTTGACCCCAAAATATTTTCCTCTCTCAAACTTTCGCAACCAGCGGCAGCGCCGGCCTTCAGAAAACTGATCGCTCAGACGGACAGCTATTCCATCTCACCGGTCTTTGGCGGGGGAACGGCACAGGCCGAATTCGAGGTACTCTGTGGCGTACCCGCCCTGCGGGCCCTCTCCAGTGTTGAGTTCAATGTCTTTACCGGCGGCAGGACCTACTGCCTGCCATCAATCCTGGATGACGCCGGATATCAGACCATGGCTTCCAACGGCCACAAGCCCAAGTTCTTCAATGCCATTCCCGCCTACAAGGGCACGGGATTTCAAAACATCTTTTTTCCCCTGGAAAATGCTCCCGGCACGGACACCTATCTGAGCACCGGCGACACCAGAAACGAATGGTATATGTTTGACGACACTCTTTTGCAGCAGAATCTTGCCTATGTCACCAGATACCTGCAGGAACATCCAGGGAAACCGCTGCTCAATTATATCATGACTATTTACGGCCACACCCCCCACTACCTGAATGAGACACTCCGTCCCAGGATCATCAAACTTATATCCGACCAGAAGGACGAGCAACTTGAGCGGGCAGTCAACCAACATTACTACCGAACCGAGGCCATCGCCAAATATGTCCGGGGCTTGCTGAAGATTGATCCGCAGAGCATGATCATCCTGGTAAGCGATCACGTGCCGCCTCTCACCTTTGGCCCGCTCACCTATAAAAAGTTTCAATACATGAAAAACATTGAAAACAGCATCTACTACAATCGCATCGTGATCATCGAAAACGGCAAGACCATGCAATATGACACCATGCATCATTATGACATCCCCAATGTTATTGCCAATTACCTGACCGATGGCGTATATTGCCGCAACAATCAATGCAATTTTGACAAAAAGACACTCCCCGGCCAAGCCGATCCCACCGACAGTCGGGATAACTACATGACGATCATGGCCCATGCCACCATGTGAAAAAAGGGAAAATGCTGTACAGCTTCTCTTTTGACGGGTTGCAATCAGTCTCTACACAATATTCATAGCAGGAGTACAAAAGATGGGCAAACAGATGGTCATGTCAGTCATGTCAAAAGACAGGCCCGGCATTGTCGCCGATATCACCGGGGTCATTTATAAACTGCAGGGGGATCTGGCGGACCTGAACCAATCGGTACTCTGTGATTATTTTACCATGATCCTCATTGCTACCTTCGAGGACTCGGTGACCCCGGAAGATGTTGTGGCCGCTTTTTCCCATATTCCCTCTGAAACCAGACTGGAGGTAGTGGTCAAAGAGATGAAAACTCCCCTGGAGATTGCCAAGGCCAAAAGATCACCGGAGACCTATATACTCACCGCCCAGGGAAAGAATAAAAGTGGTCTGGTGCACCGGATCAGTCTCTTCTGTTATCAGCATGGGATCAATATCCTCGACCTTGCCACCACCCTCAGTGATGATCAGTACACCATGATCCTGCAGCTTGATTTCAGCGCCGTGCAGTCGGTTGACGATATCCGCAGCAGCCTTACCAGCTGTGCCGAAGATGCCGGTCTGACCGTCGTGCTGCAGCATGAAGATATCTTCAAAGCAACCAGCGAGATCACGCTGTTTTAAGAGCCGTTACGAAAGAGCATGGTCATGTTATTTTTTTACAGCGGCTTAATCCCGGGTACCATCCTTTTGTCCCCCTGTTGACGTTTTTCCTCTACAAAGCCGGAGCCAGACCAATATGTTACGATCAGACCATATTCTTGCCACCGTTGAGATGATCCAGAAGGAAAATCTTGATGTACGTGCCGTCACCATGGGCATTAACCTTCTCGACTGCCGGGGTGGTGATGTCGGCGAGACCTGTCGCCGGGTGGAAGAAAAGATAGGCACAGCGGCCGCCCGTTTTGTCGAGACCTGTAATACGATAAGCCGGAAGTATGGGATTCCGGTGGTCAATAAACGGATATCAGTCACTCCCATCGCCTTTGTCGGGGCAGGCTTTGACCGCCATGGATTCGTGGAGCTGGCACTTGCCCTTGATCGTGCCGCCACCAGTGTAGGCGTCGATATTCTGGGCGGCTTCTCGGCCCAGGTGGAAAAAGGAATGACCACCACCGATCGGGAATATATCGCCTCCATCCCCGAAGCCCTGGCCCGCACGACCAAACTCTGCGCCTCCATCAATATTGCCAGCAGTCAGAAGGGGATCAACATGGACGCCCTTTCCCTGATCGGGCAGACAGTGAAGGATCTGGCCGAAATAACCCGGGAACAGAATGGTTTCGGCGCGGCCAAGTTTGTCGTCTTCTGCAATCAGCCGGGAGATAATCCCTTTATGGCCGGGGCCATCCATGGCCTGGAGGAGGCGGATCTGGTGCTCAACGTCGGAGTCAGCGGCCCCGGCGTCATTGCCCGCGCACTCGACAGGCTGATCAGTGCCAGGGGCCGGGAAAATCTGGGGCTGGATGATATTGCCGAAGAGATCAAGCAGACTACCTTCCGCGTCACCCGCTGCGGCGAGCTGATCGGGCGCAAGGTTTCAGAGGAGCTGGGGATTGAGTTCGGAGTGGTGGACCTGTCACTGGCCCCAACCCCGACCGTGGGTGACAGTGTGGGTGAGATCCTGGAGATCCTGGGTGTGGATGTGGTGGGCGCACCCGGCTCCACCGCCATCCTTGCCATGCTCAATGACGCGGTAAAAAAAGGCGGCATCTTTGCCAGCAAGGCCGTGGGCGGACTGAGCGGCGCCTTTATCCCGGTGATGGAGGACGAGGTACTGGCCGCAGCGGTGGGCAGTGGCGCCCTCTGCCTGGAAAAGCTTGAAGCCATGACCTGTGTCTGTTCGGTCGGCCTCGACATGATTCCCATTCCCGGTTCGGTGGATGCCGACACCATCTCGGCAATCATTGCCGATGAGATGGCTTTGGGGATGATCAATAACAAGACCACCGCTGTCCGTCTGATTCCGGTTCCCGGCAGAGAGGCCGGGGAAATGGTCAGCTTCGGCGGGCTCTTCGGCGCCAGCCCGATCATGGAGGTACGCAATGTCGGCAAGTCCAGCCGTTTCATCGCCTGGGGCGGAAGGATGCCCGCTCCCATTCACAGTTTCAAGAACTGATTGGCCGATTTCCTGGAGTCAATTTACAGCAAAGCTACTGCACGAAAGCATCAAAGAAATTTGCCGGACACCGGTCCAGCGCGACAGATCTGCACTGTCCCATTACTGGAGGGCCTGATCAATCCCCTTGCTTAATCCGTCCAGGTCAAAAGGCTTGGATAACGCTGCCCGGAAACCGTAATCACGGTAGTTGGCCATTACCGGATCATTGGAGTAGCCACTGGCGACAATGAGGCGGGCATCGGGATCTTTAGCCAGCAGGACCGTGGCCGCCTCTTTGCCCCCCATGCCGGCGGGAATAGTCAGGTCCATGATAACCAGATCTGCTGGTGTGCCGGCAGCCTGGAGCTCCTGATATCTGTTGATTGCCTCTTCCCCGTCTTTAACCAGCACAGCCTCATGACCAAGAATCTCAAGCTGCAGCTTGACGATATCGCGCAGTATCTCCTCGTCATCCAGCACCATGACTCTGGCGCCCCTGACAGCCGATGGCGAGGGTGCTTGGGGCTGTTGTCCAGTGATGGAGCCGCCTGGATTTGCCGGGAGATAGATAGTGAAGGTCGCGCCAAGGCCGGGCTCGGAGTGAACCGTCAGAGAGCCCTCGTGTTTGCTGATAATGGAATGGCAGATTGCCAGGCCCAGTCCGCTGCCCTCCTCTCTGGTGGTAAAGTAGGGGTCGAAGATCTTGTCGATGATCTCCGGCGGGATGCCGCTGCCCGTGTCCTTGATGGTGATGCGGACCAAATTCCCATCATGCAGGGAGATCGGTGCTTCTGCAGCGGGATCGTTGATATTGGCTCCGCTGATAAGCACCTTCCCTCCCTGCGGCATGGCGTACTTGGCATTGATGATGATGTTCTGGATTACCTGACTGATCTGGCCGCTGTCGATGTCCGCCATCCAAAGATCTTGCGGAAAGTGGTATTCACAGGAGACATGACTGCCGCGGAGGACAAAGTCGGCGGAATCACGAATTAACTCCGGCAGAGAGGTCGTGTCCTTGATCGGATCGCCTCCTTTGGAAAAGGTAAGCAGTTGTTTGGTCAGTGATACCGCCCGCAAGACCGCCTTCTTCGCTTCGCCCAGCAGGGAGGCCGCTTTTTCGTTCCTTGTTCCTATCATTCTGGAGGTCAGCTCGATATTGCCAAGGATGGCGGAAAGGATATTGTTGAAATCATGGGCAATGCCGCCGGCGAGAACTCCGATGGATTCAAGTTTCTTGATCTTGAGCAGTTCGTTCTCCATCCGTTGTTCATGGGTGATATCACGGAAGACGATGACCACGCCGATGATTCCACCCTGCCGATCGCGGATGGGCGCACCGCTGTCGGCGATACTGCACGTGTTGCCGTCTTTGGCAATCAGGGCGGTATGGTTGGCCAGTCCGACGATTCGTCCCTGTTCCAGGACGCTCTGTACCGGATCGGCACAGCGCAGACCTGTCTTATCGTTGATAATGTGAAAGATCCGGGTGCTCGCCTCTCCTTGCGCCTCCTGATTGGTCCAGCCGGTCAGCTCTTCCGCCACCTTGTTGATGAAGACAATATTACCCCGGGTGTCGGTGGTGATGACGGCGTCACCGATGGAGCCCAGCGTTACCGCCAGTCGCTCCTTCTCGTCGGCCAGTGATCTTTCCGCCTTGCGTCTTTCGTCGATCTCCATCTTCAGATCATGGAGATAGGCCTGCAGCCGGACGGTCATGTTGTTAAATCCCTGGATCAGGCTGCCGATTTCATCTTTACGGGTTACCGGAACCGGTGCCTGTTCAAGCACACCGGTTTCCATGTCTTTCATGGCCGTGGATAAAACTTTAACCGGGGCGGCGATGGAGCGGGCGACGACGAAGGCGATGATGGCCGCCAGTACCATGCCGGCAAGAAAGATACTGATAATGTTCAGGACCGCCTTTCTGATCAAGGTACCTGCGCGATCATAGTCCATAATTGTCACCAGGGTGGCCACGGGTTCTTTGTTTATGCCCATGATCTCCACCCATTTGAAAACCTTTTCTTTTTTGTCGAGAGGGCAGGTCAGGCTTGACAGGGACTCGGGAGCGCCATGCAATTTTATGGCGGACAATTTGTTAACGATGGAGTTATTGAAGCGGTTCAATGGCTGATAGGAGGCTGCGATGATCTCATCGTTCATGGCCAGAGCGGTTCGGTCGGCACCGGAGGCCTTCTGCATGGCCTGCATCATCTGATCGTTGCCGGACAGTCTTGTGCCGGCAAGGATTGTGCCGATGGGGCTCTCGCGAATCATGATCGGCATGGCCGATTCCAGCAGCAGCGTTATCTGCGGCTGGTTCCCCTCGCCAGAGGGTGCTGTTAATTGGGTAAGAAGCGGGTGCTGTTCCTGCAGGGTGGTGGTAATTTTTTTTCCCTGCAGGGCCTGCATGGTCAGGGGATGCAGGCTGATATTGTGATCTTCTTTTTTATCATCAGTCATAGCCGGATAGGAGGCAACAACCTTACCGCCCAGATCGGTGACAAGGAGGAAATCCATATGGTAGTCCTGCGCCAGGCTGGTTATCTGTTTCTGTAACTGGGGCAGGACGCCAAGGCGGAGAGTGGTTTTACAGGTGTTATCCGTCGACGTGGCCAGGGTCATCATCTCCAGTTTTTCCTGCAGGTTCTGGTAATAGAGGACACAGGCGCCAAGACAGGTATTCAGCTCACGGCTCAGGCTGTGATCGATCTGTCTTTTTTGCGAGTAAAAGCCAAAGACAGTGGCCAGCAGCATAGGGAGGAGGACAACCGCCACCGCCATGAGCATCAGCCGGGATTGCAGGGAATAAAACTGGTTTTTGGGGGTTACTGTCATCTCTCTTCTGTCTGGTGATTCAGGTGACGTTTCTGCAAAAGGGCCGTTAGTAGCTGACGATGGGTTATCGGGGAGCCGTGGTCTTGCCGGGACAGACGCTTTCTGCTGCCTCGAGAATATCCATCGGGATCTCCAGGCCCAGTTTTTCAGCCCGCTCCAGGTTGAGGGCAATGGAGTACTTGGATGGATTTTCAATGGGCAGGGCGCCGGGACTGGTCCCGGACAGTATTTTGATCATCTTGTCGGCGACTTTCTCGCCGGTGGCCTTCAGATCAATACCGGCGGAGGCGAGATAGCCCAGTTCCACCCAGTTGGTCATCCAGGTGAAACCCGGTTTCTTCTGATTCTCCGCCATCCAGGCGATGGTCTCCTTTACCGGGCTGACGGTGCCGGCGTCCTTGATCAGGCTGATCGGGGCAAAGGTGTAGATGATATCCACAGAGGGATCATCGTCATATTTTTTTATCAGCGCCTGATAGTCTGAGAGCCTGGTGACTTTTTCCGACTGGATGAAACGGATGGGCAGCTCCTTTTGGTGTGCGGCAAGATAGGCCTCATTGGCCTCGGCCATCCGTTGGACGAAGGGAGTGGTGTCGGAATAGATGGTGACTGCCGTCTTGGCTGTCGGCACGAGGCTTGCGATCAGGCGCAGGCTCTGCAGCAGTTCATGTTCCTCGGTGACCCCGGTCACGTTTTTTCCGGGATGCTGCCGGGTGATCATGAAGGGGTGCGTACGGTTGTAATACTCAAGGGGAACGTTCGTTCCCGCAAACAGGACCGGATATTGACTGTTGATCAACGGCGGCAGCACATATTCAAAGGCATTGTCGTCCATGAGCACGATAACCCTCGGTTTGATGCGTTCTATCTCCGCCAGGGCAAGCTGCGCCTGGTTGGCGATTGCCTCTCTGGTGATATGGGAGTTCTGGGTATCCATGTAATAATGAGAAATAGCCAGTTGCTCTCCGTCGCGGTATCCTGCCTGAGCCAATCCCGCCAGCAGCCCGGTTTCGATGGTCGCCCCGCAGCCTGTGCCTTTTTCATAACTCTGGATGATCAGCAGCTTAACCGGCTCCTCGGCTGGTTTCAGGACAATGGTCTCATAGAGGGAGTCGGCGGCGCTGAGAATGTCCATGGGAATGGTGATGCCCAGCTGTCGCGCCCTCTCCAGGTTGAAGACCAGCGCCTGCTCACTGCTGTCGTCTATGGGGATCTCTCCGGCCGGCGTCCCTTTGAGGATGGCGGCGGCCTTGCGGCCCGCCTCTTCTCCCATGGTCTTGAAATCAACAGATGCCCCGCCGAACATGCCCAGCTGACAGAGAAAATAGTTCCCGGCCATGTCCGGTTTTTGCAGGTTGGCCAGTTGCCAGGTCAGAATCGTATTGGCGGTGACCGTTTGCTTGTCGACACCTGTCAGGGAAAAGGCCACCGGGTAAACGGCGCCGATCTCTGGATCGTCGTTGATGGCCAGGATCCTCTGTTTGAATTCATCAAAGGTGGCGACCTGATACGTAACCATGGCCACCGGAGATGCGGCCTCGGCCATTTCCTTTTCTACCTGTATCTTGACGGCATTGCCGGTGGAAGAGGCGTCGACAATCAGGGCCGCCTTATGCAGACCCGAAATGGAGCGCATGACATCCAGGGCCTTGACGATATGAATCTTTTCATAGACGCCGGTGACATTGCTGCCTGGTTTTGCCCTGTCGGCCATAAAGTGTTTTTGCCGGTTGTACTCCTCAGGCAGGGTGTTGATGCCGGAAAAGACCACCGGCAGAGAGGTGCCGGCCAGGGACAGCATTACCGTTCCGGCGGCATTGTCATCGAGGGTTACCACCAGTTCCGGCCTGAATTCCCTGATCCGTTCCAGGGCCAGCCGCCCCCGTTCTGCTATCTGTTTGTCGGTGGTGAAGGTCTTTCTCGTATCCATGAAAAACTGCTCCACCTGCAGGTTCTTGCCTTCCTGGAAACCGGCACTGGCCAAGGCGGCGAGAACACCATCTGTCTGCGGCTGACCGCAGACCTGTCCCGGTTCATAGCTGTTGACAATCAGAATCTTTCGGGCATGATCCGGCGTTGCACAGATACCGCTGCCGAGCCCCGGGAGAAAGCCATAAAGGGTAAGAAAAAAGGCCAGGCAGGGGAAAAAAGCAGGGCGGGAAAGCGTTGCATGTTTCATAGTAAGCCCTTATGGACAGGAACCAGCCAGGGGAAAATTTCTTTAAAAAAACAAGAAATTTTTCTGTAAGCCTGAAGTGCTGCTGCCCGTATCTCGTTGATAAGGTATGATTTCGGGTGAATTTTTTCGAGAGAAATTATTTATTTATACTATACGTAGACTTGCTGCGTCAAATTTTTTAATATCTGCACAGGAATCTTTTGTCGAACGCAAAAAATCCGAGAAAATTATCCAGGGGTCAACTCCCCGTAAAATCGCGTTTCAATAAATCCTGGGCCTGTCCCTGATCAAGGATGTCGTTGATCCCGTAAAACACGACCCGCACCTCTGGAGACATATCGACCCCTGAACAACGGCGCCTGATCTCTCCCTTACGATAGGCAGTAATAACGGCATGAAGCTCAACCATGGGTGTCACCACCCGTCGCAACAGGCTGCGGATAAAAAGCAGACCAACGCCAAAGACCGCGATCGCCATAAAGACAACGCCCCAGATCCCGGCCTCACCAAATTGTCTGACACGTTTATCCGCCTGATTCATCGCCTCGCGATTGATATCGCCAAGCCGAACGATGGCCGACACCATTTGCCGGCGGGCAGAAAGATTGCCGGCAAAGGCCCCAGATGCATTGGCGGCAATAAGCTGCAGAACTGCCGCTTCCCCTTTTTCAGTCACATTCTCTTGGGCTCGTTTCAAAGCCACCTCGAATCGCCGGAGATGCTGCTCCTCGTCAGAGGACATATCATCACCGACCAGGACTAGCGCGGCAAGCATCTCCTCACAGGCATAAAGGGAACGATCATTTCGTTCGATAATACCAGCCATGGCCGGTGCCATACGCATGAGAATCCAGATAGCGCCAAGGGCCATGAGCAGGTTCAGCCCTACCAGCAGCCAGGCTCCCACCCGTACAGCTTGTGCCAGCCGCATCTTAAAACTCCTCTGTCAATTTTGGAATGGCCGCCTCATTGGAGACGATGACCAGATTATCACCTTCCTGCAGCGGAGCATTCGGCGTAGGCTGCACAATCCGGCCAGGTGAACCCCGCCTGATAGCGACCACCATCACCCCAAATCGTTTGGGCAGCTCCAGTGCGATCAGGGTCTTACCGACCATGGTGGGCAGGACCTTGATCTCGGTCAGATGCAGATCATCTCCAAAGGGCATGTCGGCCACCACATGCCGATAGATCAGACGATTGGCAAAACGCTTGGCAAACTCCTGTTCCGGGTTCACCACCTGATGCGCCCCCACCAGATGCAGGATGCGCTGATGCATGGCATCGTTGGCCCGAGCAATAACCAGGGGCGCACCCATCTGTCGCAGCAATGCCGTACAGATAATGGATGCTTCTTTAGAATCATCACCGATGGCGCACACGACCACATCTCGTTTCCCCGGCTGCAGACGGGCCAGTTCCGTCTCATCAGAGGCATCCATGACCATGGCCTCAGTGACAAAGGATGCCGCCTCCTCAACCAGATTTTGCTGCCGATCAACAGCCAGGACCTCAGCCCCCTTGTCCGACAGGGTATGAGCCAGAGACATGCCAAACTGACCAAGTCCGACAATCAATATTTGTTGAGCCACAGTTGCAGCCTCCTTCAAGTAGTTCAGGTTAACGATACTTTCGCTTCCAGGCAGCGGGAAACAGGCACCGACCGATCTTCACTCAAGAGCATGAACAAGGTCATAGGCCCGATGCGCCCCGCAAACATGGCAATCATCACAATAATTTTGCCGATCCCGTCAAGATGAGTGGTGGCTCCCAGAGAAAGCCCAACCGTCCCCAGCGCTGACGTTACCTCGAAGAGAAGCTCACGTGCCGGAATCTGCTGGGTCATCTCCAGCATGAGGACCATGACCAGCCAGAGAAGAGCACCGGAGCTGACAATGGTTATGGCACGATTGATCGTGGCCGGCGGGATTTTCCGGTTCTGGATAATAACCTCGGAACGCCCGGTAACACTTGCCCAGAAGGTCATGACCAGAAGAGCGATGGTCGTGGTCTTCACACCGCCGGCGGTGCCGCCGGGACTGCCGCCAATAAACATGAGACAGATCATGATCAGACAGGAAGGATTCATCACTCCGGCAATATCAATGGAATTAAAGCCGGCTGTCCGCAGCGTGACCGATTGAAACCAGGCGTTGTGCATCTTATCGGCCACAGTCAAACCGGCCAAGGCTCCGTGCCACTCAAAAGCAAGAAAGAATAAAGCTCCACTGAATAAGAGAACAGCCGTTGTCACCAGTACCAGACGCTCACCAACCGCAACAGGGCGCCCCGCCAGCCAGCGTGGAATCAGCAGACTGGTCACGGGCGCCAGACCGCCGAACACGATCAGCAAGGCGACAACATGGAGGATGAACGGATTGCTCTGATAGGGGATCAGGTTATTACTCTGCAGAGCAAAACCGGCATTACAGAAAGCGGAAATGGCGGTAAACAGGCCGCGCCACAGCGCCTGCCCCCACTGGTCGCCAGAGACATAAAATAATCCAGTCAGGGTCAACGCCCCCAAGCCTTCAGCAATAAAGGTGAAGCGGAGAATGGTGACCAGGGAAACCACCAGATCCTTATGATCCGTATCCGTCATTGAGGTCAGAAGACGCTCATGACGCAGGCTCATTCGCCGCCCCAGGGCATGCATGCCCACGGTGGTAATCGACATGATACCGAGCCCGCCCAATTGAATAAGCAGGAGAATCAACCCCTGTCCGAAAGGAGTAAAATCATGGGGAGTATCCAGCACCGTCAGGCCGGTTACACAGACTGCGCTCACCGAGGTAAAGGCGGCATCGACAAAGGCAATGCCTTCCACATTGCTTGTTGCACCGGGCAGCAGCAGCAAAAATGTTCCCAGACTGCACAGGGCCAGAAAGGTAGTGAGCAGAACGCGGGCCGGATGACTGAGCAGGATCTTCCACCAGCTGTCTTCCCGTTCCTGTTCCTGCATTGAATCCGGCAGGACAAGAATGGTCAGGATACCGACAATAAATGCAGTCAGCCGGAAATACGCATGCAAGAAAGAAAAGATCACGGCACAAATCACAACCAGACAGACCATAATCATGGCCACTGCAGGCACAGTCGTAAACCGTCGCCAGATCCAATGCATGAGCAGGATCATCGTCACCCCGACAGAGACCATAAGCGCCGCATTCACCATGACATGACTGCCCCTGTCAACAATGACCACCACCAGGACAAGTCCAGCCATGGTCATGCCCCCCCAGCGTGCCCGCTGCAGACAGCGATCAACAGGACTACCGCGCTGCATCCAATCCGCGCAGGGCCGAAAATCAGCCAGGGCGTACCCGGCACCGATAATCATCACCGCGCCCAGAAGCACCGTAATGGGATTACTCTCAAAAAAAGGAATGATCACAATCGTACCAGCGGCCAGGGCCAGTCCTGCAAAGAGCCGCCCCAGTTGCGGACGGCGCAGGAGCAGAAACGCCGCGGCCAGACAGGAGAGGGAAGCCGCACCTGCTGCCGCCAGCCGCCAGCGTGGCGGCATAGCAGTATCACCTGTCATGGCGGCAAGCATAAAAGGGACAGAAGAAAGCACCACTAACAGGCCTTCGACCCCAACCCGCTGCAATGATGCGCGGGAAAGACATTTTAGCTCCATAGGATTATTGTCACCATGGCACGAGAATAATTGTTCATTGGTTCTCCGATCCCTTTGAGGATCCACCTTTTCCGAAACTCTTCTAGGCAGTTCCTGCTGGCTATCCTTTCCATACTGCAGAAGACCTTTGTTTTCAACTGAAGAAATCGGCACAGAGGTATCCATTCCCCCCCACCCGCAGCCTGTCAGAGCAAACACGGCATGGGGAAATAAGTGTTTGCAATCCTCATCTATTAAGTAGAAAATAAGATATGGAGAAAATCGCCGTCATACAAAGCTGTTCCTACTGTCTCATGCATCTGCCGGATCTGGTCCGCTACGGGTCAAAACCGCGACGGGAGACAGTTCTTGACCCGGACCTGCCCGAGAAGCTGCAAGCAGCTCTCCGTTCCTATGAAGAGGCGGTTGCCTATCCACCGAATCAGACCTTTATCGGCAATATCAGCCCGGAAAAACTAGATGAAATTCCCAGACCCTGGTTCAGACTGAAATCTTCCTCCACTCCCTTGAACAGCTGCCAGGGCCCCTTTGGTGAGATCCTTGATCAGGAAGGCTTTCTCGCCCTGCTCAAGGCCGCCGACATCCTGACCCCCCAGCTTTTTCAGGTCATCCCCTCCCGTCTTCCCCTCCTGCAGAGACGCTTGAGCCAGCACCCTCTTTTTGGCAATACCAGCTTGCAGGCAACAGAGGGAGAGCCATCGGCCTCTGAAAAACCGCCCATTGCAGATACCAGCGGACTGCCTCTCAAGAACGGCAATACTCTCTATGGCTATTTTCACGGTGACAAACGGGAAGAGGGCCGGGATGATGAGAATCTCTCCGCCCATAATCTGCTGGAGAATCTCTGTACCAAGGCCTCCGGAGCCCTTGCCCTGCAATGGCTTTTGCATCGTGCCGCTCTGGGCCCAGAGAAAATAGATTTCATCATCAGTTGCGGGGAGGAGGCCTGCGGTGATCGTTATCAGCGCGGGGGCGGAGGCATGGCCAAGGCCATGGGAGAGATGTGCGGCTGCGCAAATGCCTCGGGCATGGATATCAAAAACTTCTGTGCGGCCCCGGCAAGTGCCTTGATCACTGCCGCGGCCCTGGTCAGCTCCGGGGTCTATCGTCGAGTGGCAGTGGTCGGTGGCGGCTCGCTGGCAAAACTGGGGATGAAGTTTCAGGCCTTTCTCGGCCAAGGTCTGCCCATCCTCGACGATTGTCTCGCCTCCATGGCCTTTCTGGTGACGGCCGATGACCGGAAAAGCCCCTGGATCAGAATCGGACAGGGAGCCACGGGCACTGTGCCCATCAATGCCTCCACCACCGATGAGCAGGTCTTTCTGCACTATCTCCTGCACCCCCTGCAAAATTCAGGACTGAACTGCCGACAGATCGACAGGTACGCGCCCGAGCTGCACAATCCGGAGATCATGGAATTTTCAGGCGCAGGAGATGTTGCCGGAAAAAATTACCGGAAGATTGCGGCCACTGCCGTGATGGCCGGACATCTCGACAAGGCGGAGATGAAGGAGTGGATCAAAAAGATCGGCATGCCTGGCTTTGCACCCACCCAGGGCCACATCCCCTCAGCTGTTCCCTACATCGGTCATGCCATGGTGGCCATGGCGGCTGGGAAGATGGAACGGGCAATGTTCCTGGCCAGGGCCAGTCTCTTTCTCAATCGCTGCACCAGGCTCCTGGATGGAGTTTCTTTCATCCTTGAGCGTAATCCTCATCTCACAAAAAAAGAGGAGTAACGGTTATGCTCGAGCACAAGAAGGTCATCGTTTTCGGAGAGCGGGACGATATTTCCGGCAATACGGTCAGCAGCTGTCTGCAGGCAGCCGGGGCCGAGATCGTCTATGAGAGTACCGCCTGTTTCGTCTGAACCGCAGCCGGAGCCGTAGGTCTTACGGTTCAGGAAGAAGTAAAATCCCTGGCGGAAAAATATGGCAGGGAAAAGCTGCTGGTGGTCTTCGGGATCAATCAGCCTTCAACCCTGAAAATAATGAGCAACACGTTTCGCAGCGGTGATCCAAGTTTTGCCGGACCGCTGGCGGGTATAGCCCTGGGTTTGCAGAGTTATCACATTCTGGAACTCCAGGAATATATCCCGGAGGCGGTATGGACGCGGGAGATGGGACTCGCTGAACTGGAGATCGACAAGGAGAGTCGGCAGGAGATCCTGCGGATCATGGAAGAGAGCAGGCAATAACACTCCTGCAACCACCAAACCTTTTGCCTATCCATCCCAGAGGGGGGGGGAAGCCCTTCACTCTCTAGCTGAATACGGTCTGTTCGCTGATCGGGACGGTCAGGGCCTGCAGCGCCTTCAGGACCAGTTGCCGACGCAGTGTCTTCTCTTCCTCTCTGCTTTTCAGCGGATCTCCGAAAGGATGGGGAATGGCCACGGTTGGTATAATACGATTTGCTCCTACGGTTTTGGAAATAGGGACAATGGAGCAGGCGTGCGCCACCGGCAGGCCCATTCGTTCAATCTCTTTAGCGATCGTTGCCCCGCAACGAGTGCAGGTGCCTCAGGTGGAGGTAAGAAGCACTCCCTGCACCCCGTCAGCGAGCAGCCTCTGCCCGATGTCACGTCCGAAATCCCCGGCCCGCGCCACAGAGGTGGCGTTTCCCACTGTGGCATAGTAGCAGGGATGCAGGCTGCCGAAGACTTTCTCCTGCAACAGCTCGCGCACCACATCGAGAGGCAGCACGCGATTGGGGTCCTGGTTGGCGTAGGTGGGATCATAACCGCCATGGATGGATTGATAGCCTTCCGGACTCAAGGCGGCAACGTCTTCAATGGAATAGGTGCCGAAGCGGCTGGCACTTGCCGATTCAATTCTGTCGGGATTGCCCCGGGGGACGATGCCGCCGGAGGTGACCAGGGCGATCCTGGCCCGACTCAGATCGGCAAGGGGCGCAGCCGGCGGCACCCGGTCAAAGCTGGGCATGGCATATTCGGTCTGATAAGGCAGACCTGCAATCTTACACAGCAGCATCTCCACCGCCCGCTGCGCCCCGCTTTTTTCGGCAAAATAATTCTGCCGCCTGCCCTGGAGGATATAGTTGTCCTCTTCCGCAAGCAAGGGCAGGTGCTGGATAAGCTTCTTCCCCAGAGCCAACATCCTTTTCAGCCCCTCCTCCATGCCCATGACATCCTTATCGGCCACTCCAATCACGACCTCTTTCCGGTACTCAGCTACCGCAGGGTTGTCCGGATGCATGGCGGTGACAGCAGGAAGACCAAACTCCTGTTGCACCGCCTTGCAGATGGCAGCGCAACCGATACCGTACCGTCCTGCCAAAAAGGCAGGACCCGCCAGCAGGAGATCGGGGGCGTCTGCTCCGTTAAAGTCAAAGCTGTTCCTCAACAGGGCAAGAACTTCGGCCACCGCAACATCGGTCTTTTCGGCAATATAGTTATCCCCGAAGACAATGGTCTTAATCACCTTCACCTCGGGAAACTGTTGTTGCAGCAAAATGGCTGGCCCCTTTGGGCCATCAAAGATGCAGGGAGGCCGATCGGCCTTGTCCTCGCCTCCCAGACCGCCAAAAAACTGATTGAGACAATAAATGATCCGACACGAAGCTTTCATAGTCATATTTCCCTGCAGCTGAGTTTCTGAGCGCCGAGTTCATTGGTGGCGCCGATGATCCCCTGCAATTCAATTTCAAGACTGCCGTCAGCATGGAGACTTTGGGGGTAGGCCCCTGCCAGCAGGGTGAGATCAGCGATCGGTCCAAGGATGACAGCCTGGGGAGGGAGCAGCAAGCGTTCGTTGGCATTGCCCACCGAGACAACCGCATCGGCCTCGGCAGTGGTGTCTGCCAGAGATTGTGAACAGCCATCCGCACCTGCAAATTCATCACTGATGGCCACGGTCTTGACTCCCATCCCGTCAAATTTTCTGATGAGCATCATCTGGTCAGCATCTGGATTGCCGAAGCCTTCCTTAGAGAGGATAACTCCCTGAAGCTGCAGATTGCCTGCCAGCTCTATAACCTTGGCGGCTGCCTCTTCTTTCTGGGCAAGCCTCACCGGTTCGCAGGTGAGGAGCACTCCCACAAAATTCAGGTCCCGGCCATGGCGGCGAAAAAGCTCAAGGATGATCGGATTGTTCTGATGGTGCCAAGTGGTGTTTTTATCACAGGCCGATACACAGTTACCCGAGGTGATGGCCCCATCGAGAAGAAGATGGGGCTCGACAAACCGGGGCAGGCCATGCATGGCATTTTTCCCCCAGAGATAGGAATCGTGCAGGAGCCCTTGCGTCAGAAGAGGGTAGACATAGGCGATGCGGGGCAGGAGGGGATCAACAGGAGGCGCGAGAGGAGCAAAGCTTTCTTCTTTGTCGGGCGGTTGACAGAGAACCACCTTCCCTACAAAGTCCGCCGCTGCCAGCCCTGCCCCTCTGACACACTCCTCATGCTCCCGGGCAGTCAGTTTTTTGCTGACTCCAATCTCGAGAACCAGATTGAATGTATCTGCAAAAGGAGAATAGGAGGCCCCAGGACCACTCATGTCGATAATGCCTTCCTGAAAGCCGACGATTTTACCGCAGGTGACAACGGCAACATTGCTCAACACCTGTCGCAGCCCTGTACCGGCACGCTCTCCCTTGACTTTAGACCAGGGCTGAATGACGTCTTTAACACAGAGGATCCGTACGGATTCTCCAGGCCTTGCCAGAGAGATGACAAGCTTCTCTATCCTGCTGTCGCGCTCCACAAGGAATGTGCGCAGACCATTTTTTTCTACAGTCAGAATGTGGTCATGGAGACACCATTCTCTGCCAAACTTCAGGTCACGAATCCATGTTCTACCTATGGTCAGCATCTCTTTCTCCTGCAAGTAACGTGAATCAGTCCAAGAGAACACCAGGCTCTCTTCTAAAGAGTATATGACAGGAAGAGAACCAATGTCAAAAGCAATGGGCTTGTCAGAAAATGAATCTCAGAATGGCCATTCCATACCATAGCCGGAGAGCTGTCCAGGGAAGGAGTGTATTTCTCGGCAAAGGACTTCCCCCGCTCTCATTTCTGGTGTATGATAGCAGTCACAATCGCCTATAACATATTATAATATCTTACATTATTAACACATTACACGGTTTGTGGTGTTAATTGCCACCCAATCGCTACTATATCTCCAAAAAGGGTCCACTGTGCGCATAATAATCGTCGGAGCCGGACAGGTCGGTTTCTATCTTTGCGAACGCTTTTCCCAGGAAGGTCAGGAAGTCGTCCTGATCGATTGCGACAAGGCCAAACTGCAGCGCATTGAACGGGATCTGAACATCATGACCGTCCATGGAAGCGGCGCCTCCGCCCGCATTCTTGCCGAGGCCGGGATCGCCAAAACTGATCTCTTCATCGCCGTCACCGACAGCGATGAAGTCAATCTTATCTCCTGCATCATGTCCCGTCCCTATGAGGTTGCAACTCGGGTTGCCAGGGTCAAAAATGAGGACTTTCTGGAAGGGGGCTTGTTCCATGAAAAAAACGACCTGGGCATTGACCTGATCATCAGTCCGGACTGGGCTCTGACCGAGGAGATCCTCGGTCTCTGTCATGTGTCGGCAGCCTTTCATATGGCGGAATTTGCCAATGGCCAACTCATCCTGCTCGGCTATAAAATTCACGCCGATAATCCCCGGGTCGGCCTGAGTCTCTTCCAGATCCAGAAGCTGCACGGCTCGCACCGCTTTATCATCACCGCCATCATCCGGGAGGGACAAACCATCATTCCCCGGGGCGAAGATCAGATCCTGGCCGGAGACAAGATCTACGTCACGGTCCGCCGCAGTGATATCACGGCCCTGGAACAACTTTTTGCCTTGAGCTCCAAGCGGCCCGAGAAAGTCTTCATTATCGGCGGCGGCAGCATCGGCTACATGGTTGCCCGCAGTCTGGAAGAGATGAATATTGATGTAACCATCGTCGAGAGCAAAAAAGAGCGCTGCGAATTCCTCTCCGAAAACCTGAATCAGACGATAGTCCTCAACTGTGACGGCCTTGAGGCCCATGAGCTTCTGGAAGAGGGCATTGATCGTGCCGATCTGGTGATCAGCCTGACTGAAAGCGATACCACCAATATCCTCTCCTCCCTGCTGGCCAAACACCACGGGACCAAGAAATGCATCACCAAGATCACCCGCCACGATTTTGTCCCCCTGCTCGGCAACCTTGGTATCGACGTGGCCCTCAGCGCCCGCCAGGTTGCGGCCAGCATGATCCTCCGTTACGTTCGGCGCGGTGTGGTCGGAGCGGTGGCCACCATTATGGACAGTGATGCCGAGGCCATGGAGATGCGGGTCCCGGCCAGAGAAAAATTTAACCGCGTTCACCTTAAAGAACTGCACTTTCCCAAAGGCTCAATCGTCGGCGCCATTGTCCGCGATCAGCAGGTATTGCTCCCTTCCGGCGAAACCATTATCGAGATCGGAGATAATCTGGTGATCTTTTTCACCAAAAAGGCCGCTGCCGATCTTGAAAAATTTCTCAGCGACGAGGGCTGATTCATGCGCAGCGGCGGCGTTCTTAATCTTCTGGGCAAACTCCTTCTTGTCCTTTCAGTCTTTCTCCTCACTCCCATTCCCTTCTCCTTCTACTATGATGACCAGATGGCCACCGCCTTTCTGCTATCCTCTCTGGTAGGCGGCGTGTGCGGCGGGGCACTGGTCTTTCTTTTTCTGCCGGAAAAGGAGCTGGGCTACAAGGATGGCTTTGCCATAGTCGTCCTCAGCTGGGTGGGACTGGCCTTTCTCGGAGCCCTGCCCTATTTCTTTTCAGGCAAGATGCCGTCTTTTATTGACTGTTACTTTGAATCCATGTCCGGTTTCACCACCACCGGCTCCACCATTCTCTCCACCATCGAGATCCTGCCCCATTCCGTGCTCTTCTGGAGAGCCCTGACCCACTGGATCGGGGGCATGGGGATCATCGTCCTCACCCTGGCCATCCTGCCGCTCTTAGGCATCGGCGGCATGCAGCTTTTTCAGGCTGAGATGCCAGGGCCCACCAAGGATCGTCTGGCGCCCCGCATCCAGGATACGGCCCGTATTCTCTGGTCCGTCTATGTCCTGCTGACCGTTGTCGAAATCGTTCTGCTCATGCTGGGAGGCGTAGATTTTTTCGATGCCATGTGCCACTCCTTTGCCACGCTTGCCACCGGCGGATTTTCCAACCACTCTCTTTCTGTCGCCTATTACAATTCCGCCTATGTGGAAGGGGTCATCATCCTTTTCATGTTTCTGGCCGGGGTCAACTTCTCCCTCCATTTTCACTTTCTGCGCGGCAGGCTGAATGCCTTCTGGCAGAATGAGGAATTTCGTCTCTACCTGGGACTGATCGTTGCTTCGACCATTTTCATCATGGCCGCTAATTTTTTCAGCGGGACGATCACCAGCATGAGCCGCAACCTGCGCGACGTTCTGTTCCAGGTCGTCTCCGTGATCACCACCACCGGCTTCGGCACGGCTGATTTCGATCTCTGGCCGCCTGTATGCAAGGTCATGCTCGTTGCCCTCATGTTCGTCGGCGGCTGTGCCGGCTCTACCGGCGGCGGGATCAAAGTGGTCCGCCTGCTCCTCTTTTTCAAATATGCCCACCTGCAACTGCACCGACTGGTCCATCCCCGCCAGGTAGGGGCCATTAAATTCGGCACAGCCAAGGTTCCCCAGGAGGTCCTGATCGGCATCCTTGGTTTTCTGGCCCTGTACATCGCCTTTTTTCTTTTTGCCTCCATCGTGGTCACCGCCACGGGAGTGGACATTGTCACCGGAACCACTGCCGTCGTTGCCACCCTCAACAACATCGGACCGGGGCTGCATCTGGTTGGACCAACCCAGAATTTCGGTCACCTGCCGGCGCTCGCCAAGATCGTGCTCATCTTCTGCATGCTGGCAGGACGTCTGGAACTCTATACCGTCGCTGTTCTTCTCACTCCCGGTTTCTGGAAAATGGCCAGACCTCCGCGATTCAGACCCAACCTGTTTTACCGTAACAAGCTGAACGACATCACAGCTGATTCTCCATAGTGCGGAGAGCTGCAAAACACTGAGACCGATCAGTGACTGCCAGGCCGGGCTTCACTCCGAAAGCTGGACTCTCTGCCTCTACGGCGTCGCAGCCATTTATACCCTTCATGGCTTAGGAAAAGGAACAGGGGAAAGGGCAGCAAGATCCAGAGGTCGCCGAACGGAACATGAGCGGTATTAAACACCTTCTGCACCGCTGCCAGGTTGAGAAGGGCCCAGACCCAGACCAATTCGACAGCCATGGCCAGCAGCATAAGACGATTGGAGAAGAAGCCCAGACTGAAAGCGGAAAACTCCCAGCTGCGCATGGTCCAGGCATTGAGGAGTTGACAGGATACAGCACCGAGCAGAGTCATGGTCATGGCCTGCCGATGGAGGAATGGATCGACAAGGTCTACGGTGCCGTACTGCCAGCCATGCAGAAGCAGAAAGCTGATAAAAGCGACCATGGCAGACGTGGCCTCGATGACACCTAAAAAAAAGTAGCCGCGTTTAAATACCTCCCAGTCAAGAATTTTTTCGCCCCTGCCCACCGGAGCCCGGTTCATGATATTTTTTTCCGGCTTCTCGCTGCCCAGGGCCAGTCCCGGCAACATATCGGTACCCAGATCGATGGAAAGGATCTGGATCACCGAAAGGGGTAGAGGGATCATCAGGAAAAATTGCAGGATATAGGGAACGATCTCCGGCACATTGGAGGAGAGGATGTAGGTGACAAATTTCTTGATGTTGAAATAGACGCTGCGACCCTCCTCAATGGCAATCACGATGGAAGAGAAATTATCATCCAGGAGTACCATGTCGGCCGCCTCCTTGGCCACCTCGGTACCGGAAAGGCCCATGGCAATACCGAGATCCGCCTTTTTCAAGGCCGGGGCATCATTAACCCCATCGCCGGTCATGGCCACAACCTCACCATTATTCTGCAGGGCCGTGGCAATCTGCAGTTTCTGACTGCTGGCCATTCTGGCAAAAAGTACGGTTTCGACAACAAGCATCTGCTCGAGCTCTTCGTCGCGCATTGCCTCCAGTTCAGGGCCGGTGATCACCCTGTCGAAATTCATCCCGATCTGACGGGCAATGGCCGCGGCGGTACGCGGATTGTCGCCGGTGATCATCATGGTGCGGATACCGGCCGACCTGCAGGTGGCCATCGCCTCAAACACTTCGCAACGGGGCAGATCCATGATGGCAACGAGCCCCAGCAGGGTCAAATTCTCCTCCTCCTTTCGGCCACCGGCAATGAGCAGGACGCGGAAGGCCTGATTTTCGAAAATGCCGGCCTGGACCAGGGCTTCCTGGCGCTTTGTTTCGCTTAAGGGTTGCTCTGAACCATCCGCAGCCAGGAAGGTTGTACACTTAGGCAACAGTACCTCCACAGCACCCTTGGCAAAAAGACGCAGTTCGCTCCCATCCTGATAGAGAGTGGACATCATCTTGCGGTCGCTGGTAAAGATGAATTCCTGCACCTTTTTCATTTCCAAAACCTCAACCCCCTTTTTCCGAGCGGCCGCGACAATGGCCAGCTCGGTGGGATCCCCGCGCAGACTCTCTTCGTTAATAGTGGCCCGGCAGTTGAGGAGGCCGGCTGTCAGCAAGGCTACAAGGCGGGACTCCGTGCTTTCGTTCTGCAGTGCAAAGGAGAACTCTCCCGGCTCACGATACCCTTCTCCCGAGATGTTGACCTCCTCGCCGCCTGCAAGCCAGATCTGCTTGAGGGTCATCTCGTTTCTGGTCAGGGTTCCGGTCTTGTCGGTACAGATCACCGTGGCACGGCCCAGGGTCTCTACCGAATCGAGATTCTTGATCAGGGCATTCCGCCTGGCCATGCGCTGACTGGCCAGGGAGAGAGAGAGGGTAATGGTGGGCAGCAGCCCCTCAGGAACGTTGGCGACGATAAGGGAAAGGGCAAAGATCGAGGCCATAAGGATCCCTTTACCGGAGAAAAATCCTAAGGCAAAAAAGAGGCCGCCCATGAGCAGAGCGATCACTGTCAGCAGCCGGGTAATATGGATAATCTCGCGCTGCATGGGAGTCAGGGTGGCGCGTACGTTCTTGGTGAGGCTGGCAATCTTACCAAATTCCGTGGCATTGCCCGTGGCACTTGCCACAGCTACCCCGCTGCCGGAGACCACTGTTGTCCCGGCAAAGATCATGTTCCTGGCCTCCAGAGGACGGCTCGCCTCGCTTGGTTCGCTTGTACGGAACGCAGGTGCCGATTCCCCATTTAGAGAAGCCAGATTCAGGTAAAGGGAGGTGGCGGTCAGGAGAATACCGTCCGCCGCTACCTTGTCCCCTTCTTCCAGAACCATGATGTCACCGGGTACCAGCTCCTCCGCCTGAACTTGCACCACTTCCCCATTACGCTTGACCGAAACCAGAGAGGGAATCAGCTTGAGCAGCGCCTCCATGGCTTTGTCCACGCGGTATTCCTGCCAGAAGGTAAAGGTGGCGTTGATGATTACTGCTCCAAGGATGGCATACCCGAGCATATCACTTCCCTGGCCGGGAAGATAAACATCGGCGATAAAAGAGAGCAGGGCTGCCACCTCAAGGAGAATGGCAAAAAACTGAGTGTACTGGCCGCAGTAGGCGAGAAGATAATTTTTTTCTGCAGCCCGTTCCAGAATATTGGGACCGAATTCCTGCAGACGCCGGGTAACCCGGGCCGAAGAAAGACCCTTTTCCGAGCTTTTGAGCCGGCGCAGCAGTACTTTCTTTTCCAGGGCAAACAGCGGCGGCATCACCTTTCTTCCCGGGGATAATAGGCAATGGTATTGACCAGCGTATAGCGGAAGAGGCGGGCGATGGGATGTTTTCTGAAAAAGCGGGAAAAAAGCGAGACCCGCCTCCCGCCGATGATCATCAGCTGGAAATCATGATGCGCCAGATGATGGAGGATCTGGTCAACCTCATTCTCGGCCAGCCCATGCTTGATCCGCAGGGGAATGCCCAGAAGCCGGCATCCCTTGGCGTAATGGCTGAGCCGGTCGTTTATTTTCTGGAAGAGTGCCTTGATGCCGGTCATATCAAGACCGGCCAGACGCCGGTTACCGGCCAGAGTGATACTGTAGATCTCCGTGGCGGCGTCAAAGGCCTTGGCCATCGAGCTGACAAAAACGAATTTTTTGACGGAAAGGCGATCCTCGCGGATAGGCAGGAGGATGTTTTCGCTCCGCAGAGCACCGTCCACATGCGCCACCCGGACAATGGCCAGGTCAACCGGCAGACGCAGGCGGCTGAGTTGATCGCTGAGGGAGTTTTCAAAAAAGCGTTTACGCATCCGGGTACTGCAGAAAAGGATATCAGCATTGACTTCCCGAAGGTACGCCTCAATGGCTGGTGCAGGACCTCCTTGTAGAAAAATCCGTTCGATCTTGATCTGATATTGTTCTGCCGCCTCTTCAATGGCCGCCATGCTCGCCTCCACCTCTTCCCGGCGATCATCAGGGTTTTCAACATGGAGCAGCGTCAGGGTATACTCAAAAAGAACCGCATAACGCAGGGCGTACAGCGCGGCGATTTCAGAGGTAACAAGACCATTGACTGCGGCAATGACTTTCATGGAGACGTCTCTCCTCTTTACGGCCGGAAAGGCCGGGAAGTTGAACCAACTCTACCTGCCTGTAATCCAGCGCCCGGAATTCACTTCTTTCGGCTCTCCTGATTCACTCTTTCCATGATGCTCTCATACTGATCCGGAAAGTTTTTCTTCAGACAGGACGGACAGATTCCATGGCTGAAATCCACCTCAGTGTGCCGGGTAATATAGGTATCGACCCGTTCCCAGTAGCCTTCGTCATTACGGATATCCTTGCAGTAGCTGCAGATCGGCAGAATCCCCCGCAGGGTCTTGATCTCGTCAAGGGCGGTCTGCAGTTCAACAATCAATTTTTCCCGCTCCCGGCGATGAGATTCCAGGGCCTTCTTGGCGGCGATATCACGACTGCATTTTTCAATGGCGGTAAGGAGTTTTCTGATATCAACAGGTTTCAGGACATAATGATCGATCCCTATTTCGATCGCCTCCAGAAGATACGAGGTATCACTGTGGGCCGTCGTGGCGATGATCCTGATCTCAGGGTTTATCTCCCTGATCGCCTGCGCCATCTGCAGTCCGTCCATAACCGGCATCCGG
>JBDRQE010000036.1:0-43391 GCA_043826415.1 Pseudomonadota bacterium
TTCAGTCCCCTTACGTCGCTCGCTACATCGATCATAGGGGACAGATTTTTTTTCGTGGCTGTTTACGAAAATGATGTCCCCGGGCTTGCAAGAATGTCATTTCGACCATCTGGAGAAATCTTAATAGTATCCAATGGTTGATTGTTAAGATTTCTCGCTGTCGCTCGAAATGAACTGTGCTTCCCTTTGTCATTCCGAACGTATGTGAGGAATCTTCAACGATGTGGATAAAGATCTCTCCCTGCAGTCGAGATGACAGTCGGCAAGCATAGGATGACAGGTTTTTTTCGAGTTTTTACGAGATAGTCATTTCTTTATACTATGTTAAACGAAGATTGATTGTCAAGTCTCGAGAATATCATGAAAAGTTGTTTTTATGGGTCATTTTTGCGTTGTACTCACGAGGCTGTCTTTGAATTTGATTATTCCGGCTCTATGCTTGACTTAAACGGGTAGAATATGAGATTCTTTTTAAATCAGCGATACTTTCCCCTCGGAACATTGAGGGGTCGTTAAGAAATTTATCAGAAACGGGAGTGCAGCGTATGAAAAAACTGATAGTGGCTGTTCTTGCATGGAACGTAATCGGTGCTGTCAGTGCGCCGGCATGTACGACCCTGCTCGTTACCAAAGAAGCATCGAAGGACGGTTCGGTAATGGTTGGACATTCCGACGATAGTGAGCTCTTTGATCAGCGTCTGGTGCAGGTTCCCGCTGCCGACCATAAACCAGGTTCGCTCAGGCCGATCTATTATGATGCGTCGGCAATGGGGGACAAGCCTCAGTATCATGCGTATGAACTCCGTCGCTATGTCGGAACCGACCGGGGTCCTGTCTATGACGAACCGGATCGTCCCCAAAGTATTCCTCTCGGCTATATCCCGCAGGTTGCACATACCTATTCCTATTTTGAGGGCTCCTATGCCATTATGAACGAACATCAGGTGATGTTCGGCGAATGTACCGATGGCACAAAACTGCAGCCGGATCCGGTGCCGGGAAAGCTCATCTTCTACAGTGCGGAGTTAAGCCGTGTGGCTGCCGAACGGTGTACAACGGCCCGGCAGGCAGTTGAATTGATTGGCTCTCTCATAGAAACTTACGGCTACTACGGAACCGGGGAGACTCTGCCCATTGGCGATACCAAGGAAGGATGGGTCATGGAGATGGCTCCCAGTCCGGAAGGGAAGGGTGGGCTTTGGGTGGCTAAAAAAGTTCCGGAGGGAGAAGTGTTTTTTGCCGCCAATGAACTGCGTATCCGGGAGATTGATCCTGATGATCCCAATACGCTCTACAGCAAGGATCTCCATGCCATAGCCCGGAAGCATGGGTGGTGGAAGCCGGAGGATGGCAAGCTCGACTGGCTGCGGACAGTAAGTCAGGGGGAGTACAGTCATCCTTACTATTCACTGCGGAGGGTGTGGCGTCTGCAGTCGCGGGTTGCACCGTCCAAGGCGCAATCACCCTGGGTTGAAGATGGTTTTACCAAAAAGTTTCCCTTCAGCATCAAGCCGGATCAGAAGCTGAGTGCCCGTGATGTCATGGGGCTGTATCGTGATTATTACCAGGGCACCGAGTTTGATCTCTCGAAGGGGGTGACTGCGGGTCCATTCGGCAGCCCCTATCGTTATCCCGGTCCCATGGATGCAGGCGGAAGCGATACCGGCGATCCGAATGCCAAGCTGGAAGGTGGGTGGGAGCGTCCGATCTCCATTTTTCGTTGCGGGTTCAGTTATATCTGTCAGGCCCGCGGCTGGCTGCCCGACCCCATTGGCGGCCTGCTCTGGTTTGGCCCGGATGAACCGATGAGCACTGCCTATGTCCCCTTTTATGTCGGGGTGACTCGTATCGCCAAACCCTATTATACCGTTGACACCAGTGCCTTCAGTCAGGACAGTGCCTGGTGGGCGTTTAACTTCGTAGCCAATTGGGCAGGTCTGAAATACAGTTATATGATCAAGGATATTCAGCAAAAACAGGATGAGATCGAGCTGGCCGCCCTGGCCTCAATCGAGGAAATGGATAAACAGGCGCTGGCCCTGTATAAACAGGATCCGGCTAAGGTCCCCCCTCTGCTCACCGAATATTGTGAGACCCAGGCCAATCAGGTTGTGAAGGATTGGTGGAAGCTGGCCTGGGAGCTCGTTGCCCGCTATGATGACGGCTATGTCAATGCGCCGGAGAAAATGGCGCAGGAGGTCGGCTATCCAAAAGAGTGGTATGGGAAGTCAGAGTGGCCGAATGGGCCGAAGTCGTATAGAAAGATGAAAAGTATTGAGCCTTGATCGTCTTCTTCCGGGGGATCCTGCCGCTTTGGTGGGGTTGCCCCGGAACTCATGTGTCAGTCTGTTGGTAAAAAAAAACAGATGAATTCCCGTAATCTTGACAATCTCGTAAAAACTCAAAAAAAGTCTGTCATCCTATGCTTGCCGACTGTCATCTCGACTGCATGGAGAGATCTTTATCCACATTGTTGAAGATTCTTCACATACGTTCGGAATGACAAAGGGAAGAGCAGATGTCATTTCGAGTGACAGCGAGAAATCTTACTGCTCAACCAGTGGATACCATTAAGACCATCTCCCGATGGTCGAAATGACATTGGAGCAATTTGTACTTTTTACGAGACCATCAATTTTATTCATCCGTTCCCGTTTGATTGATTCTCTCTGGTTTTTGTGCATCGCATGGAAGCCCGCTCTTTGTCTGCCTTTTAAGCCGTTGTGTAAATGTGTACCGCCAAAGGATTATGCCGGATGAGTTTGTTCCGGTAATGCTCTTGCGAGCTAGATATCGATTGTGCAGTATGAAACAAAAGGGAACATATTTGTTTCATACTGCACTTGTGATTATAAATATATTAAAATCAGTATGTTCGCGTTGTATAGTTTCGTTATGTTTCTATTTGTTTCAACTGGTGTGGTCAGTGTCGGAACTTGTCTTTTCTGCTGTAGGTTGCTGAATTGTCAAGTTAAAAAAGAATATTGTCCATATGGCACGTAAACTGCTTTAAAGTTAATAAAATTGTTCGCAACAGCGGGCTTTCAATCTTTTCATGATTCCGGAGGTGCAATATGCCATCAATCGCCATTTTGTCCAGCTCGTTTACCAGCAGCAGTGAGATTGTTGACGAATTGTCTGTATTGTCAGGTTGTCAGGTGATGACAGATCAGGATGTTATCATGAAGGCCGCAGCTCAACAGGGGATGGATGCCCAGAAATTGGAACGTGCACTTACCGGCAAGAAGTCGGTCTTCAATGACTTTACCCTGGAACAGGAACGTTGTATCAGTGTGTTAAAGGCTACCGTCGCCAATATAATCAAAGAAAATGATCGTAATCTTTTTGTTGGCCTTGTGACCCACCTCATCCCTTCGGAGGTCACCCATGTGGTCAAGGTGCTGCTCTTTGACAGCAAGGCGAATCGTACAGAGAACGCCGTGGCGTCCGGACTTTCGAAAGCGGATGCCCAGAAAGAGATCAAGAAAAGCGATGTGGCCGCCTTTGGCCTGACCGATTTTCTCTTCAGGAAGGAGGCGTGGGATGCCGGCCTCTATGATCTTGTTATTCCTGTAGCGACCACGACCCCTCACGAGGCGGTGCAGCTGATTCTGACCTGTCGGCAAAAAGAAACGGTTAAAAAAACAGAGTCTTCATTGCAGGCTGTCAATGATATGGCCCTGATTGCCAGAGTGGAGCTGGCGCTCCTTGCCAAAGGCCACAATGTCGAGGTGTATGCGCAAAACGGTAATGTCATTCTTACCATCAACAAAAGCGTTCTGCTCTTTGAGAAATTGGCCGGTGAACTGCTTTCCATTGTCAAAATGGTGGAGGGTGTCAAAGGTGTTGAGGTTATCAAGGGCAAGGATTTCAAGACTTCCATCTATCGTCGGCAAAACTTTGAACTGCCTTCCAAGGTTCTTCTCGTTGATGATGAAAAGGAGCTGGCGCAGACGATATCCGAGAGGCTGATCAACAGAGATGTCGGGACCTATGCAGTTCATGATGGTCAGCAGGCCCTGAATCTGATTACCAGTGATGACAGCAGGCCGGATGTGATGGTCCTTGACTTGAGAATGCCGGGTATGGATGGTATCGAGGTGCTTCGTAGAACCAAGGAGGCCAAGTCCAATACGGAAATCATCATCCTGACCGGTCATGGTACGGAGAAGGATCGAGAGATCTGTATGGAGCTCGGCGCCTTTGCCTATCTGCAGAAGCCTGTTGATATCGAAGAGTTATCTGCTACCATTTATGAAGCACATAAAAAGGCGGCAGCACATCAGCAGTAAGAGCTCAGGGGAGACCAGGCCGTGCAGGAAAGACCTCCTGCGATAGGTGGCAAGCTCTCCCCCTCTTGCGGGGAAGGGTCAGGATGGGGAAAATGCGATGATGTCAGCTCATTGCAACGTCCCCTCCTGACCTTCCCCCTCAAGAGGGGGAGAAGACTTTCTGAGTCTGCAAGCTAAAGGCCTTTTTCTCGGATATGAGGCACTGCAGGATGGTTACGGTACATACGTTTTCGTATTTCCCGGCATTATGCTGGATACTTACAAAAGGAGGAAAATATGAGTGAAGAAATGGAAGCCAAGGTGCTCCTGGTGGATGACGAAGAGGAATTTTGCGATCTTCTTTCTCAGCGCCTGGAGACCAGAGGAATGAAGGTGAATGCAGTCAACAGTGGTGAAGATGCCGTCTCCAAGGTTGAAAATGAGAGCTTTGATGCAATCATTGTTGATCTGGCCATGCCTGGAATTGATGGTCTGGAAACCTTGCGCCGGATCAAGGAGAAGAGGCCTGATCTGGAGATTATCATGCTCACCGGCCATGCCACGGTGCAGAAGAGTATAGAGGCGATGAAGCTGGGCGCCGAGGACCTCCTGGAAAAACCGGTGGATCTGAATGCTCTGATGGAAAAGATCAAAGAGGCCAAGCATAAAAGAATGGTGGTTTTGGAGAAAAAAACCAGTGACGAGCTCAAGGATATCTTGAAGCACAAGGCCTGGTAACCATGCCTGATTATTGAACGCCGGCCGGCGTTTGCACGCGTAACCCCTCACCCTGATATTCCTCAAATTTGGCCATGAAAAGTGGCACAGGTGTGGTGCGCCCAAAATTTGATCATGAAGAAACAGCTGTCATAAGCATCCGGAAGCTATGCGGCAGAGACATTATAAAAAATTACAGGAGGCTCACTGTGGCTGAAAATTTCCCCCTTGTCAGAGACGTTACCATTCCTCTGGATCGTTATCCCCATCTGAACGAAAATCAGACTCTCCAGGACGCGATAACGGAGATCCGCTCCTTCGCCGTTGGTGAAAAGGACCGCATTCGATACTCCTGTCTGCTCATTGTCAATGACCGCAATCAGCTGGTGGGCAGAGTGACCCTCTATGATCTTTTCCATGGCCTGGCGCCTCGTCTTGTCGAGGCCAGCAAGGTAGAAAAGTTTGAAGGCAAGAACATTGACTTCCCAAATCTTGCCATCCTCATGGAGGATTCATTCTTTAGCGATTGCAAACAGCAGAGCCGGAAGAAGATCAGTGAATTCATGAGTGAAATTCCGCTTTTTATTAAGGCGGAATTCCCGCTTTTCAAGGCCTTGGTGATCATGCTTAATACGGGAAATTCGATCCTGCCCGTGATTGATGACGACAAAATTGTCGGTGTGGTTCGCATGGAGGAGATCTTTGCCGAAATCACTCGCAAATGTGCATTGTAGCATAAAAAATGAGCAGTCAGGAGCAGGGTTGCTGCCTGACCTGATAGCAGAGAGCTATTATTTATCTTTAGCAAGAAGGGTCCAACAATGACAAATACAAAATCAGAAACCATGAGTTTACCAAGCAAGGAGGAGCCGTTCAACTGGAAGCGGCTCTTTTTTCTATCCCTGGGCGTGGCACTCTTTGCCATCGTCTATTATTCACCCCTCTGGCCGGATGCTGTTGATCCGCAGGGGAAAAATTTTCTGCTGACCAAAGAGGGTAAGGGCGCCATAGCTGTTTTTCTGCTGGCCGCAACCTGGTGGATTTTTGAGGTCCTGCCCATCGGCGTGACCAGTCTGGTCATCGGTATTCTGCAGGCCCTCTTTTTTATTCGTCCGGCCAAGGTGGCTTTCAAGGACTTCATGGACCCCTCCGTTCTCTTTATCGTTGGCTCCATCGTTATCGGCATGGTCTTTACCAAGACAGGACTGACCAAACGGGTCGCTTATAAGATGCTCTCCATTGTCGGTGAAAAAACGAGCCGGATCTATCTGGGTTGTTTTGTTCTTACCGCAGCGCTCACCCACATTATGGCCCACACCGCGGTTGCCGCCACCATGTTTCCGCTGCTCATGGCCATCTATGCCCTCTATACCGACGAGACCCAGCCCACCAAGTTCGGCAAGGGTCTGTTCATGGGCATGGCCTATGTGGCAGGCGCCGGCAGTATCGTCACCCTGCTCGGCGCTGCCCGCGGCGCCGTGGCCCTGGGCTTTTACAAAGATATGACCGGCATTGATGTCAGTTTTTTCCAACTGACCTATTATATGGCCCCGATCGGCTGGGGTATGACCTTTCTGCTCTGGTTCTTTTTCATGTTTGTCTGCAAACCGGAAAAAGACTCCATACCAGGACTCAAGGAAAAGGCATCACGGATGTATAAGGAACTTGGAGCCTGGAGCTCTAAAGAGATCATGGCCGCAGTCATCGTTGGCACCACCATCCTGATTATTGCCCTGAAATCCTTTGTTCCCGCCCTGGCCTCTCTTGACAAGACCGGCATCCTTCTGGTCTCCACGGTTCTCTTTTTCATCGTCAACATCCTTGACGTCAATGATTTGGAGGAGATTCCCTGGAACATCGTCCTGCTCTTTGCCGGGGCCATGTCCATCGGTTTCTGCCTGTGGGAGACCGGTGCGGCCAAATGGATGGCGGTTAACTGGCTTACCCTGTTCCAGAGTGCCCCGGCCATTGTTTTCATCCTGGGCATGGCCTTCTTTGTTCTGATCATGACCAACTTCATCATGAACGTGGCTGCCATTGCCATCTCCATGCCGGTGGCCCTGGTCATTGCTCCTTATCTCGGTGTTGCCGGTGAGGTCATCCTGTTCACTGCCCTGGTTACAGCCGGTATGCCTTTCTTGCTTCTGGTCGGAGCGGCACCCAATGCCATCGCCTACAATTCCAAGCAGTTTACCACGGGTGAATTCTTCCTCTACGGTCTTCCTGCCAGTGCTATACTTATGGGAGTGCTTTTTCTTGCAGTCCAGTTTGTCTGGCCGCTCATGGGCATGACAGTTTATCTGCCGAAAGTATTATAAACCGCTTCTGTAAAAGTAGTTTATTTATAGAACAAGAAACAGTAATGTTCGGCTAATTATCTGAGTTTAGCTTCCCTTCCCCTGCCAAGGGGAAGGGGTATAATTATGTCATCGTGCCTGCTTCCCGGCACAAACGCGAGAGAAGAGGAGAAAACCATTGTGAATACAGCCTTGTACATCTTGACATTTGCTGCCGGTCTGCTTCTGGGGATACCGGAAGCTGTGCTGGCCGCCACAGGGGGCCATGTTGAGAGCCTTGACCTTACGGCCCACTGGGTGGGCTACGCGGCCCTGATTATCTTTGTCGTGGCTTATCTGTTTGTAATGGGTGAAGAATACACCCACCTTCGCAAATCAAAACCAGTGCTGCTGGCCGCCGGTCTTATCTGGGGACTGATTGCCTGGGTCTATGCCACTCACGGCCTGAATCACGCCGCAGAGATAGCTGTCCGCCACAACCTTTTGGAGTACGGGGAGCTTTTTCTCTTTCTGCTCGTTGCCATGACCTATATCAATGCCATGGAAGAACGACAGGTCTTTGAGGCCCTGCGCGCCCGCCTGGTCTGTGCCGGTTTTTCCTTCCGCAAGCTGTTCTGGATCACCGGCCTGCTGGCCTTTTTCATCTCACCGGTGGCCGATAACCTCACCACCGCCCTGCTCATGTGCGCCGTGGTCATGGCTATCGGCAAGGATAACGCCAAGTTTGTCATGTTGGCCTGTATCAATATCGTTGTAGGCGCCAATGCCGGCGGTGCCTTCTCGCCCTTTGGCGACATCACCACCCTCATGGTCTGGCAGAAGGGAATCGTGCCATTTGGAACTTTTTTCGCCCTCTTTATCCCCGCGGTAATAAACTGGTTTGTTCCCGCTCTGATCATGAGTTTTGCGGTGCCCAATGTTCAACCCACCGCTTGTACCGTCGATGTTCAGATGAAACGGGGCGGATTTGTTGTTATAGGACTCTTTTTGTTGACCATCTGCACCGCAGTCTCTTTTCACAATTTTCTACACATGCCACCGGTTATTGGTATGATGACCGGTCTCGCTTTCCTGAAAATTTATGGCTACTACCTGAAGAAGACCCATAAAAATGGTCATGGGGCTTCTGGGTATGATCCGAACAAGGCAGCAGAGGAAGTGGGCGATACCGTCGCCTTTGATGTATTCAGGAATATTGCCCGGGCGGAATGGGACACCCTGATGTTCTTCTACGGCGTTATCCTCTGTGTGGGCGGCCTTGGTTTTATCGGCTACCTGGCCATGGCCTCCCAGACCATGTACACCGGCTGGGGCGCCACCCCTGCCAATATCATGGTGGGCGTACTCTCGGCGATCGTTGATAATATTCCGGTGATGTTTGCGGTATTGACCATGAAACCGGAGATGTCTCAGGGACAATGGCTGCTGGTAACACTGACGGCTGGGGTTGGCGGCAGCATGCTTTCCATCGGTTCGGCGGCAGGCGTTGCCCTTATGGGGCAGGCCCGGGGAATGTACACCTTCTTTGGTCATCTCAAATGGACGCCGGTCATTGCCCTTGGCTACGCGGCCAGTATCTATGTCCATTTTCTGGTTAACAGCAAAATGTTTGTCCAGTAAGTCGTGATGACAAGATACGCGTAATCGTGGCGTCATAAGTCATACGCCCAGGCAGTTGTAGAAGGAGATTTGTTCGTACGTCCCAAAATAAAGTGGAAGCAATGGCCGCAGGCCCCGCTGAGAAGGAAAAAGCCTTTTCTCTCGGGGCCTGCGGTTCTGTGCAGGAACAAAGATTTCGTTCATTCTTGAGAGCATGCCGACATCATCCCCCAGCTTCTTTGAATCCGTATCCATCCTTGAGATACTCAATGGTATTCCACTGGGCATTGTGCTCCTTGATCGTTCCTTGTCCGTTATGCGGATGAACCGTTTTTTTGAAGCCCTGAGCGGGTACGCGGAAGAAGATGCCCTGGGTGTTCCCGGTAATTATATCATCCGCAGCGATCTGCACACCCGTGGTCAGGTTTTCCGGGAGATACTTGGAAATGGTGAGACTTGTATCCAGGAAGGCACCATTATCAACTGTCACCGCAAAAAGCTCCCCATCCTTTTTACCATCTCACCCCTCCATGACGACCAAGGGCAGATAGCCGGGCTGATTATTGTCCTGGAGGATCTCTCTTCCCTGCAGCAGGCGGATAAAAACGCCATCGGCCCTGACGGGTTGGCCAAAATTCTCGGCCATAGCCCCAAAATGCAGGAGGTCTTTGAGCTCATACCGGTTCTGGCGCGTACCGATGCCTCACTCCTTATCACCGGTGAGACCGGCACGGGAAAGGACATGGTTGCTGAAGTGATTCATCAGAGCTCAAAAAGAGCACGGCAGCCTTTTATCAAGATAAACTGCGGAGCCCTGCCGGAGGCCCTTCTTGAATCCGAACTTTTTGGCCATGTCCGTGGGGCGTTTACCGGTGCTGTCACCGACAAGCCGGGTATGTTCCGTCTTGCCCAGGATGGCACCATCTTTCTTACCGAGATAGGCGATCTGCCCTTGCCGCTGCAGGTGAAATTGCTCACGGTCCTGGACGACAGAGAGTTCTATCCGGTGGGGGGCAGCAAAAAAATCAAGGTGAACGTCAGGGTGATTGCCGCCACCCATCGCTCTTTACGCGATCAGGTGCGGCAGGGATTGTTCCGTGAGGATCTTTTTTACCGTCTTAATGTATTACGGATCCATCTTCCGCCTCTCCGGGAAAGGGATGGCGATATCCGTCTGCTCCTTGATTATTTTCTCCGGGATTTTGTCTCGCAGCTCGGGAGTCCTGTTAAAGGATTTTCCCCAAAATGCCTTGAACTGCTTCTTGCCTATAAATTTACCGGGAATGTTCGCGAACTCCGCAATATTGTTGAATATGCGGTCAATATCTGTCCCGGGGAACAGATCACACCCGAGCATCTGCCCAGGTATCTTTTTTCTCCGGCTGAGCCGCCTGAACGTGTCGTGCCTGGTCAACCGACCTCTCTGCCGTACAAGGAGAGGCAAACGACCAGGATGGAAGATGAGAGAGAAACAAATTCTTCCGAAACCTGGCATGAAACGGAAAAAATAATGATCCTGGATGCCATGAAAAAAAGCGGCGGCAACCGCACCAAGGCCGCAGATCTACTGGGTATGGGGCGAACGACCCTCTGGCGGAAATTGAAACGGTATAAGGTCCTTTAAGTGTTTTTCCAGTTGCTATGAAGATACTGATCACCATATCCGGCGATAATGTTGCCCCGCGATTTGACATGGTTTCTGAGTTGTTTATCGCCGGCTGTAATGCTCAGGGACTCACGGGAAAACCTCGGACCATCCTTATGGCCGGGCCTTCGCCGGAAGAGCTTTGCAGCCTTATCCTCAAAGAGGATATCAATATCGTCATCTGCGGAGGGATTGAAGAACGTCACTATAAATATCTGGCCTGGAAAAAAGTTGAGGTCTTCGACTCTGTGATCGGGCCATTTCAGGAAGTCCTGGAGCTGGCGATGCAGAAGAGGCTGCGGGCCGGCACGATTTTACTCTCGGCAAGAAACGTGAGGAGCAGCTGATGAATATCATTCAACGACTCATTACCTCTGTGCTTCCGGTGGACCCGGAGCAGGTCACCGAAGAGCTTTTCCGTAAAAAACGCTACAGACGTTTTCGCTATTCGCTTTTCTGGGCCATGAATCTTATCGGGCTGATTCCCATGCTGCTCACTGCCGGCCTTGGTTTTTTCCAGTATCGAGACCTGCTGCAGAAAGAAGAGCGTGATCAGTTGCAGTGGAATATGGAGGGGGCGCAGAAGACCATTGAGGCCTTTGTCCATGAGCTGCAATCCGTGGTCAATTTTATAGCCCATGAGGATCGCTATCATGAGCTGCTTGACCCGAATAACCTGCAGATACTCTTTGACCGTCTCCATCAACAATATCCTGGCTTTGTTGATCTGGGTGTTATTGACTCACACGGTATTCAACGAGCCTATGTCGGTCCTTATAATCTGCAGGGAAAAGATTACAGTCAGCAAGACTGGTTTGCTGAGGTTTTCAGCAAAAAGGTCCTTATCAGCGAAGTGGTCATGGGCTTCCGTCAGGCCCCTCATTTTGCCATCAAGATCACCAAAAAAATTCCGGGAACCAATGAACGCTGGGTCTTGCGGGCCACCATCAATGCCGAAACCCTTTTTCGATTTGTTGATACCATTAATACCGAGGCCTCGGATGATATCTTCATTGTCAGCCGGGACGGTATCCTGCAGACGCCATCTCTTTTTTATGGTGATGTCCTGCAGCCATTTCGCATGGGTGAGCAGTCAACGACGAAAGCCCGGCTGCAGAAGGAGGTATATGATGATATTATCGACCCAGAGCGCCTGAGCGAACAGCCGACAGCAAAAGGCCAGATCAGACAAGTGGTTGACAGCTCGGGAAAACACACCCTGCAGGCCAGCGTACTCCTGAAAAATACGCCCTGGATCCTGGTGCTGACCAAGGCGGGGTATATCTATGGCCGGCACTGGTCCTCTTTTCGTCGCCAGCTTTTTTTCATCTTTGCTGGTTGTTCCGTAGTGGGGTTATTAATTACCATCAAGCTTTCTAAAATTCTGACCGAACGTATCCGTGAATCCGACGAAAAACGTCATGCCCTGTTAGCGGAGGCAGAGCATACTCACAAACTCGCCTCCATTGGTCGCCTGGCTGCCGGCGTTGCCCATGAGATCAATAATCCCCTGGCCATTATCGATCAAAAGGCCGGTCTGATTCAGGATATACTGGAATTCGGGGCAGATTTTGAGAACAAAGACAAGGTCATTGCCTCGCTTCTTGGCATTCATAATGGCGTCAATCGATGCAAGGTGATCACCCATCGTCTCCTTGGCTTTGCCAGGCGCATGGATTTCCATGAAGAGAGGCTTTCAATCAATGAGGTGCTCAAAGAGGTGCTCTCTTTCCTGGAAAAAGAGGCCTTGTATAATCATATCAAATTTACTCTTGACCTCGACGAGAAGATCCCCCCGCTCTACAGTGACCGCGGCCAGTTGCAGCAGATTTTTCTGAATATCATTAATAACGCGCTGGATGCCATCGGCCATGATGGCGAGATCATGATTTGTTCGCGTGTAGAGGGGGACCAGGTGGTGATAGGGATTCAGGATGATGGGCCTGGAATTCCGGAAAAAACCCTGCAGCAGATCTTCGAACCTTTCTTTACCACTAAAGAGACAGGAAAAGGGACCGGCCTGGGGCTTTCCATTACCTACGGGCTGGTAAAAAAACTGGGTGGTACCATCCAGGTCAGCTCAACGTTGGGACAGGGTGCTTTTTTTGAAGTACGTTTTCCCCTCAGTCTTTAATGCAAGAGAGAGATTATGCCTAAAATTAACTTACTGATTGTTGATGATGAGATCGAGTTCGCCACAACCCTGGCGGAACGGATGGAGCTGCGGGGCATTATAGCCCGGACGGCTAATAATGGGAAAGAGGCCCTGGAGATGGTGCATTCCTCCCCTCCTGATCTGGTTATTCTGGACCTCAAGATGCCTGATATGAGCGGACTGGAGGTGTTGCAGGGCATCAAGGCCATGCATCCTGACATTGAGGTGATCATGCTTACCGGCCATGGGTCCACCGCCAGTGGTATTGAGGGAATGGAAAATGGTGCTTTTGATTACATCATGAAGCCTGTCGATCTGACAGAGCTTCTTGAGAAGATTCATCTTGCCTATGATAAAGGCCATGGAAATGTCTGAGGGACACACAATGGATGCTCGAGATATAGACAAGCTGCGCTGCCGGCAACTTGCAGCCGTGGGGCGGCTCATGGCCGGATTCACCCATGAACTGAAAAATCATCTGGCCATTATCAAAGAGTCAAACGGCCTGCTTGCCGATCTTGTGGAAATGCAGCGCATTGCCGATGCAAATCTGGCAGACCGCATTGCCAAGATCGTCAGCACGACCACGAAACGGGTGGGGATGGCTGCGGATATGGCCCGGCATCTAAATGGCTTTGCCCATCGGATGGATACTCCTCTGGCTACATTTCAGGTCAATGAGATGATTGGTGAGGAGGTGTGTTTCCTGCACAGATACGCCCGATTGCAACAGGTGGAACTGAAAACTTCTTTGGCTGATGAGCTGCCATCCATTTATAACAATCCCGCTCTTTTTCAGTTCATCTTTTATAGTCTTTTTAACAAGGCTCTGGCAGGATTGGATGCCCAGGGCGTTATCCGGATTCAAACAGAAGCCTGTGCTCGTACAGTGCAAATTACCTTGAGTATGCAGGGGAAAGCGGTGGCTGCCCGAGATGTCAGTGCCGAAGAGGGTGATGATAATGTCCTGGCATTTGCTGTCGCCATGACAGGAGCATCTCTGGAGGAAACCAGGAATGCGGCCGCTCTCTCCGATTTTGTTCTTTGTCTTCCCTCAATTAGCGAAGAGGCTTCCGGTTAGCCTCTTTGTCCGCAGCCGGCTGGTGGCCGGCACCCTTCCTGTATTGCGGCCGAGGCAGTCCCTGTATGAAATGTCTGGAATTTCCTGCCTGGTTTTATGCAATATCCGCATTAAAAAAAACTTGCCTCTTGTTCATATTTCGGGGTACTTTGTTTTGTCTGATGCCGGCCATGGCTCCAGGTATGAAAAAGAAAGGAAAAGCAGGGTCGTTCCTCTTCTTTTCCTGTACCCGCGTTTCTTCATGAAGATTTTTTCAGAAAGATGTCAGTTGTTCCGTATGATTTCTTGTGGTATCAGGAAGACATTGCCTTCTCTGGAAGGAGGCAGCGGTCGAGTTGTCAGTCTTTGCAGGTGTAATGGTCTGCCTGCCCTGTTCACGTCTCTATACATGGGATTCATTATGAAAAATTATTTACGGTGCCATCTTCTTTTCGTCTCTGTCTTTATTTCTTTCCTGTTTGCATTGCCGCAGCTTCATGCTGCCGAGCAGCATTCGCTGGTGGCTTTTCTGCCTTTTACGGTGAATGCCTCTAAGGATATGTCGTATCTTCGTGACGGCCTGGGCGAGATGCTCGCCAGTCGTTTGTCTGCCGAGGCAGGTGTTGTGGCGGTTGATAAAAGAACAGTGGACGCCGCTCTGGGTACAGGGGGCAAGCCTGATCCGAAGCAGTTGGAAGCTCTGGCTGCCAGGATGGGGGCGGATTATCTGCTTTATGGCAGTGTTACATCTCTTGGCGGTGGGATGAGCTTTGATGCCCGGCTCTATTCCGTGGCGGCAAAGAGCAGTGAAACCTTTTATGCCACAGCGGCCAAGGAAGGAGATGTGATGACGGCCATCGACGGCCTCGCCTGGGGGATTCTGGAAAAAAGCTTCGGGAAAAAACGACCAGGCAGTGTCACAGCTCCACAGGCTGCGGTTGCCGCTACGGAATCAGCGGCTCTGCAGACAGCCCATCCTGATCGTACTTTCAGGGCTACAGCCGGTTTTGGGAATTCATCTCTGCTTTGGAGTGAAGGGGCAAGTCAATTTTTCAAGACCCGTAACGTGCCGTTATCTCTGGAAGGAATTGCCATCGGTGATGTCGATGGCGATGGTGTCATGGAAGTGGTCATGGCTGACCGCGAAAAAGTGGTGGTCTATCAATTGAATGCGGGACGTCTTTCGGAGTTTTCCCAGATCAAACTCTCTGCCCGTTATAAGATTCATGCGGTAAATGTGGCCGATCTGAATGGGAATGGTAAGGCGGAGATCTATATCAGCGCCGCTGATACTGCTATGCCTGGTTCCATGGGTGTGGAATGGGACGGGAAGCAGATGGGGACCTTATTTGAAGACGCCCGCTATTATATCCGTCCGGTCAAGGTGCCTGGACTCGGAGTGGTTCTGGCAGGGCAGAAGGCCGGAACTGAGGGGGTGGCCATCAGCGGTCCCATCTATATCCTGACCCGTGATGGTGCTCAACTTGTTGGTGAGGAGCGTCTGCCTGTGCCTTCCGGGGTGAATCTCTTTGATTTCTCCTTTGCCGATCTTGATGGTGATGGTGAATGGGAGATTGTGGCCCTTGACCAGTGGAATAAATTGCTGGTGATGAAACAGAGCGGCAAGGTGCTGTGGAAGAGTGAAGAACGTTATGGTGCCACCAAACGTTACATCGGAGGAAAATCTGCCATGCAGATGACGCAGCAGACCGGTGCCAGAAGAGGTGCGACCAAGGTGGTTGACGGGTCGACGGAGGTTCTTTTTGAGTCGGTCTATATTCCCTCACGGATACTGGTAACGGATGTGGACGGGGATGGTATTGATGACATAATAGTGAATGCCAATACGGCCACCTGGACCAGTCTGGTCCGCAGTAGTCAGGTTTTTCAGTCGGGGACTATGCTTGGGCTGAAGTGGAATGGCGTAGGGCTCCAGGAGCTCTGGCGGACCAGAAAGGTTGATGGATATGTGGTCGATTATGATGCCCGTTCCAATCATCTTCCGCTGAAGAATGGTGTCGAAGAGCTGTCTGTCGGTGTAGTTGCCCAAGGGAGTTTTGGTGATGTGTTGGCAGCAGATGAGTCGATGCTGCTGGTTTATCCTCTGCAGTTTAAAGCACAGGAACAGTAAGCCGCTGTAAAAAAATAACATGGCCATTGAAGTAACCGGAGCGGCATAAGGAGCCGTAACGAAATTGATATACATGGCCATGTTATTTCGTAACGGCTCCTAAGCTTTAGTGTTTCTTCTTTTCTCATTATAGACGAACTTTTTTTAAAAAAATCAGGAGTTAACGTGACGGAAAAAACAGATAATCCTCTTTGGATGTCCGGGAATGAGGCCATTGCCCTGGCAGCGTATGAGGCTGGGGTCAAGGTTGCATCCGGCTATCCAGGTACCCCCTCCACTGAGATTCTTGAGAATCTTTCGCGCTATGAGGGGGTGTATACCGAGTGGGCGCCAAATGAAAAAGTAGGACTTGAAGTGGCTATCGGCGCCTCTTTTGCAGGCGTTCGAGCCCTGGCCACCATGAAGCATGTGGGATTGAATGTGGCTGCGGATCCTCTCTTCACCGCCTCATATACCGGGGTGCGGGGTGGACTGGTGGTGATCGTCGCCGATGATCCGGAGATGCATTCCTCCCAGAATGAGCAGGACAGCCGCAACTATGCTTTTGCTGCCAAACTGCCCATGCTGGAACCCTCTGATCCTGCGGAGGCCAAGGAGCTGCTGAAGCTGGCTTTTGCCATCAGCGAGCAGTATGATACCCCGGTTCTTTTTCGGACCACGACCCGGATTGCCCATGTCAAAGGGGTGATCAGCAAAGGGGAGATGTTGAGCTCTCCGGTTACCCCCGGAATTGAAAAGATGCCGGCCAAGTTTGTCATGCTGCCTGGCAATGCCCGTGCTCGTCGGGTGGTCGTGGAAGAACGAATGCGCCTGCTCCGCGAGATGGCTGAGAGTGCACCGTATAATGTGGTGGAATCGGGTGATTCCCACCGTGGTTTTATTACTTCCAGCGTCTCCTATCTTTATGTAAAAGAGGCCTTTCCCGAGGCAAAAGTCCTCAAACTTGGGATGTGCTGGCCCTTGCCGGAACAGATGATTCGTGATTTTGCCCAAAGCGTTGATCTATTGTATGTTGTGGAAGAACTCGATCCTTTTCTGGAACTGCATATCAAGGCCATGGGGATTGCCTGTCATGGAAAAGATATGATTCCCAATCAGGGAGAGCTGAACACTGCCGTTGTCCGCAGGTCCATTGATCCCGCTTCAGTTGCGGAGCTTTTTACGCCGGTGGCACTGCCCATGCGGCCACCTAACATGTGTGCCGGCTGTCCGCATCGTGGTATCTTTTACAACCTCTCGCGGATGAAACTGTTTGTCTCCGGCGATATCGGCTGCTATACCCTGGGATTTCTGCCGCCTCTTTCAGCCATGGATTCCTGTGTTTGTATGGGAGCATCAGTGGGGATTGCCCACGGTATGGCCAAGGCCTTAGGTGATGGCGCCAAAGGGAAAGTTGTGTCGGTGATTGGCGACTCCACCTTTATTCATACTGGCCTGTCCGGTCTGATCAATACTGTTTATAATGGTTCCAGCTCGCTGCTGATCATTCTCGATAACCGGATTACGGCTATGACCGGTCAGCAGAATAACCCTGCCTCCGGGTGCAACATCAAGGGTGAGGCTGCAAACGCCATTGATCTTGAGGCCCTGTGTCGGGCGGTCGGGGTTAAACATGTAGATGTTGTTAATCCCCATGATATCAATGGCTGCCGCAAGGTTCTTGATAAGGCATTGGAATGTGATGAGGCCTCGGTGGTTATCTCCAGGGCGCCTTGTGTGCTCCTGCCCGAGATGAAAAAAGCCGCAAATATTCCTTATCATACCCAGTTGGCCAGTTGCACCGGTTGTATGGCCTGTGTCCGGCTTGGCTGCCCCGCGATCAGCTGGAATCCCGTAAGTCCTGAAAAGGCAAAGGCCCTTGGGTACAAGGAAAAGCAGAAAGGCTTTGCCTTGATTAATGAGGTGCAGTGTAACGGTTGCGGCCAGTGTCAGGCGCTCTGTAAATTCGACGCCATTGTCAGGCAGGAGGCATAGGAATGGGAGCGCAGGGAAATATTCTTTTTTCGGGTGTTGGCGGCCAGGGAATTCTGCTGGCAAGTGAGATCATGGCTTATGCCCTGCTGGCAGCAGGGTATGATGCCAAGAAGAGTGAAGTGCACGGCATGGCCCAACGTGGCGGTTCGGTAACGGCCCAGTTGCGCTATGGTGATAAGGTCTATTCCCCATTGATTGAGCCGGGACGGGCTGATATCCAGGTGGCCTTTGAGATGATGGAGGCTGTTCGCTATCTGCCCTATCTCCATAAAGGGAGCACGGTGATTGTCAATACCCAGAAGATTCTGCCGCCGGCTGTGGCCACCGGTCAGACCAGCTATCCGGTAGATGTACTGGATCATATCACAGCCCTTGGGATCAGGGTGGTTCTGGTGGATGCCTTTGATCTGGCCCGGGAAGTGGGTGAGGTGCGAACCGCCAACGTGGTGATGGTGGGTGCAGTCTCCACTTTCCTGCCCATGGACGTTTCAGTATATGAAGGGATTATCAGCGCCCGCGTACCGGCACGATTCCGCGATGTAAATCTGCAGGCCTTTGCTGCCGGCAGAAAGGTCAGCCAATAATTTTTTACAAAGTCATCTGTCTGATGATTTTTTATATGATTACCACAAATGAGGAGTAGATAATGACCACCCTCTATTGGGAAGAAGAGATTGAGACCCTGCCCAGGGTCGGACTTGAATCCATCCAATTGACCCGGCTGAAGCATCTGGTGGCCCGAGTCTATGCCACGGTTGCCCCTTATCGGGCCAAGATGGATGCCGCCGGGGTGAAACCCGCAGATATTCAGAGTCTTGCTGATCTGCAGAAACTACCTTTTACGGTTAAGGATGACTTGCGGGACAACTATCCTTTCGGACTTTTTACCGTTCCCATGGATCAAGTGGTGCGGGTGCACGCCTCATCAGGTACCACCGGTAAGCCGACCGTGGTCGGTTACACCAAAAAGGATATTACAACCTGGGCCGGGGTCATGGCCCGAGCCTTGACCTGCGCCGGTGCCACCTCGCGGGATATGATCCATAACGCTTATGGCTATGGTCTCTTTACCGGTGGACTTGGTGCCCATTATGGGGTGGAACGACTGGGGGCCACGGTTATTCCGGTGTCAGGCGGAAACACCAAACGGCAGATCACCATCATGCAGGATTTTGGTTCCACTGTTCTGCTGGCCACTCCCTCCTATGCCCTGAATCTGGCTGATGCCATGCAGGAGCTTGGCGTTGACCCCAAGAGCCTGTCTCTGCGGGTCGGGGTCTTTGGTGCCGAGCCTTGGAGTGAAAACATGCGCGATGAGGTTGAGCGTAAGCTTAATATCAAAGCTGTCGATATCTATGGGCTTTCCGAGGTGATGGGGCCGGGAGTTGCCATGCAGTGTCTGGAGACGGATCGTGGCATGCATATCTTTGAAGATCACTTTCTACCTGAGATCATTGATCCTGACACGGGCGAGGTGCTGCCGCCGGGCGAGCAGGGAGAACTGGTGTTCACCACTCTCACTAAAGAGGCCTTTCCTTTGATCCGCTATCGGACCAAGGATATCTCCCGGCTCAATTATGAGAAGTGTGCCTGTGGCCGAACCATGGCCCGTATGGAAAAGATTACCGGCCGGACTGATGACATGCTGATCATTCGTGGAGTGAATGTCTTTCCTTCTCAGGTGGAACATGTGCTCATGGGTGTAAAAGGGGTGGAACCGCACTATCAGATTGTGGTGAATCGGGAAGGAAACATGGACACCATGGCCGTCAAGGTTGAGGTCAGTGAGGCCCTATTCTCCGATGAAGTAAAGAATCTTGAAAAATTGACCCGTAAGATTCAGGCTGACATCAAGGATCTGCTCGGTGTGACCTGCAAGGTCCAATTGGTGGAGCCCCGAACCATTCAGCGCAGTGAGGGTAAAGCGCAGAGGGTTATTGATAATCGTAAAATTTAAGGTACTCAGCGTGTTGAGTCTGCAGGTCCGGGCTGTCAGCTTATCCCTTCAGGCTGTCCACCTTTTCAAAATCCAGGAGGATTTGTCATGCGTGTAGAACAGATAGCTGTATTTCTAGAGAATAAATCCGGCCGACTGGCGGAGATCACTGCAACGCTGGCCGATAACGGTATTAATATTCGGGCATTGTCCGTAGCTGATACTGCAGACTTTGGCATCCTGCGCTTAATCGTTGACGATGTAGAGAAGGCCAAAAAGGTTTTGAAGGAAAATGGCGTTACGGTTGGGGTTACTAATGTGATTGCAGTCGAGGTCGCTGACCGTAGTGGTGGCCTGGCGAATGTTTTAAAGACCATTGAAAAGGCCGGTCTGAATGTAGAGTATATGTATGCCTTTGTTAATAGAAGTGGCGAGAATGCGGTACTGATTTTCCGTTTTGATGAGATGGACAGGGCCATAGCCGCATTGCAGCAGGACGGATTCACTATTTTGAGCGGGGCCCAGATCTGCGCCCTGTAACGAAAGATGGAAGGGGAAGAAACGCCCCGGCCAGACAACAAAGCAAACTATGAAAAGGGGAAGGGTATGAAAAAGATGGTATCAAAAGTTATGATGGGGGCTGCGGCCTTGAGTATGATGCTGGCTCCTGCTGCCTGGGCCGAAAACATCAAGGTGGGAGCGATTCTGGCGGTAACGGGGCCCGCATCCTTTCTGGGTGGTCCGGAGGCCAGAACCCTGGAAATGATGGTGGCTGATATCAATGCCAAGGGTGGAATCAATGGAAATCCTGTTGATCTGATTGTGAAAGATTCTGCGGCGAACCCTGAAAAAGCAGTCTCCTTTGCCAAGCAGCTGATTGAGGAGGATAAGGTCCTGGCCATTATCGGGCCTTCCACCAGCGGCGAGACCATGCAGATCAAGAAGATTGCCGAGGATGCCAAGACCCCGCTGCTTTCCTGTGCTGCCGCTGAGGTGATTGTTGACCCGGTCGCCTCCTATGTGTTCAAGACTCCGCAGAAAGACTCTGATGCCGTGAAGATGATCTACAAGGAGATGAATAAACTGGGCTTGGTTAATGTTGCGGTTATGGCCGATAATACCGGATTCGGCAAGGCCGGCGCCGAGCAGTTGACAAAGATTGCCCCTGAGTTCGGCATCAAAATTGTGGAACAGGAGAGCTATGACACCAAGGACAGTGACCTGACGGCTCCGGTTGCCAAGATCAAGGCCAACAAAGAAGTACAGGCCATTATCAACTGGTCGGTTGCCCCGGCCCAGTCCATTGTGGTGAAGAATATCCGCCAGGCCGGGTGGAATGTACCCATCTTCCAGAGCCATGGCTTTGGTAATATCAAATTTGTTGAGGTCGCTGGTGCTGCGGCTGAGGGTGTTATTTTCCCTGCGGGTCGTCTGTTGATTGCCGCTGATCTGCCCGCCGATAATCCTCAGAAAGAGTTACTGACTTCATATAAAACGAACTATGAAGCAAAGTATAAAGAAAATGTTTCCACCTTTGGCGGTCATGCTTATGATGCCCTGGTGATCCTTGAGGCAGCTGTTAAGGTTGCTGGTAACGACCGGGCTAAAGTACGTGAAGCTATTGAGGGACTGCAGAATCTTCCTGGAACCGCCGGCGTCTTTTCTTTCACTGCCAAGGATCATAATGGGTTGACCATTGATGCCTTCCAGATGATGACTGTGAAAGACGGCAAGTTTGTTGCTTATAGCGGAAAATAAGTGTCTGATACGGGCCGGGAGATTGTTTCCCGGCCCTTTTTTTTATCGCCAATTGTCAGTCTTTTGCCTGAATCTCTGATCGGCCCCTCGTATTTTTATGACCACTGAGCTTTTTGTCCAGTATATCTTTGCCGGCATTACCTATGGCAGTATTTATGCCATTGTCGCCATCGGCTTTAATATTATTTATAATACCACGGGTATTATTAACTTTGCCCAAGGTGAATTTGTCATGCTGGGGGGGATGATTTCCGTCAGTCTGCTGCCATACATGCCTCTGCCTCTGGCCATAGGTCTGGCGGTACTTATTACCATGGTAGTGGGGGCATTGATTGAGATTGTCTTCATTCGCTGGCTTACAAGTCCATCGGTGTTGCGAATGATCATTATCACCATCGGTATCTCCATTCTGACCCGCGAGGTGGCAGTGCATATCTGGGGCGAAAATATCCGATCGCTTCCCTATTTTGCAGGCAATGAGATTACCACCATTGGTGTTTTAGGGGCAAGAATTTCTCCACAGGTGCTTTGGGTTATTGGAGTCTGTGGGGTAATGGTCTGCACTCTGCATCTTTTTTTCAAGACGACCTCCGTTGGTCGGGAGATGCGTGCCTGCGCCGCTAATCGGACGGCGGCCATTCTCTGCGGGATCAATCCCCGCAACATGGTGACCTTCTCTTTTGTCCTCAGCGCCGGAATTGGGGCGCTGGCCGGCTGTGTCATGTCACCTATCACCTATACCCAGTATGATATCGGCACAGGGCTGGCCATCAAGGGTTTTACCGTGGCTATTCTCGGAGGCTTGGGAAATGCGGGTGCTGCGGTTGCTGCGGGCCTGCTGCTGGGGATTATTGAGGCTTTTTCAGTTTCGGTTGTTCCTCTTGCCTTTAAGGATGCCATTTCCATTGCCATTCTCCTGCTCATCCTTTTTGTCCGCCCGCATGGGCTTTTTGGCTCCGGTGAGGCGGCCCGCTTGAAGGCCTTTTAGGACCCGTCACGAAATAAGATGAACATTTATAACAACTTCGTTACGGATCCTTATGCCGCTCCGGTTACTTCAATGGCCATGTTATTTTTTTACAGCGGCTTAGAAAAATGAAAAGATTGCTGGCAATTCTGCCCATATTGGGCGTTGTAGTGTTGATTCAGATGCTGACAACCTGGATGGGAACACAGTTCTATCTGACGCAGATGACCATGGCTGCGTATTATTCCCTGCTCATTATTGGGCTCTGTGTCCTCATGGGGTATGCGGGGCAGATATCGCTGGGGCATGCCGGTTTTTTTGCTATCGGTGGCTATCTGTCGGCTGCGCTGACCACCCGCAATCTTATGCCCTACAGAGAGGAATGGCTGGTGCGATTCCTTGATGCCGGCGGTCTGCTGCAGTCAGGGAAAGATATGTATGGGGCTGACCTCCTGGTGGTTTGGCCTTGGGCCGCCGCCGTCTTTGCAGTTCTTATCGCGGCCCTGATTGCCGTCCTGATCGGGATCCCGGTGTTGAAACTGAAAGGCCATTATCTGGCTATGGCTACCCTGGGATTCGGAATTATCATCTATCGCCTGGTTCTGGCCACTCCATGGTTTGGGGAGGCGGACGGGATATCCGGAGTACCTCCTTTTACATTGTTACCGGGGTTGGTGGTTCATGGGGATATCGCGGGACGGGTACAGAATTACTATATTGCCTGGGTGATACTCATATTTGGTTTGTTCCTCCTGCTTAATTTAATTCATTCCAGGATTGGCAGGGCCTTGCGGGCGATTCATGGTTCTGAGGACGCCGCCGACGCCATGGGGGTGAATATCTCCCGTTTGAAGCTGCAGACCTTTGTTCTCTCTGCTGTTTTTGCGGCCATTGCCGGGATTTTACTGACGCATTTTAATGGAGGAATCGGCCCTTCTGAGGCCGGGGTGATGAAGTCAGTCCGCTATGTGGCCATTGTGGCGGTGGGTGGTATGGCTCATCTCTGGGGGGCCCTGATCATGGGGGTGCTGCTTAATTTCCTGTCTCTGCGGGGGGTCTTTGGTTCTTATGATGACGCGGTTTTTGGTCTGATTCTGATTCTGATCATGCTCTTTGCTCCCAATGGTATTTTAACTCTGCTTGCTCATAAAAGAGAAAAGACACCAGTGCCGGCAGCGGCCAAGGATGGGGAGGCATAGAATGGGGATGGCGTTATTGGAGGTTGAGAATCTGCATCGCCGTTTTGGTGGCTTGCACGCGGTCAGTGATGTGTCGTTTCAAGTGGAACCAGGCCGGATCAAGGCCGTAATTGGACCCAATGGGGCTGGTAAGACCACTCTCTTTAATCTGATTTCCGGTGCTCTTACTCCAAGCTCCGGTGCTGTACGCTTTCAGGGACGTGAGATTCAGGGAAAACAGCCTCATGAAATCGCGCTGCGGGGCATGGCCAGAACCTACCAGAATATCAAGATGTTTTCCGGCATGACGGCCTTGGAAAATGTCATGGTCGGTCGTCACATCCAGGCCCGGGCCGGATTCCTGGCCTCCATGTTTCATGCGCCATCGACCTGGTCCGAGGAAAAGGCCATTCGTCAGAAATCGATGGAACTGCTGGAGTTGCTGGAAATAGCTGATTGTGCCCATGTCGAGGCTACCAGCCTTGCCTTTGGCCAGCAGAGAGCGGTGGAACTGGCCAGGGCTTTGGCCATGGAACCGTCTCTGTTATTGCTGGATGAACCGGCGGCCGGTCTTAATATTTATGAAACTGCCGAGGTAGGACGACTGATCAGCAGAATTCGCGATCTCGGGATTACGGTGTTGCTGGTTGAACATGATATGTCTCTGGTTATGGATATCTCTGATGAGATTGTGGTTTTGTGTTTCGGTCAGAAAATTGCCGAAGATCTTCCGTCTGCCATCCAGAAGAATCCGGAAGTCGTCAAAATATATCTTGGTGAGTAGAGTAAAGGGAGAAGGGTGTGCCTCCTAGAGAGGTGTAGCTCTTTTGTATTATGCTGAAAATTCGAAATCTGGAATCCGGGTACGGTAAGATCAAGGTCCTCAAGCATGTCTCCATGCACGTGGACAGTGGTGAAATTGTGACTATTATCGGTGCCAACGGGGCGGGAAAGACGACTTTACTGGCCACCATTGCCGGTCTGGTCAAGGCCCAGACTGGAGATATCGTTTTCCAGGAACAGAACCTCTGTGTGCTGTCAGCGGAGAAGATTCCATCCCTGGGATGTGTGATGGTCCCTGAGGGCAGGCAGGTCTTTGCCACCATGAGTGTGGAAGAAAACCTCATTCTCGGGGCTCATGTCCTGCAGAAACATGGACAGCAGATCGTGGATGAGTTGCTGGAGCATCAGTATGCACTGTTCCCGGTGCTGCGGGATCGTAAAGAGCAGCTGGCTGGAACTTTGTCCGGTGGAGAACAGCAGATGCTGGCCATGGGGAGAGCGCTCATGTCCAGACCGAAGCTGGTCATGATGGACGAACCGTCCACCGGACTGGCGCCGCTGATTGTCAAAGAGATCTTTCAGATCATTGTCAGGTTGCGCGATGAGGGCAAGACCGTCCTCCTGGTTGAACAGAACGCCAAAGCCGCTCTGGCTATTGCCGATCGGGGCTATGTTCTTGAGACCGGCAAGGTGATCCTGCAGGGTCCTGCTGATGATCTGTTAAACAATCAGGATGTGCAGCGGGCCTATCTTGGACGAGAGAAAATCGAGGAAGGATCATAATGATTTGTTGTATCACGATTTTGAAATTTAACCCTTAAAAGCGACTGATTATCATGTACTGGCAACAGGAAAAAGAGTGTATGCCCAGGGCCGATCTGGAGCAGTTACAGCTGGAACGACTGCAGTCAACTCTCTACCGGGTGGGCACCCACGTCCCTTTTTACCGGCAGAAGTTCAGGGAGATGAAACTTGACTTTGACAGTTTTAATTCCCTGGCGGATATCCATAAACTGCCCTTTACCATGAAGCAGGACCTGCGGGAAAACTACCCTTACGGCATGTTTGCCGTGCCCTTGCGCGAAGTGGTGAGGATCCATTCTTCATCGGGTACCACCGGCATGGCAACCGTGGTCGGTTATACCCGCAATGATATCAAAAACTGGGCGGATCTGGTGGCCAGAATTCTCACTGCAGCCGGACTGACTGCTGATGATGTGATTCAGATTGCCTTCGGTTACGGCCTCTTTACCGGGGGTTTTGGTCTGCACTACGGTGCGGAACGACTGGGGGCTTCGGTCATTCCTATCTCTTCCGGTAACACCAAACGCCAGATCCAGATAATGCAGGATTTCAAGACGACAGCCTTGGTCTGTACCCCTTCCTATGCCTTGAATATCGCTGATGTCATGCTGGACATGGGAATTAACCCCAGTGGCCTGTCCTTGAAGTTCGGTCTTTTCGGGGCTGAGCCCTGGTCGGAGGCCATGCGCCGGGAGATCAATGAAAAGCTGGGAATCCAGTCCACCGATAATTACGGTCTCTCCGAGGTGATGGGGCCGGGGGTGGCGGGTGAGTGCCAGGAATGTAATGGTCTGCATATCAATGAGGACCATTTTCTGGTGGAGGTCCTTCATCCTGAAACCCTGGAACCCGTAGAACCTGGTGAAATCGGGGAACTGGTGATCACCACTCTGACCAAGGAGGCCTTCCCGGTTATTCGCTATCGGACCCGCGATCTGACTCGCCTGCTTCCTGAACCCTGTCCGTGTGGTCGGACCTTTACCCGGATGCACCGGATTCTAGGACGAACCGATGATATGTTGATCATTAAGGGCGTTAATGTCTTTCCGACCCAGATCGAGTCGGTGCTGTTTGACATTGACGGCACTGCACCTCATTATCGGATTATTGTAGAGCGTGAAAATCATCAGGACCGGGCCACGGTTCTGGTTGAGGTCAAGGAGTCCTATCTCTTTGATGAGATGAAGAAGCAAAGTGCCCTTATTGACACCATCAAGTCTCGACTGGCCTCGGAGCTTGGTATCGGGGTGGCGGTGAAGCTGGTGGAGGAGAAGACTCTGGAACGTTTTGAAGGAAAGGCCCAGCGGGTCATTGATAAAAGAAAAATTTAAAACATTTTTATTGGCCCCGCTCCTGGCAGAAGTTTGTTGCTCTCGAGGCAATCCTACGAAAAAAAATTCCTTGAACTTATAAACTATTTTTAATCATGCGTTTAAATAATCGAGCCTCAGACAGTCTCCGTCCTGTATCAGTGGAATGGAATATCCAGCCTGGCGCTGATGCTTCCCTGCTGATGCGTACCGGCAACACCCATGTTATCTGCGGGGTCTCCATTGAGGAGAAGGTCCCTCCTTTTTTGAAAGAGAGCGGCAGTGGCTGGATCACTGCCGAATACGGGATGCTGCCTTGTGCCACCTCATCCCGTTACAAACGGGAAGGGGCGAGTGGTAAATCAGGACGAACCCATGAGATCCAGCGCCTCATTGGTCGCAGTCTGCGGATGATGGTTGACTTAAAGCAGCTGGGAGAGAGAACTCTGCGTGTGGACTGTGATGTGTTGAATGCCGATGGAGGAACACGTACCGCCTCCATCACCGGGGCAGCTCTTGCTGTCCGCGCGGCTCTTGCGAAGATGGTTACCGAGAGCAGGCTCCCCGTTATGCCCGAGATAATGCCGATTGCTGCTATCTCAGTGGGAATTGTGGAGGGGGTTGCGCTTCTGGATCTGGATTATGCCGAAGATTCACAGGCAGAGGCTGATGCCAATTTTGTGATGAGTGGGGATAAACATTGGATTGAGATCCAGTCCACGGCTGAAGGAACACCTTTCAGTCATGATGCATTTCTGCAGATGACGACGTTGGCCCAGAAAGGAATACAGGAACTCTTTGCTCTCTGGCCGGAGAAGAACTGAAGGGCTCCCTTATATCCAGCTTCAGATAATATCGTCAACAATAATCGTTTTGTCGAGTCTTTGACGTAGCTGCCGGCGCTGTCGAAGTTTGATTTGAGCATCGTGTGGAAGCTCTGTCGACATGATGATATTTTTCCTTACCAGCAAATTAATGAGGTCTTCTAATATTCGCATTCCCCCTGCATCCGTTGATGCAAGGAGACGAATCATAGAGTCGTTTGTTTTGTCATCTACAAGAAATTCGAGAATTTCATCATCCACCGCTTCTTTCAGTTCCATCTCTGCTGTATCGGCTTCACGTCGTATGGCAACGATTTTTCCTTTTTGATCTCTTTCCACATAAAGCATCTCAGAACTCCTTTGCAACCGGATGATAGTCTGTCGTCAAAGCCAGTGACCGGAAGCTAGATGAAATTTATCCCTTACATTCCTCTCCGCTTACGGTTATCCCGAACAGAGTTGTTAGAAGAAAAAATGTATTGTGATATTTTCTCGTCGATATATTTGACGCTTCAGACTCTATAATGCTACTATATCATATCATTATTGGGCTAAAAAGAGATAGTCTCAATCTGTTTGTTTTTGTCGATATGCTTTGTCGTAGAATTTACCCAATCAAACAAAAGATTCTGTTTTAGATATTTTTATGGATAGAGATGACTGAACAGGAAAAGCCGAATAAGCCAGAAGAATGGCATATCATGGATGATAGTGACAGCCACGATGACCCCCTTCTTGACTGCCTTGAAATTCTGGCTAAAATGCATGACCGTCCTATCTCCAGAACGGTATTACGTGCCGGACTGCCCCTTGTTCATAATCGATTGACGGTCGAACTTGTTTCACGGGCTGCGCGTCGAGCCGGCCTGTCCTCACGAATTCTCAAACGTCCTCTTGAGAAGTTTAATACGCATGAATTACCCGCTATATTGTTGCTGGAAAATCGACGAGCCTGCGTAGCTATTAAAGCAGATTCAAGCGATGGCACTCTGGAAGTAATATGGCCGGAGAGTCAGGGAAGCCAGGTTGTCTCCTGCCAGGAACTGGCCGACACATATACGGGATATTCAATTTTTATTAAACCCAAGTATCGTATTGACGATCAGGGAGTGAGTCATCCGACTGATCGGTCGAAAAACTGGTTCTGGGGGACTGTACTGACTTCATGGCGAATTTACAGAGATGTTATTATTGCCTCCTTTCTCATTAATATTTTTGCTCTTGCTACCCCGTTTTTCTTAATCAATGCCTATGATAGAATAATTCCCAATTTAGCTTTTGAAACACTGTGGGTCCTTTCCGCCGGAGTTGCAATTATTTATTTCTTTGAGCTTGTACTTCGAGGGTTGCGCGCCTATTTTATTGATATAGCAGGGAAAAAATCAAATCTTGTTTTGTCGTCAATTCTCCTGGAAAAAGTTTTTGGCCTTCGTCTGGAGGCTCGTCCGAAGTCCGTTGGTTCCTTTACCAAGCAACTTCAGCAGTTTGAAAGCATACGGGATTTTATTACATCCTTTTCTATTACCGCCCTGGTAGATCTTCCCTTTGCCTTACTCGCACTTTTTGCCCTCTGGTATATTGGTGGGCGTCTGGTGTTGATCAGTGTCGGATGTATTGCGCTTATTCTCATTTATGCGTTTATTATCCAGAACCCTTTGAAAAAGTCCGTGGGGAAAACCCATAATGCAGAGTCCCAGAAAAATGCTATACTCGTAGAGGGATTGTCAGGCATTGAAACCATAAAAATACTAGGGGCTGAAAGTAAGATCCAGCGTGCCTGGGAAGATTCGGTGAGTTTTATAGCCACCTGGAGTGCACGTACCCGATTTCTCTCCGCGTCAGTCGGGCATGTCGCCCATTTTCTCCAGAGTCTCTCTTTCGTTGGGATAATTATCTTCAGTGTCTACATGATCTCTTGGGGGAAAATGACCGGTGGAGGGCTTTTTGCCTGTATATTTCTTACAAGGCGTGCCACTTCGCCAATGACACAGGTCGTGAGTCTGATGACTCGTTTTCATCAAGCCCGAAATTCGCTTCAGACTCTGAATAAAATAATGGAACTTCCCTCTGAGCGTCCGGCAGAGAAAGTGTTCTTGCACCGGACGAATTTCAAGGGAGCCTTAACCCTTGAGAACCTTTCTTTTACCTATCCCGGCGACTCAACCGAAGTGCTGAGAAATATTAATCTGCAGATCGACCCTGGTGAGAAAGTAGGCATTATCGGCCCTATTGGTTCCGGCAAGACAACCCTTGGTAAACTCATTCTTGGACTCTATCAGCCAACCAAAGGAATGGTTGCAATGGACGGCACCGATATCCGACAGATTGATCCAGCGGAACTGCGGAATTTTATCGGTTATGTCCCACAGGATGTAGTCCTTTTTCAGGGCAGTGTGCGGGATAATATCGTTCTCGGGACCAGTGATATTGATGACTCAACGGTCCTGCGTGCTGCCAGGATAGCCGGTGTGAGCCGCTTTGTAGAAAAGAATCCTAAGGGTTACGATATGCCGGTGGAAGAACAGGGACGCAATCTTTCCGGCGGGCAAAGGCAAGCCATAGCCATAGCCAGGGCGATTCTTCTTGATCCCCCTGTTGTGGTCATGGATGAACCAACCAGTTCGATGGATAACAGAAGTGAATCAATGATACGGGATAATATGTTGAAAATTCTGCAGAATAAAACAACAATCATTATAACGCATCGCATATCATTATTGGAAATCGTTGACAGAATTGTAGTGATCAGCAATGAAACAATTGTGGCCGATGGAACCAAACAGCATATCCTGGAAGCTCTGAAGAATGGTCATCTGTTGATATGAAACAAGATCCTGAGATCTCAAAAAGTCTGCAGACTTCTCAAGGCAGGACTGCTCGCTCGGTTGCCAGGCAGAAAAAAGGCTTCTTTTTTCAACAGCAGAACTCTGATGTTGATTTAATTACCGATATCCGCATTTCGCTCCTGGCTCAGTCTCCACGAGGTGGCAGTATTATCCTCTGGATAATACTCATCGTGTTTTTTTGTGCTCTGGCCTGGGCGTACGTGGCGCAAGTAGAGGAGGTAACCAGGGCAAGCGGAAGGGTTGTCCCTGCCCGGCAATTGCAGATTGTGCAGAATCTTGAGGGCGGAATTCTTTCCGAGATTCTGGTGAATGTCGGTGATGTGGTGAAAAAAGGTCAGCTCTTGCTCCGTATTGACGAAAAGCGTTTTTCGGGCCCGTACCGGGAAAGTCGATTCAACTATCTTGCGCTCAAAGCACAGGTTGCACGATTACAGTCAGAGACATACAATACCCCCTTTGTGCTGCCGGAAGAAGTGATGGCTGAAAATCCTGAGGTAGGCAATCGGGAAAAGGAGTTGTATGAGTCAAGAAAAAAGGAACTTGCGCAAACTCTAGGGGTGCTGGAGGAACAAAGTCGGCAGCGTGAACAGGAGATTACTGAACTTGAGGCCAAGAGTGCTGAGCTGGCACGGACTCACTATCTGCTCCAAAAGGAAATTAACATGACCCAACCTTTGGTCAAAGGTGGGGCGGTTTCGGAGGTGGAATTCCTGCGCCTTCAGCGTCAGAGTAGTGAGAAGCAGGGAGAGATCACGGCGTCACGGCTCGCACTTCCCCGGGCAAAGTCCAGGCTCCTGGAGGCGCAGAAAGGAATAACTGAAGCAAAACTCAAGTTCTCCAATACTGCCAAGAAGGAACTTAATGATGCGTATGCAAAACTTGAGGGGATTTCGGCAACCACCGTTGCCTTGGCTGATCGTTTGGACAGGACGGCAGTGCTCTCGCCTGTCAGAGGAATAATTAATCAAATTTTTATTAATACTGTTGGTGGTGTCATTCAACCTGGTATGAACTTGATTGAAATTGTTCCACTGGAGGATACTCTTCTGGTGGAGGCGAAGGTCAAACCCTCGGATATCGCCTTTCTCAGCCCTAATCTGAAGGCCACTGTAAAATTCACGGCCTATGATTTCACTCTTTATGGTGGACTGGAAGCGAAAGTTGAACATATCAGTGCCGACAGTATCGTCGATAAGCAAGGAAACAGCTACTATCTGGTCAATGTTCGCACAACCAAAAATTATCTTGGAACTAAAAATGCCCCCTTGCCTATTATTCCCGGCATGGTTGCCTCTGTCGACATCCTGACCGGAAAGAAGCGTGTCCTTACCTATTTGATGAGACCAATCCTTCGTGCTCAGAGTTTAGCTCTACGTGAGAGGTGATCCATCAACACCGAAAAGACCTGAAGTCAGGGTCGGTGGAGATCTATATATGTAGCGCAGCCAACCGTTACTTGATCTCTCCAACGTTGCAGGATTGTACAATACCGAATTCTACGTGAGAGGTACTTTATGACAATCGTAGTCAGCAGTGCGAATGCATCAACGCGAGAACGGTGGAAACAGATATTGCAGGATGACCATCAGTTACTCGAGGTCTCTACTGTTGCGGAATTGAAAGACGTTGTTAAGCAGCAAGAGATAGAGCTCATACTTCTTCACCGCTCTATGGTTGATATGAATCTTATCTCCAGTATAACGGAATCGCGATGTTTTGTCCTCTCGGATATTCCGGATGATAATGAGGCAATTATGTTGCTCAGGCACGGCGCTGTGGGGTATGCAAATACCTATGTTTCTCCGGTTCGTCTTAGAGAGGCTGTCAATACAGCTATCAGCGGAAGGGTCTGGGTCGGGCAGAAACTGATGGAGAAAATCATTCGAGGCACCACTCATGTTATTGACAAACAAAGTATGGCTCCCCTTCCAGAACATAAACTCTCAGATCGTGAATGGGAAGTTGCCTTGTTGGTCGGTAAAGGTAAGTCAAATCTTGAAATCGCCGCCGAGTTGAATATCTCAGAGAGAACGGTGAAAGCACATATCAGCTCTATTTTCAAGAAAACAAATACCGAAAGCAGGTTACAACTGGCACTGTATGTCAAGACACAAACTGCCTAAGCTATCGTACCAAAAAAGCCGTAGCAGTTAATTTTGTAACGGCTTCTCTGGTAACGTCTATTCTCTTTAGTTGCCGGGTATTCATGGGAATTACTACCTACCTTTTTCACAAATCGAATGATTTGGAAAAACAGAGATTTAATATGTTTTTCCTGGATATGGGAGAAAATATCCACTTCCATTACCGGGATCTTAGAATTGAGCTTTCTGTTGGCGAATTCAAGGAACTGGCAGAACTCTTTAAGCTCTACTCCCAGGATGTTCTTGATGAGATTGAGGCGGGATATAAAGATGGCATCCTGGCGAATACAAATGAAGCTGGTACGCTCAAGACATTCTGGGACAAGGAGAGAAAGCTTACCTTTCCTGTGAAGTATAACGAACAGCAGCTGGCCATTGAAGAGACCAAAGATGGCTTTCATCTCCATATCAGAAACTATAAAATCCTCCTGCAGAAAAACTCCTTTATTGCCCTCGTAAAGGCGATTGCTCCGATCCTGCCATTGCTGGAAAGTAATGACCTGAAACGGGATCCTGTTCAATTGTTGGCTGAAAATGAACTGGGTACCAAGCTCATTTCACGATTGCAGACAGAAGGGCATGAGAAAATCGTCATTGAGGTTGATAAAATCTATCGCAACAAAGCAGGTCAGGTGCTTAAGGCACTTGGCTATCTTAAGGATGTGGTGGAGGAAAGCAGGGTAGTATATATCAAAGGCAGTTCAACGGTTTTTCTTGTCCCTCCCGGTTGCGCCCCACTAACAGACGATATGGTCAGCACCGATACGTCCCTGGACCTTCCTGCTTTTCTTGCCGGATACGGACATGATCTTGATGCCACGAACCTCAATCAGCTTAAACTTAAGATTCTCTTCCTTTTGAAAATGGCTGAACAAGGTGGCATCAGACCTTTTCGTCTGCAGGATCTCTATATCAATAGAAGCTCTCTTCATCCGGTTGTCGATCTGTTTTGCCACCATGAGAATATTGTGCCCAGGCAGGAAGTTGATTCATTGAATACATTGCTCGGTAAAAATAACTTATTCATGGTAAAACCAGACAAAGAAATCTTTGTCCCTGAGAAGCAGGATCAGATTCAGGATGCATTTTTTGACTTTGTTATGCACAAGCTTGCCCCCCATGAATGTGTGCGCAAAATATATGTTCTGGGTTCATCTACGAATCGCCGGTCCGGGTGTTACAAAGTGCCCTTTGTCCATTTTGACTGGGTAAAGATCAACTCGGATTTTGACATCTATATCGAGCTGGATCCGGATTATGAGGGTGCTCTTCCTGAGGAATGGGATAAGAAGTTTTATTGGGATCGTGCCGGTTGCGATTATTACCATTTTGGCGATGTCGGTGATGGAATGACATCTGAGCACGCTCAACAATACCCGGGTATCCGCTTTTATGAGTATCTTGTGGAGGGCTATCTGTTTCATCCCTCGACAGGAGATAAAGTCAAAAAGGATAAATGGTTTAGTGAAATAAAAGCTCGTTGTATTTTCTCTCGGGACAGGATTGCCGAATGGGTGACGCAGAACTATGGAATCACAGTTCATGATACGGAGCGGTTTAATGTGGCATCATTCAACAGAGTCTACCATGTATTGTCCCAACCGGAACAATACGTTTTGAAGGTCTATGATTCGAAGTACCTGAATAAAAGAAACCAAAAGAAAATTGCCTATGAGATTGGTCTGTTGGACTCATTGAAGAATGCCGGTCTGGAAGTTGCGCTTCCCCTGAAAAATAAAGCAGGAAGGTATATCAGCCAGAAAGGTAAAGAACAGGCAGTGCTCTTTACTTTTGTTCCAGGTAAGTATGTGGCAAAACCTTCCCAGGCAGAGAACATGCTTGCCGGGAATTTACTGGCACGGTTCCATAATGAGGCGAAGCGTTATAAAACAAAGTATGCGAATTCGTATAGCAACAAACAGCTCCTGTTCTACTGGCTGGAGGCATGGCAGACATACCATGATCAGGGCGGAATCGTAGGGATGGACATCTCTTTAAATATCCCGTACTACACTAAACGATTGCGAGACTTCAACGCGTACCCGACCCACTGTCATGGCGATTTGTCTCTTATTAATTTTCTTTTTGACGATGGGAAGTGTTGGCTGATTGATTTCCAGAGTGTCGGCTATGGACCGGCTCTCATCGATTTAGCAAACGGGATGGTCGAATTTTCTGCGCAGAAAAGAGCTTTTCATATGGAGAATCTTGCAGCATTCAGGCAGGGGTATGAGAGTGTCAGAAAATTATCACCTGCAGAGAATGATTACCTCAGAGACCTGTTGATCACTCAAATCGCAGTAAGGCAAACCAAGTTGTTGCGTTTACATTATGGAGGGTTTGGCTATGAGTTGAAGGAAGATAGGATTTTAGGTCTGCGGAAGGGGCTTGAAAATCTCTTGATGTTATGAGTCGTTTTTTTCTGGCAATTCAAGGTTGATTTGATGAGAGGGAATATCAAAGGATAGATAAAAACCATGTTTGTCCTTTCCGGCCCGCATTTTATGTTCGAGATTTGTATTCACACCTTTATGAGGCATGAAAAAGTCTATTACCTGCCGAAATTGACGTTCGGTCACAAAATGTGATTGGTAATCTGTTTTGTTATTGTCAATGTAGGTAGGGTAGTTTTGTACATTGATACAGATCTGGTTATTGTGTTCGTAAACAGTCAAGCGAGTTAATAATGCGAAAGGTAAGACATCGTGACGGCTGAAACGACCTGGTGAATTATAGACAAAATTGCCTATACCATAGATGATCCAGTGCCCTTTGTACAATTCAATCTCCTGCATCATGTGAGAACCGTGACCAATAATCAGATCCGCACCTGCTTCGATGAGGCTCTTCGCGAGTGTCTTCTGTCGTTCCGTTACATATTGATAATTACTTCCCCAATGAGGGAAGGCAATTAGGAATGCGTTGGGGTAAAGGTTGCGCAAGTTTGTCAGTTGTCTGATGGCATTTGATTTTCCCCAGGAATTCACACCGGCGTTGTCTGGTGTTGCATAATAATTCCAGGCAACATGATTTTTCCGGTATTCAAAACCAGATGTTACAATGAGATGGAGCTTTTTTTCATTGACAGAAAGGTGGTGATGCAGCACATCTATTGCCTCCTGGGCGGACCTCCCGGCTCCGCAAAAGGCGATATCGTGATCTCGGAGAATATTTAATGTTTGCTCCATACCAGTTGCTCCGAAATCCATTGTATGGTTGTTGGCAAGGGAGACAGCATTGATTTGGAGTCGTTTAAGGAGACTTGGGGTCTCAACAATATCCGTCCAGTCGAGATATGGTTTTATTGTTTCTAATGTGGAGTGTTGTTGGTTTGTGATGCACGCTTCGAGATTGGCAATGGTAAAATCTGATTCCTGCAGAAAAGTATGGAATTTACTGAAGCTGAAGTCATAACCTTTTGTTTTTAAAATATTTTCTTTCCCGCGTTCCTCAAGCCTCAGTTGGTAGCTTTCTCCTGGATTTGTATCTCCTAGCAGAGTGATAATTTGTCTCTGTTTGCTGTCGTCAGTAAGATGAAATTTGCGTGATCGTTTATGCAGGATCTTGTGTACATATCTGGGGAAATTTAGTAGTCCTAGTGTGCTCAAGCCAGTAAAGCCGGGAGTACGATTGATTTCAATAATATGCCATTGTCCATCAACGGCCATTGCCAAGTCAATTCCAAAGATTCCTGTATGATACCTTTCTGGCAGGCACTGCTGAATATATTGGAAAATCTGTTGCTTAACGGCTTCTTCAATCTTCATGGCCCTGGCACCTTGATGAAGATTCATCACGATCGCTTTACTATTTCCTTCTCTAACTTTTTCATATGCCTCAATACAACATCCGTCTACTACATATACGCGGAATTCATGTGTGTAGTTCATTAACTGCTCAAAGAAAAGGAATATATCACTTTTTCTAAAATGCGAGGCACAAAACTCGATAGCTTCCTGGGGGGTATTCAGGGAAACAATTCCTTTTCCTTTGTTGCCTGAAACCGGTTTGTTCAGTAAGGGAAAATAGTTTGCAGAAAGGTTGTTGATATATTCTTCGGCAAGAGCAAGTGAGGTAAGAATGTGAGAAGTCGTTCCTACTCCAGCAGCAAACATATTTAATGAATCTGTAATCTTCCCCATACAGTCCCTGCTGATAGCATGATAGGGGTCAGATATTGGACACCCGCACAATTCCAAACATTTTACCAGTAACAAGGTTTCATCTTTACGACCAAAGGTATAGGCCATTGCCAGATCATTTAACAGAACACCTTCTTGTGTGATAAGGATTATTTTTTTTGAAAGATCCAGTGTATAGGTGACTCGACTTGGATCGATGAAAATAACTTCTTCGTAATAATGGAGCGCTGCAAGGTAATATTGTTTTTCATTAAATGACCAATTCCCTCTGATAATACCAGCTGTATTTTTCCGCATTGTATTTTCCTATTCAATAATTACGGATCGTGATGTGTGTATTTTATTTTTTCTTCTTTCGGATATCAAGCCGTTATGGTCTTACTCCATTGCTGGCTGCTGCGCGGTGGCATTTTTTTTAAATACTATTGCGAAAAATGACCTATCAGAATTGCTTTTACAGCAGAGATGTCTTCTTTTTGTTCGTAAAAAAAATGAGGCCATATTTCCGGACTACTGTTGATTTCATTAATACAAGCGCCATTTTCACTAAAGGGCACACTGAGATCTTTGCTGATAAAATCAAGTCCTGCCAAAGTAAGCCCTGATATCTTTGCTGTCTTGATAAACATTGCAATATTGTCAGGGTGAATGGTTTGTATATCGACTCGGACCGGTTCGCCACCGACATAGTGTTCGTGGGATGGGTGCACAGCAATATGCTGTCCTTTCTCGGGAATAAATCCCATATCAAACCCTTGTTGGGTAAGGAATTCAAAATCAATTTGAATCAGGTAGAGATCATTTTTCCGATAGTACTCGTTTTTCAGTTCGACAAGATCATGAAGAGAATCAAGACCATTACCAACGATATAGGGTGGCAGCCAGAGCAATACATCAAGTATTTTGCTGTTATGGATCAGGATGCGGTAGATGGCCCCGTAAATATATTGTTCAATCATTACCCTGTCACTCTTAATACGTGCAACAGCTTGGCGAACTTCTACAGGATTTTGTGGATTTACTGTGACGCCAACACTCCTCGATCCTTTTACTGGTTTTATGACGATTGGTTTGAATCTTTCCACGTAGGCAAGGATTTTATCCTCATCTTGAGGGGAAAAGATTTTGGCATTTGGAACAGGAATCCCATGTGATTTTAAGATATTTTGACTGAGATATTTATTGTGAGTGACTCTGCGTGTAGCGACATCGGTAATGCTTGTGGCATTATGATATACATGCAGTGTCTTTTTTCCATCTGAAATCACACAATAACTATAAGATGCCGACACGATATCAACATCAAGGCCAAGCTCCCGTGCTGCCATAATAAACAGGGCGGTATTGATATCCTTTACTTCCCGTATAAACATATTTAGCTCCTTTTTGTTGAGTTTTCGAGCCCGCAACATCTGGTGTATTATTGCCGGTTTCACTGTGTCACTCAGGTATTGTCCTGATTCATCATCTCTTTCTGCGGAAATGTTGTAGAGTGGAGCAGAAAAGTTCTGTGACATGCTGGCCTGTAGGAAAAATTTCAATTTGCTATGTTCTGGGGCGGTAATCGTGACTAGTACACTGGCATACTCTGAATTGATAGCACCTGCGAAACAAAAACCCTGAATATCCCCGGCGACCAGAAGAACCTCCCCGATAAGAGTCCCATCCATATATTGTGAGGCATTCTGGATGCAGGAGCGTCCTAACTGGTACTTCAGATTTTTCCCGACATTTTCTTGATAACCAGTTTTCCATTTGTCTAGTATTTCTAAGCATTTTTTTTCGTCCTTGTGGGTGTATGCAAGTGTGGTGATTTGGTCATTTGTCCCGCAAGTTGTTAAAAATTCATTCAGGTTTGCTTTCGAGTAAATGTATTCATGCTCAATTGTGTTGAGTTTATAACCTAGACGCGCAATATCATTCTGATCTTCTTCTTCCACCCAGGTGATTTTTCCATTTTTTGTCTGATTGAAAAGATTTACCTTGTTCATGGCATAGATGAGTGTTCTGCTTCTGAAAGGAAAAGGTGGACAGTAGAGGCTTAATGTCTTCCCTGACGCTCGTTCAGACAGATAATAGAGACAAATGGACCCTCGATAGATTTCCCAGTATAGTGTGCTTTGTGCGCGTTGACTAAAGCTGAATAGAAAAGGGAAAAATGAGATCCATGATTTTTTCTTTGCCTTGTCTGTGCATTGAAGGAATATTTTCTGATCCTCAATTGCAAGAGATTTTAATCCATTGAGGATCTTGAGTTTTTCCTGATCTGTGTTGTGCTGTTCTGTCAATAAATTATCTGTTTGGGTTGAAGTATCATTACATTTCTTCTGTCGTGCTTTGTAGATGGCTTCAGTTCTGATTGGAACCAAATTGTTTTTGATAAATTTTAAACCACTCAGGCCCGTTGTGCCTCCATCGTTGATAATTGTATATTGCTGCATGTTTTTGAAAAAATGATGACAGACAAAATATCCAAGACTGATATAATTATGGTCTGAGATGCGTAAAAAACAGCAGCCTGTTTTTCCGATAATTTCTCCACCAAAGGCAAACGCCACGATCTTCCCTTTAATCAGGTATACATAGCCGGATAAATCATTTCGGGAAAATTGTTCAAAGAGTTGCAGGCCCGTTTTTGCATAAAAGTAATTAATTTCTTTCCCACTGTTGTTCGTTTTGCTCCAATACCATTTTTCCAGAAGTGCCAGGCATTCGTTTTTATCTTGCGGAGTAAAGAGCCTGGATTCAATGTGATTTTCTCGTTCTGCTCTTCTGAGTTGGTATCTGAGTATGCGAAACTTTTTTGCATTCAAATCCTTGAATGTGTCGGGACTATATATAAACTCTTCATCTCCCTTTCTTATGTTGAATTGATTTGATTGTTTAATCTCTTTTTTTAACGTTTCACTTATCCACCAAATCTGGCCGCTATAATCGTCGTTAAATGTATTGATACGTTCAAAACAGCGATTAATTGCTTCTTGACTGAAGGGCATAGGTGGAAGGTAGAGATGAAGGCGATTTCTGCGCGGCCAGTGAAAGAGAAGATAAATACAGAGGGATCCACACTCCTCTCCCAAAAGTATGGATCGTGAAAGAGTTGAGTTAGATGTCAAAAGAAATGGGAAATAGTTCATCCATATTCTTTGTGGAGATTTTTCGAGAGCTGCTTTGTATCTTTCTTTATCGGATAGGTTGATTTCTTTCAGACCTTCAAGAGCGTTATGAAGAAACTCAGGAACATGATCTGGCATCAATGTTACAACTGTTTTCTTATTGCCAATCATTCCGGTGGGTTCAGCGGTTACTTGGGGTGCGTTATTGTTCTGGAACATTTTGACACCATAGCATATGTTTGATAACTCAATTATTATATGTCTCGGGTCTCGGGTCTCGGGTCTCGGGTCTCGGCCTGCAAATATTTTGTTAAGCAAGAATAGAGTTTCCGTAGGTGCTGAATCAAGCGTGTTTTGCTTGCTTGTTGAAATCATTCAGTAGTATGGGTGTTACGGTTACGGGATTGCATTATTTTGTCAAAAAGTGTCCATATCGCTTTAGATTTTACTCGGGTATTGCTGTCAGTGTCGACTTGGTGAACTATTACCACATTGGACTTGGGTACAATAAAAAGACGTTGCCCACCGGTCCCAGAGGCATAATAACCTTCCTCATGGATCCACCATAAATACCCGTATCCACGTTCCGGGTGTTGAGGGTTGATTACAGTATGTTTTTGGGTACTTTGCTCAATCCAGTCAACGGAAATTATCTGTTGTTCCCTCCATTTCCCTTTTCTTAGATAGAGTAAGCCAAAACGCGCGAGGTCGAGTGCGCTCATGCGGAAAAGATATGCCGGATGAAGAGAGGATTCCGGGTCGTAATAATAGGATGTATCTTGCAGGCGAAATTGCTCCATTTGGAGAGGCTTTGCTAGTTTGTCCTGAAATTGAATAAAAAAATCTTCATTTGTCTCCTGGTTGAAAATCGTTACTAATGCATTGAAATCCCAATTGTTATAAAACCAAAAACTTCCGGGATTATGACTGTCTCGTTCTGGTCTTTTTTCCCGCATTCCTTCTGTTTCATATGCTGCTGGATGAAAAACTCCAGATCTTGCTGTTAGCAGATCGCGTACTGTCGCCCTTTCTTCTTGCTGGCTTAATCCACCAATGTCTGAAATATGTAGTTCTTTTAACGTGCTTGTTAAATGTATTTTTTTTTGATCCACAAAAATGCCATACATGGCACTCATAAGACTTTTTCGTATTGAGTGGAGCTTATAGCATTTTGTAATTTCACCCCATCCGGCGATAATAATGCCATTTTCAATGATGATCACAGCGCTGGAATGGATACTTTCAGAATATTGGCGAGCTTCTTCAAGTTTTATGGTTGACCATCCCGCTAGCTCAGGTGATGCTATTTTTGCCCATTGTTTGTCTGGGAAATAAACGATGTTTTTGTCAAATTCATGCCGTATCTGATATATCTTTTCACTGCTACCCTCACAGCCAGAACTGAAAAGACTGGTGGCGACTAGTATAAATAACAGGAACAGTTTGTTTGCAATTATCCTGGCTGTATTTTCTGTCGTCATCATCTCAGTCTGCTTCATGGATTCATATTTGGAGCGATAGAGGCCTGAATTGTTGAGGACAGAATGCTTGCACGGTATATTCTGCTTGCTTCGGGCAATACATGTCTACGAGTTTAGAGGTATATTCAAACCCAATCGTGAAAAATGTAGAAACGAAGAAATATTATGTTGAATATAATCAATTCTAACTTCATTGTTGCGCCGGTCATGGCCGCCCCTGATAAAAGAACCATCAGAAAGTTGAAACGTTAATTGTTTGTTTAAGTTGTATTTAATCTGTTCAAGGCATCTTTCACGCAATATTTTATCGTCAATATTGTCAGGTCGTTTCATTCGTAAAAAAGCCAGCAAGCCTTCTGAGCGGCAAGCTATTGGCGTACTTCTCTCCCATGAAAGATATTCAGGATTTTCGAGTATGTGGAGGACAATCTTTTGGGCATGAAGGTAGTAGCGAGAAGATGTTTCATAGTTTGACAGAAGTTCAAGAAAATAAAGCATCCAGTGAGACTGCTCTTGTACGCCATAATCTTCAGGGGCAAGTATGTTTTCGATATCTTGTGCGGCATTATACCAATCTTGCTGTTGGGTTAACCGGTATAAGGCTAGCAAGGCAAGCAGCGCTTCACCGGTATAGTACATCGATTGGAACTTGGATATTTTTCCTGATTGAAAATATCTCTTGTGAATCAAATTTCCGTTTTCTTGCCGTTGAGCTAACATAAACTGAGCAAGTTGTTGAGCGATAGCTAAAAGAAAATGATCCTGTGTTTTTTCGAATAAAGAAGTCAGGGCAAGTGTGCATAGAGCGTTACCACCGAGCTTGATGGCATTGTCTTCACAGATACAAACATTGTTGTAGCTGCGAAAAAATCTCAAATAGGAGTCAAGGAGATAATGGGTAGCTTGACGACAAGATGCTAAAATGTTTTCGTCGGTAACATGATGATAAACATCAAGCATGGCCCATACGGCTCCTGCATGACGGAGAACGTTGTATCCCTCCAGAAGGGTGCCGGAGTGTGAATCGTATCGGTATTTAAAGCTGCCATTTTTTTGAAGCAGGTTTGCAAGGCATATAGCACCCTTATGTGCAATTTTAAGTGTGTCCATTTGTGAAAACCCTTTTGCATAATAAGGATGACAATTGATTGACAGGTAATAGTGGAATGAATTTTTGTTGAGCCAACTTGTTATGCAATAACTTGTATGATGGCTGGCGCTTATCGCTTTGGCTCCATTAAAGTAAGAATGACGCTGGTTCGGTCTTCTGGATTGGGCAGACCAGCTGGGTTGAACCATCTGTCAAGCAAAAGATACGGGCCTTTGTCTCCCTCTAAAATTGCTCCAACATTTTGCCACCTGGTCTTTTCATTGCCGTCACGATCTTCATAGGTGCCAAGTGGAATTGCGACATCATACATTTTTTTAGACATTCTTATTTCTCCTGTACAGATATGTTTTTTTGATTGAAACCTTTTAAGGTTCAACGTCAGTTAACATCTCAACATACTTAAGCTATCTCAAAAATAAGTATTTTTTTCAAGCTTTTGTCCAAAAAAAATTGCAAAGCTGATAAATACGTTATTCCAACTTCGTCTACGTTACTCCCTCTCGACTGAACTTTCCCATCATACTGGACATTCCTTTTTGTTATTCTGTGGAAGTAAGTGTTAAGCCGCAAAAGGCGTGGGTAAGTTTTTTTAAGACTTACCCACGCCTCCTCGTCAAGCAAGTGCAAATGGTGCAGCGAGACTATTAAAAGGTCTCCGCAGGTGGCTCGACCAGAGAATCATCCGTTGCGCCACTGTAGTCGTCATCGACTCCATTATCGCCTCCCTCGTCGTCGTCATCATCATCATCATCATCATCGTCGTCATCATCATCGTCATCATCGTCATCATCATCGTCATCATCGTCGTCGTCATCATCATCATCATCATCATCGTCGTCATCGTCGTCATCATCATCGTCGTCATCGTCATCATCGTCGTCATCATCGTCATCATCATCATCGTCATCATCGTCGTCGTCATCATCGTCGTCATCATCGTCGTCATCATCGTCGTCATCATCATCATCGTCATCGTCGTCATCATCGTCATCATCGTCGTCGTCTTCATCATCGTCGTCATCATCGTCGTCATCATCATCATCGTCATCATCGTCGTCGTCATCGTCGTCATCATCGTCATCGTCATCATCGTCGCCGTCATCATCGTCGTCATCATCGTCGTCATCATCGTCGTCATCATC
>JBDRQE010000037.1:0-63637 GCA_043826415.1 Pseudomonadota bacterium
TATTCTGCCGCATACGCAGTTACCTCTCGACCTGCCGAAAACAAGGCGTTACTGCATCTGATGCTTTACGGTTGCTCTTCCGGGGGAAATGGCCTTTCTTTATGGAAAGCACTGCGACAACCATGGGCGCTGAATAGTTACGATTATTTAAGCATTTGACTCCTGTGCCTTTTCAAAAGCTCTCATGACTTCAACTGATCTGCCACGGGTAGTGTGAATGTATCCTTCTGTTGTTTTTCTGTTTTCATGACCTAGTATCCCTTGGATTTTAGAAAGTGGTATGTTGATACTATCCGTTAAGCTGGCTCCAGCATGTCGCAAGGGATGAAAGCGAAAGTATTTAACCCCTGCCTTTTCGCAGACGGAACCGTAAACGAACGACTTGAAACGTTCAACTTTGTTCAGTAGAGTCTTAAGCAGCATTGCTTTTCTTTTGTGGAATGGATTGATTCTCGTAAATCCCTTCTAATCCCACAGGGGGAAGCAATGCTCTAATTTTTAACGCTGCCTATCCACAGATTCTGTGGAGGAGGCAAAAAATATTCCTGTGAAATATTCTTGGAAAATTTTCTCATCCAGCACAGTCTGACGGCGCTCTTTGTCATCAGTTTCCTGGCGGCAACCATCCTGCCCCTCGGCTCGGAATGGCTGTTGGTGACCCTGATCCTGCAGGCATATCCGATAGAAGAGGTGGTTGTGGTAGCAACCTTGGGAAACTTTCTGGGGGCTTGTACCACCTACTGTATTGGACTTTGGGGGGCTTCGTTCCTCGCAGCCAGGTTTCTCCGAATTGATGAGGCCAGACTTCACAAGACCGTTCTTTTCTACCGGAAATATGGTTCCTGGTCACTGCTACTCTCCTGGGTGCCGATCATTGGTGATCCTCTTTGCCTTGTCAGTGGCTCCCTGCGGCTGAATTTTCTGTTATTTGCCTTACTCACCTTCAGCGGCAAATTGGCAAGATATATTGTTGTTGCCACCGTCACCGCCGGTAATATGGGATAATTAAGGCAGATTGGAGTACAATTTTATTTCTCTACCAGAATTTCTCTTCACCATCTCACCGCTCTCAGCTTTGTTTACTGGCCATTATTGTTGTTTCTCTGCGGCAAATTGATGTGCAAAGCGGTTTTTTTAAAACTGTAATCTTTTTGAGTGGTGGTCCTGAGTTACTTGTCTTCATGAGCTGTTGCTCAGAAAAGTAAAACATGGCACCACTACTGGAATCTACGAAAGTATGAACGAAGAAACATTTATAAAAGGTAAAGATGCTGCCCTGGAATTATCTATTGCAACCATGCAGCAACAACTTGTCGACTTAGGCTTCGATATTGAAGAAGCCTCCTGGTTAAACCCGATACCAAATGTTTACTCTGTGCATCTCCGCGATAAAGAGTGTGGACTCATGTGTACCAATGGGAAAGGCGCTACGGAAAAATCTTGTCTGGCAAGTGCTTTGGGTGAATATTTTGAACGGTTAAGCTGCAATTATTTTTTTGCTGATTTCTATTTTGGCGAATCCTTGTCACAAGGTGAGTTTGTCCATTATCCTGATGAACAATGGTTTCAGAGCGATAATAACGAGATTCCGATGGCCTTGCTGGATGAAAAACTCTGGCACTACTATGATCCGGAAAACGAATTTACTGCCTCAACCCTCTTCGACACGAATTCAGGCGCAGGTGAACGTGGCATATGTGCCTGTCCTTATCAACGCCAACGTGATAAGGAAACGATCTGGTTTCCGGTCAATATTCTTGATAACCTGTATGTGAGTAACGGGATGTCTGCGGGCAATACAGCCTATGAGGCTCGTGTTCAAAGCCTGTCGGAAGTGTTTGAGCGTTTCATTAAAAATAAAATCATTAGTGAAGGCATCTGTCTGCCGGAAGTACCGGACGATGTACTTGCCCGCTTTCCAAAAATAACAGAATCGTTGAATACCCTGCGGCAACATGGCTATCAGCTTCGTATTGCCGATGCGTCGCTGGGGGGGCGTTACCCGGTCATGAGCGTCACCCTCATCAACCCTGGTAATGCAACTGTATTCGCTTCATTCGGGGCGCATCCAAGTTTTGAAGTGGCTTTGGAACGAACTGTTACTGAATTGTTACAGGGAAGGGGGCTCCATCAACTTGACGCTTTTCAGCCTCCTACCTTTGATCTTGCTGAAGTTGCCGATCCTCATAATCTTGAAACACACTTTGTCGATTCCAGCGGTATACTGGCATATGATTTTTTTAAAAATAAAGCTGATTACGCCTTCTGTGACTGGGATTTTGACGCAACCAACGAAGATGAGTTCAGTTTTTTATGTGATCTGATTCATGAGATGGGCTTTGATATTTATATCTCAGATTTCAGCCATCTCGATGTGTATGCCTGCCGAATCATTGTCCCTGGTATGTCTGAGATTTACCCTGTTGACGATCTGATCTGGAATAATAAAAACGAAGGAGCCTTGTTTCGCAAAGAAATTCTCTCTTTGAAAAATCTTGAGCACACCCAGTGGCAGGCTCTTTTTGATCGACTTGATCAGGGAGGGTATAACGATTTGCAAGGTGTTGCAGAATTTATTGGTGTGGCCCCTGATCCCGATACCACTTGGGCCTCTTTACGTATTGGCGAGTTAAAAGCCATGTTGTGTCTCGCACTGAAAAACAGCGAAGCCATCGAATGGGTGGACTGGTGCCTGCATGCTGGCCAGCTTGACGCCAAGACCACTCTCTATTATCAATGCCTGCGGGTTCTGCTGGAACTAAAAGATGATGTAACAAGGATACTCGCTGACTATGTTGATAGTTTTCAGCTAATGTACGGTGAAAGTACCCTGCAGACCTGTAGAGATATCATTGAAGCAAAAGAGATCTTTTACGGTCTGCATAGCCCTGGTTTGAGCCTGAAGGGTTTTAATACACATCGAAACCTTTTGCGTGGCTATCAAAAACTCCACCTTGCCAAACTGAAGAACTGGAAAGAAGAATGAAAATGGCATAAAAAAAGCAGTGAGCGAGTATCCGCGACGTGCTTTTTTTATTTATTGGTGCGCCCGGAGGGATTCGAAATCCGGTGTGTTGTGAGCTCAACAGTTCGATATTGTTGATTTATTTGTCTGAAAATATCGATTTATTCCAAATTTGTTCCATTTTTTGGCGAGAACTATGAAAATGGCCCAGTAAAAACATAAGTTGATTGAAAAATCAGCCTATTCTCCATGCAGCATATCTTATCTTTTTTCTTTACCATCACTTCCTTATTTGTGAAATAAGAAGATTATCCCGCACACTTCCCGCCAAAGTAGGTAAGGTATTTTTTTGAATACAAGGCCATGGGATCTATGTGAAAAGGTAGTAGGCAATTTTGGGCAAGTCATTCCATTTCTCAAGCAGTTTGTAAATGGATTAGTGACATATATGAAGGTGTCAGTGAAGTGCTTTGGTTAAATTGACTATTTTATTTCCCTGTATCCAGGGAATAGAAGAAATGTTGATCACTTCAATCTTTCATTTTTTCATAACATCAAGTTATTTTCCCTGAAAAGAGGTGAAAAAACCTTGATGTAAACTCTGGTCCGTGTCATTCTTCCATAAAGACAATTAAAAATCCCGCAATAAAGGGGCGAATTATGCAGAATAGTCTCGCAGATATTATTTTATTTCATCGTAAACGAAGCGGCTTGACTCAGCAGGAGCTGGCTGAACTGGCCGGGGTCGGCAAGAACATGATCTATGAGCTTGAAAACGGTAAAATAAGCGTAAGATTGGATAACCTTCTCAAGGTTTTGCAGGTAATGAACATTGAGCTGGATTTTCACAGCCCCCTGCGGGATGCCTTTTTGAGGGAGCATTCCGATGCGAAGCGCTAGAGTTTTTTTTGAAAATGATTTTACCGGTCAGCTCATTGAGGTAGAAAATGGCCGCGAGTATTCTTTTCAATATGAACAAGGGTATAACGGGCCACCCATCTCCCTGACCATGCCGGTCAGGGAAGAGTCGTATCACTTTAACGAGTTTCCTCCTTTTTTTGATGGCCTGCTTCCTGAAGGCTTTCAGCTTGAGGCCCTGTTACGCCAGAAAAAGCTCGATCGCGATGACAAATTTGGTCAACTCCTGATCGTTGGTGCGGACACGGTGGGTGCCGTCACCATCAAAGAGGCGCTATGAACCGTTGCCCTCTCACCTATGAACCATGCGAGGGCCTGTATTCACAAAGTGGTTTAAAGCGCCTTTCCCGCCAGCTCACTAACCTGCAACCCCTTTTCTTTACCTCATTGGAGTTGAGACAGGAGGCCGCGGCTCGATCCCAGAAGATGTCAATTCAAGGGGTGCAGCCGAAACTTTCGGCCCGGTTGCAAATAAAGAAACAGCAATTTATCCTTGTTGATCAGAATGGGCAGTACATTCTCAAACCGCAGATCGCAGACTACGTCCAGGTACCCGAGAACGAGGACCTCACCATGAAGCTCGCCGCCCTTGCAGGCATTGAGGTGCCGTTGCATGGTCTATTGTATGGGCAGGATGGGGAGATGACTTACTTTATCAAGCGCTTTGACCGAGTCGGCCGTAAAGGGAAACGACATGTTGAGGATTTTGCTCAGCTTGGTGGTCGGAGTCGGGAGACAAAGTATCGCTCCAGTATGGAGCAAGTTGCCAAATTGATTGAGACCTTTTGCACCTTTCCGGCCGTAGAGAAGGTAAAACTCCTGCGCCTGACTCTGTTCAGCTTCCTGGTTGGCAACGAAGATATGCACCTGAAAAACTTTTCCGTTATTCGCAATCAGGATATTATTTCCCTGACCCCGGCCTATGACCTGCTGAACACCACTATTATCCTTCCTCAACCTGAAGAAGAGCTGGCCTTACCATTGAATGCAAGAAAGAATAAACTGCGACGAGAGGATTTCCTGGAGTATTTTGCTAGAGATCGCCTGGGATTGACCGAGCGGATCATTGATAAGATAACAACCGACTTTGAAAATATTCGCCCACAATGGGAGGCCTTACTCGAAGTCAGCTTTTTATCGGACAAAATGAAGGAGAAATACCTGCAGGTTGTTAATGAGCGCTTTGCCAGGATTTTCCAGTAAAGGAAAAGGGGAGCTTGAAAGCGCTGAAAAATAAGGCTCTTTCGTGGTCTTTGACCGAGGTTTCACAGACTACACTTGGTACAACACCTGATGAAAGACGGAATTTTCTTTGTCACCAGATTAAAAAGCAATGCGGATGCTTTGCATCAAGAAAGTTCGGGGAAAAGTTCAGTGAAAATATTGAAACTGCTTGCCGATAACCCGGATATGACTAAGGATAACAACCCTGATGCCAACAATCATGACGCTTACCGATAATAAAGCAGAAAAAAGCAATGGCGAATGGAATAAATTGCATAAAAAAAGGGGTTAACCAGTTGATTGTTCTGGTTAACCCCTTGATTTTATTGGTGCGCCCGGAGGGATTCGAACCCCCGACTCCCGGATTCGAAGTCCGGTGCTCCAGTCATGTTAATGATACGTTTATATTGTGTTTTTTGTGTAAATTGAACTGATTTGTTCCATTTTTGTTCCATTTAATTCGAAATGAAAATACTAAATCAAAACGGCTTGGCGCTACTCACAGCTTCAACAGCATTTTGAGATCGCTCTCACGTACCTTTACATATACCAAAGCCATCTCAAATTGTCAGTCATTGCCATAATGTGTATATCCCTCTCTCGATTTTCCAGACCGACATTCCTTGCGTAATTCGTAGAAAGAAACAAGAATATTCTCTTGTTTCTTTACTATATATCGTATGCTGGAGTGTATGCAGTACCTGATCCTGGATGACGAATTGGTGTTGCAACCTCCCACTTATTTTTTACAGGTCCTTAATTCCCTGAATATAGGGAATTGAGGACCTGTTCATCATGCTTCTTTCGCATTTTTTTAGATTATCAACATATTTTCCCTTAAAACAGGGTAAATATGTTGATAATAATTCCATTTTAGGCCATTATTAAAATAATACAATAATAATTCCCGTAATAAAGGGAGATTTATGCAGAATAGTCTCGCAGATATTATTTTATTTCATCGTAAACGAAGCGGCTTGACTCAGCAGGAGCTGGCTGAACTGGCCGGAGTCGGCAAGAACATGATCTATGAGCTTGAAAACGGTAAAATAAGCGTAAGATTGGATAAACTTCTCAAGGTTTTGCAGGTAATGAACATTGAGCTGGATTTTCACAGCCCCCTATGGGAGGCCTTTGTGAGGGAGCATTCCGATGCGAAGCGCTAGAGTTTTTTTTGAAAATGATTTTACCGGTCAGCTCATTGAGGCAGAAAATGGCCGCGAGTATTCTTTTCAATATGAACAAGGGTATAACGGGCCACCCATCTCACTGACCATGCCGGTTCAGGAAGAGCCGTATCGCTTTAACGAGTTTCCCCCCTTTTTTGATGGATTGCTCCCCGAGGGCTTTCAGCTTGAGGCTCTGTTGCGCCAGAAGAAGCTCGATCGCGATGACAAGTTTGGTCAACTCCTGATCGTTGGTGCGGATACGGTCGGTGCTGTCACCATCAAAGAGGCGCTATGAACCGTTGTCCTCTCACCTATGAGCCATGTGAAGGTCTTTATTCACAGAGTGGCTTAAAGCGTCTTTCCCGCCAGCTCACTAACCTGCAACCCCTCTCCTTTACCTCATTGGAGTTGAGACAGGAGGCCGCTGCTCGATCCCAGAAGATGTCAATTCAGGGGGTGCAGCCGAAACTTTCGGCCAGGTTGCAAATAAAGAAACAGCAATTTATCCTCGTTGATAAGAATGGGCAGTACATTCTCAAACCGCAAATCGCTGATTATGTCCAGGTACCCGAGAATGAGGATCTCACTATGAGGCTCGCCTCCCTTGCAGGCATTGAGGTGCCACTGCATGGCCTATTGCATGGGCAGGACGGGGAGATGACATACTTTATCAAGCGCTTTGACCGAGTCGGCCATAATGGGAAACGACATGTTGAGGATTTTGCTCAGCTTGGTGGTCGGAACCGGGAGACAAAGTATCGCTCCAGTATGGAGCAAGTTGTCAAATTGATTGAGGCATTTTGCACCTTTCCGGCCGTAGAGAAGGTAAAACTCCTGCGCCTGACTCTGTTCAGCTTCCTGGTTGGCAACGAAGATATGCACCTGAAAAACTTTTCCGTCATTCGCAATCAGGATATTATTTCTCTAACCCCGGCCTATGACCTCCTGAACACCACTATTATCCTTCCTCAACCTGAAGAAGAGCTGGCCTTACCATTGAACGCAAGGAAGAATAAACTGCGGCGGGAGGATTTCCTGGAGTATTTTGCTAGAGATCGCCTGGGATTGACTGAGCGGATTATTGATAAAATAACAACCGACTTTGCAAATATTCGCCCACAATGGGAGGCCTTACTCGAAGTCAGCTTTTTATCGGACAAAATGAAGGAGAAATACCTGCAGGTTGTTAATGAGCGCTTTGCCAGGATTTTCCAGTAAAGGAAAAGTCTCTTACTTTAACGTTTTTCATGGATTAAAAACGGTGTCCATTTTTTACCATGCACTAAGCGATGCAGGATGGCATCAGCAGGGTGGTGGTATCATCCGTTCATGCCAGTTTTCCTCGGCCACATAGCTGGGGGCCAAGTGGTCGGAGGTTCAAATCCTCTCACCCCGACCATTTTTAAAGGATCTACGTTTTTTTAGAATGTTGAGATTTAGCGACATTTAGCGACATGGAAAAAGCTCTCTTTGAAGTGTGTGAGTTCAAACCTATCTAAGAAATTTCGACCTTCAGTGCCATATGTAAATTAGGCCAGCAACTTCATTGAGTTGCTGGCCTTTTGTTTTTTCGTTCCGGTATATTCCGAAGCATCTCCTAGCAATTTTACTCCCCAACATAACCCATACGCAGTACTCAAAAAGCCTGAGCATTTCCAAACATGACACCATTAGTGCTGAGGTTTACACTTATACCCATAAAGGAGAACTTGAACGCGCTGAAAAATAAGTAGAAATGAGTAATGAAACATTATATTTTTTGGAATCTGTGATATTCTTACATGCATGAAAACAGACTCCTCAATAAATGCCATTTTTGAAGTTGAACAAAAGACCAAGGTTGTATGTCCTCTCTTTATCTGTGGCGTTTCTGCCGGTTTCCCTTCCCCAGCTGACGACCATATAGACCGAAAGCTCGATTTAAACGAGCTGCTGATCCAACATCCAGTTGCCACTTTCTTTGTGAGGGTGGCGGGTGACTCCATGAAAGATGCAGGGATAAACCATGGTGATATCCTGGTTGTTGACAGATCCCTTGAAGCTGTGAGTGGAAAAGTTGTCATTGCTATCGTTAATGGCGAACTGACAGTAAAAAGATTCATACAAGACAGCGCATCCTGTCAGTTAGTTGCTGCAAACCCTGACTATCCTCCTGTTGAAATCACCGAAGATACTGATTTTAGTGTCTGGGGAGTGGTCACCAGTGTTATCCATCAATTTTAACCGGCTTGTTCGATGAAGAAAGTCTTTGCCCTTGTTGATTGCAATAATTTTTACTGTTCATGTGAGCGGCTGTTCAGGCCAGAGCTGAACGGTAAGCCGGTTGTCGTCCTTTCCAATAATGACGGTTGTATTGTTGCACGATCAAATGAGGCAAAGGCTCTCGATATTCCTATGGGAGAACCTTTGTTCAAGGTCAAACATTTGATTGCCAGGCACAATGTCCATGTCTTTTCATCAAACTATGCACTGTACGGGGATCTTTCGCATCGAGTAATGGATGTCTTGCGGCAAATGGAACCAGATGTTGAGGTGTATTCGATTGATGAGGCATTTATATCACTGCCGGTAACAAAAGAGTGGGACCGGGTCAAATATGCAGCAGAACTCCGAGAGAAAATAAGAAAAAATGTTGGCATTCCTGTATCCATCGGTATTGCCACAACCAAAACGCTTTCCAAGATTGCAAATCGAGTAGCCAAGAAAGAGTCACAGTTCAATGGCGTTTTCGATCTTGCCGGCAACAATCAAATTGATCAGGTTTTGGGGAAGATTGAAGTGAATGATGTTTGGGGGATCGGTAGACGATCTACTGAAAAGCTGAACAACCGTTCTATCTATACTGCCCTTGATCTCAAACGGACCGATGAAACATGGATTCGCAAAACATTAACCGTTGTTGGGGCTCGTACCGTCATGGAGCTGAACGGTATTTCATGTATATCGCTTGAAAACGCTCCTTCGTCTCCAAAATCAATCATTACTTCAAGATCATTCGGGCATCCGGTTACCGACCTTGACGACCTCAGAGGTGCCGTTATTACTTATGTCTCGATAGCTGGCGAAAAACTTCGCAAACAAGGCGTTGAAGCAGATACTCTTAACCTCTTTATTACAACTGGACCATTTGACGAACAGTCCAGTTATGCCAATAATCGAACAATTACTCTTCATCGGCCTACTTCTTCAACACCAGAGCTCATAAACGCAGCTCTGCAGTGCCTCAAGTCATTGTATAAGCCCGGGTATAGATATCGAAAGGCTGGTGTCATGCTCGCCGGTATCGTAAAACAAGGATACAGGCAGCAGGATTTGTTTTCGTTCTCAAGGCCAGCAGTGAAAGAGGATAAACAGTTGATGACCGCTCTGGACAGGATCAATAGTAAATGGGGCCGAAGTACCCTTCAGTACGGAATGACAACAGCGACAGACAAGCCGTGGGCTATACAGCAGAGGCGTAAATCACCCGCTTATACCACTAACTGGCAAGAGCTGCCTGTGGCCAAGGCTGCGGGTTTATCATGAATTTTGACACGACCACACTTATTGGATTAATTGCGGCAACATGTACGACCTGTTCATTCTTGCCTCAAGTTATCAAGATATTGCGATCAAAAAGAACCAATGATGTTTCTCTCCTGATGTATAGCATTCTCAGTACTGGATTGTTTCTGTGGTTGATTTATGGGTTTCTCCTTATGGATCTACCATTGATTTTGGCAAATACGGTCAGTTTTACCCTTGCAATGTGTGTTCTGGTACTCAAAATACGGCATGGATAAAGATAATGTCAGATGTTACGGATATTTTGGAAAAATTGTGACTTTGACTTTCCCCAAGTTAGGTGTTTAATTCAATCGAGTGAATAATAGAAGGACGCAAAGAAATTTGCTCATTTAAAAATATTGGACAGTCACATGCAAAATGTATTCGAATTCCGCAATCAACTGATTGAAGAGTATAGCGCCTTTTCTCGCAGTTTTACCCGGATTGCGGCTCGGGATCTACTCGATGAAGTTGAGCGTCAGTATAACGCTGGTCGCTATTGGCCGGAACCACTAATTCAGATTAATCCGAATTATCAGCGTAAGAGCTCTATCCAGACGCTTGTTGAACAGGGCTTGTTGCATCCCAGCTGTGGTGAAATTTTTCAGGTTGGTAAAGCAGATGGCGGAGCCAAACCCTTACAACTTTACACTCACCAGCTAGAAGCCATTGCCAAAGCCCAAGATGGTAAATGCTTCGTAGTCACTACCGGCACCGGTTCTGGAAAATCGTTAGCATTTTTTATTCCCATCATCGATCGCATCCTTAAAAGCAAGCAATCTGATTCAACACCACGGACACGCGCTATTGTCATTTATCCGATGAACGCCCTGGCCAATAGTCAGTTGGAGGAGTTGAATAAATTTCTCCACGGATATTCAGAAGACGGTAGACCATTCACCGTTGCCCGCTATACAGGCCAGGAAAGCTCCGTGCTACGCCAGCAGATAGCCAGTAATCCTCCGGATATTCTACTAACCAACTTCATGATGCTGGAATTGATTCTTACCCGCTATGAAGCCATTGACCGTCAGGTAGTTGAGAACTGCATGGACCTTGATTTTCTGGTGCTTGATGAATTGCATACATACAGGGGGAGGCAGGGAGCGGATGTGGCGATGCTGGTGCGTCGGCTCCGCCAGCGGCTTGATGCCCGACGTCTTATCTGCATTGGCACATCGGCAACCATGTCCAGTAGCGGCAGCGCCGACGACAAAAAGAAAACCGTGGCCTCGGTGGCCAGCAAACTTTTTGGGGCGCAGATTACTTCAAATGATGTTATCGATGAGACCTTGGAGCGAGTGACCGACGCTACTCTCGATATAGAAGGAGTAAAACCTCTTCTTGTCGGTCGCTTGAAAGACTTCCGTTTTGTCTGGGATGATTTTACCTCTTTTTGTCATGACCCCTTAGCGGTATGGGTGGAGTTGAACTTGGGCATTAATATGGATGCCCAGCTTTCCAAGCCGGAACGGGCCAAGCCGCTCACTCTCTCGCAAGTGGCTGAACGGCTGGCGAAGGATGCTTCTATTGAGGAGGAAGAAGCCAGGAAGGTGTTTCAGGCGTTTCTCCTTGCCGCTCATGAGCTGCGTACCCCTCAGGGTCGTCCCCCTTTTGCCTTCAAACTGCATCAGTTTATCAGTGGGCCTGGCAAGGTCTATGCCACCCTGGAACCGGAGGGTCTACGCCAGATTACACTCGATGCGCAACGGTTCGCGCCCGGCCGGCAAGAGGAAAACGTTTTGCTTTTTGCAGCGCATTTTTGCCGGGAGTGTGGTCAGGAGTACCATCCGGTATGGCGACATGGTGAGGCAACCAACCAAGTCACTCCGCGTGAGATTGACGATGTTGCCAGCGATGATGATAGCAAGGGATTTGGCTTCCTTGCCCCATTGCGCGAAGGGCAGCAGTATCATGGACAAATGGAGGACTTGCCGGAAAGCTGGCTTGATATCGCTGGGGCTGTCCCCAAGATCAGGCCAAATTACAAAAAAGCGGTCCCGCAGAAAATCAGTATCGACGCCCAAGGCAATGAGGGCAGAGGGGAGAGCTTCTGGTTTACACCCGGTAAGTTCCGTTTTTGTCTGAATTGCGGGTTTACTCACGAGTCCTATGGACGGGATGCCAACCGTCTGTCGAGTCTTTCCGGCGAGGGACGCTCTTCTGCAACCACGATGTTGACCTTGAGCGCCTTGCGGCAGCTTTTTTCCATGACCTCCTTGCCGGAAGATATACCTGACCCGCGCAAAATCCTTGGTTTTTCTGACAATCGGCAGGATGCTGCTCTTCAAGCTGGCCATTTCAACGATTTTGTATTTCTTCTCACCCTGCGGGCCGGGTTGGTGGGTGCGCTGCAAGCTAATCATGGCACACTAACTGAAGAGAATCTGGCCGATGCCGTGTTCAAGGCTCTCGGTTTTGACAGCACGGAAGAGGGGGTTCTTGCGGAATATCTCAAAAGCCCCCGCCTCATGGGGCTTGCCCGGCAGGAGGCCCAGCGGGCCTTACGCTATATTCTTGGTTACCGACTGATCCGGGACCTTCGTAAAGGATGGCGTTTCAACAACCCCAACCTTGATCAGCTCAAATTACTGACCATTGAATATCAGGATCTTGCCAATTTCTGCGCCGATGAATCTGTCTTTGCCGATAGCCACTCCGTGCTGCAACGCTTACAGCCCAGAGACCGTGAGGCCCTTGCCCGTCTTGTGTTTGATGAATTACGACGCAATCTCTGCCTTGAATCCCGATATCTTGACCCCGGTGATCAGGACAAGACAAAAAACAGCGCATACAATTACCTGAACGAACGGTGGTCTTTCGCTCAGGATGAACGGCTTGTTACCTCGAAATATCTTATCTTTGGCAAGAGGCCGGAATTCCGTGGCCGCGTGCGGGAAGATTTGATCAGTGCGGGGCCGCGTTCTCGAATGGTGCGGTTGCTTAAACGGGCGGATTTCTGGACAGGAACGGAATTTTTCGGGCAAGTGGCAGGTTGGAAAGGTCAAGAATTCACCGATATTTTGGAATCCTTTCTGAAAGCAGCTAAGATTTACGGATACATGCAGCCTACCGCCGTGGATAATAACCTCTCCGGTTGGCGTTTGAAATCATCAGCCCTTGTCTGGAACCTGGAAATCGCTCTTCCGTCTGGCGAGGAAATGAGGATCAACTCCTTTTTCCGCCAACTGTATCTCACTGTGGCTAAGGTTCTTTCCCTGCCGCAACACCCGCTTTTCGAGTTTGAGGCTCACGAACACACAGCCCAAGTGGATGCTGGTAAACGAATGTTCCTTGAGTCGCGGTTTCGATTTACCAAAAAAGACCGGGAAGATTGGGCAGCGGATCCAAGCCATGATGCCCCTCTTCTGCGGTTGCCTGTTTTGTTTTGCTCACCCACCATGGAACTGGGAGTGGACATCTCCGCCCTGAACACCGTCTATCTTCGCAATGTCCCACCCACGCCAGCCAACTATGCCCAGCGCAGTGGGCGCGCCGGTCGTTCTGGTCAACCGGCACTAGTGCTTACTTACTGTGCAGCTCAAAGTCCCCACGACCAATGGTTTTTTCGGAATGCCACTGACATGGTGCATGGCGTGGTTAAACCGCCCACTCTGGATCTTGCCAACCGTGACTTGGTGGAAAGTCATCTCCATGCGGTCTGGCTGGCCTCCGTGGAGCATGAACTCGATACCAGCGTCGCTCCGCTTCTTGATTTGAAGCAAGAAGGCAAACCCCTTACTCCTTCCCTGTGGGAAAGCCTCTCCGACTTAACTGTACAGGCCCGTGCCTTGACCCATGCGCAACAGGTCATTGCTGAGGTGGTGAGCGAATTAAGCCCGGACGCCGCACCTTGGTTTAATCAGCAATATGTTGAACGAGTCATAGCCAAGGCCCCAAAAATGTTCGATGAATCCCTGGATCGCTGGCGCAATCTCTTTGATGCTACGACGCGGCAGATGGAACTGGCAGATGTCCTGGCCAAGAGCCACACTGCGAGTCCCAAAGAACGGGAAAATGCAAAACGGAGGTACGGTGATGCCTTCCAGCAACGGCAACTTTTGTTAAAGGCGGGGAGTGCTTACAACTCCGACTTTTATACCTACCGCTATCTTGCCAGCCAGGGCTTTCTGCCTGGCTACAATTTTCCCCGTCTGCCGCTCATGGCCTGGATTCCAGGGCGGGGCGGTTCTGATACCGGCAAGGCGACCGAAGGCAACATGGTCAGCCGTCCCCGGTTCTTGGCTTTATCCGAATTTGGCCCCCGCAGCTTGATCTATCACGAGGGACGAACCTATCGGGTGAACCGGGCCAAGCTCAATGTCGGTGCTGCTGACCATGTTACGGCTGACACCTCTCTGGCCACGATTTCCGCCCGTGTATGTTCTCTCTGCGGCCATGGCCACATGGGGGATGAATCCTCGCCCGACCCTGTCAGCAATGTCTGTGACAACTGCGGCAAGCCTCTCACCGACGAGGACAGGATCAACGGCCTCTACCGCATCGAGACCGTGGAAACTGTGCCTGTGGAACGGATTTCCGTAAACGATGAGGAACGCCAGCGACAGGGCTTTGAACTGCAGACCACCTACCGTTTTCTTCCGGGGCCGGATGGTTTGATTCAAAAAACCGAGGCAACTGTGCTGCTCGGTGAAGAACCCATTGCCACCCTTACCTATGCCCCGGCTGCTCGCATTTGGCGTATTAACCGGGGCTGGAGGCGGCGCAGGGACAAAAATCAGCTGGGCTTTTATATCAACCCTCTTTCAGGGATATGGAGCAAACAGGAAAACCCAGAAGATGAAGAAAGCGGCGAAGGTCAGGAAGACACCATAGGGGGAAAGATTCCCAATCAGCGGATCGTACCTTTTGTCGAAGACCACCGGAACATTCTGATCTTGACTCCCCATGATCAATCCCTTGATGTAAGCGTCATGGCCACCTTGCAGGCTGCGCTCAAGCGGGGTATTGAACATGCTTTCCAGATTGAAGAATCGGAAATGATGACCGAGGCTCTGCCAAATGGTGATACACGCAAGGGCATCCTTTTTTATGAAGCAGCCGAGGGAGGTGCTGGCGTGTTGAATCGGTTGGCCGGAGAGGCAGGGCAGTTCGCCGATGTGGCACGGCAGGCTCTTCGGGTCATGCACTTTGCTGTTTCTGATGGTCCTTTTGATATCGAGACCCTGTATACAACGGAACAGCGGCGGCCCGATGGTGGTCGCCTCTGCGAGGCAGGTTGCTATGTTTGCCTGCTTTCCTACTTCAATCAGCCTGATCATGAGAAGATCAACCGCCTGGAGCCGGAAGCCCTGAAGCTGCTGGTTGCCCTGGCCAATTCCTCGGTGCAGTCTTCTTCGAAACCTGTACAGATCAAGACAGGAACAGGTAAGGATATGCTCAATGCCTGGCTTTCTATGCTTGATCATTGTAAACTCAGGCATCCTGATGCGTTGTCTGTTTCACTGGGCAACGGCCAGGGCGTGGTTGATGCTCAGTATAAAGCTGGGCGGGTGCTGATCTTTCTCCAGGAACCTGAGATTACCATGCAGGCCTATGCAGAAGATCGTGGCTGGCGTATTATAGTTTTTCCAGAGAAACAAAGCTCATGGCAAGAAATCTTCCTTCGACACCAGGATATTTTTGGCAAAACCGATTGAGCTTTGGGCCTCGACAAGAATACATATCTGTCATAAATCGGGCGAACAGGGAAAACGGAGATCGATAATGTACATTACATACTTAAAACTAAAAAACTGGCGTAATTTTCGAGAAGCAGAAGCACGCTTTGCCCATCATTCATATATTATTGGGCCAAACGCCTCTGGGAAATCGAATTTACTGGATGTATTTCGTTTCCTGCGAGATGTCTGTAAACCAGCAGGTGGTGGACTGCAGAAGGCAGTTGAAGATCGGGGTGGAATTTCCAAGTTACGATGTCTGCATGCCCGGCGTGATCCTGAGGTGAGAATCGAAGTACATTTTTCTGATCGTATGGATGCCACATCGTCTTCGTGGCGATATGTCCTTGGATTCAAACCTGAAGGTACCGGTACCCACCGGTTATTAGTTTCTACCGAAGAAGTTTGGCAGGGCGAGCATTGTATCCTTTCTCGTCCTGATGAAGATGATAAAAAAGACGGGCAGTTGCTGACAGAAACGCATTTGGAGCAAACACGAGCCAATGGTCGTTTTCGAGCGATCGCTGATTATTTCAGTGGCGTTACATATCTTCATTTGATTCCTCAGTTGCTTAAATTCGGTGATAAGATTGGTGGAAATCGCCTCGAAGATGACCCCTTCGGACAGGGATTTCTGGAACGGATAGCCAAATGCCCGGAAAAGACACGCGACAAGCGTTTGGCAAAGATCAGTAAGGCGTTATCCGCCGCAGTTCCACAGTTTAGGGAATTACGATTCAAGCCGGATTCTGTAACAGGAAGACCACATCTGGAGGCCCTATATGAACATTACCGTCCTCATGCCGGCTGGCAACGAGAAGATCATTTTTCCGACGGCACCTTGCGACTGCTTGGCATTCTGTGGTCGTTATTGGAAGGTAATTCCCTGCTGCTTCTTGAGGAACCGGAGCTTTCGCTACATCAAGCCGTTGTTGAGCAGATCCCCTTGTTGATCCATGGCATTCAACGAGGAATAAAAATACGGCGTCAAATCATGATCAGTACTCATAGTCAGGTTATTCTTGGAAACGAGGGTATTGATGCCCATGGGGTTGTGGTTTTGGAGCCTGGCCAGGAAGGTACGCAGGTTCGACCTGTCAACGAAGCCGAACAGCAAGGACTCAATGCAGGACTGTCGGTTGCGGATGTAGTGCTGCCGCAAACCCGTCCGCAAGGAGCTGAACAGTTGAGTTTATGGTGACAACGGATCTTTACATCGCTACAGAGGATGCGTTGAGTGAGGCGGTGGCGGATCGTCTTGTGCTGGAAGCCAATCATGGACTTCGAGTGGCTGTGCGTATTGGTCGTCAGGGTAATGGCTATTTGAAGAAAAAGTTTTCGAGCCTGGCTAAAACTGCATACTCCATTCCTGTCTTGTTATTGACCGATCTGGATCGTATTGATTGCCCTTCAATACTGCTTGCTCATTGGCGTGGCGAACAAATTTTATCGAATAGTATGCTGTTCCGAGTGGCGGTCAGGGAAATTGAAGCTTGGTTGCTTGCAGACCGAGAGGGATTTTCCAATTTTTGTGGCATTCCTCTTGATAAAATGCCACAAAATCCAGAATTGCTTGATGATCCAAAGCAGACACTCCTTTCTCTTGTTCGCCGCTATGGCACCCAAAAGATAAAGGCAGGGCTTCTTCCTGAGCGAGGTTCTTCAGCCAAGATTGGTTATGCCTATAATCAGATTTTAGCTCGTTTTGTTCGAGATACTTGGTCAGTTTCCCTAGCCTCCCGTAATGCCGACAGCCTGGCTCGAGCTTTTCGTCGTCTCCATGAATTAAGTGAACGGCAGAATGACCATTCAAAAGCAAAGAGCGAATGAAAGATGATGGATAATTTTTTAGCCAATAGTTTTGCTTTTGCTCCCGGTGCCCTTGTCCGCGCCCGTGGCCGGGAGTGGGTCGTTCAGCCCCGGTCATCCGCCAAGGTTCTTCATCTCCGCCCCTTGGGTGGATCCGATGAGGATATGGCGACCCTTCTTCCTGAACTTGAGTTGATACCCCCGGAGCCAGCCACCTTTCCCTGGCCTGATCCGAATCGTCCCGGGGTCCATGATGCCGCCATCCTGCTCCGCGATGCCTTGCAACTCAAGTTGCGGGCCGGGGCTGGCCCTTTTCGTTCTTTCGGTAATATCGCCGTGGAACCGCGCGCCTACCAGCTGGTACCACTGCTCATGGCTTTGCGCCTGCCCATTATCCGCCTGCTTATTGCTGACGATGTGGGCATAGGTAAGACCATCGAGGCTGGGCTTATTGTCCGCGAACTGCTCGACCGGGGCGAGATCAGCCGTTGCGCTGTCCTTTGTCCTCCGCACTTGGTGGAACAATGGCAGCATGAACTCCAGACCCATTTTCATCTCAAAGCGGTGGGACTTACTGCCAGCAGCGTGGCGCGATTGGAGCGCAATCTGCCTTCCGGGGTTTCACTGTTTGATCAGCATCCATTTATGGTGGTCAGCCTCGATTACATCAAAAGCGAACGTCACCGCGATCACTTCCTGGCCATTGCTCCAGAGTGCATCATTGTCGATGAGGCCCACACTTGTGCCGCTGTTGGTCAAGGCAAGCAACTACGATTTGAACTGCTCCAGCGGCTGACCAGCGACGATTCCCGTCATCTCCTGTTGCTCACCGCTACCCCTCATTCAGGCGATGACACCGCTTTTCACAATCTGTTGTCGCTGTTGAAACCTGAATTCGCCTCGTTGCAAGGAGCAGCCCTGGAAAGCCGCAAGCCCCTGCGGGAGGATCTGGCCCGTCATTTCGTCCAGCGACGGCGCAAGGATATTGAGGAGTGGCAGGATGCAAGTATATTCCCCCGACGTTTAACCGCTGAGATTACGTATAATCTTACCGGTCGTTGGGGTGCCCTGTTTGACAATGTCCGTGATTACTGTGTCGAACTGGCCGCTCGTATCGAACAGCAACAAGGTCAGGCCGCTCGCCTTATCTGGTATGTCACCCTGGCTTTGCTCCGTTGTGTGTCCTCGTCGCCGGATGCCGCCATCAAGGCCCTTTCCACCCGGCTTGAAGGTTCTGCCCAGGACATAGATGCGCTGGCCGACGATGCCCAACTCCACGATGGTCTTACCGACGACCTCTCATCTAGTGATTTGGAGCCTGCAGCCCGACTTGAAGATGTGACTCGCCTTCAGTTCCTGATTGATGAGGCAAGAGCCCTCTCAGGAAGTCAGGACGACCCTAAACTCGCCGCCCTTATCCGTCACCTGACGCCGCTTATCCATGATGACTTTCGTCCGGTGATCTTCTGCCGCTATATTGCCACGGCCCATTATGTCGCCAGGCATCTGCGCCGCGCTTTTCCCTCGGCCATAATCGATGCCGTCACCGGCGAATACACGCCGGAAGAAAGAGAGATTCGCGTTGCCAAGCTCGGTGAGAATGATAATCCCATTCTGGTTGCCACCGACTGCCTATCCGAGGGCGTCAACCTTCAGCATCAATTCAATGCCATGGTCCATTATGATCTGGCCTGGAATCCAACCCGCCATGAGCAGCGGGAAGGCCGGGTGGATCGTTTTGGCCAGAAGGCTAAGGAAGTGCGTTGTGCCATGATCTACGGCCAGGACAATCCGGTTGATGGTTTTATCCTGAACGTCATCCTCCGTAAGGCCGAGGCCATTCGTCAGGAGCTGGGAGTATTGGTTCCCATGCCTGAAGATGCTCAGCGCATCAATCAGGCCCTGATCAAGGCTTCACTCATGAAACGCAAGCCCACGTCGCAACCTCGACAGATGACCTTGTTTGATTTCAGTGTGCCAGCGAAAATCCTGGAGCCCATGGAGACCATGTGGCAGGATGCTATGGAAAAGGCCAAGGCCAACCGTACCGTCTTTGCTCAGCGTCGGTTGAAGCCGGAAGAGGTCCTGCCGGAATGGCGGAGGCAGCTTGCTGTGCTGGGAGGTGAAGAGGACGTGGCTCGCTTTGTCAAAAATGCCTGTGCTCGCCTGAATGCCCCTCTCGAACCCTGGCGCAAGACAGGTTTCCGCTTTTTGCCCCAGCACCTGCCTCAAGCCCTTCGGGAGCGTCTTGCCCAGGAACAAATTGACAAACCACTGGCCATTGATTTCCACTACCCGCCCATGGCCTCGGCCCAGTTTATCCACCGCAGTCACCCGCTGGTCGCGCTGCTGGCCGACACCCTGCTTGAAGGGGCACTGACAGATGACAAGCCTCTTGCTGCCAGGGCTGCTGTCACCATCACCAGAGAGGTTGAGGTGGTCACCACCGTCTATCTGCTTCGGCTGCGTCACCAGTTGAGCTATACCCGTAAGGGCGAGACCCGCACCCTGATGGCCGAGGAAACCACTGCCCTTGCCGTGCGTGGACGGACTCAACCGGAATGGATCGAAGATGCCGATCTTTCCACCCTGTTGAATATCACCCCCAGCGCTAATCTGGCTCCAGCCCTTGTCAGTCGCGAGATCACCATTGCGCTCGATTTTTTGAAAATGCACCAGGATCGGATCGAAACTTTGGCCCAGGAACGGGCCGAGGCCCTGCTTGCCGATCATCGCCGGGTGCGGGAAGCAGCCCGTGATTTGGGCAGTTACGCAGTCCGTCCCTGTCTGCCTGTCGATGTGATTGGCGTTTCCGTGCTGCTGCCGGATAGTCTGTAAGGATTCGATATGGCCAGAAAAAATAACGACACGTTGCCGTTTGATACCATGCGCCTGGAAGGGGCACTTTTTGTCCCGGACCTTTTGGACAAAATTGCTCGAGGCGAGCATCTCCGTCAGCAGACCGCTGATTATCAGGTTCCCAAGGGGATCAAACTTCACGACGAGTATGGCCGTGCCTTTCAGATCGCCCTGGCTCAGTGGAAGACTTTTGCTCCGGCCCTTTCCCGGCAGGATGTGGATGCTGCCACCACCACCCTGAATTTCATGCGTGAGTTGCTACGCGATGTACTGGGATATGGTGATCTGCACGAAGCCGGAAAAATCGCCATCGCTGGTCGCCTTTATCCGGTGTCGCTTATGGCCTGTGGTCGGGTGCCAGTGGTGATTGCTCCTCATAATCTCGCTCTGGATGATCCCGATCCCCGCTTTGCCGTCGAGGGGACTGGCAGCCGCAAAAAAAGTGGTTTCCAGCTTGCTCAGGAGTTCCTGAACGCCAGCCAGGAGTGTGTCTGGTCCGTGGTCAGCAATGGCCGTCAGCTCCGGCTCCTGCGAGATGCGGCTACCCTCACCCGGCCAAGTTATCTGGAGTTTGATCTAGAAACCATCCTCAGCGATGCCCGGTATCCGGATTTTGCCGCCCTCTGGCGCCTTTTGCATCAGAGCCGCGCTGGCAGCGCAGGCAGCCCCGGCACTGAGTGTCCATGGGAGGAATGGCGGGAGGAGGGGAAAATCAAGGGCACTCGGGTGCGCGAAGGTTTGCGTCATGGCGTGACCCAGGCACTCCTCACTCTGGGCCAGGGATTTTTAAGCCATCCGGCTAATGATCATTTGCGCGTCGCTCTACATGAGGGCTCGCTCACCAGTGATGCCCTGTTTCAGGAGCTGCTCCGCCTGGTCTATCGTTTTCTCTTTCTCTTCACCCTGGAGGAGCGCGACCTGCTCCATCCCAGCGACGACACCCCTCAAGTTCAGGCAGCCCGCGCCGTATATGCGGAAGGTTACTCCCTGCGCCGTTTGACCCATCGCGCCCTGTACCGTCCCGACAGCGAACGCCACGATGATCTCTGGCTTGGGCAGCGGATCGTTTTGCGGGCCTTGCATACCGGCGAACCTCGCTTGGCCCTGCCTGCCCTGGGCGGCCTTTTTGCCCCTGGCCAGTGTCCCACCCTTGATGATTGCTTGCTTACCAATCGTACTTTTCTTACTGCTTTGCGCCATTTGCGTTGGGCGCAGGCGGACAGCGCCCTGGCCATGGTGGACTATGGCAACATGGGGCCGGAGGAGTTGGGTTCGGTGTATGAAAGCCTACTCGAATTGATCCCCAGTGTTGATCTTACCGCCCGTGCCTTCGGCTTTGTCGGTCTGACCGAAGAGGGTTCCACCAGCGGCCACGCCCGCAAGACCACCGGCAGCTACTACACCCCGGACAATCTGGTTCAGGAGTTGATCAAGTCTGCCCTTGATCCGGTGATTGAAGCACGTCTCACGGCCCGGCCTGATAATCCGACCGAGGCCCTGCTCGCCATCTCTGTTATCGATCCGGCCTGCGGTTCCGGCCATTTTCTCCTCGCTGCCGCCCGGCGGTTGGCAGAACGGCTGGCTCAGCTCCGGGCCGTGGATGGCGCGGCCCGTCCTGAGGATTACCGCCACGCTCTGCGGGAGGTCATTGGACATTCGATCTACGGGGTGGATAAGAATCCCATGGCCATCGAGCTGGCCCGTACTGCCCTGTGGCTGGAAGGTTATGAGCCGGGCCGGCCGCTCTCCTTTCTCGATCATCATCTGCTCTGCGGCGATGCCCTGCTGGGTCTGACCGATCTGAGCCAGATGGAAAAAGGGATTCCTGATGCCGCTTTCAAGCCCCTTTCCGGCGATGACAAGGCAATATGCAAGGCGTTGGGCCAAGCTAACCGGGCTGGGGCCAAACTGCTGGTCAAAAAACAGGCCGGAGTGCTTGATATGTGGGCTATCCGCGAAGATGACAATATCCTGGCCCGGCTTCGCGCCCTGGAGGTCATGCCGGATACTACCCCGGACGAGGTCATGGCCAAGGAAGAGGTCTATGGGGTTTTGTTGCGCGAGGAGAAGGAAAATAGGCTTGCCCATGCCGCCAATCTTTTTACCGGGGCCTTTCTTATCCCCAAGGATTCAGGGGCAAGAGTACCCACCACTGCTGAGTTGACCACCGTCCTCTTTGGCGGCGCTGGAACCCCAAACCATGCTGATACTCTGGCAGCGAGTGGAGTCGCCTGCGCTGCGGCAAGGGTACTGCACTGGCCCCTGGCCTTTCCCCAGGTCCTTGCCAAGGGTGGTTTTGACTGTGTGTTGGCCAATCCACCGTGGGAACGGATCAAACTCCAGGAGGAGGAGTTTTTCGCCACCCGCCATCCAGAGGTGGCCACGGCCAGGAATAAGGCTGAGCGCGGCCAGCGCATTATCTGGCTTGCCCAGGGAATGCTGGCCAAAAATCTCCACCCCGATCTTCTCCATGACGACCGGGACTGCGAGGCAGAAAAGCGGTTGTATGAGGAATTTATCAGCGCCCGCCGCACCGCCGAGGCCGCCAGCATCTTTGCCCATGTCAAGGGTGAGAATGGCGGTCGCTATCCGCTCACTGGAGTGGGGGATGTCAACACCTACGCCCTGTTTGCCGAGACCATCAGCCAGCTCGTGGCCAAAGACGGACGGGCCGGGTTTATCGTGCCCACTGGCATTGCCACCGATGATTCCACCAAGGCTTATTTTGCCGATATCGCCCAGTCAGGACGCCTGGTCAGTCTCTTTGACTTTGAGAATAGGGCAGGTCTTTTCCCTGCAGTGGATAGCCGCATAAAATTCTGTCTGCTCACCCTGGGGGCAAGTGACGAGGCCCGCTTTGCTTTTTTTCTCACTGATACCTCGCAACTTGCCGACGAGCGGCGCGGTTTTAAATTGAGCCCTGAGGATTTTCGCCGCATCAACCCCAATACCCGTACCTGCCCGGTGTTCCGCAGCCGCATGGATGCCGAGCTGACCCGTAAAATTTACAGCCGGGTGCCGGTGTTGATTCGAGAGGGGGACAAGGACGAGCCGGAAGAAAACCCCTGGGACATCCGGTTCATGGCAATGTTTCATATGTCCAACGACAGCCATCTCTTTGCCACGGCCGATGGTGACGATCATCTTCCCCTCTACGAGGCCAAGATGATCCACCAGTTTGATCACCGTTGGGCCACTTACCAGCCAGGGGAGGATGGTAAGGAGTCGGTAGGCGATGTGTCCCTGGTTGACAAGCAGAACCCGGCCTTTGCGGTACGGCCCCGTTACTGGGTGGAGGCCCGCCAAGTCTATCTCCGCATTGCCCGGTTGCCCAAGGCTTTGCTCAAGGCCCTTGCCGATCACGACGAGGAGATTGTTCCCCTGGCCCTTGCCCATCTCCTGTTCGGCCAATGGTTGCGTGGCCAGGGTATGGACACCGCCGGGGCGGCGATGGCCCAGCTCTTTCCGGCCTGGCAGGAATTCGCCAAACTGCATTCCTTTGCTGCCGAAATTTCCCCCACCGGGCTGGGTCTCTGCGGCAACAGCCCAGCAGGAATGCTCTTCCCCGGCCCCGGCTTTTTGCCCGCCGAACCTCTGGCTAAGCTCGATAAGGGCGAGCGGGTGAAAACCGCCTGGTACGCGGCGAAACCCCTTGCCGTGCAAAACCTTCTCGACTCTGCCGCTGTCTATCTTAACTGCATCGATACAGCCCCGTTTCTGACCGATGCGGCCGCCGCCTGCGCCTATGCCGCAGTTCTTCTGGAAAAGACATCCCCCCGTTGGCTTATGGGCTGGCGGGATATCTGCCGTGCCACAGATGAACGAACGGTAATCGCCAGCGTGTTACCACAGGCGGGAGTGGGAAACAAAATCCCACTGATATTTCCTGGCGATTCAATCTCGCCATTCCAAACTGCTGCCCTACTCGCTAACTTGTCGGTACTTTGTTTCGATTTTGCCGCTCGCCAGAAAATTGGAGGAATAACACTCAATTTTTTTATCGCAAAGCAACTTCCCGTCCTTCCTCCTGATGCCTACACCGAGGCCGATCTCACTTTTATCGTCCCCCGCGTCTTGGAACTGACCTACACCAGCCACGACCTGGCCCCCTGGGCCGAGGATCTGGGCTACACAGGCCCGCCCTTCGCCTTTCACCCGGAACACCGCGCCCTTTTACGTGCCGAACTGGACGCCTGGTACGCCCGTCTCTACAGCCTTTCCCGAGACCAGCTGCGCTATATCCTCGATCCCGCCGAAGTCATGGGGCCGGACTACCCCTCAGAAACATTCCGTGTCCTCAAGAACAATGATGAACGTAACTTTGGCGAATACCGCACTCAGCGCTTGGTTCTTCAGGCCTGGGATAGAATGGAACGGGGCAACCTGCAATAAGGAATAACCATGCTGATTCATCTAAGCCTTGAAAATTTTAAAATCTGGAAAGCGACAGGTCCGATACGCTTAGCGCCGGTAACCCTTTTTCTTGGTACCAACTCCTCAGGAAAGTCCAGTCTTATCCAAGCCCTGCTGCTCATTCGTCAGACCGTCAAAGGCGGTGATGACAATCAGGACCTTAATCTGGGTAATCCGGACGCCGGTGACTCCGTAGCCTTGGGGCAATATAAGGACATGCTGTGTCGTTTTGGCTCGTCGACCCGTGTTGGCATTGAATTCCGCTGGAGCGCCAGCGGTGAACCAGCAAGTTCAACTATCTTTTCGGCGCGCTATCGGCGAGGGCCAGCCGGTGGCGCTGAACTGGACTATTTACGTCTTGGGAAGGACGACGAGGGTTTCATTGTCGAGCGCCGCCTGCCCGAAATTTATCGGCTGTTTTTGGGGAGCGAACGTAAAAGCCGTGGGCAAAGTATCAATTTCCGCCCACGCAGGTCTTTTGCCTTCTCTCCCGCCGTCCTTGACCGGTTAGGCAATGATGCAGATCCCATTCGAGAGGTCGGCCCGCAGCTACTGGATGAACTTTCCCGGATTATCTATCTGGGGCCGGTACGCCGTCTGGCCCAACGGGATTATGTGTGGAGCGGACGAATGCCGGCTAGTATCGGCGACGATGGTGGCAAGGCTGTGGATGCCCTGATTGCCAGTGGTCTTTCCTTGCAAAAGGCAAGGAAGCGTGACAGAACTGCTCCTCATGAGGCAACCCTCTTTCAGGAAACGGTGCGTTGGCTCAAGGAAATGGATTTAGCTGATGACCTTTCGGTCAAGTCGCTGGGTGGTTCCTCACGCTACGAGCTCCTCCTCCACCGTGAAGGCGAGATGTCCAACTTGAAAGATGTTGGAGTTGGGGTCTCGCAAGTGCTGCCTGTCATCGTTGCGGCCCTTCATGCCGAACCCGGCCACATTGTCATTGTCGAGGAACCGGAAAGTCATCTGCATCCGCAGGCGGAATCTCTGCTGGCCGAGTTGTTTGTCACGGTCAGCAAAGAGCGTAATGTACAGTTCATTGTCGAGACCCATTCCGAGCATCTTTTTCGCCGGATGCAGACATTGCTGGCCAAGGGCGAGACAGACCCCCAAAATTGCGCAATGTACTTTGTCGAGCGCGAGGGCAAGGAAGCAAAACTGCGGGAGCTGGTCCCGGATACTGTTGGTAGAATTAAAAATTGGCCGCCAAAATTTTTTGGCGATACTCTCGGCGAAACGAGAATACAGGCGGAGCTAGCAATCCAGCATATCAAGGAAGCGAGGGCAAAAAGTGGCGATGTATCTGATTGACACGAATGTCATGCTTGCTGCCAGTGCTGTTTATAACGTGCTGTCAAATTTGGCGAATGATGCTGAACCAAAAGAAGCCGACCTGCGTGAGCTTGTTTATCTGTGGTTGCGGGACTTCGAGATAGCTGATCACTTCATTGTGCTGGACGAGGAGTTCCTCATTGACGATGAGTATAAACGGAATATGCCCTTCAACAGTAATATGCATGAGCAGGAGTATGGTTTTCAGGTGCTGCAATCGAAACATGACCGGGGGCTAGTCAAATATGTCTCCGTTGAAGTCCTGGCTGGAAACGGGGAACGGATTGCGATCCTCTCGGAGGAATTGAAGGCCATCGTCACGGATCGGGAAGACCGGAAATGGGTCGCCGTGGCTGAGTCTGCTCAAATCCTGCTGATGGCAACTTGCCCAATTGCTTATGGGGCTGAATCAGATTGGTATCGAATTGAAGATGATCTTATTCCCCACGGGATCGTTTTTCATCGTCTGCTTCCTGACGAATGGTATGAGGAGAAAATGGCAAGGGATAAGGCATGACGGGCGATTTCTTTCGTTTTCCCCATATACCCCACATCGTCTGGCTGGGTGAGGGCAGCCCTCGTGATGATAAGGTGCTGTCACCGACCGAGGCGGAGGCTTTGCTCGTGGCTGAAGTGGTGGTGGAGGAAAAACTGGACGGTGCCAATCTGGGAATCTCGGTCAACTCCGATGGTATGTTACACCTCCAAAACCGGGGGCAGTATTTAGCTGAGCCTTTTAGCGGCCAATTCAAAAAATTGACGGCCTGGCTTACGCCACGGGCGGATGATCTGATCTCCATGCTGGGAGGTAATCTCATCATTTTCGGTGAGTGGTGTGCGGCCCGTCATTCGGTGGACTACGACCGCTTGCCCGACTATTTTATGGTGTTCGATGTTTACGACCGTCCAGCTATGCGCTTCTGGAGCACGAGTCGACGCAATGAATTGGCCGCCTTGCTCAATCTTCCTGTCGTCCCCGACTTGTTCAGGGGTAAAACAACCCTTGCCGCGTTGCAATCACGAGTCATGGCCGAAGCCAGTCTGTTCCGGACTGGTACGTTGGAAGGTGTGGTGATCAGACAAGAGTCCTCCGAATGGCTGGAGGCACGCGCCAAGCTGGTACGGCCGGACTTTACGCAGGCCATTAGTGAGCATTGGAGCCGTCGAGCTATTGAGTGGAATCGGTTGGCGGTAGATTGGTCAATTGAACATATAAACAAGACTTACCAGAAAAAATTATGAAACGAGACTGGGATACAATACGTGATATTCTGACAAAACTTGAAGATGTTACCATAGAAGAGGGTTGCTTGCGACTTTCGAACTTTCCAAGTGACCGAGCCGCTGAAATTTCTTACCATATGGAACTCCTGATGGAGGCCGGACTGGTCAGCGGCCAAATGTCGAAAACATTAGGCTGTGGGCCGTATGAATTTCTTGCTATACGTCTTACATGGCAAGGGCACGAATTGTTAGACGTCATCCGCAGCGATACTGTTTGGCAGAAGACCAAGAAGTCCTTTATAACTGGTGGCATTTCGATGACTTTTGATTTGGTAAAATCTGTGGCATCTGATATTGCTGCGTCTTGTCTGAAATCTGCATTGTCCCTATGAAGAAAAGGAAGTTGTTGATAATTTGGAGCCTACCCATTATGGAAAAACATGCTACTTTTGGTAATACGGATCTTACCAAAAAAATCGCTTCCCAGTTTTGCACGACTCAAGAGACGATAAAGGTTGAGAAGCGCTATACCCAGGAAGTCCTGGTCTTTCTGCGCAAGATTAACGAGGCCCATCAACAAGCAGCCAATAGTAAACTTGTTTTTGGTTGATATCGTTCCTGGATGGTCATTATCGGAGGGTAGGGAATACCGCAGTCTGTTTGGACTTGTATAGGATGGGTTGATGCAGGATGAGAGGCTAAACCGAATGGATGTCCTGGAACGTGCCCTGATTGAGAAGGCTGACTGCGAGAATAGTTGGGAGCATGTGCTGGAAAATAATGACACCGTTGTGTGGACTGGGATGCAGCCTACAGCCAGTTTACAGCTGTTGGAGAGGGGTGTTTCGGGTAAACAGTTGACTTGTTCTCATAATGATTAACATAGTATGTTAATAAAAAACTTGAAAAGAACGATGAATGCGGATATTCTTTAAGACACGAAAGTTGCAAAAAATATGCTCAGGAGCCGACGAGTCCCGCAAACATTTGGGGGTAAAGGGTGGAGCAAAGCTGCAGCAGAGAATGATGGAGCTGAAGGCAGCTCAAAATCTTGGCGATATTTCCCGCCTCCCCCCTGCCAGATGTCACGAGTTGACCGGAAACAGGTCTGGACAGTTGTCCGTTGACTTGGATCACCCTTATCGGTTGCTGTTTGTTGTGGCCAATATCCCCAGTCCAATCCGGGAAGATAGCGGCTTAGACTGGGACGGCGTCACCGAAATTGAAATCATAGAAATCGCCGACACACATTGATTGGAGCAACCCGCTATGGACATCTCAAGAATGAAATATGAATTTGAGCCAGACTATGCTGTGCCGCCAGGGGTGACATTGCTTGAGGTGATGGAATCTCTGGAGATGACCCAAAAAGAGTTGGCAATGCGAACAGGGTTGACCGAGCAGACCTTGATTCGGATATTTAAAGGTAATCAGCCGTTATCCTATGAAACCGCCAACCGGCTTGAGCTGGTGACCCATGTCCCCGCCAGAATGTGGAACAATCTTGAGGCTCAGTATCGTGAGCAGCTCGCCAAGCTGGAGGAACGCCACCGGCTCGAATCAAATCTACAGTGGTTGAAGACGATACCGACCAAGGAATTGATTGAACGCGGTTATCTTGATGCAAAAACTGACAAGGTCACGCTCTTAAGAAGCGTCTTGGCTTTTTTTGGGGTCAGCAATCTTGAGGCATGGCAGGAAGTGTGGGTCACGCCAGAAGTGGCAGCCAGGAGATCATTGTGTTTCGAGACGAGGCCTGGCGATGCCGCAGTCTGGATACGTCAGGGAGAACTGCAGGCGCATGAGACCGAATGCGCCCCATTTGATAAGAAACATTTTAAGGAAGCGTTGCAACAAATCCGTGGTCTGACTCGTGAACAGCCTGGAGTGTTTGTGCCTGAGATGAAGAAACTCTGTGCGCAATCCGGAGTTGCCGTTGCCTTTGTGCGTGAGATGAAAAAGGTTCCTTGGAATGGGGCAACCAAATGGCTAACCCCCAGCAAGGCGATGATCCTCCTCTCTTTACGAGGCCGTGGCGAGGATAAATTCTGGTTTTCGTTTTTCCATGAAGCCGGGCATGTGCTGAACGATGGCAAAAAAGTTTTGCTGATCAACGATGAAAGTCTTGATGATCCCAGAGAGATCAAGGCCGATAAATTCGCGGCAGAAATCCTCATCCCCACTCGACACGATTCCTTTATCTCCAGGTTCCAGTCACGAACGGAAGTGAAAGCGATGGCGACAGAATTAGGTATTTCTCCCGGAATTGTTGCTGGGCGCTATCAGTTCTTAACAAAAAAATGGCATGTTTTCCGGGACCTCATCCGAAAGCTGGAATGGGCAGAGCAGTAAACGGTATGGTGGAGCGACAGAAGATAACCTCGTCCCTATACCCGATACCCGAGCGCTTGAGTACGCATGGGATACAAGAGCTGAACTAATGGATATCCTGGAATGCGCCCTGATTGAGAAGGCTGCCTGCGAGAACGGTTGGGAGCATGTGCTGGAAAGCAATGACACCGTTGTGGTGCTGGCCTCGGCAAGACATCGCGCCCAGGCCAGGGTTGAGTCTGCCCCTGCAGGAGATGGGTGGTTGCTTGAGGTGTTCGGGGAACTCCTTCAGCAGGAATTGGCCCGTTCCTGTGCTGATGTAATAGAACACCCCGGTGTCTTTTCGACACGGAACATTGAGGGACTGGCCAGTCTGCTTCGTCGCGCCGCTGCCCTAGCCCAATCCCTACCAAACCAGGCGGCACTGACTTACAAGCTGGCGGTAACTAAGGCACTGCAAGAAGTTGGGAACATTGGTACGGAGATCGAGCGGTTAGTGAAGCAGCGAGTCGGGCAAGATACCTTTCGGCAAGCACTCATGGATTACTGGGGTGGTGCCTGCGCAGTTACCGGCATTGGTATCCCGGAAATTCTGCGTGCCAGCCATCTCAAACCATGGGCGAAATGTGGATGTGACGAGGAGCGGCTTGATGTGTTCAACGGTTTTTTACTCACCGCTAATCTGGATGCCCTGTTTGACCGGGGGTTGATTACTTTTTCGGACTCCGGGGCGTTGATTTATTCGTCACGCATTCCTAAACAGGACTGGGAAAAGATCGGATTGCGAGATGGGCTTTTCTTGCGCTGGCTGGCACCGGAACATCGGCCCTACCTTTCCTGGCATCGTGAATATGTTTTTGGTAAGGGAATTGGTGTGATAACTCAGGATCATTGATTCAGGAAAGCTCCCTTCATTCTATAAATTTGTCGGCCAAGGTTTCTCCTATGCACGATGGCGGGCATGACAACATCTTTGCCGATGATGATGCACTTGATTTCATTATCTACGAAGAGATTGAGAAACAGAATCGAGAGCGAAAAGGCGGGAAGGGTGGCTGTTTCGGTATTGTTGTGTTGTTAATGTTGCCGATGGCGAGTGTGATGCTTCTGAGCTTGAAATGAATGTGGGCACAATGGTCAAGATACAAAACGTCCCTTTTTGCTTGCCCCCTCAATTAGAAGGGCATTAGGCGATTGGCAGAAAATCGAATTTATTGATAATCGTGAAGGATGTCTTTTTACCGTAATAGTTCAACGAACCCACCGAGAAAAGTTCGGGGAAAAGTTCGGGGAAAATATTGAAACTGCTTGCCGACACCCCGGATATGACTATTCCGCAACTGGCAAAGGAGCTCGGATTAAGCACCAGGGCCGTTGAAAAACAGATTGCCAAATTACAGCAAGACAATCAGTTACAACGGATTGGGCCAGCAAGAGGCGGCCATTGGCAAGTGAATTTAACTTAGTGAATTATTGCTTTGGCTCAAGGTGCCACACTTTATGATGTTTGGGTGTCTTGAAGGGGCGCTTGCAACACGTGAGAAAAACCTGGCTCGCTGGTGGAATTTCATCTGCCCATCTGGTACGCTGTATGGATAATCGGCTAACCCTCCGCTCAAACGGGACTGTGCAAAAGTAGGTAGTCCCGTAGCTTTATGTTGTGCCTGTAGGAAAACGTAAATTATTATAAATTTCCCGTAACTTCAAGCATGGCAGCAGTAGTATGTCCTATGTTTGATATAATCAGAATTACTTAAAAAGGAGCACTCACATGAACAAAACCGAACTTATTGACGCCATTGCAAAATCAGCAGACATTACAAAAATTGATGCCGCTAAAGCTCTCAGTGGGATGATATCGGCAATATCAGGATCATTGGCAAAGGGTGACAGCGTTACTCTGATTGGTTTCGGCACATTCTCTGTGACTGAACGAGCCGCTCGTACCGGAAGAAATCCCTCGACAGGTAAAGAAATCAAGATTGCTGCCAAGAAAGTTGCCAAATTTAAGCCAGGTAAGGCTTTGTCAGATACCGTGAATTAAAAAAACGACTGAGGCTCAAAGTCCTTGAGTGCAACTGAACCAGACCCATACCTATCTAAAATTGAAGCATTCTTCGAGAAGAAAAAAGCTCCTGTTTTCATAAAGAAGATCAGCAACGGTTACTCTATTTATATGGCTGAAGATGATACTCCAGTAGCCAGGCTTAAATTAACGGGGATGAAAAGTCAGGTGGAGATTCTGTGGTGGGGCCATAGGAAAAAATGGGGTTCCATAGGTGATTTTGGTGGGATCGTTCTGTCACTTGATAATGCTTTGAAGTATGTGATGGATGATCCTATGGACTGCTTTTGGCCGTATTAATGATTGAGCAAAAGATATCCTGGTGTTCTGAATCGTTATTGTACCCTGCTTTTTAATCTTGAAGAAAAGATTTTGTGAAGCTGCATGGCTGATTTTACAGGAAATTGAGGAATAAAACGTATCTCTCACAGAGAAAGCTTTAATGAAATTGGTGCCGGAGCTCTTTCCAGGGGCGTACTTTTTTTGACATTCAGGAGCTGACATTGTCTGGTGGCATTCAACTGGGTTTGTTTGATGATAGAGTAGTTCATGATGCCAAAACGAGGAAGATCGTTGATTGGCCGGATCGCTATCGCTTGCCCCTTAATTTTGCCGGTCAAAAGGTAGAAGATGTGCTTGGCGATGATATCAGAGCAAGCAGGTCACCTCTTCTTGTCACTGGGTTTACCTCTCTTGATTATCTCATCGATTTTGTAGCAGGTCTTTCAGAAGAAGAACCCGAAACCGTCTCCATTCTGCTGGGCAGTGAACCTTCTCCTGCCCGTCGCTCTGAATATCGTCTCAAACGCAAGTCTTTTCCCCAAGAGGTCCTTGATTACTGGCTTGAAGCAGGGATTTCGCTGGGGCTCTGTTATAAGGTGATCCTTTTCATCGAGATGTTGGAGAAAAAACGGATTATCAGTCGTTATATCCCTGACCAGAATCATAAGCTGCATGCCAAGATTTATATAACTGATTCTTCCGCTTCTGTCGGGTCCAGTAATTTTTCATTTACAGGCTTCAGGAAACAATTGGAGGCCAATGTCCGATTTGATGTTCAAAAGGAACCCAAACGGTACAAAGAAGTAAAGCTTGTTGCTGAAAATTACTGGTCGCTGGGTGAGGAGTATAATCAGGATCTGTTGGATTTGTTAAAACAACTATTGCGGGTGGTCAGCTGGCAAGAGGCCTTAGGCAGGGCCTGTGGCGAATTGCTCGAAGGAGAATGGGCAAAGCAATATATCAAAACCAGCAATGTAAGCAGCGGTAATGAGTTATGGCCTTCGCAGAAGGGAGGTATTGCCCAGGCCTTGTGGATGGTCGAAAATGTCGGCAGTGTTTTGGTGGCCGATGCAACAGGCTCTGGTAAGACTAGGATGGGTGCTCATCTGCTACGGGCTGTGATGGATCGCATCTGGAGTACAGGCCGTGCCCGAAAAGATCTTACCGTTTTGGTCTGTCCGCCCAATGTTGTGAAAGATTCCTGGGAAAAAGAGGCCGGCGAATGTGGTCTTCCATTAACTACCATGTCTCATGGTATTCTCAGTTATAAAAACTCTGATCGACACAACGACACACTGCATCTTGTGCGCAGAGCTCAGTCCCTGGCCGTGGACGAGGCACATAATTTTTTGAATCCGAAATCTTCTCGGACCCGTGGCCTACTGGGCAATATGGCAGATGTGATGGTGATGTTTACGGCTACTCCCATCAATAGAGGGGTCCGTGATTTGTTGCGGATCGTTGATCTTCTGGGTGCGGATAATTTGGAAGAATCCGCCTTGAAACTCTTTGAGCGTCTTGAAAAACGATCACGTCATAACGGAAGCCAGTTTATAACAACGAAAGAAGAACGGTTGGCAATGCAGAAAGAGGTTCAGCGCTTCACCCTACGCAGGACCAAGTCTATGCTCAATGCCATGGTTGATAAAGAACCGGAATTGTATCGTGATGACCGGGGAAAATGCTGCCGTTACCCGGTCCATAAACCTTATACCTATGACACAAATGAAAATCTTGATGATCAAAATCTTGCCGATGAGATCAGGAAACTGGCGGGAGAACTTTACGGACTGGTTAACTTACGCTCAGGCATAGATATTCCAGAAGGTTTACCGGAGAAAGTTGATAGTGAAAAGTATATTCGGGGAAGATTGCTGGGGGCCAAAGGGCTTGCAATATACAATGTGATGTCTCGATTGCGTTCATCCCGGGCCGCTCTTGTAGAACACCTTCTGGGTACCCAGGAAGCAGCCAAGCAATTTGGACTTCATACAGTAATAAAGCCAGAGGATACAGGAAACATCCTCAAGGCTCTGGAAGAAAGTGGTGGGGAAATACAGGAAAGTTCTCTGAAGGATGCGTTACCCAGTTGGCTGGTTGATCCGCTTGAACACAAAAAGCTTGTTACAGAAGAGCTAACCATCTACCAGAGGATTTTGCATCGAGTAGAAAGGATGAGTGAGAGGAGAGAAGAGGCAAAAGCTGCAAAGCTTGCTGAGCTGGCCCAAAAGCATTCTCTGGTTCTGGCCTTTGATAGCTGCCTGATCACCCTGGAGGTGATTAATAATTACCTGCAACAGAAGAAAGGGGATTATACCGTGCTTGTTGCCACCGGAGCACAGGCAGGGAATAGAAAAAAGGTAAATAATCTCTTTAAATTAGGATCGACGGCTCGGGGAGTCATTGCCCTCTGTTCAGACGCGATGTCTGAAGGATTAAATTTGCAACAGGCCTCGACCGTGGTTCTCCTGGACATGCCAAGTGTTATTCGGCTTGCAGAACAACGTGTCGGCAGGGTTGATCGCATGAACAGCCCACATGAACAGATAGAGGTGTGGTGGCCATTAGACAGTGAAGCCTTTTCACTAAAAACAGATAAAAAATTTTTCAGGCGTTATGCTGAAGTAAAAGATATTCTCGGCTCTAATCTGGATTTGCCGGACAACCTTGTTCCGGAATCAATGGTAGATGGTCCTTCAACCGTGGAGGAGATGGTAAAAAAACTCGACGAGCTTGATCGGGAAGGGACAAGTTGGGATGGTATACATGATGCTTTTCAACCCGTAAGAGACTTGGTTGACCTTGAAAAGGGGCTGGTTCCTGCTGAAGTGTATGCCCAGGTAAAGGAATCAAAAGCGAAAGTCCTTTCCTCTGTCAGTCTGGTCAAAGCAAAACGAGCATGGGCGTTTTTTGCTATTTCCGGCATTGACAGAGGAGCGCCTAAATGGATTTTTCTTGAAAGCCTTACGGCAAAACCTGTCACTCACCTTGAAGAAGTAGCTCATTGTTTAAGAAGGTTCCTTAATGGAGATATAGAAAACCGTTCAATGGATAAGGACGCCTCACTGTTGATTGAGAAATTTTTACACCAGATTATTGCCAGTGAGAAAGATTTGTTACCCAGAAGAAAGCAACGAGCAATAGAAGAGATGAAGTTGGTCGTAAGCTACTACCTCAAAAAGGCTAAAGATGCAGAAGAGATGGATCGGGTAGGTTTGCTTGAGCAGATAGAAGAACTCATCGCAGTCCCTCATAACGATCAAGAGCGCCCTGATCTCGAAAGTATAGCAGAAGCTTGGTTGGATCTTACCCGGGAACTTTGGTACGAAAAGCTATTGAAAAAAAGACGATTCAAGCCGCTTCGTCTGAAAGATATTCGCAAGGATTTACAGCAACAGCCATTAACAACGCTGCAACTGAAGGAAGCTTTTTCTTCTGTTCAGCAGGCACAACCACTACATTCAAGGATAGTGTCTGCTATTGTTGGAGTCCCTGAGTGATGAGAAGTTTCTTTGTGCAAGTCAAGATGTATTGGAATATCTGGACTTTTGGCCGATTGAAATTTGTTACGTATATTGGCCAGCAACCTTATCAGGAAGAAGGTTATGTTTAGGATTGTCTGATATAATCTTTTGTCGAACTGAGAGGGACTACCCAAATAATTTGTAAACAACTCCAAACTGCTACCGCATTTTATTTATATAGTATATGAATAGTTAGATCGTTTCGACCTGGGAGCCTGGAGGGCTCAATTCCAAGATTTAATAGAAAGCCGTTGAACAATGAGCCGATTAATTGAGATCTCTGGCTGTGAAAATACCACCCGCAAGGCGGATGTCATCTACGTCCACGGCCTGGGTGGCGATGCACATGGGACGTGGCGCCACGGCACGGACGACTCGACCTCGTGGCCGCATTGGCTGGGAGAGGAGTTTCCGGAGGTCGGAGTCTGGTCGTTGGACTACGCTTCAAGCCCGACAAAGTTGTTGTGGCTCGGGCAGTTGGTCGGGCTCGGATCACGGGACTCCGGGCACTGTATGGCCTTACCCGATCGCGCACAACAGGTACTGGATTTCCTCAGCCAAAAAGATCTTGGCCGACGCCCCCTCATGTTCATCTGCCACAGCTTGGGTGGTCTTTTGGTGAAGCTGTTGCTCCGAAAGGCCAACGACTCTACCAACCCGCGCATGCAAGACTTGGCTCATCACACGCGAGCCGTTCTCTTCCTAGCTACGCCGCACACTGGAGCAAAGCTGGCATCACTCGCCAATGCCATTCGGTGGGGCCTTGGTTGCACAGTCAGCGTTGAGGATCTTCGTGAGCATGATTCCCATCTTCGTGACCTGTACGACTGGTACCGCAATTATGCCCCGCGACTCGGGATCGAGACGGTAACGTACTTTGAATCACGAAGGGTCAAATGGGTGCTGTCCATCGTCAATCCCACCTCAGCCCACCCGGGCGTGGGAGCCAATCCAGTAGGACTCGACGAAGATCACATCTCCATTTCCAAACCGCGTGATCCTGACGCGCAGGTTTGCGGCGCAGTGCGGAATCTATTGCGAAGCCACGTGCTCTCAACGCAACATTCTGATTTGACCATCTCGCCGAGCGGAGCACCTGACGATGTTGTGTCCCTCCCCCCCCCGGACCAAGCTAGCAAACTCATCGATGCAATCCACCTGCAAGCGAACGTCATGGACCGGCAGGCTAGCCTGATTGATCGGCTCATTGCGCAGCAGGATGCTCCGTTCAAGGTGATGTATTCCTCTTCAGCGGCACAAGTCGGCAGGACTAGTTACGAGCAGATTGAGGGACAAAGCTGGGAAAATGAATTTCCGGTAACGCAGATGCGTCGGCAAGAGGCGGGTGGATTTTCCGGTGAGGCATTCGCCAGGTCAGGTGAGCGAGCAACTCTCACGGGTCTTACCGAAATAATAGAGAAACTGGAGACTGCGGACGACATAGTGGCGGAGATCCGCTCACAACTCTCTGTGTGGAATAATGACGCAGCGCTTCTTCTTTCAGGTCATCTCGAAGAACACTTGAAGGGCATCGAGGACTCCACCTGTCCACGCCTGCTTGAATACCTCTTCTTGATGGCGCGAGTGCACGTGATTCGTGCTGAGAAGAAGGACCCAGAGTCACCAGCACACATCGAGCAGGCAAAAGGCTTTCTTGCTCAGATCGACGTGCAATTAACGACTTCGTCGCGACCGGCGCTTGCCGCAGATGTGAACGCGCTTAGGGGTTCTATAGAGAACATTCAAAACGGACACGAAGCCGCACTTCGGTTTCTCGCTGACCACGACGACCCCTATGCGATTCGGATACGCCTTGCGATGTTTCTAAACAAGCAGGATGTAGATAAGGCAGTCGGACTTATTGAGGGAAAGCCCCCGCACTCGAGATGGTGTGACCTCGGAGTCATGGCTTACGCAGCTGCGGGTCGCCGAAATGATGCACTTGCACTCGTTGACTGGGCAAGCGAAAACGATCGGCGTAAGTATGCCCAGTGTGTTGTGCGCCTCGCTGACGTATCCCTAGCTCGCGCTTTGGCCAATCAAGAGCCGGGGAAGAATATCATGCCTCACGATCTCTGCGAGACCGAACAGGCAGTGGTGCAGCAGGTTCTCAAAGATCTTGCCCCTGTCTTGTCCCCCATCATCACCGGTGGTGCTGTCGATTCGGAACTGGCAACCGGTGCGGTCAAGATCGGCTGGCAGGCACATCATCTGCTGGGGCATCGTGATGTAGTAGCGACGCTTGCGCGGCTTATGTCAACTCGCACTCCGGTGCCAACCGACGTGGCGCGCAACGTTATGAGCGGCTACATGACTCCTCCGCCGGACCTTCCTAAGCGATTGAGAGAAGACCATCCCGATGATCTCGATGCTAACATCCTTGCGGCTGTCGTCGAGTCGCGCATGGGGCAACATACAACAGCGTACGAGGAAGCGAAGAAGCTGCTACCGCTCGCAGATAATAACGAGAAAAAGGAAGAGCTCTTCAAGCTGTTCCAGCATCTGTGGCAAGAATTGGATGGCGATGCCGTCACGGAGTGTGAGCGTATCGCCATCCCCCTAGTTGACCACCACCCGCAGTTGCAGGCAATGTTTGATGCTGCTCGGGCGCTTCGCGCTGGAAATGGGGCCACAGCGCTTGAGGCCCTCGACAAGCAGAAGGCCGAAGACGATGTATACTGGCAGCAACTGCGAGGCAATGCCTTGATGCTGCAGGGCCGTCTCGCAGAAGCGGTCGAGATGTTTCAGCTTGCTGCGCGTCGGACGGGCTCGCCCATGTTACTTCACAAAACGGCGGACCTTGCCTTCCAGGCTGAGAAGGTGGCTGTCGCTGTCGAGTGCTACGAGGCACTGATTGCGACACAGCCCGACAACCTCATTGCGCGTAGCAATCTGGCTTCGCTGTACACATTCCATTTGCACGACATAAACAAAGCCGCGATTCAGTTCCAAGCACTGCGCGAAGCTGAGCCCGGAAATCCAATTCACACAGTGAATTTGGCGCTCTGTCTTTCACAACTGTATCGGCCGAAGGAGAGCCTATCCCTGTATGACGAGGCCTGCAAAACTGAGCGCCCAGACCTCCGAGCCTTGTTGGGACGCGCCGAACTCCACTTGAGCCTGGGTGACCCAGATGCCGCTTGCGCCTCTCTTCAGCAGTTCCGAGATGCCTTCTGGGATTCGCCAGACTTCCTTCTCGCGTGCATGAATACTGCATACGCTGCAGGTGATGAGGAATTCGCACACGAGGCTCTAACCAAGCTCAATGACCTCCATGCGGCCAGGCTCGTGGACGAGAATGCGTTCCGCATGGTTCATATCGACGAAGCTCTTGAGATTTTCAAAGAGTCCTTTAAGGCCGCGCAGGACAGAAGGAAGCACATCCACACGGAAATGTTGAAGGGACGCATGCCATGGGTGTGGGCGGCGCAACCCTCCGCAGATGCATTGTACTGGGCGTGGCGACTGCGCACGCAAAAACTTGATTGGATTGGCGACGACCCGATTAACCGCGCTAGCTACACAATCTACGCGACGAACGGATTCCACGCCGGAGAAATGAAGGAAGGCCGCCGCGCATTGCTGTCGTTGGAATGCCCGCCGCCCGGTACGCTAGTGGTGGCTGATCTCTCAGCACTGATTACGCTGCACCGACTTGGCCTTCTGGACAAAGCCGCAGACTACTTCGGTGAAATCCTAATTCCCCAGGCGTACCTGGCAACCGTGTTGGAAGACGGAAAGAAAATGGTCATCCACCAGCGTTCGCGTCAACGGACGGCAGAGGAGATCAGTCGTCACGTCGCTGCTGGGACGATTACCATGATCGACCTGCAGAATGGCAGAAAGGATTCGCTACCCGTCGCGGACGAATACCATGAGGCGGACGTTCATAGATATCACCTTATCGATATTATTACGCCTGTCTACGAAGACGGTCTTGTAGGGGATACTGCATACGAACGCGTAAGCAAGGTGTGCACGAAGCCATCCAGTGTAGATAGTGAACACCTTCCACTGGCACGACTACAAGATGTCCATATCGAGCTTTTGACTTTGGAAACGCTTACCTCGTTTGGGCTGCTGGATGAGATTACGAGATACTTCCGAGTGCGCATTGCCAGTGAGGCCCGCATTGAACTGAGGCAACGCCTCGACGCCTTGCGCTTTCAGGAGGAAACGAGAGTTTGGCATTTCGACCTTTGGGATCAGATCCGTGACGACAAGCGATTCAAATTTGTTAAGTCCCTCGTGCCGCAAGAGATGAGAGATAAGAGCGGCGATGATAAGGACTTCCTTGCCTTCCTGGCGAGTTTCATAGCTCAAGATCAGGGCGTTCCCCTACTGGCCGATGAACGTGTCTGCCAGGTGATGACACTCAACGAGCGGCAAGGTGCCCCCCATGCAGCCTTCGGTTCCGATGCTGTGGTGCTGGCTCTGTCCGAATCCGACAGGCTGGACGCCTCTGGTGCTGCGGAGGCGATGCTGACTCTCATGCGGTGTCGTTATCGATTCGTTGTTCCATCTGTAACAAACTTGAAGACGTATGCAGCACAGTACCGGGGGAACCCACCTGGCTCGCCCCTCCGGGAGGTGGCCGAATACGTTCACGATTGCATGCGGGATACGGGTTTATTTAGTGGTCCGGAGAACACGGATCTCAAGGACTCGATGGCAATGCGGCTCTACCTGTCGTGGCTAAATCTGTTGGCCGAATGGCTCGTCGCCCTATGGGGTGACAGCGACTTTTCGGTTGATACTGCTACACAGTTGACCGAATGGTGTGTTCAGGAGTGTCTGCCGTCGCAGCCGCGTGTTGTGCACGGCAGGATTAAACTCAGAATCGGCTCGTTGACCTGCAGACTCCTGATTTCACACATGTTGATCAATTCGAATTATGTCGACGATGATGAACGTATGTCCGTTGCCATAAAAGTAGTCCAGAAGGCACTGAAACTATCTGATGAAGACTATCTGCGAATAGTAACGGAAATCCTAAATGATACCCGAAGAACAGAGCTTGAGCCCTGAGGACATACGGAAAGCAATGCGGGCAATACAGATCCGTATGCGGAACACTGCGCTGCACCATTTTGAGCGCATAGGGCCGCGGACCCTTTGCGCCCTTCAGGATCTTGATCTCATTGATGACGAGGCACCGCCTATTGGCAATGGCGTGGATATCGCCGTGCTGCGCGACCAACAACACGCGAGACGCCAGAACCTTCCAGATGGGCCCTTGGTGCTTTACGTAACAGAAGCAGACGAGCCGACACGAATGATAGTCGAGCTCCCCGTGCTCTTCTTCTCCGACGATCGAGACGTGCGGCAGGCAGCTTTGGAATGCATGGAGAAGATGCTCGTGAAAGACTCTATGGCCGTCACTCCGAAGACGGCGGCCATATTGAAGAAGTCTCGGGATGCTTTGGTGTCCGAGATGTCAAGGGTAGGAGGCTGGCGGCAGGCGGCTGTCGCCGTTTGTGACGCGCTCTACGACGATGTTCTCATCGCATTGCACGGTGTCAGGCAGAGTCTCGAGGGCGATCCGGTGATTCAAGACAGTCTCAATTTCTACACACAGAAGGTGATTCAACCCTCAGTGACTTCTCTCGATTCAATCAGCCTTCCTATCGGCAATCCCGAGCGAGATCATGAGACCTTGGCGAAGCTTCTATCAGATATGGTTGCTCGCGCTTCGAATCTTGCCGAACTGTGCGGCGCGTACCTTGCCAACCTCGGATTCTTGCCCCTCGCTCCACCTTATAGTTTGGCGGCCGCGGTGAGGAGGTGGCTTGCCTCTAATCCTGGTGTCGATCCCTGGCAGGAGGTGTGGGAATGGGCGAATGCCGAATCGACACCTATATCCCGATACCACGTCTGCTCCGTCTTCGTTCTTCTTCCAGAATTGATACCGAACGGCAAGTTGCCGGAACTCTGGAGCGAAGTGCTTGCAGTTGTCCAAGACTCGAACTGGAAGGGGACCGACCGCCCCGAGTACGAACCGTGGGCGCTTCGCCGGGACCTCACGCGACACTTCACATTTCATCTGGAGGCACATTTGCCCGATAATGACGGAGCAAGCATCGCATGCTTTGCGTGGTGGTTCGCGGAACAGGTTGCTGCTCTCTTCCCCGCTGACGCAGGCGCGGCAAGGTTCTACCGGGAGAACTGGGTCAAACCTGCTTCAGACTTGTCCAGCCTTATCTGGCTGGCTGCCAGTGCGCCGATTCAACGCTCGTTCCTGCGTTACGTCACGTTCACAGCGCAATCCCCTTGGGCCGTGGCGTTACTGACACTGATGGGTGAACACCTAGACGAACTTGCTCCTTTCAGCCAAGCGGAGGATGTCCAGACGAGATTCCACGAGGCCCTGGTCTCACACACGCTTTTCTCGCTGCCTTTCCCGATCGAAACTCCGGGCGATCCCACCTTTGCTCTGGAATGTTCATTTGCCGGTACCGTGCTTAAATGGGCAAAATATCAGACGGATGAGCATCAAAAGGCGTTGCAGCAGCTCGTTGCGACGAACCGGACGATCGGAACTATGGATGGCCTCTGCGATGCGCTGCGAAAGCTCGGCGAATCCGGTCTACCGGATCAGGTCGCTGTGTGTATTGCCCTGAAAGCGAAGGTGTATACCGACCCGACGGTCGCGGAAGGCATATGGGAAATTGTTTCCGATGCTGAATGGCGCAAAAACGTACTTGGAGGTGTCGATCAGCAGGTCCAAGACCTGCTGATCGACGCCCTGAGCATATTCCTCGTTGACAATCAGGACAAGTGGTTCTCGCACTTGCCTCACTACATCGCGGAGCTATGTGAGAAGGAGGAAGACGAAGAACGCAGACGTGTTCTGTTCCTGTATGTGATCCATACGAGTCTTGCGTCCGATACGGTGAGCGCAGTATGTCGCCTTCTTCGGGGTGACCAAAAGGTGAAGTTCGTGGAGTATATAAAAGAATACCGTGCGCGGGCAGAGGCTATACGCTCTGACTATCCTCCGTGGGTGGCGGGGAAGCTGCGCGGCCTGATGGCGAGCATGCATGTGTTGTAATAGGGGAATCAGGGCCGGAAACTCACTGGGGGGTCGGAGATATGGGACGAAGTATTAACATAATGGCCTAATGTCAGCATATGGATGGGGGTTTGTACTGGCGCTACAGCACATCACTGATGCTCAAGTTAATATTGCCATATCGAAGATTTAGTTTTCTCGGGAACTACTCAACTTTAGCGGCCTACTGTATCTCTGATTTACAGAAGTCCAGATATCTCCTATCGAGACGAACTCAATGGAACAGCCCAAATTACAAATCATCGGTGTACTCCATGGCGACATTACCAGCCGTGAGGATGCTCCCAAAAATTTCGATGAATCAGAAAGAATTGGGACATTAGAGATCTATCCTGAATGTCAGCCAGTAAGAATTGCATCTGGTTTCAGAGAATAGGTAACAAAAAAGGAGCAGATTGATCATGAAAATCCTTGGAATTGACGGAAGCCCGAGAAAAGATGGCAATACCGAGAAATTGGTAAAAATGGTACTTGCCGGAGCTGAAGAGGCAGGAGGTAGGACTGAATTCTTGAAACTTGCAGATCTTACTATCAATTACTGCCAAGGATGTGGAACCTGCAGGGTGAGCGGCAAGTGTGTGATGAAAGATGATATGGATCTTGTTGTCGATTCAATCCAGAAAAGTGATGTCATTGTCCTGGGGTCACCAATTTATGCATGGCAGGTAAGCGGCACCACCAAAGTATTCATGGATCGACTATGCCGATTACTCACCCCGGAATACAAAAGCCGCCTGAACGGGCAAAAAAGAATAGCTTTTGCCTATACCCAGGGAAACCCAGATGGTGATATGTTTAAACCCTACTTTGATTACCAGGAAAAACTTTATTCATTTCTTGGCTTTACTTTGGCAGGTAGAATCCAGGCAACTGGGACACGGGCCAAAGAGGATATTCTCTCCCAAGAAGAAACTCTAGCCAGAGCCGATTCTTTCGGACGAGATTTAGTTGTTTCATAATAAGAGTAACTGTCTCTTGCTATGCATGCACACTACAATATCGAAGTGCGTATTCGCCAGATGCAGTAAAAGTGACAATATATATTCATGAACAAGTACAAGTACCGAACAACAAACAAATCTAATCAGGAAATCTGGGTGTGTGAGACCTGTAAAAAGAGAGAGATTGAATCCATCTTGACTGGTAACTGGAAGCTGATCGATCGAAGTGCTGATCCTGATATCCGGTGTGCTGTTTGTGAGAAGGCTGCTGTGAAAGAGAGGATTTGACTCTTGCGTGATGTTTGTAGCATGAGCAGTGGGGCTTAGAAGAAGAATATGGCAAAAACACTGATCACCATCGGCATTATTCTTGTCCTCCTTGGAGTTTGCTGGCCATTGTTACAAAAATTGAATTTGGGCCGACTGCCAGGTGATTTTGCCTTCAAGTCTGGGAATTTTAAGTTTTACTTTCCCCTGACCACGTGCATTGTAATTTCCGTGGTGCTGTCGTTCCTATTATGGATTTGTAAGAAATGACATTTTTGGAAAGAGTGCGCCACGAGGCTGCACGAAAGATGAGGGTAGGTCCCTCGGGGTCGGCTTGCAGGAGCAGACTTCAAACCACCTTAAGCTGCTGTGGTAAAGAGCCATGGTGGTGAGCGTTAAGGAAAAGGTCCGGCAAGATCGGGCCAGGTGTGGATCATGGAGACGAATGACAATGAACCACTGATGAGGTGTCGAAAAAATAAAGATGTCATCAAAACTGGGAACTCTTTCCATCCCAGGATAAGTTCGGGGGGAGCCTGTTTATTGCCCGAGCGGTGACCGGCATAAAGGTGGCGTGAACATGATCTTGGCTTTCGTGGGGAACGTGGGAACCTGTCGTTCCGATGTTAAGGGAGAAATCCAAGTGGAGAACCCATGAGGATGAGAGTACCGATGCGGAGCACAGGGGCGGATTACCCCGTATTAGTGATGAAGTCTCTGTAATGGAGGCGGAGCGAAGGGGGTAACATGTCCAAAGTTACACATGGGTCAACCAGAAATGGGAGGAACCTTTGAGTAATGCAAACCCCACATTTGTGGGCGGACATGAGGAGCGGGATGAACCGAGAGGTTCACGTCCGGATCTGTGAGAGCCTGGGGGTGAGATTCCCCCGGGCTACTCGACTATTGACTTTCAGATAACTCTACTCCAAGATGAAAGACGAAACGAAAACAATAGATATATTTTTCGATGTTATTTCTTGACAATGGGGGAGTTTGTCTTCTGACTTTGTGATTTGCAGGAAATTTGAACAGGAAACTAATTGTTTCTGTTTAGAAAAATGACAACTCGATAAGATAACACAAGTAACATAAAGAGTTGTCATGACAATATTCTCCTCCCTAATTTGTCATAATAATACTGTTAGAAATGACAGGATACAAAAGTAATAATCCTAGTTTTGGTAGATAAGATAGGAGTTCAAGTTTGACTAAATCAGAAATGTTCAAAGATTTACTCAGTAATTTGGCCATAGATAATGCTGCCCAAATCACCCTACGGTATGAGGAAATCACTGTTTCTCTGAATAAAAAATTCAGAGAAACAGAGTCAAAAACTGCAAATAGTCTGCAAGTCGGCTCATATGGTCGCTGGTCTGCCATTAAAGGAGTTTCTGATTTAGACATGCTCTATATCATGCCAAGTGGCAAGTGGGACGATTACAAAAACAACAAACAATCCCAGCTATTAACTGACACGAAAGATGCCATTAAGGCTAGATATCCAAACACTGATGTCTTTGTTGATCGTCTTGTTGTTAGGGTTCTTTATACAAACTTCCATGTGGAAGTTCAGCCTGTTTTTGAACAAGAAGATGGAAGTTTTAAATACCCAGACACATATAACGGTGGGAGTTGGAAAATAACCAAGCCCCGTGAAGAAATAACGGCAATGAAAGAATTTGATGCTCAGAAAAATAAAAACCTTCGACGACTTTGCAAGATGGCAAGAGCTTGGAAAAACAAGCATGGTGTAAGCATGGGAGGGCTACTAATTGACACATTGGCCCACAACTTCCTGAAATCGACAGATGAATACGATACTACAAGTTTTCTTTATTATGATCGAATGAGTCGCGATTTCTATAAGTACTTAGCTGATCAGCCAGATCAAGACTATTATGCAGCCCTGGGTAGCGGCCAAAGAGTAAATGTTAAAAAGAAGTTTCAGAAAAAAGCCAAAAAGGCCTACGATCTTTGCTTAAAAGCGATTGAGGCTGAAGGGGCCGATACTGCCCATGATAAATGGAAAAAAGTTTACGGAAGGCCATTCCCAGTCAAACCAACAGCAGCTCAGGAAGCAGCAATTAACAAAGCTTCCAGGATGTGGGATGACACAGAGCAATTTATCGAAGATATGTTTCCCATTGATATTCGAAACAATTTAAAAATTGATTGTGATGTATTGCAAAACGGTTTTAGAGAACATGCCTTATCTTATGTGCTAAGCCTGAGATGGCGCCTTAAACCAAAAAAGAAATTGAAATTTAGAGTTATATCATCTGATGTTGAGGGGAATTATAGTCTTTACTGGAAAGTCCTGAATCGTGGAGTTGAAGCAAGGAGAAGAAATCAAATTCGTGGACAGATTTCTCCCGATGATGGTTACAAGAAAAAAGAAGAAAATACAGAATTCCAAGGAGATCATGTCGTTGAATGCTACGCCGTTAAAAATGGTGTTGTAGTTGCCAAGGACAGAATCGATGTGCCAATCCAATGAGAGAATTATGAATAACGAAGATCTACTTAAACATATTGCAGAAACGGCCTACAACGTAGGATTTGGTGCAAAAAAGCATTTTGCAACTTATGATATCGTTGATAAGACTCCGGGATTAATAAGCTTTTTATCAATGTCTTTTGGCGTTTATGCTCTCGTATTCGATGGGCTCTCGACCAAATTCTTATCTGCATCATTTATCGTGCTTGGAATTATTGGTTTGTACATTTCATTGTACGATTCAAAGAAAGATATATACGAGAAATATGGGATAGAATTAACAAAAATCTTCAATGAACTTAATAAACTTTACATACGTACAAAGACTGCAGATGAGAACAATTTATCAAAATGTGAACAAGAGCTAACTGAAATTGAAAATCGATTCTACGAAAACTGTAATAGTAAGCAGATTCTATTTAGTGATTGGTTCGCCCATTACAAATTTTTCTGGCAATTCCAAATTGATTGGGTGAACGAACAAAAACAGTTTAAATTTTTCAGGGATAAGGTTCCTCTTACATTGTCTCTAACTGTATTAGTTTTATTGGGCACTATAGTATTTTGGGGGTTTGACATTTTAAATATTGTTTGCAGCATTGCTGCAACAGTTCAATAACGAATGGGAATCCTTCGAAAAAATTTCTAAACAATTGCATCCACCAGACGGCAAGAAGCGCGGCGGCGCTGGCGCGGTAAGCTCGGGTGGGCCGCTGGTGATGCTGGTCGTTATGCAAAAACACTATTGAAAGACATGAGCTTTTAATGGCCGAACTGAGGTTTTGACATGCCACTTGATTCGAAATTTATGGAATTAGCGCGTAATTTGATTAATCAAAAAAAGGGGGAATATGCCCGAGAACAATCTCGCGAGAGGGAAAAAATACTAAACGACTCTGCTAGCAAGGGTTGGTCTATCCCGCCTGGGCATGTGCATGGAGCTTTTAACGACATGCAAGTTGAGTCAGTTCGCAAAATGAAAGATATGGTTTGGGGTGCGCTTGAAGAAACTTTAGATGCCTTTAAACCGCCATACTACCCGGAATTAGCTGACGAGTTATTTGTATTTTGTGAAAGTTTTTTTCCAGACAGACTTTGTGAACCACACGATCAACTACGATCCATGGGCTGGAAAAACCCTCATGAGGAACAAGTTAATAACCTATTAAGGGGCCAACTTAAAAATGCTAGATATAGCGCCCTACATAATTTAGTCGATTCTGAAAAAGCCATTTTTCAGAGAGCAAATATTCCGCAAACTCTCTGCCCAGACAGACCGGATAGAAGCCAAAAATAAATGAGACGCAAAAGCTTCTCCAAGTACCGCAGCAGCTTCCTGAAATTCATTCCTGCCGCACTGAGGATGGCATTCATCTGGTCACCGAGTACACCTTTCAGGCGATTCCGGTCAAGTCGGTGTTCCTGTTTCAAGTGGCCGATCCCTGGTTCCACTGCCGCACGTCGTTTCATCCACTTCCATACACTTTTGGCGGTCTTACCCCGTCGACGTTTATCGACATAAATTGTGCTATCCCCAGACCACCCATGCCCACGATAGCCCTGATCAACATACACATGCGCGGGTAATCCCGATAATCTGGCCACCTGATCGAGGGTATCAGAAAGGGTATGTCCATCATACGGATTGCCATGAAAAGCCAGGGCGCCGACAAACCAGCCGCCTCGACTGGTGGACGCCACACTTACCTTGCAGCCAAATTCATATCGTTTATGAGCCTTGCCTTTGCTGATACATTCTACCGCTGGCTCGTGAACACTGTACACCTTGTTCTTGTCATTACGTTTCTGGGTGAAAATCCGTTGTGCTACCTCTAACGTTGAGGCAAGTGATTCATCAGAACAACTGCATTTTCGTTGAATATCCCGGATCACCCGGCCAAGATACGTCTTTAATTTTCTGGTACAGCTCTGAGCTCGCTTCATCTGCCTGGCATGAGCGTAACGGCTTTGCTGACATACCAGTTCCCTGGAGTTACGGTTGTAATTCTGTCGTAAGACAATTCCGTTGTTTTTGGCCTCCGTCACCAACCGCTGACGCGCACGATCGTACAATCTCGCATCGGTGGGAAAACGAATATCTTTTTCCTGAACAGTCGTATCAACATTGATCCTCTTGAGCTGACTCGTTTTGACCGCTTTCATGCGCAGACCAGCCTCAAGGGTCTCTTTCAATAATTCTTCCGCGCCTGCTTCACCGATTCGCTTACGCCATCTGGTCATGCTGGAGGGGTGAATCGGTAGTTGATGCTCGAAAAATTTCATCCCGCTCAGGTATTGCCAATACGGATTCTCTACCCAGCCACTCACAACCTCTTCATCACTGAGATTGCAGGAATATTTGAGATAATGCAGAGCAACCATCAAGCGGCTACTGATTGCCGGTCGACCATTATCGGAACAAAAAGAAGCTCCAAAAGTTTCATCCAATCTCTTCCAGTCTACTACCATAGACAACTTGACCAGGGGATGACTGGTATTGATCATGTTCACAAGCTCTAATCGGAACAGATCATATTGACTATTTTGTTGTGGTGATTTTTTTGGTTTCATGGGCAAAATTTGCAAGAAAATTGATCTATAACGCGGGGTTTCTTGCAATTCTTATAACACAAAACATAAACTTTTACTTGTAATTACAGCATCGTATGTATTTTTTCAGGACCGACTAATTTAAAAACAAAAATTAACCTCTACACAGAGGTGGCTCCGATCGTTTGAACAGTATTTCACGTTTTTAAGTGGAATATCTGCTAGACTTTACGCTGCCTGTTCAACCGTCGGCAGCATCACGGTATACGCTTCGCCAGGTGTCTTTTTACCTAATTTTGAATGTGGCCTCGATCGGTTGTACCAGTCCAGATATTGCATGATCGACTTGCGAGCTTCGTTGACCGAGTCATAGGCATGCAAATAGACTCGCTCATATTTCACCGATTTCCATAACCGTTCAATAAAAACATTATCCCGCCAAGCTCCTCGTCCGTCCATACTGAGCCTGCAGCCCCTATCATTGACCGCTTTCACGAATTCTTCAGCGGTAAACTGGCTCCCCTGATCGGTGTTGACTATCTCCGGTGTGCCGTGACGATTGAACGCCTCGAACAGGACGTCCACCGCATGACAGGCCTCCAATGTGATCGCGATCTTTGCGGCCAGAACTTTCCTGCTGGCCCAATCAACTACCGCCGTAAGATAAACAAATCCTTTGGCCATAGGGATATAGGTCGTATCCAGTGCCCAAACTTGGTTAGCCCGGTTGATGGCCAGGCCCCGCAGCAGATATGGGAATATTTTGTGGCCGGGATGCCTCTTGCTCGTCCCCGGCTTTCGGTACAGAGCTTCAACACCCATGCGTTTCATCAATGTGCCGACATGCTTGCGGCCCACATCGAGTCCTGATCGATTGAGCTGATCGCGCAACATGCGTGCACCCATAAACGGGTGCTCCAGATGCAATCCATCAATCCGACGCATGAGCGCCAGATCAGGGGCACTGACCAACTTGGGCTGATAGTAGACGCTGCCCCGGCTTATACCAACCAACTGGGCTTGCCGTGTGACCGAAAGTACATGGGTGCGGTCGATTATCGCTTTGCGCTCAGCAATCCCACCTTGGTGAGCGCGCTTTCTAAAAAATCGTTTTCCAGCGTCAGTTGACCGATCTTGGCATGCATGCCCTTCACATCAACCGGCGGCTCTGTAGCGGCACCCCCGTCAAATACTAGGGCAGGATGTTCGCTCAGTTGCCGCTTCCAATTCGTTATCTGATTGGGATGCACTTCAAACTGCTGCGCCAATTCGGCCAGTGTTTTGTCTCCACCCATCGCTGCCAGCGCCACTTTCGCCTTGAATGCTGATGAATGTTTCCGTCTCGTTCCTTTTGCCATTTTCTGCTCCATGATTTTGCCCTTTAGCGGACATTATTTGTAGCAGATTTTCCACTTAACGGCTTGTGCAAATTTCCCGGGCCACTTCTACACAACGAAGTTGCAGTCTAACCTATCGTCAACCTCAATTACTGTTGAGTTTGCCAAGCTTCCAGAGAAAATCACAGTGCTATTTATTGCATCCAATCCAAATGATCAATCTCAATTACGATTAGATGAAGAAATTAGATCCGTTACTAAAAAGATCCGAGAGTCTGAATATCGAGACGCAGTTGAACTGAAGTCAGTATGGGCCGTTAGGCCAACTGATTTGCTGCAAGCAATAAATGAACATAAACCAACGATAGTTCACTTTAGTGGCCACGGTTCTAATAATGATGAGCTTGTTTTGCAGGATGATTCAGGTGACACAAAGCTGGTTAGTTTACGTTCTATTGTAGAGATGTTTAAAGTTGTGGCCAGCGGCATCAAGCTTGTTGTATTCAATACCTGCTTTTCAGAAAATCAGGCAAATGAAATAATTGCGCACATACCATCTGCCATTGGAATGAATACATCAATTGGAGATGAGGCAGCCCGAGTATTTTCGGCACAGCTATACTCTGCAATCAGCTTTGGCAAGTGTATTGGGGAATCATTTGGTCAGGCAAAGGTTGCCCTTTTACTTGAAAATATTCCAGAAGATCAGACTCCGCAATTATTTATGCACGATGGTATTAATGACAACGAATTGGTTTTGGTGAGGCCTCAAAATGTCTAACGCCGCTATTTCCAGCCGACCCCAAAAGCCGGGCGGCTGAATAGCGGCGTTCCAAGTTACCAAAGTCCAGATACCTCCTATTTATAACAACATACTGATTTCTTGCAACACCTCGTGATAATCATTCATCAGATGCCATCTTCTTTTTTGTAGTCTTTATTGACGAGGGATACGCAGTCTGCTGCATCTCTTGTAATTCCTGTGGCATAAAATACTTGAACCTGACCTTTTTGCTCAACTGACCAGTAAATTTAGAGAAGGCTATTGTAAGGTCACGTGCTTCATCCATGAGCGCAGCCCCTTCTTCGTGAGAGATTCCCCCTGGTTCTCCCAACTGCCCCTTGAAATGAGCATACGCCTGGTCGAATTGCCGCAGGACATTAAATATGATACTGCCCATTGGTGAGTTAATTTTCATGACCCTTGAGCCACGCTCCTTGACCATGGAGATTTTTCTTTCCAAAATCTCTTCCTTGGTGAGTTTCTGCCTTTGAATCGGCGTTCCCTTAATTTCTTTCTCCATTTTTCTCTCCCTATAGATTTTTATGACTTGCCAGTAATCCTGGCATGGTTGCGTTTGATTTTATTTCTTCGCCACATATCCATTAAAAAGACAGACCCGTAAGGCAGGATTGCGGCCACCAGAACAAACAGAGAGCAACGAGTGGCTACCGGCATGATATGGGGCAGTGTGGACATATAGCCGTAATATATCGCCTCGGCATTTTTATTGGCATGTTGAGCGAGAGACCAGACCCTTTCGGGAGTGCTCAAGCCGGTGAGCAAGGTATAGAAAACATAGATCATGAAACTTTTGGCTACCAGTACGAGCATCCTGCCGGTGAAGAAAGAATTGATGGCCTTACGGGTAATGATGCCAATAAAGTATCGACTGATATAGGCGCAAAGGAAGGTGTTGGCGATGACCGGTAGGTAAGGAATAGAGCCGAACATAATTTTTATGAGCAAGCCTGGTGATTTCAGGACAAATGGCATCACATAAAAGTCAACCGCCGGCAGAAGCAGGAGCAGAAAAAGTCCCTCGGTCAGACCACTCTTAGCTCCGATATTGAAAAATCCCAGAGAACCTTCCAGTGTCAGAAACTCTGCGGGTAGTTCCTGACCCATTTTTTCAATCATATAAAACTGCTGAATCTCCGAGATTACACTGAGGATACTCTTTGGTTTTTCAACAGGGCCGGCGTTTGTATTGATAATTGCAGAATTGGGGTTATATGAGCCGCCTTTGCCACCGCTGCTACTACCGCCGCTATTATTACTGCCGGAATTACCGCCCTTATAGCCGCTAAAGCCACTGCTGTTTATGCTGTTGCTCATGCCTGTTTCTCTTCGTGAACTGACTCAACAGATACCACGTCAAGGAGGATACCGGATTTGGCATCTTCCATAACGGCAATAGAGTCAAACGCCTCGGCATGACAAGGCGTGTAATAGCCATTCATGGTTACACCTGATTTCATGGTTACGGTGAAATATGCTCCAAAATAATTGTTTTGCAGAAGGCCATTGGCAATAACATCCTCCTGCCGTAGTTGATGAACGATGGACAACAAGACTTCTCGCATTTCTTCCTTTTCCATAGAGACCACTTCCAACACTCCCGCCTGTTCCGCTTGTTTCTTGGCAATCACTTCCAGTATCTTTGGCATAAAATAGACAAAGCCATTCGGCATGGAAAATGCCTGAAACCTTCGCCCCTCTAATCGATTGATATAGGGCCGCATGTCTTTGAGTAAGGCATGGGTGTCAAGCCATGACAGGTTGATGAGCTTTGGGACTGCCACCTTCTTCTTTCCCTCCGGTTTTTCATCAAATATGCCATCTTGCGACTTTGCTTCGTTGTGCCATTTTGGAGGCTTCTCTAATGGTTGGAGTTGCTCTTGTGCCTGTTCTAATTCTTGTTGCCGTGCAAGTTGATCTGCCCGTTTCAAAGTTTTACCCAGCAGCTCTTGAGGCTGTTTGTGATGGAATTTAACGGCCTGCAAGATTTCCTCTTTTAGGGGGAGATGTTTGAACGATTGAAGGCCGACCAGAATCCGACCAGCGGCTAATGGATGTTCGCCCAGACTGTACAAATGACCACGGATAGATGGCAATTTCCCCAGATCATGGGACAAGGCCGCAATGATGGTATCCGGCATAAGATAGCCGGTTTCAGATTCCTGCAGCAGCCGGATAACCTGTTCAGCCACATTCAGGGAATGGTCAATCAGGTTTGTTTGACCAAGCAGGGTGTAGGTGTTGGAATCCCAGGAGGCTTCTATATCACGACCAACATTGACGACCGATGGACATTGGCCTTCCGTATCCAGTAAAGATAAAAGATCACGGCAGACTACTTGCTGTTGGTTGGCATGGCGTAATGGTCGGACATGTTTGTTATAAAAATCCTGGATCCGAGCATTCTGGAATTCGATAGACACTTCTTCAATTGTCTCCGGCACCTCTTCATCCCGCCAGAGTGGAGCCAGATCGGCTATATTGACCTCCCCGTTTTTAATCCACAGCTGAGATAAGTCCTGTAACAGCACTTCCGCTTTGGAGACAGCAGTTTTTTTCCCCGACCTTAGGAGCAACAGCCATATTGCTCCTATAAATAACAAAATCCCAAGGCCAAGGGTGATATTGATTTGTATACCAGTCATCCGTCCGCCCTCTCTTCTTCGTCTGCCGGATCTTCCTGATAATCTTCCCATTGTGGTCTGATTTCAGGAAAGATCACCTTGATATTGGCAGCGGAAACATCAGTCGTGATCCCCCGATAAATTCCTGAGTAGGTGGTCATGAAAAACTGACGGGGAGCCAAGTTGAGCACTTCGGTGTGTTTGACCCGCACATCTTCGGTCTCTCTGATGGCAAGCCCACCACCTAAAGAAATAACCGGACTGAAAACCCGTTTTTCTCCAAGATGATCGGAGATGTAGGTAGCGGTCTTGGCATCCGGCACCCGCATAAACAGCTTGGTATTGCAGTTATCCAGGATAGTATTGGCTCGATCTTGGCCAATTGCGGCATAGAGTTGGCTCACTGACTGGCAGTAGCCATGGATATAGACCCCGGCACCGCCAGCCTTGGCAAAGAGTTCTTCAATCCCTTCATATAAAACAGATTGGGCCTCGTCGATATGCAGGGCCAGAGACGGAAAAATCTTTTTATCACTGGAATACCTGCGACCGACAAAAGCCTGAATATTAGAAACAATGACCTTTCCAGCGGTATAAGCGGCTCGTTTGGTGAGCAAAGAGCCAAGCTGGACGATCATGATAACCCCCTTGTTTTGCTCCAGGCGTGCGATAAAACGGTTCTCATTGGCCTGGCCAAGAATCTGGCCCACATTGCCACTGGTCAGTTCCGTCAGTGCCACGCGGAGCGAGCTTGCAACCTTGGAATGGTAGTCGGCTTGAGAAGCGATTATCCTTCGTAAGTCCATGGTAAGCTGCTGGGCCTGCGGCGTGTTAATCCCTGCGATCTTATCTTTGAGCTTCTCCAGGTCAGCATGGCTGATATTGTTTTTGACATCGTTGAGATTGAAATCCGGCTTTTTATTATTGGCTTCAGCCAGCATAATAAGGGCCTGCACCACTACCAGACTGATCTCGTAGGCAACAGAGAAGAAATAAGGCTCCCTTCCTACGGCAACGCCTGCGGTAATATGGGCCACCATTTCCTCGATCATATAGTAATGAGAAAGGGGGTTGAAAACTGCACTGTATTGAGGAAAGACAGGGGTGATCAGCATTAAATCCTCTTGCCGGCCAGTATCAAAAGCCACCTGTACTATTTTGGAGAACAGTTCGTTGTCACCCTTGGGGTCGATGGCGACCACTGAATACCCCTTGCGAATGTCCTGTTCGATGATTCCTTCCATGGTACGGGTTTTTCCCACCCGGGTTGTCCCGAAACACCAGAAATGCCCTTTGCGGTCACTGTCAGGAAATCCAAGCGGCAGTATCTTGTCTGGATGGTCCAGATGAAAGCCATCACCTATTTGGGTATAGGGCTCTTTGGGTTGTTTTTTTCTCCAGATCAAGACTCTTCTCCGACCGTGACCTGGATATGTTCATGCAATTCCCGAGATGCAGTCAAAATGATCTGCTTTGGCAAAAACCCGCTGGCCTCAACAAAACTCTTGTGGCCGACATACCGTTTGGCACAATACAGATGCACCTGGGCGGTAGTACCAAGCTGCTCTTTAAGTAAGGTCGTCACCAGATTCTTTGAAACGCGATCAACCACCACTTTGACCCGCGAGATCCCGTGCAATTTTACAGACTCAACCCGTCGCAGATGAAATGCTCGTCTTTGGCCAACGGCCAACGTATTCCGTTCATGCACACCAATACGATTCAATGGGCACTCGGCTATGATTGCCTGGCCCTTTTCAAGCTCAATTTCCACCAGGAATCCATCGTCATTTTTGCGGATAATTTCACCCCAGCGCAGCTCATGCTCCAATCGTTTATAATGAGCCACCTCATGCAGACAAGCAGCCTGGGTAAGATTCTGGTCAAGGATTCTATGGATAGTATTCCAGCCCCGCATGGAGACAAGTTCAAGCTGATTTTGCAAAGGAATACCGGACTGCTTGGCATAGTGCAGTGCTTGCAGGTAGTCGTCACCAAACAGGACAACCGTACCGGTCCCATACCAGCGAGACAGCATAGTCGAAAAGGTCTTCTCGATCTCGGCCACAACCTGACCTCGGCTCAATCCGTATTTATCGACAAAAGAATTGATGATTTCGTTATATTTGGTCTGCATATTTGCCGGATGTTATTTTTCCCTCTTATTATCTCTTTCCGGCCATGCAACGGTTTTTGAGGAATTATTTTCATTTTCTTCTTTTTTTATGAAAAAAAAACAGTAATGTCCGGTTTGAAAATTGTATGAAAGCATCAAATTAAATAACCTCCAGCAAAGCCGGTGAGGTTACCAAACGAAAATTACTTATGGCTATGCATGATCAGCAATCCGAATTGGTACATGAACAATCCGTGCGTTGAGCAAACATAGTGGAAGTTCCGGTTCCCAGAACCTCCGATTTTTAGAATTGGCCGTGGTCGCTTAAATAGACAAATAGGAGGAAGTCATGCCTGGAGCTTATGCACATATGACGTTGGTTAACATCTTACGGAATCCGATCCGCCTGGAGGCGACCCCTGGTTTTACCGATGAGGCCATCTCCGCTCTATTAGAGTATTTCCGGTTTACTGAACTTGGTGCGGTCAGCCCCGACTATCCCTATCTTGCCATAGGGGATAGCAATGCAGCACAATGGGCCGATGCCATGCACTATACTCATACGGGAGCAATGATCCAGGCAGGGGTTGAGATTCTGGAGGGCATGGAAGGGGAGGAAAAACGAAAGGGGTTAGCGTGGCTTTTCGGCTATGCCGCCCATGTAACAATGGATGTGACAATCCACCCGATTGTTGAATTAAAGGTTGGGCCTTATGCGGAGAATAAGAGGGCGCACCGAGTATGTGAAATGCATCAGGATGCGTATATCTTTCAACGGCTTAACCTGGGTCAGGTTGGCCTGTCTGAGCACCTTGATTCAGGGATAATGCGTTGCGGAGAAGTGGGTGAAAGCCGCAATCTCGATACCGCCATAATTACCCTCTGGGACCAGATACTCCAAAAGAACCATCCAGAAAAGTATTCAAGCAACAGGCCTGACATCCAAAAATGGCATCATCGCTTTATGCAGGTTGTCGACAAAGTAGAAGACGGGAATAAACTTCTTCCTATTTCCAGGCATGTGGCGGTTGATTGTGGGCTGACCTATCCAGCCGCCAAGTCAATTGATCGGGGAGAGTATATTGATAAATTACAAATTCCACAAAACCCTACGTCAACGGGGTTTCGTTCCTACGATGAAATTTTCGATATGGCGGTGGATAATGTTCGCGATATATGGGCGGCGGTTGCCGCCGGCACTTTCTCGGGTGACACCCGTTACCTTAGCCAGATAGGTGAGTGGAATCTGGATACCGGCAAGAACGGCCAAGATGACAAACTTGTATTTTGGAGCTGAACGATGAAAATCACATTTTCGATGGTAGGTATTTTGCTGGTGTCGCTCACCGTGTCCGGATGCATGTTCTTTCGTACTGATGAGAGTAAGTCCTTGCGACCACTCGGTTCGGCCCTGACCAAATTAAGTTCAGAGATGGAATCTCTCGTCCGTTATCAGAATCCGCCTGCAGACGCTACAGACGAGGAGTTGCTTCGGCTGGCGACTAAAAATGATCCCGGCTTTCTTGACACCTTTCATGGGTACAAGATTCGTGTTCACTCCCAGGATAGGCATGCGATTCTTCTTCTTTGCTCAGCCGATGGCAAACGAGGCCTTCAAGAGGATCTTGGCTGTACGCCGTCTATGGATCGCAACCTTTGGAAAGAGGATGCGGCGATGCCCTGTGATTTTTCCCTTTCAGTGGAGTTGGGGTGCCGATTGACAAAATGACTCTTGATAGACGTTTTGTCCTGTTTGTTCTCCATCTTCTAATCTTCACCCCTGCTTGCAGGGATGAAGGTTAGAAGACTAAAATAGAGAGCAGTGAGTATACTGAGACTGATCTTTTGGAAAGATTTTGATTTTGGATAGAGCGACGTATACTCAGGAATAAGCTTTTCCTTCTGAGTATTTGTCATTACTTGACCTTGCCACTGGCTCCCTTTGACTCAAAATTTTTATAAAAAGAATAGGCTCCGAGTTTTTCAGGAAGATAGTCGTTTTGAACCTGAGCATGCAGAAATCGGGGCAAGAGTAGGAACGCCGCAACCAGAAAAACAATCTATTTTTGTTTCATAATGCTATTGCGCCACCAGTTCCACCCGTCGGTTTTTGGCCCGGCCTTCTTCATTTTTATTAGATGATACGGGCACTGTAGGCCCGGCACCAAAGGGGGTGAGCCGTGAGGCGGCTATACCGTGCTTGGTGACTAGCGTGTTCGCCACCGAGTCTGCCCTGTCTTGAGAAAGCTTGATATTATGGGCAAACTGACCGACATTGTCGGTATGGCCCACCACATAAACCTTGAGGTTGGCATCAGCTTGGAGCATTTTGACGATTTCGGCCATTGCTGGTTCAGATGCAGGTTTAAGATCGGCCTTGTCGGTGTCGAAATAGATGCCATACACTGCAACCCGCCCGGTCTCGTTGATACTGTTTGCCAAGGCATCAGCGTTGGCTACCACTCCCTGCTTCATGAGCTGCTTTTCAATTATATGGATTTCATACATGCCATTGTTCGCTCCGGACACTTCGGCCCAGACTTCTTTGTCATCCTTTATGGCTCGGATAATGGAATACTCTGTCCCGCCGTCTTCAAAGGCATAAACCTCTTCGCCGCCGATAGTTTTGGCCGCATTGACATAATTGCGGGTAATTTGCAGGCCGCTGGGTTGGGTAATGCCTTCATTGGCATAGTAAATCACAACATTATAATATCCTTCTACTTTTTGCTTTTTATCCGGTGCAATCTGGAACTCATATTTATTAAACTCATTTGCCTCGGAACGATAAATATGGAAGCCGGGCATCCGGGAGAAAAGATCCGGATCCTTGCTGCCTGCGCTATCATTGGGGTCAGTGGCTGCCAAAGAGGAATGCAAAGGGACTAAAAACAGGATCAACAAAAAAATAGCAAAGATACGATTTTGCATAAATTCTCCTTAATTTTTATTGGATACGGTTGAGAAACTACTGTTTCCGGTTACTGCAAAATGCTCACCTGCCCCTCGTTCGTTTTAATCCAGGAAAAGTTTAGCCGACCGGTAGCGCCAAAACAATATATTTTTTTCTCATCAGAGGATTGGCATTCCGCATTGCATCAAATAGTCTTTACCATAGAGAATAGACTATTTTTGATCCTTCTTTGCCGGAAACTAACCAACTACTGGGAGCATTACGATTTAACTGTCGACAAATAGTTTCTCATAGCCCTTCCGGCAAGCAATTCGCAACAAACCGTGACTGCATGGCCAGGAAGGCACAGTTTTACATCTTGTATTATCACGTTTGCTCCTACAATATTCCGATCCACATTTTCCATTACATATAACGCAAAAGATTAAGACGTTAGAATCAGGAAGAAGGTTATAATGCCCTGTATTACTCAAGCTTGAATCTTGCCAAGTGACATCTTTCTCTGCTGAAATCCTGTTTGAATAAAATTCAATAGAAGATACTGTGAAATACGACAAGAGACACTTACTTGCTTGTTTGTATACCTTCCCATTGCCTGGTTCCCTTTCTAGAGAAAATCATATTTTTTGACAATTTCTTATTAAAGAAATAATCTCATAAAAGAGGATAAGCAAAAGATGTATATGGTCCTCGTGGTCGGGACAAATTGGGACATCCTCCCTTTTCTACCAGACCATGTTTTGCTCTCCCCATTTCACACCCTTTGATACATTGTGCTTTCTGCACTCTCTCAAAGTGTGCTATCTGCCGGTAACCGGTCATGTCTCTATCTCCACAATAAGGTCTCCCTTATGAATTTCATCTCCCGTTATCCAGTACGCTTCGTTGTCCCGTTTCTGCTTCTGTTACTGGCTTTTATAGGGACCGGTGCCAGTTATCTGTTTTACCACGCTACTAGAAACAGATTGATAGAAAAACAGGCTCTGCACTTTGTCACTGAGACCATGGGGCGGAATCAGAGCCGCCTGAATGCTGCCCTGCGTGACAAGGACATGAAGCGCCTGCAGATGAATATTGATCTCCTTGCTGATGATGCTGCCGGTCACGGGGCCACCCTGGTGGCGAACGCGGAACAAAAGATACTCAGCGCCTCAGATCCTGCCTGGGTAGGACAGTCCTTGGTGAAGGTCGCCATTCCCGGCGAGGGGAAAGTGTTGCTGGAAGACTTTTTCAGCAGCAGGGACCGGAGTCAGTCGGAAACAGTTATTGTCAGCCGGGACCAGCAGACCATCCTTGCCGTTACCCCTCTGATAGTTGGCGAGGACCCGGCCAGGAGAGGGCTGCTCTATCATGAATATGATCTGCACGTCCTTAAGCAGGCGGCGCAGCAGATCCTGCGCCGGAATATTTTTTTTGTTTTCTCCCTGTTTGCAGCCATCACCCTGCTTATCTGGTTTTATCTCTATTTTGTTTTTTTTCGGCGTGTGCTTCGAATTATTCAGACGACGGAGCAATTTGGCCAAGGAGATAACACAGCCCGTTCCGCGCTTACCGGGAATGACGAGCTGGCCCTTGTCTCCACCGCGCTGGACGGGATGCTGACGCTGCGGGTGGCCGAGGAAAAACGGATTCGGGAAAATGAGAGGATGCTCAAGCTGCTGACTGACGGGCTGCCGGTACTCATCGCCTATGTGGACAAAGATGAGCGCTACCGTTTGGTTAACCAGGAGTTTGAACACTGGTTTTATCTGCAGCCGGATCAGATTGTCGGTAAGCAGGTTTGTGACCTGCTCGGCAAAAAGGGTTATGCCGAGATCGCTGAGCATGTCCGTCAAGCCTTGAGTGGTAAGGTGGTGGAGTATGAAGCCGCCATACCCATCGTCAATGGTGGCATGCGCCAGTTCCGCGCCACCCTGCTTCCCCATTTTGAGAATGGCAGCGAGGTGCAGGGCTGTTTCCTTCTGGCTCAGGATATCACCCAGCAGAGATTGGACCAGGACCTGCTCAGGAAAGCCAAGGCGCTCTGGGAGCGCACCTTTGACTCGATTCTCGAAGAAATTATTACGGTGCAGGATAAGGATTTCCGCATCCTGCAGGCTAACAGCGCCGCTGCTCAGTTCTTCGATACCACAAAGGAAGATCTCATTGGCCGTCATTGCTATGAGCTGTTTCGGGAAGAAAATATCCCCTGTCTTGAGTGTCCGGCCCATGCGGTCCTTCAGGGGGGCAAAATCCACAGCATCGAACTCTATCATGCCCGATTGAAAAAGAACTTTCTAGTCACCGTCTCACCTATGCTCGATGAGCAGGGAGACTTCTTCGGCATCGTCCATTCGGCGAAGGATATTACGGAGTTTAAGCTGTTGGAGGGGCAGCTGCGCCAGGCCCAGAAGATGGAGGCCATCGGCACCCTGGCCGGTGGCATCGCTCACGATTTCAATAATATTCTTACTCCGATCCTCGGTTACAGTGAAATGCTGGCCGAACGGCTACCTGAAAACAGTGATGAGCGGAAGATGGTGCTGGATATCCGCACAGCAGGCATGCGAGCCACGGAACTGGTCAAGCAGATCCTCACCTTCAGTCGCCAGTCTGAACAGCAGCGACAACCCCTGCAAATCCATCTGATCATCAAAGAAGCGCTCAAACTGCTGCGTTCCTCCATCCCGACCACCATTGCCATTCATCAGGATGTTGTTGATTGTGGGCTGGTCATGGCCGATCCGACCCAGGTCCACCAGATAATTATGAACCTCTGCACCAATGCCTACCACGCCATGCGCGAGACTGGTGGAGAGTTGAACGTCAGCATGGAAGTGGTTGAGTTGACGGCGCAGGATTACCTCGATAGTCTGGCCCTGCAACCGGGTCCACATGTGAAACTGAGTGTTTGTGACACCGGCTGTGGCATGTCGAAAGAGCTGCAGGAACGGATCTTTGAACCCTATTATACCACCAAAAAACAGGGAGAGGGGACAGGGCTGGGGTTGTCGGTGGTGCATGGCATTATCAAGAGTCATCATGGTCATATCACCGTCTACAGCGAACCCGGTAAGGGTACCGAGTTTCATGTCTATCTCCCCCAAGTGCAGGGACATGATCAGATCCTGACCGAGGAAACTGGTGAAGAAATCCCGAAGGGGAGCGGCACGGTTCTGGTCGTGGATGATGAACCGATAATAGGTGAGATGTTGCAAAGGATGTTGTGTAATATGGGCTACGAGGTCCTGCTTTGTTCCAGCAGTACTGAGGCACTGGAGGTCTTTACTCAGCAGAGGGCGCACATTGCCCTGGTACTCACTGATATGAACATGCCGGTCATGAATGGAGGGGAGCTGGCCCGGAGGATCAAGCAGCTTAGTCCGACCATGCCGGTGGTGCTCTGCACTGGATTCAGCGAGATCATGGACAAAGAAAAAGCCAAGCGGATGGGGATTGATGGATATCTGACGAAGCCGGTCATTCAACGCCAGCTTGCCCAGACCCTCCATGATGTTTTGGAAAAAAAGGGCGGCAGCGGACCTGCTGCGTGAGTTGAGGAAAGGGATTGGGGGTGCACTTAAATATTATAGTCTTGCTCTATCAGAGTCAATATTCTCCGAACATGTTGACTCTGGTTCTGACTCACAAAATTAATATTGCCACATTGAATATTTGACAAGATCCAACTTTCCTCAGGTTGAGATGTCTACTGTATATATGAACCTGATGCGTCCAGATATCTCCTATCGATCAGGCCAGGACTTTTGGAAAGATATATCCTCTTATTTTACTTATCCATCAGTTATGATTTAACTTAAAAGTAATTTTTTTAATGAACCAAGAGTGTAGTGAATAAATTCCCCCAGTATTTTAAAGTTCTGGCTGAAAAAAAATTCCTGTTTGAATCTTTTTCTTGATTGTTTCCCAAAAAAGATATTTATTTTAAATATAAATTCCACTTAATTTTATTAAGTAATCCCTTCCGGGAAAATAACTGAGGCTTCATGGTATATTTTTTTATAAATATATTTCGATGAATGACCCAGTGATCTCACACCTGCCATATAATTTCTGCAAGAAAAGTTTAATCGCAAATGCGAACCTCTTTTTTGTATGATTGAGGATATGGCCACTCTGACAAGACGACAAGATTATCTTTTTTCTGATTTCATCGTCCTCTTCGTCAACCTTTTCACTACCCCCTTATTTCCATCGACAGGATAAATCCGTCTGGACACATCCCGTACAAGAAAAGTTTAATCGCAAATGCGAACCTCTTTTTTGTGGATAAATCCGTTTGATTTCTTTTGTCGTTGATTCCCCATAGCAATAGAGCAACACCAACCCCATAATCGGGAGAATAACAACTCTCCCATCAGGGACATAGTTGTCTTCTCCCATAATCCACAAGATTAAAGGAGAACAACCATGACCACGCTCACAGAAAAGATCAATGCTGTTAATGAAAAATTACGATCACTCGGTATTCAAGCGATTCAAGAAATCAAAATGAAAGACAAAGAAGGGAAAGTCATTGGCCAGATTAAATACGGCTATCGTCCTCAATATGTCTTTGACAGTATCAACGAATTTCTTGGCCCTGAAAACTGGCGTTACGAGCTAATCAAAGAGGAAATTTTTGAAAATCAGGCAGTCGCAGAGGTGAAATTATTTTTGAGAACCGATGCAGAATGGCTTTGTAAGGGCTCACACAAAGGGCAGATGAATATTGTGAAAGGTAATATTGGCGATGCTCAGAAAGGCGCAATCACCGATGCGATTCAGAAATGTTTTTCTCTGGTCAGCATTGGCACGGACGCTTATCGTGGTTTGCTTGGGACTGTTTACAATCCCAGTAGTCAATACAAGTCTCTACCTGCACCATCGTCAAGACCAGCTTCATCATCTCAACCTGAATTGCCGCAACCAGAATCACAACCATCCGTTCAGTCTCAACCAGCTCCTCCACCAGAACCAGCTAATCCTGCTTCCCTGCCTAAAATTGCCGGTATTGAATATCAGCAATTTGATAATGTCGTGGTCGCAGTAGGCAATAAGCTCTTCGATAAGAAGGAATTATTGAAATCAGCGGGCTTCAAATGGAATAAGGATCAGAAAAACTGGTACAAAGAACTGACCCATTAAATCTGGCATCAAAACTGTTTTTTAACCCAACGAGGGAGC
>JBDRQE010000038.1:0-19134 GCA_043826415.1 Pseudomonadota bacterium
ACAGTCCTCAATTCGGCTGAGAAAACGGCACAGCTTATTGCCGCTATGTCAATAGTTTTTTGTGCTTTTTATGCAAATTTTAAATGTATAGTTTCAGTCATGCTGTTGGCTGAAACTCCAAACTCCAGGTACGATAAAAAAAACAGTATTAATAGCATTGTGGAGAGCTTGTCAATGATCTGTTGCTGGGCATGCGCTCAATTTTTTCTGTCTAATTTCCTTGACGGTGCGTCCTGAAACGGGTATACAGTTACTTTCAGAAATTGGGAGGTGGATTGTGCGTGTCGCAGATCCTGTCTTTTTTTTCTGTCCAAATCCAGATTTCGGTTTTTGATAGCCGGGTCCTGTGCAACAAAGAATCGCGAACCCCGCCAGGTCCGGAAGGGAGCAACGGTAGTGACCCTCTTTGTGTGCCACAGGGTGCCCGGCTATCATTTTTTGTGAAGTCGCGTTTTTTCAGTTTGTCCATGCTCACTGCAACTGTGTTGGAATAACCCTGCTCTCCTTCTGAAGAATCCCATGTCGTATTTGGTCCTTGCCAGAAAAGCACGTCCCCAGACCTTTGATGAGGTTGTCGGGCAGCGTCCTGTGGTTAAGACCCTGCAAAACAGTCTTCTGCGCGACAGGGTGGCCCATGCCATCCTTTTTTCAGGGGTCCGTGGCGTCGGCAAGACCACTCTGGCCAGGATCATGGCCAAGGCCGTTAACTGTGAACAGGGGCCGGCTGAGAATCCCTGCAATGCCTGTGAGTCCTGCCGGACGATTACTGCCGGTTCCTCCATTGATCTCTACGAGATCGATGGAGCCTCCAATCGCGGCATCCAGGAGATCCGCGAGCTCAAAGAAAAAATTCGCTTTCTGCCCACCTCTTCCAGGTACAAGATCATCATTATTGATGAAGTGCACATGCTCACCACTGAGGCATTCAATGCACTGCTCAAGACCCTGGAAGAGCCGCCTGCCCATGTCTATTTCATGTTTGCCACCACCGAACTGCACAAGATTCCGATTACCATTCTCTCTCGTTGTCAGCGTTATGAACTGAAGCGTGTCGCGCCTATAGAGATGGGCAAGCATCTGCAGAAGCTTGCTGAGGCCGAAGGCGTACAGATCGAACAGGGAGCCCTTGACCTTATTGTCCGTGAGGCAGATGGCTCTGTCCGGGATGGGCTCAGTCTTCTGGATCAGGTTTTTTCCTTTGGTGAGAAAAATATAAGTACCGACGATGTGATTCAGGTGCTTGGCCTGGTAAGCAGGGAGGTTGTTCTCAAATTGACGACGGCCTTGTTGGAGCAGGATCCGGTAGCGGCTTTTCAGGCCTTGGAGGAGATCTTTGCTTTCGGTATGGATCTGAAACGATTTACGACCGATTTGCTGGGCTGCTTCAGGGCCTTGATCCTGTGCAAGATCAAGGGCTGTGACGAGTTGCTGGACCTTTCGCCACAGGAGCTCGCGCTCTTTCAGGAGCTGGCAGGCAAGCATTCCACTCAGACTCTGCACATGAAGCTCACTCTGTTGATGCAGGGGCTTGAGGAGATGCGCTATTCGAGTCAGCCGCGACTGGCCATGGAAACGACGTTTCTCAAAATTATCCAGAGCAGTGATGTAACCCCGGTGACGACCTTGCTCTCCCGGTTGGATAGCTTACTTGCAGGTGCATCTGAGCAGCAGAGCGATCGGGCAGGAGCTCAGGCGGATGGTGGGGCAAGTGAAATTGCTTCCTCCGTATCAAAAAAAAAACAGCCATCGCCTCCTGTAGTTGAACAGAAAATCATTTATAAACAGATGGTTGAGGCGCAGGCCCCGCAAGAGGAAAAACCTGCGCTGTCGGCAGCGCCTGTAGAGTCACCACGTCAGGCCGAAGCGGAAGAGGACATATCCGATGAGGAAGGCTCTCTCGATGACGCCTCCGCATTGCCCCCGGAAGTGGTAAACAGTCCGGATGCAATGCCTGCTCCACGGCTTGAGCCCCATCAGCGCAGTGTGCGCCGCGACTGGATGGACTTTATTGCCTATGTGCGTGAACGATCTGTCTGGATTTCCCAGGACCTGCAGCGGGCTGACTCTGCGAAAGAGCAGGGGAATGAACTTTTGCTCCATTATATGGAGCCTGCCAATTGCAGTATGTTACGCAAGGAAGAGAACAAGAAATTAATTACTGAGTTTACCCTCGATTTCTTTCAGAAGGAGCTCTCCGTCCGTTTTGTTATTCCTGATCAGAACAGTGAGGCGACGCAGGATGGGCAGGAAAGTCCCTTGAAGGAGCGCCATCTCCTGGCCAATGACCCTTTGGTGCTGATGACGGCAGAGATATTCAATGGCCAGATCGGCGATATTCGAGTGGGGCCCCGGTTTCGATAGAGATGAATAAAATTTTCACTGAGGAATAGAGAGTATGGATATGAACAGCATTATGCAGCAGGCCCAGCAGTTCCAGCAGAATATGGCCAGGATCCAGGAAGAACTGGGGCAGAAAAAGGTCACCGGCACTGCCGGCGGCGGTATGGTTACGGTTACGGCCAATGGGAAGAGTGAGATTCTCTCCGTCGTGATTGAGCGGGCCATTATTGTGGAAAGTGAGGCCGATATGCTTCAGGATCTGATTGCCGCGGCCACTAACGATGCCCTGCGCAAGGCAAGAGAGATGGGGAAGGCCGAAATGGGCAAGCTGACCGGCGGCTTTAATCTCCCTGGTCTTTCCAATATGTTTGGTTGAAAGGAACTTTGTGGTGCAGATCGTCCCTCCAGCCCTTGACCGCCTGATCCGGGATTTGAGCCGTTTGCCGGGGATCGGCAATAAAACGGCAGCCAGGCTGGCCATGAATATTCTGCGTCGTCCTCGGACAGAGGCACGTGAGCTGGCTTCGGCCCTCTCTGAACTGCACGATTCCATCCAGCTCTGTTCCTGTTGTTTCACCTTTTCTGAAGATGATCCCTGTGTCATCTGTGCCGATCCGCGGAGAAACGGGGGGCTGATCTGTGTGGTTGAACAACCGGGAGACCTTCTGGCTATAGAGAAGACAGGGAGTTTTCACGGTCACTATCATATCCTTCATGGTGTCCTCTCGCCCATGGACGGGATCGGGCCAGGTGAGATCAAGGTTGAGGCATTGATGGCCAAGGTCAACAGTGGCACTATCCGCGAGGTGTTAATTGCCACCAGTTCCACGGTTCCGGGTGAGGCCACAGCATCCTTTCTTATTGATCTGCTGCACAATAAAGGCGTTGCCCTGACCCGTCTGGCCTGCGGTATTCCCATGGGCATGGATATAAAATATGCTGATCGGCATACCTTGGCCAAGGCCATAGAAACAAGGACAAATGCAGAGTGACTCTTCACGAACGCATGGTGTCGAAGGTCTATTTTTTCTTGACAGAGGTCACTTTTACTGGTAATTGAGGAAGTTTCCAGCGATCTTGGTAGTTTTACAGAAGACTCGAGTAATATTGTTTTTAATAGGCGCGTAGCTCAGGGGGAGAGCGCTACCTTGACATGGTAGAAGTCGGCGGTTCGAAACCGCCCGCGCCTACCAGAAATAAGGCTGAAGAAAAACGGACGCACTGCTTTTCGTTTCCTCTTTGGCCTTTATTTTTAGGGGCCGTTAAGAAGTAACCATTACATTTTATCTATTTCATTATGGCCCCTTATGCCGTTAGCGATATTAGAATGTTATAGTTATTTATTTACAACGGCTTAGTAGCTGGTGGTAAAAAATCATACTAGACGATATTGTTGATATGTCGTTTAATTTCAGTTTGTTGCTTGTGTCTGGCACAGTTGTTTGCCTGCAGACTTATTATTCATATTCCAGATGACAGATATCCAAGTTACTCTACAGGGCGGTGAGACTGTTCAATTGCCGGTCTCGACTTCAGTTCAGCAGGCGCTTGCCCAGTTCATGTCCAATAAGCAGCGCAAGCTTACGGTTGCTGCCATTGTTGATGGCAAGAGTGTCGATCTCAGCACGCCGTTACTGAAAGATGCCATTATCAGCCCTATTCAGATGGATAGTGATGCGGGTCTTGAGATATTGCGACATAGCACCGCCCATGTGATGGCCCAGGCAGTCCGTGATATCTTTGGCCCTGAGGTCAAGGTCGCCATCGGACCAGCCATTGAGGATGGATTTTATTACGATTTTGCCTTTGCTAAGACCTTCAGTCCGGAAGATTTTGAAAAGATAGAAGCCCGTATGGAGGAGATTGCCTCCAAGGCACTTCCTTTTATCCGCAGTGAGGTCAAGGCTTCTGACGCCCTCGAATCATTTGAGCAGCAGGGCGAAAAATACAAGGTGGAGCTCATTCAGGATCTTGAGATCGATGAGGTTTCAACCTATCAGGTTGACGATTTTATAGATCTGTGCCGAGGCCCTCATCTTCCCGACACCTCCTGGGTCAAGGCCTTCAAGCTGCTGCGGGTTGCCGGTGCCTACTGGCGTGGCAATGAAAAGAACGATGTTCTGCAACGAATCTACGGGACTGCCTTTTTTGATCAGAAGGCGCTGAAGAAGTATCTCTTCACCTTGGAAGAGGCCAAAAAGCGCGATCATCGTAAACTGGGTAAGGAACTTGAACTTTTTACCATCCAGGATCAGATCGGCCCGGGTCTCATTCTCTGGCAGCCCAAGGGGGCACTGCTGAGAAAACTGATAGAAGATTACTGGAAAGAGGCCCATTATATTCATGACTATGAATTATTGTACACTCCTCATATAGCCCGCCAGGATCTGTGGAAGACCTCAGGTCATCTTGATTTCTATGGGGAGAACATGTACTCCTCCATGGCCATTGATGAGGTGCAGTATCAGCTCAAACCGATGAACTGCCCGTTTCATATCGGGATTTACAATAGCCGGAAAAGGAGCTACCGTGAGCTTCCTGTCCGCTGGTGTGAACTGGGCACAGTTTATCGCTATGAGCGTGCTGGCGCCCTGCATGGCCTGTTACGGGTTCGTGGTTTTACTCAGGATGATGCCCATATCTTCTGTCAGCCGGATCAACTCGAAGATGAAATCATCAACATTCTTGAGTTGAACCTGCTGATTCTCAGGACCTTTGGTTTTGATCAGTACGATATTTATCTTTCTACCCGGCCGGAAAAGTATGTCGGTAGTGATGCGAACTGGGAGAAGGCAACCGAGGCCCTTAAGCAGGCTCTTGACAAGAGAGGTCTGGCCTATTCCCTTGATCCAGGTGAAGGTGTCTTTTATGGCCCCAAGATAGATATTAAGATCAAGGATCAGCTGGGTCGGTCCTGGCAGTGCTCCACGATTCAGGTTGACTTCAATCTGCCGGAGCGCTTTCACATGAGTTATACCGGCACTGACAATCAGGAACATCAGCCTATCATGATCCATCGAGCTTTGATGGGCTCCTTGGAGCGATTTATCGGGGTGCTGATAGAACACTATGCAGGAGCCTTTCCCTTGTGGCTTGCCCCTGTACAGGCCAGGGTGATGAATATTACCGATGCCCAGGCAGATTATTGTGAGCAGCTTTACTCCCAGTTACGAAAACTGGGAGTACGGGTAGAAAAAGATCTGCGGAACGAGAAATTGAATTTTAAGATTAGAGAAGCGCAGATGGCTAAGACTCCGTATATGCTCATCATCGGAGACAAAGAAAAAGAGAATGGCACAGTGACGGTTCGTCTACGTGATGGCAAAAATCTGCCCGAGATGACGGTTGCTGATTTTGCGGCAAAGATTGCCGCTGAATGTAGAGAAGGTCGTGGAATTTAGAATCTGATAAGACTTGATGATCCGTCTTTCTTATTGGGGAATAACGAATCCTGATTTCCGATTCTGTAAGTCTCGGGGTGGGGTTCTTTTGTGAATAATGGCTTAACATCTGTCACCAATATGACAGGTCGTTAAAATTATTCAGTTCGTAAGCGCAGGGAGGTAGAGATATTAAACAAAGAGGAAAAAGAGCCCCGGTTCAACGTGAGATAAAGGCCAATATCAACGATATGATTCGTCACCCTCAGATCCGACTTGTCGGCAGTGATGGAAGTGCGTTGGGTGTGGTGACCGTGGACGAAGCACTAAAGATAGCCGATGATGAAGGGCTTGATTTAGTGGAGGTTTCAGCGAATGCTGATCCACCTGTTTGTCGGATAATGAACTACGATAAGTTTCGTTATGAACAGGCCAAAAAAGAGCAGGAAGCAAAAAAGAAACAAACGACAGTTGAGACCAAGGAAATTAAATTCCGTCCCAAAACTGATGAGCATGATCTGAATTTCAAGATCAGAAACGTTATTAAATTTCTGCAGCAGAAAAACAAGGTGAAACTCACCATGCGTTTCCGGGGGCGTGAGATTGTCTACTGTCAGACCATTGGCCTTGAGGCCATGCAAAATATCGCAGCTGCCCTGGAGGGCGAGGCTGTCATCCTGCAGGAACCAAAGATGGAAGGTCGCCAGATGGTGATGTTTGTTGGTCCCAAGTCGTGAGAGTGTTGATAAAAAAGCTGAAATAATTTATTTTAGAAATTAGATAATACTGAATATAAACTGGCATGGCATTCTTTGAATAAAGAAAGCGGGCAGTATTTATAGGAAGTGAAAAGGAGCACGATTATGCCAAAGATGAAAACGAAAAGAGGCGCAGCGAAGCGTTTCAAGGTAACAGGATCAGGACAGATTAAACGCGGTAAGGCTTATACCAGCCATATTCTGACTAAAAAAACCACCAAGAGGAAGCGTAATCTGCGAAAATCAGCTCTTGTGAATTGTGCTGATGTCAAAGGGATTCGCAGGATTTTGCCATACCTGTAATATTCCTTTTATATACGGCTGTTAAAGAGATTGTTTAAACATTTTAGTTTTTCCTGTTGTTCTTCATTATCGAGGACAATAGAGCCAAAAGGAGTAGAAAATGCCACGCGCGACAAGAGGCTTTAAAGCCCGAAGAAGAAGAAATAAAGTATTGAAACTGGCCAAGGGTTTCAGAGGTGGACGTAGTCGTCTTTATCGTACTGCCACAGAGGCCGTAGATCGGGCACTTGTGTATGCCTACAGGGACAGACGGACCAAAAAACGTGATTTCCGCCGCTTGTGGATTGCCCGTATCAATGCCGGTGCCCATATGAATGACATCAGCTACAGTCGGCTTATCAGCGGTTTGAAAAAAGCTGGAATTGAACTCGACAGAAAAGTTCTCTCCAATATGGCCATTCTTGATGCGGCGGCTTTTTCAGAAGTGGTAAAGATAGCAGCAACAGCTAACGCTTGATCCTTCTTTCCAGTGAGGGAAAGTGTGTAAGTATATGCCGGTTTTGATGTTCATCGAAACCGGCATGTTGTTTTAGGGGCAGATTTTCCGCACTATCACTGATTCCGCTCCTGGTGAAATAGGGGTTTTTTTTATTCACATTGGTTTAATAAGCATCTACATGAGTTGAGAGTCATGGAGCAAGAGTTACTCAGTCTACAGGCCGAAGCCAGAAAAAATCTTGATCAGATTGCCGAGGACGGGCAACTTGAAGATTTTCGTATTCGTTATCTTGGCCGAAAGGGACTGTTCAGTGTCATCATGCGTGAGCTTGGGGCCGTGAGTCCCGAGGAAAGACCCCGGCTTGGTCAACTGGCTAACACCATCAAAGCGGAAATCGAGAAAGTCTTTGATGAGAAGAAGGCAGCGCTTGGTAGCAGTACCCAGTGTGGGGTGAAGAGGGCGGCTCTGATTGATCTCTCCCTGCCGGGTCGATTCCCGGAGCGAGGCCGTCTGCATCCAGTGACTCAGATCATGAATGAGGTCTGTGCAATCTTTGAGGCCTTGGGTTTTTCCGTTGCCGAGGGTCCTGATGTTGAGCATGACCATTATAATTTTGAGGCTTTGAATATACCTGCGCACCACCCAGCCAGGGATATGCATGACACCTTTTATGTCAGTGATTCGATTCTCCTGCGCACGCACACCTCACCCATGCAGGCTCGGATCATGGAAAGTCAGCAACCTCCTCTGCGGGTAATCGCTCCGGGAAAGGTTTATCGTTGTGATTCAGATATCACCCATACTCCGATGTTTCATCAGGTGGAAGGCTTTCTTGTTGATACCAAGGTTTCTTTTGCCGACCTGAAAGGGATTCTTACGGTCTTTACCCAAAAGATGTTTGATAAGGATCTGGACCTGCGGTTTCGACCAAGTTTCTTCCCCTTTACAGAACCCAGCGCCGAGGTGGATATTGCCTGTGTTATCTGCGGTGGTTCGGGATGTCGCGTCTGTAAGCAGACAGGATGGCTGGAGATTCTTGGCGCCGGCATGATAGATCCCGAGGTCTTTAAAATGGTTGGCTATGACCCTGAAGTCTACAGTGGTTTCGCCTTTGGTCTTGGCATTGAACGTATTGCCATGCTCAAGTATGGTATCAACGATATCCGGCTCTATTACGAAAACGATTTGCGTTTTCTGTCACAATTTTAGAAGCCGTAACGAAATAACTCTATTTTCTTGACCATTTCGTTATAGTTCTTCTTGAACAAAGGTTTAGTGAGTTGAAAAAACAGCTCTCAATGCACTCCAGATCGGCTGGACATATGGCTGTCTCTGAGGCAGTATTCTCTTTATATACAGATGATTGAATGTCATGAAGTTCACCATTGACTGGTTAAATGAGTATGTAGATACCAACGGGTTCACCCCTGCGGAACTGGCTGATCACTTGACGATGCTTGGTCTTGAGGTTGATGCGGTAACCGAGATGTTTCAAGACTTGGCACCCATTAAAACTGCGCTGCTCGTCTCGGTAGAGCGTCATCCTGATGCCGAATCATTAAGTTTGTGTCAGGTTGCCGTTGGCTCCGAGACCTTGCAAATCGTCTGTGGCGCGCCCAATGCCAGAGTAGGCTTGGTTAGCGCCATTGCCCTGCCCGGCACCACTTTGCCGGGCGGAATTAAAATCAAAAAGTCAAAGGTGCGGGGGATAGAATCCTTTGGTATGCTCTGTTCCGAACGGGAACTAGGGATCAGCACCGGACATAGCGGGATCATGGAACTGCCCGCCGATATCCCCCATGGCCTTTCATTTATCGAAGCCCTCGGATTAAACGATACCCTGGTTGAGGTTGATTTGACCCCCAACCGTCCTGACTGTGCCTCTGTCATTGGTATCGCCAGAGAGGTTGCCGGAGTAATCGGCAGGCCCTTGACTCTGCCGGTGGAAAGCCTTGAGGGACTGTCTTCGACATGTGCATTTTCCGTAGATGTTGAATCTTCTGAACTCTGTCCTCGTTATAGTGCCAGGCTTGTGAGCGGAGTCACCATTGCTCCGTCACCATGGTGGCTGCGTAAACGTCTTCTATCCATTGGGTTACGCCCGATTAATAATGTGGTTGATATCACTAATCTGGTGATGATGGAATATGGGCAACCCCTTCATGCCTTTGATTTTCATAAACTGGCCGCTAAAAAAATTGTTGTCCGCCATCCCCACCAAAATGAGATGGATTTTACTACCCTCGATGGTGTCGTCCGCAAGCTTGATGCAGATATGTTGATGATCTGTGATGGTGTGCAACCTGTCGCTGTGGCTGGAGTTATGGGTGGAATGAACTCAGAGGTCAGTGATTCAACTACGGCTATTCTTCTGGAGAGTGCTTGTTTTGATCCCATCTCCATCAGAAAAACTGCACGTAAGCTGAACTTGTCATCCGAGGCCTCATACCGCTTTGAACGAGGCGTAGATCCTGGTGGTTGTCTGCTGGCCATGGAACGGGCCGTCAGGCTGCTCTGTGAACTGGCTGGCGGGACTGCTGAGTCCGGCGGCGTTGATAAATATTATGGCCAGAAACCTTTTAATACACTCACCTTGCGTATTAAAAGAACATCGGATCTTCTTGGTATCCCTCTGAACTATGACATAATTGCAAAGTCTTTGACCTCCATTGGCTTCCGCTGCAAAAAGCAAGATGCAGACAGCCTATGGGTGGGGGCTCCCTCCTTCCGGGTTGATATTGACCGCGAAATCGATCTGGTGGAAGAAGTCGCCAGGCTGATTGGCTATAATAGCATCCCCACAACGCTACCTACCGTTCAGTTGAGTTATCCGGAGCAGGATACAAGCAGAATCATCAGAGCAAAAATCGGTACACTGCTTACTGGAATCGGTTATTTTGAGGCTATTAATTACAGTTTTACCGCTGAAAAACATCTTCAATGGCTTGGACTTTCAGAGGATGATCCCCGTTGTCGTTTTGTTCGACTGATCAATCCCCTGAACGAAGAACAGTCTGTTATGCGTACTATGCTCCTTCCTGGTCTTCTTGAAAATGTCCAGCGCAATATCAACTTTCAGAAGTGTGCAATTAAACTCTTTGAGATCGGTAAAGTTTTTACCCCCACGGGGGATAATGAACAGCCATTGGAAAAGACACGCTGTGCCGCGGTGTTGAGCGGAAATCGTTTCGGTGAATCTAGCCATTATCATTTTAAAGAGCAGGATGTTGATATCCTCGATGCTAAGGGTGCAGTGGAGTACCTTCTCCAGGAACTGCGGTTTTTAGGAGTAGGTGGGCTTGCTCCGCTCAGTTTTACTCTTCCTGATCAGGGCAGAATGGAATCATTCATTGATCCCCTGCAATTTCTTGTCATCAAGACTGGTGAGCAGGAAGTGGGCTACCTTGCCAGGATCATTCCTGCTGTTCTCAGAAAATTTGGGATTAAGCAGGATGTGTTCTTTTTTGATCTTGATCTTGACGCCCTCTGCCAACAACATTCTGTGGCCAAAAACTTTACTTCACTTCCTGTCTTCCCTGCCGTCAAGCGTGATATTGCGATGCTGGTGCCGGAGCATGTGGCCGCAGGGGAGATGGTTGCTGCAGTGCGGCAGGCTGGAGAAGCGCTTATTGAGCAGTGTGAAATCTTTGACGTATATCAGGGGAAAACGATACAGCAAGGTTATAAGAGCGTTGCCTTGTCAGTAACCTACCGTTCTGCCCAGAAAACGCTTACCGAAAAAAATGTGGAAAAGGTTCACGTGAAAATAGTCAACATGCTGGGTTCAAAATTTGAAGGAACCCTTAGAGAAGGATGATATGAATAAGGATAATCTTACCCGTAAGGAACTGGCAGAGGTCATTAATGGGCAGCTTGGCTATTCGCAGAATAGCTGTGCTGCTTTGGTGGATGCTTTTCTTGATAGAATGAAGCTCTCTCTTCTGGATGCGAATTCCATCAAACTTGTCCATTTCGGGACCTTTACGGTGCGGGAAAAACATCCCAGGCGGGGACGGAACCCGCGTACTGGTGAGGCTATTACCATTAAGTCGCGGAAGATGGTAACATTTCGTCCCAGTAAAAGATTAAGGGAGCAGATTAACGAATAAATTTTAATTTTTATAGGGGCAGCCCTGAGATGAGACCTGAAATACCGGACAAGCTTTATTTTAAGATCGGTGAGGTGAGCAAACTGGCTGGTGTGGCAACCCATGTTCTGCGCTATTGGGAGACTGAATTTCCCTCAATTCGACCCAAACGGGCGAACTCTCAGCAGCGTCTTTATCGACGTGTTGATGTCGAGACTGTCCTAACTGTCAAGTCCCTTCTCCATGAACAGGGATATACCATTGCCGGAGCAAGAAAGTTTCTTGAAAGTGGCCAGGCGGTGATTGAGCAATCTGCTGTGCCGCAGAAAACATCTGGATGTCTGGACCAGATAAAATCAGCGCTTCTCGAGATGAGTGCCTTGTTGAATGACAAGGGAAAGGATCAGGGATAAACTGAAATATACTCTGTCATTGAGCTTCTGTTGACAGCAGGAACAAGCCATGGTAGATACCGTGATGTTGTTTTACGGGGTGTAGCGCAGTCTGGTAGCGCACTTGGCTGGGGGCCAAGTGGTCGGAGGTTCAAATCCTCTCACCCCGACCAGTAATTCAAGGGGACTGCGATTATGTCGCAGTCCCCTTTTTTTATGTCAAAAATTTACGGGAGTAAAATCAAAAGCGTTTGGCAATAAAGAGGTCGCTTTCTCAATGGGCCGTTAAGAAGTAACCACTACATTTGTTATTATTTCCAGTTTGTTAGCCAATATTGAACGTGTCATTTTTATGACACGTTTTAAAAGAAGTAGAATAAGGAGCATCATGTTACGAGATCTTGCTTTGGCGGCCAAGTCTGCCTGTAGCCAGGAGGACCAGGAATCGTTGGTCCCAATTGTCAGGATCCTGAAGGATCTTGGGGACAAGGCTAAAAAAAGAGGCATTCTGTCATTGGAAGAAGAACAGTCGAGTGTTGAGGATCGATTTTTCCGGATTGGTCTGCAGTTGATTATCGATCAAAGTGAGCCGGAGATTGTTAGAGACATACTGGATTCTGATATTTATTATAATGAGTCGAATGGTAGGGAATTGTTGAAAAAAATTGTCATCAGGGAAGGGTTGTTACGCATTCAGGCTGGTGATACTTCCCGTAACATCCTGCTCTGTACCAGGATTTTTCTAGGGAAATTGGATGCTGATACTTTTGACAGACTTTATGGATGACTCTGGCATTAGCTTGAGAGTCGGCTGAAACACTTAAGAAAAAGTGTGTTTTTCAATATCTGCTGAGTAGAGTGCAGTGTGACTTTATCGTGGCAGTTGAGGAGTGAAAAATCCTGAGCTGTGGCGAAGGTCGAGGTGCTTAGCTGTGTAAGATTATCAGGATGATTTTGTTGAAAAAAAAAGGTTTCCTGAGTAACCGGAAACCCTTTTTAAAAATAGTGGCTGGGGGACGAGGGCTCGAACCTCGATAAGCGGAGTCAGAGTCCGCTGTCTTACCATTAGACCATCCCCCAGTAGATGATGTCTTGATAATAGAATGAATTTGTTTATTTAGAAAATCTCCGTCTTTCTGTCAAGGAAAAAAAAGGCAAGACGAATAACCAATCAGGAAATTATAACTCCTGCATAGCCGACTACCTGACTGGTGTCACCGCTGACAGCCCCGGAGTCAGTGTAGCGCACGAGTTCGGTTTTTGTTGCGCCAAGGGCTATTGCTGCAATGAGGGCGATAGTCACGGGCATAATGCCACACATGGATATATTATAGTCAAGAATTGCGTGGTACAGGGTGGAAGGATCCATGTCGGCAAGTTTTTTCAGGGCATAATGGTCTTTTTTATCAGCTGCTGTCCGCGGCTCGTAATGGGTCATATCGCTGGAGGCCACGATGAGAATCTCTTTGCCTGCTTTGGCTATAACCTTGGCAATGGCTGTTCCCACCTCCAGGCACAGGGGATAGGAGATGTGTGAAACGACCAGGGGGACGATGGAGAGGTTTTTTTGTCTCGCCTGCAGGAACGGCACCTGTACCTCAAGAGAGTGTTCAAAACGATGGGCCGTCTCATCTACAGTGATGGTGGAACTTGTTTTGAGAAGGGCTTCTGCGATGGTCGTATCAATGGGGACCATACCCATGGGCATCTGCCAGGGAGTGGTGGACAGCGCGATGGGAGCACCCTGGCCGTGATGATTGGGGCCCATGATAATAACTGTTTCAGGAACATGCACGCGGGCAAAGGTCTCGCCGGCCACAGCTCCTGAGTACATATAGCCTGCATGGGGTGAAACAACGGCATGGGCTTTTTGGGCTTGTGCCGCCGAGTGAATCAACTCGTTGATTTCCCGCAAGAGAGTCCTCGGATTGCCAGGATAGAAACGGTCTGCTACTGCTGGTGTTCGGACTGTGGTATGCATGATGATATCACCACCGTTTTAGGAGCCGTAACGAAATAAATATAGCATTTATGACTATATGACTATTTCGTTATGATCTTTATTTTGTTTTTTCCCTTAAGATGACACTGCTCTTGCGAAAACTCGGTTTTGTTTGCTTCGCTTACCTGTTTTAACGGCGTATCTCCCAAGTTGTGCCGCTTGAACTATCTTTCAGCTCAATTCCCGTGGCCAGTAACTGGTCACGGATAGTGTCGCTGTGCGCCCAGTCTTTTGCCGCTCGTGCATCTTCCCGTTCTTGAATCAATTGTAGGATTTCCTGCTCACTAATGTCAAGCCCATTTAGCATGGTTGCTTTCTTCTGCTGGAGATACTTTCGGGCGTCTTCCTGAAGCAACCCCATGATAGAGGCTAATTTTTTAATGAGAGCACCTGAGTCTTGCAGAAGGGTGATATCTGCCCGGTTGGGATGAGCAGGGAGTTGTTGACAGATTTTATTGATGACCTTGACTGCATCAAAGAGGATGCCCATGGACATTGCCGTGTTAAAGTCATCGTCCATGGCCTTCTGGAAGCGTTCTTCAATGGTGCGCAGTTTTTTGCTGTCTTTTGGGGAGACAGCTGCTGTTGTTTCTTCGCTTGTCTCGACATTACGTAAATCGTCGATGGAGGCCATGCATTCATAGAGTCTGTCAAGACCAGCTGTGGCGTCCGCCATGGCTGTTTCGGAGAAATCGAGAGGGTTGCGATAGTGGGTGGAAAAGATGAAAAAGCGCAAGACCTCTGGATGGTAGTGTTTCAGCACATCCCGGATAGTGAGAAAATTGCCCAGAGATTTTGACATTTTTTCATCGCTGATGGTGACAAATCCGTGATGGATCCAGGTGTTGACAGATTTCTTGCCACTGGCTCCTTCACTTTGCGCTACTTCATTTTCGTGATGGGGAAAAATGAGATCCTTGCCGCCGCCATGGATGTCAAAGGTGTCGCCCAGATATTTCCGGCTCATGGCCGAGCATTCTATGTGCCAGCCTGGCCGGCCAGGTCCCCAGGGGCTGTCCCAGGTCGGTTCGCCTGGCTTTGACCCTTTCCACAGGACAAAGTCCATAGGATTGGTCTTGTTCTCATTGATGGCTATACGGGCACCTGCCTGCATGTCATCCAGGTTACGGCCTGAGAGTTTGCCGTACTCTGGAAAACCATTGACTGAATAATAGACATCGCTTCCTGACTGATAGGCAAGTCCTTTGGCTATCAGTTCTGTAATCAGGTCAATCATCTCCTGAATATGTTCTGTGGCGCGGGGTTCAAGGGTCGGGCGGTCGACACCGAGCTTGTCCATATCTACATAAAACTCATCGATAAAGCGTTGGGCCAGGGCGCTGGCACTGGTACCCTGTTCTGCTGCCCGCTTGATAATTTTGTCGTCAATATCGGTAAAATTACGGATGTAGGTGACGGTATATCCCCGGTATCGCAGATAGCGGACGATCATGTCGAAGGCAAGGGCTGATCTTGCGTGTCCTATATGGCAGAGATCATAGGAGGTAATTCCGCAGACGTAGAGTTTGACATGACCATCTTCCAGAGTCTTGAGAGGTTCTTTTCTGCGGCTTAAGGTGTTGTATGTTTGTATGGACATTGGGATTGAATGGTGTTTATCGCTTGATCTGCGGTGATGATTTCAGTAGAAAAAGAAACGTATTTGTTTTTGAGAAGATTATGGATAGAGATCTTCAAATAATATAAGTAGCATAACCATATTGAAGGGAAAAGACAAGAATGAGCAAGAAAAATGAGCTTGCAGCGGCTACGCATTCACCAATCGCTCATCCTGTATCTTCAGAAAGTACTTGCGGTGGGGCATCACCTTTGCCGGGAATGCCAGAGTCTTCATGTCCTGCCGTTCGAGGTAGAATACTCAAGGCCTGGCTGCATCCCAAGGTTCTGGCCATGTTTTTTCTCGGATTTTCTGCAGGTCTTCCCCTCCTGCTTATTTTTTCCACCCTTTCTGTCTGGCTGCGTGAGGCCGGGATTGATCGGGAAGCGGTTACTTTTTTCAGTTGGGCGGCCCTTGGCTACTCCTTCAAATTTGTCTGGGCACCACTTGTCGACAAGATGCCACTGCCTCTACTCACCCGTATCTTGGGTCGGCGGCGTGGTTGGCTGCTTCTGGCCCAGTTGTCGGTTATGACTGCCATTTTGTGGATGGCCTGTATTGATCCGGTGCTGGGTGAGCGGAGTATGATTGCGATGGCCTTTGCTGCCGTTCTGCTTGGATTTTCTTCTGCCACTCAGGATATTGTCATTGATGCCTACCGCATCGAATGTATAGATATTTCCATGCAGGCGCTGCTGGCATCCAGTTATGTTGCCGGCTACAGGGTCGGAATGCTCGTTGCCGGGGCCGGATCGCTGTATCTGGCAACCTTTTTTGGAACCACGCGGGAGCTCTATAGATTTCAGGCTTGGCAGATGACCTATCTGATCATGGCCGCGATCATGTCTGTCGGGGTGATAACTACCCTGTGCATTGCTGAGCCCGAGATAAATGATGACGAAAACAGGCACCGCTACTCATTGCACCATTATCTGCGCTTCCTGATTCTTTTTTTGCTGGTGGCAGCTTCTTTCGGCGGCAGTTTTTTTGCAAGTGACTCCTTGTTTTTTTCAATAAAAGAGGCCGTTAGTCAGGAGGCTGACGTACATGCTCAGCTGGTCGGATTTGTCGTGGAATCCTGTCATCTGTTTCTGGCCTTGGGCTTTATGGTGCTTGTTGCCAGAGCTGCTGTCCTGCTGGGTATTGTGGATCAGGAAGTGGTGCGGGAGACCTATGTCGCCCCGCTGCGGGATTTTTTTGTCAGGTATGGTTCTAAGGCCGCAATCCTGCTTTTGATCCTGGTCGGTTTTTACCGGGTCTCTGATATTGTTCTCGGGGTGGTGTCCAATGTCTTTTATATCGATATGGGCTTCAGCAAAAATGTGATTGCCACGGTCACCAAGACTTTCGGTCTGGGAATGACCCTGCTTGGCGGTTTTATGGGCGGTGTGTTGACGGTACGTTTCGGGGTCTACGCTATTCTTTTTACCGGGGCGCTGCTTGCTGCCGGAACCAATCTCCTGTTCATGCTTCTGGCCCGGAGTGGTGCTGACCTGAGCATGCTGACCGTGGTTATCGGCGCGGACAGTTTTTGTGCCGGATTGGCCAGTACCGCCTTTATTGCCTTTCTCTCCAGTCTGACCAATATCTCTTTTACCGCAGTTCAATATGCCCTGTTCAGCTCGCTTATGACTCTCTTTCCTAAACTCATTGGCGGCTATTCCGGGACGGTTGTGGCCTCCTGGGGCTATGAGTCATTTTTCTTTATGACGGCACTGATGGGACTTCCGGTATTGCTGCTGGTATGGCTGGCCCGGGGGATCATTCAACTGAAGGGGGAATAATGAAAAAAACTGGATCCTCGCTGTTTCAAGTGGGTAAGCCGAATTTAAGGTTTCCGCCGATGAGGTAAATCATGGCGATTAAATTCCTGGTAGTTCTGTAACCTCGGGCTCTTGCCTTGGCGGCTTGAATCAAGCTGTTGATGCCTTCATCTGTTTGGTTGAATATCTCCTGAAATTTCAGCTTGATATGATAGGCGCGACTGGTGTTTTCAGGATTTTTGAGCCATGCGAAACGGGATTTGGCCAGATCAGGATACTGCTTTTGCTCCTCTCTGCGGACCTGATCAACCGCCTCGTTAGCGATCTTCATGATGTGAAACTTGTCAAAGGTCAACTTGGCGTCAGGGAAATTCTCTGTAACTCCCTTGATAAAAGCCGGGGACATATCGCAACACATTTGCTTGATGTTCTCCTCGGCGCCGCCATGGGCTATCAAAAACTGCATCTTGCCAAACTGAAGAACGGGAAGCAGGAATGAATCAGAGATTAGATCTCTGTCGCTGTCAGTTGTTTGTGTCTGGTCTCCTCTGCAGGGGCAACTCTTTCTTGACAGGGAAGAAATTAATCTTATTTTATTATATCACGTCTGTTGCTATGGCCAAAAGTATAGTAAATTAAGCATGTTAGCTATTTTTTTTAAAAACTTAAAGATATTTATGAGGCACCTATGCTGAAGTATATTCTTTTAATCTCTTTGCTTTTCTCTGTTTCGGCCTGTTCCCCTGATGAACAGCCTGGTAAGTCTTCAAGCTCCCTTGAAACAGGGGCTCAAAATATTTCTTCAGTATCAGCGCCCGTACCGACTCAGCAGGCGGCTGATTTTAAACTGATGTTTTTTCTCAACCCTGACGGTGGACCATGCATCCTGCAGAATAACATCCTGCAGGAAATGGCAGGCGACCTCAGTGGAAAAGTTGATATCCAATATGTACAGACCACAGTTGCTGCTGATCTGAATATTTTTAATCAGTATGGTATCCGGGCATTACCCGCACTGATCCTGGCAGATGCTGGCGGCAAAGAAATCAACCGCATGCCTCCCGGGGTAAAGCGGGCTGACGATATCCGTCTCCTGATCCAATCCATTCCTCAATCATAACAGCCATGCTTCCCTTAGAACTGAGTGCAACAACGCTTCTTATGGTGACCTTTGCCGGATTTGCCTCCATCGCCTCTCCCTGCGTCCTGCCAATGGTGCCCATCATCGTTACCGGCACCAATGATGATCACAAGTATCGCCCCTTGCTCATCGTGGTCGGACTGAGTCTCAGCTTTATCATGATGGGCGTCATCACCTCCCTTTTTGCCGGGGCCGTTGCCGGTATTATGCCTCTGGTCGAAAAAGTGGTCGGTGTCGTGGTTATCGGTTTTGGCCTCTCGATGCTTGTCGGGATCAATGTCTTTAAAAGATTCACCTTTTTTTACAAGGCCCAGCAGTTGCAAAGCAAGGGGAAATGGTCAGGGCTGCTTCTTGGCTTTACCCTCGGTATTATCTGGATCCCCTGCGTGGGCCCGATGCTCTCAGGGGTCTTAGCGCTGGTGGCAACACAAGGGCAGCTTAGTTCCGGTCTGATCCTCCTTGCTTTTTATTCGCTGGGTTTTTCTATTCCCATGTTGCTGGCGGGCTATGCCTCACAATCGTTTCGCCACAAGATTCGCGCTGTCAATGGGCATCCCACAGCGGTACGCCTGATAAGCGGGCTGCTTCTCATCGTCTTTGGCTACTATATCCTCACTTCAGGCATGCTGGCCATCAGCAGTTTTCTTTAATTTTTCAAGGGAGAGACGTGAGCATGTTCACGTCTCTCCCTTGAAGAGATACATCTTTACTCAATTCTTTCCCTGGATTTTCTGGAACAATCATGACTGACACGTCCTTAAAAACAACTTTATGGTTCATCCGACTAAAGCGTACTTGGTTTCATGAAGAGCCATTATCTTCAACTTAAAGAATTCCATATCTCTGTAACCATAGGCTTTCCTCTGCATGGTTTTGATTTTGTTGTTGGTACCTTCGAGGGGGCCGGTCG
>JBDRQE010000039.1:0-9266 GCA_043826415.1 Pseudomonadota bacterium
TTTTAATATTAAATAATATATAAAATTAGTTTTTAATAATAAAAAATATATAAGCTACTTTCTGCCCTGAAATACACCTTGATACTTATACTTGTCTGACATATACTATGGTATATACCATCAAAGGAGGAACAACTATGAGTCAAGTAGCTAAAATATTCACCAATGGCCGTAGCCAGGCGGTACGCTTACCGGCTGCTTATCGTTTTAAGACCAAGGAAGTCTTTATTCATCAAGATATGGAAACAGGTGATATAATCTTGTCAAGCAGACCGGATGATTGGGATGATTTCTTCAAAGCGCTCAAGACCGCCGATGTGCCAAACAACTTCCTGGATGAAAATGATCGCAACCAAGGAACACAGAATCGTGATCCCTTCGAGGGGTATGACGAATGATACGGTACATGCTGGACACCAACACAGTCAGTCATCTTCTTAAAGGGCATCCGGCTGTTGCCAGACGGTTGATAGCTGTGCCAATGAGATCTCTATGTATCTCAGCTATCACCGAAGGTGAATTGCTTTTTGGTTTGGCAAAGCGTCCGGCAGCTAAACAACTTCATGTTGCCGTACGGGAATTCCTCAAGCGCGTTGATGTGCTACCATGGGACAGCGTTGCTGCAGAGCATTACGGGATTGTACGAGCCAATATGGCGAGTCAAGGAAAGGTGCTATCGCCACTTGACTTGTTAATAGCCACTCACGCATTAAGCGTGGACGCAGTTTTGGTTACAAACGACCAAGCCATCAGCCAAATGCCTAATCTTCACCTTGAAGACTGGACAAATTGAATAAAAAAAGCCGTCCCCCGAAGGAGACGGCTGTGATTGAATTGTTATGCGGCAACCGCCATGGTTTTTAACTCTGCCATTCGTTCGGTCAAAACCCAAAGAGCCTGATTCAGCTTGATATTGCGATCAAGGGCTTTTACTGCACGGGTAGTAACTCTACGAGGGCCATTCTCTCCATTGACTTTACCTTTGATTCCGCCTTTGATTATATTCTCCTGGCATCGATTAAATATTGTCCATAGACTATTATTTCCATCATCAAAACGGCGTTGTGTCAATAACCGTTCAGGAGAGATGGGAGCACTTCCCAAATCATCATATATCAGTTTGTGAGCGGATTCAGCATAAATGATCTGCTCATCATATCCCAAACTGATACCCTTTAAGTAATCCATCTGATCATTAATGAGAGTTGCGGATGCGGTAATCTTATCAGCCGATTCTACAAAATCATTCTCATTGAACCCGACGTGACGATGGGTGAAGTTGGCAAAATCTGATGCAACCATCAGACCATTACCACAAACCAACCGCCAGACTGAAGCGATCAACTTGAAAGAACTACCCAGATCGTGAGAATTATAGAGAACCAGATCGACCCGCTCATCCTTCGGCTTCATTGCAAAGTTTTCATTCCTTGTGAAACGAATGCAATGCTTCTGAAATCCTTCCTTATCCAAGATACGGGTGCCGCTTTGCTCAGCTTTAATCGGAAACCAGCCGGCATCACGCAACAGGTCAACTGCTTTCAATGTTGGAACAAAGGTGTAACGACTTGAAACCTTGTCAACAGGTTCAGTGGCGCCTGCAGCAGAAGCGTACTTAACGATAAGGTCATTGCTCAAAAAAGTTGGTGCGGTCATGGTCGTGTCTCCAAATTGAGATTAAAGAATCAAAGGCAAGACTTCCCCATAGGGGTTGTTTTGCCCCGATGGGTTGATTGGTTGCGTAGAATTGAGCTAAAACTGAATGCCACTGTCCATAAAGGACGTTAAATTATCCCCTACGATAATGTGGTCGAGGATCTTAACATCTATGATTTTCAAGATTTCTTTCAGTTTTTTGGTCAATTCAATGTCTTGTGGTGATGGGTCAGTATTACCTGAAGGGTGGTTGTGAGCGAGGATAACCTTGGCAGCATTGAGCCGCAGGGCTTCCTTGACCACTTCACGAGGGTAAACTGTTGTCGAATCAATAGTCCCTTGAAACATTTCCTTCCATTCCAGGATACAGTTTTTGGTGTCCAGAAACAGACAACCAAAGACCTCATGTTGGTAGGAAGAGATTTTTGAGGCTATTGCTTCCTTTGCCGCTTGTGAACCTCCGATAAATTCAGATCCTTTTTTCAGTGTGGAGCGAGTACGGCTACGGCCCTCTTTGATAATTTCTGGGGTTGTCGCAGTGATGTACTGCCCTTGTTCGTCTTTGATAAATAACTGCATAGCCTATCTCCTTCTGTGAATTAAAAAGGGATACGACTTTACCAAAGACAAAGGGGTTGTTTTGCTCCCGGTAGTTTGATTTCTGCGAGTTTCTGCAACAGATAGCTTCTTTTGCAAGCGTTCTATCTCATTTGCAGCCTCAAAAAGCAGGATGCAATGGCCAAGGTTGGTCTTGTCGGTTCTTTTTGCAGTATTCCGCATACTTCTAATTAGATTGATAATCATATCTTGCCTCCTTTGAGTCGGAATAAAAAAGGGGCAAGACTTCCCCGACAGGGGTTGTTTGCCCCTGGTGGGTTGATTACTATTGTTGTTTATTCAGTTTTTTCTTTTTCTTGGTGATCAGCTTCAAAATAATCGGCCATTAAGTCAGCCATTACTTCGAGATCATAATAATAATCCATTATGATGATGCCTCCTGTGCGTCAGTACGATCAGCGATGGCCTCAAAGAGATAGACAGGATGGTGATGTTTCAATAGCTCTTTCAACAGAGCTACCGGATCATTACTTCCTATCAATTTCTGTAGGCGCTCTATCTCGTCTGCAGCTTCATGGAGCACGTTGCAATGAGGCCAATCATTCTCGGCAGCCCTTCTTGCACTGTTCCGCAGTCGTGTAGTCAGTTTGATTGTTATGGTCGACTTTTCAGTAACTTCCCTTTCCAATGGTTCGGCCATCATTTCGATTTCTGACTTATTCATGATTTTTCCTCCGTAATGAAAAAAGGACAAGACTTCCCCTGCAGGGGTTGTTTTGCCCCTGGTAGGTGGGTTATGCCGCTTTTCGTATTTCAGCCAGGACAAAATACTTTGATTGTTCCGGCTTGTAGATACGGATAGGCTTTTCGTTAATTTCTCCACAACCTTGTCGATCATACCAGCCAATCTTTCTGCCTGACCAGAAGACAAATCCGTCCTTGAGGTCGAAGCGATTGTTACCGACATAAGCGATGGCTCCGGTTTTCTTGACATAGACAGTCCCGCGAACAACGTACTGTTGCGTGACCGTGGCAGTGCCGGAGTTTGTTGTCATGGTTGTGGTAGTGGTTACGGTAACGGCCTGGTCATCGTCCATAGACATATTGCCCAGCAACTCTCGTTGTCGGTATCTTGTCCAGGCCTCACTCATATCCTTGACTGCAATCTTGCCAGTCAAAGCCTTTGCCAGTTCGTACATCATGCTGTTTTCTGATTCAGATAATGCGGCCAGCCCTTTATCTGAGAGCTCTCCCTCTATGGCCAAAGATGTTTCCATCTTTTGGGCCATGAGCGATAAAGCTTTTTCCTGCATGGTGTCCGCATAGGCCATAAAAAACACTCGCACCGGCTGATCTTGCCCGATACGCCATGACCTGCGGCTGGCTTGTCTGAGAGTGAAAACTGAATACCCGCATTGAAAAAAGATAATGGAGGGAAACTCTAAAAGATCGAGTCCGGTTTTCACCAGGTTGGGATTGCAGATCAGGCAGTCATAAAGCCCTGTTTTGATCTGTTCCTTGAGATAGTCCTCACGATGTTCAGGGGTGACATCTGTACTGCGTAAAATCAGAGGGTTCATGTCGTGCGTATGAAGTTTCTCCTCTAATGTTGACAGTAAATCTCGCGTTCCGGTGTGCTCCAGGAAAACAGCGACCTTTCTTCCTTTTTTCTTTTCAGCCGTGATAATTTCCAGCAGCTTTTCTTCTTTAGGCAGTAGGTCAATTTCAAGGGCAGGGGCATAGCCCACTGTTTCCTCTGTACCTGCTATTTCAAGGGTGACAATTTCCTCACGTCTGCATCCATCAGGATACGCCAGTAAAGATTGAAGCATTTTTCCTAAAAGCCGCATGTCGCCTCGGGCCAATGCCTGAAATGTTGCATCGGATAAGTCCTGGGCAAGCTGCTTGTATGCTTCTCTTTGTTCATGTTCCATTTTTACCGGAACAATGATCTCTTCGTATTCTGGTAGTGCATCACTCACATCCGCCAGACGAACAAAGGCTGAATGCTCCAAAAGCAGATCGGGTAGCAACAGGGGTGATATTCCCGGCGCTTCCTTGACCCGTGACTTTCCGAGTTTCCGGCCAATACTGGCTTGGTTGAGGCTTGCATCTATATCTTTGGTATCGTAGGTTCTCTGCACAACACCGTAACGTTCTGCAAAGTGCATTGATCTTCCAAACTCAAAACCTCCGGCCTTCATCTGACGAGAAAACATCCGCCAGAGCAGGTAAAACAGATTTGAGCTGTAGCCGCCCATCAAGGTACCGGTAAGAGCAAGCACCTTTTTGGAACGGGCAATCAGGCAGGACATGGCTTGGCCCTGGGCAGTACCGCCGCCCTTGAGTTCATGCACCTCATCCAGTATCAGGAGATCAAAGAAGTTTTTGGGAAAAAACCGCTTGATAAACTCAGCCTTGGCGTAGCGGCGGACTTTGTTTCTGTCAGCCATCCACATCGGGGCCTTGCAATATTCGCAGGTTTCTCCTTCTGATGTTATTTGCAGTCCGCATTCAGGACAGCATGGTTTCCCGCAAACAGTAATCAGTTGGGGAACACGCTGGAAATGCAGCTTGGCCCGTTCTTTGCCCATCACCCATATCTCCGTACCAACCGGTTTGGTCAGCTGGAGCTTATTGGCTATGAGCAGATTAAGGCTCTTTCCGTTAAGATTGGTGCAATTACAGTTCGGGATTGTATTCTGAGCTTCCCGTATCCATTTCTTGACCAAGTGGCCAGGACATTGAATAAGGATCCGCTTGCTCTGCTTCGGAAGCAGATGAGCAACAGCCAATCCCATGTAGGTCTTCCCCGTTCCCATCTCGCCAACCAGAAAATCAGCCTTATGATCCTCTTTGAAGAAAGACCTGGCTATTGGCAAAATGCCTTTTCTGGTTTGAGACTCAAACGGTTTACGCAGTAATTGCTGTAACTTTTCTCTGGCCTGTAAATCCCAATCGTCTTCCGCTTTTGGGGAATAGACAGGGTTCATATTCTTGACGACTTCGGCTTTGAGTATATCGCCCCATTCGTCAAGAAAATCGGCCAGCTTGACGGATTTTGGTACGTCTATTGGCTCGATCATATCGGTGATATCTTCCATAGCTCTCCTTTCTTTGGTGATGGTTGAACAAAGGAGAATATGGCCCGGGCAGGGGGGTATTCTCCCCTGTATGGGTGGGTACTTACTGGATTTGTCCGTGCTTGATTGCTTCCAGCACATGCGACTCTAATGTTTCATCGCAGGGAATGGTCAAAAGATACGCTTCCTGAAATTCATTCTGAAACTCACTACTGCCAAAACTGTAGAGCTTTTCAGGGGATATCATTGTTTCCCAGAGCCATTCCTGCCACTGTGGTTTCAGCGGAATGGTCGTGGTTGCATCAAGATGACGAAAAGCCCGTTCCTGCACAAAGGACAGATCAGGGCCAAAGACAGCAGCCGTATTGTTATTTTTGCTGAAAAAATTAGTGATCAGGACTTTATTGACTGTCTCTCCGATTTTCCGAGAACGATAAGTTTGTGTCGGCCCTGTAAATTTCAGTTCTGTATCAAGATCATCTCCTGATATCTGGCAAGATTCTCCGGTATAAATAAGTGCCGAGATACTTTTGATATGGGATGGTGTGCCGATTAAGCTCAACATGCAAGCTTGGAGATCGCCATAATCCGTTTTTGCAATGAGAGCATTACAGTAGGCGGTAAATCCGGCGCATTTTAAAATAAGATAGTTTGTCGACATCCAAATTTCTCCTTGAGGTTTTTGATTAAAAAAAAGAGGGAGAAAGCCCCTGTGCGGGAGGTTTCTCCCGTAAGGGTTGAATGAGTAGCTACTGAACGGTAATCAATTCAGCAGTCTGCATGTCGATGATTTTGACGGTCGGGACATACTGATCTTTGGTGGTAATTGAACCGCCACCATTCTCATTTTCATTGATCTGGACGATTTTCTCCGTTTTATTGATAACGCCCTTGATGACCAACTGCCGTCCATCTTTTTCAATGGCTCCGTTCATATATCCTCCCGCCAGCATAAGGGCCAGGTGGCCGTTTTCAAGCGAGGTCAATGGGCGGATATTATTGTTTTTGGCAGGAGTAAGTTCCTTCAAAGCATCCTTCAGGATTCCAGCCTTGTTTATCACGGGAATTGCTTCCAGTGGGTCAAGACGATCTACGCGAAAGTTTATTGGCTTATTGGCTGCCGGCACAACGATTGGGGCCATAGTTTCCAGTGGCCATACCTCGCTTTGAAACTCCTCCGGTGTCATGTCAGCCAATTCTTCAAGGTGCTCCTGGGTTGCTTTGATTTTTTCCTCTGATATGTATCTTTTTTCTCCAAAGACAACGCACTGCTTAAAAATGGGAAATTCTTCATCTGGAAACCCCACTACCTGTACCTTGAAATTACGGGCCAGTGTCTTGGCACAATGTTTCAGCACATAATAGGGGATAACAAAAACGAGAATGCCACCAATCTGCAATGTCCGGCTATAAGAGCGTAAGAACTGATGCTCCAGCCGTTTGTCGTCTGTATGGATTGCTTGAATTGCAGTATCGTATGGAGGATTGAGGTAGAGCAGACCAAAGGCTTGTGATGATATTCGAGCCTCGGTAAGAGCGTCACCCCATACTGCCTTGAAAAGCCGTGTTTTGGCTTCCGTGGCTCGCTGGTGGTCAAGCTCAACGCCATAGGTGAGTGTCGTTTTTATTTCCAGGCTTACGCCATTGATATTTTCTATCGTAGGGCCAGCCAGTTGGGAAAGGGTTTTACCTTTACCACAACAGGGATCTAAAATCCGGGCACCTTCTTCAAATGATATTTTTGTTTTCAGCAGGGAAACAACACTATCCGGTGTTGGAAAAAACCCTGCCTTTGCTTGAGATGCGAGTCGTGCCATGTCTTGTCTCCTTATAATGAGAAAAGGGGCAAGACTTCCCCTGCAGGGGTTGTTTTGCCCCTGGTGGGAAATGCACTTACGGTTATTGAATTTCGCTGAATTCGGTAATCAATACTGGCCCTGCAATATAGTCGTCGTCCATGCCACCACTTGCATGGAGCATTTTAGTGGCATCAGGATTAACTTGGTGCGGCTTCAACTTGCCTTCTTCGTCAAGCCACATTACTCGACCATCCTCTATGGTAATTGCTTGCACCATAGAGCAGGAAAGAAGAGAATACATTTCCTTCAGCGTAAATTCATTTTCCTTCGCATAAACATTTGTTGTGATTCCATCGGGTGTGATAAGTACAGCCATGATCTTACCTCCTGAAAAAGTAAAAAAGGGGCAAGACTTCCCTGTCAGGGGTTGTTTGCCCCTGGTGGGTGAACTGGTTTTATCTGCTATATCGGATTAAAATGGAACTTCCATGTCCGGCGATGGTGGATTATCCCGTAGGTGATCCCCATTAGCAGCTGACGATGAGTCAGTTTCCTGATCAAAGTTTCTGCCGCCAAGCATTTCCATGCTCTTGGCAATAATCTCAGTGGTGTAACGAGTAATACCGTTCTCTTCCCACTTTCTGGTTTGCATCTTGCCCTCAATATAGACTTTCGAGCCTTTCTTGAGGTGATCTCCGCAAATTTCGGCCAGTCCTCTCCAGGCTACAATTCGGTGCCAGTCGGTATGCTCTTGCGGTACTCCTTCTGCATCTTTCCACTTTTCAGTAGTAGCGATAGAAAAAGTTGCCACAGCAGTGCCTTTCTGGGTGTAACGAATTTCTGGGTCATTGCCTAAATTGCCGATTACCATTGCTTTGTTCATGATGTTGTTCTCCTAAAAAGATTTGAAAGGTTCAGGAAACACATATCCCTACCATAGGAATAATTTTTTCCTGATGTGGGGTTATGCCGCTTTTTTAGTTGTGGCTGGTTTGATTGCTTTTGACTTTTTGATCTCCAGGAAAGAAAAAGAACTTGATTCCTGAAAATCATTTACCGTATGGCCCTGGTCAGCCAAGAACGCTGTCAGGCGGCTGATGTCAAAAGCCTTGCGGGAACGGATTGCTTTGGAAAGGATACTGCCATTGACTTTAATCGGATGCCCTGCCCTTTCTACGATCTGAAACAGATTGGCTTTTTTGGGTTCGATCTGGTTTTTCAGGCTTTTTTCCTTCTCTTGCAATTCCTGTAATTCTGCCACTGAATTTTCCAGCTCCGGAACCTCTTCGGCTGCGAATCTGGGACAGGTAGTGAGATGATTGCAATAGCCACATAAAGGGCTGGGTTCGGTTGCTGGTTTTACTGGATGGCCGATCAACATGAACTGATAATTTGTCCAGATAGTTGAAGCCCGTTCGAGTAATCCTGCATACATTGTATCCTCTGGGGTATATCCATTAAAAAACCCAACCTCGCCGCTACCCAAATCAATTGCCAGTACCGCAGCCTTGATCGTGTAATCAGGAAATTGTTCTTTTAACGCTCCCATCTGCATGTACAGTTGAGATTCCCAAGAGGCGTAAGGAACATCGGGAAGTGAGCTTACGCTCTTAATCTCCAGAATGGCCTTAATTTTTGGTTGGGTAGATGTAAAGACAAAGTCGATATGGACTTTGATAGGAGTGGTACCGGAAGCAATAACCTCAACCTGACGGTCAAAATTATCATAGCCGGCAGCGGTCATTGCGTTTGCGACAATATCCTCGGCCATATGTCCTCTTTGGAAGCGGAGAAGTGTGGCAAGGTCATGTTCACCGGGTTGAAGCCGTTCAAAAATCACCTTTCGTGGGCACGTTCCAATATCGGATGCGCCAAGGTAACTGCTTCGATCTCCCAGGGTGGTCAGGGTGTGTTGTTTGCTTAATGCCTGCAGACTGGTCAATAAAAGGGTTTTCATGTCCATGTTTTTCCTCCTTAAAAGTGAAAATTTAAGGGAGAACACACGGATTTCCCTTGAGGGAAGAGTGTTGCTCCCTCGTTGGGTTAAAAAACAGTTTTGATGCCAGATTTAATGGGTCAGTTCTTTGTACCAGTTTTTCTGATCCTTATTCCATTTGAAGCCCGCTGATTTCAATAATTCCTTCTTATCGAAGAGCTTATTGCCTACTGC
>JBDRQE010000040.1:0-97679 GCA_043826415.1 Pseudomonadota bacterium
ATCGACCGGCCCTCTCGAAGGTACCAACAACAAAATCAAAACCATGCAGAGGAAAGCCTATGGTTACAGAGATATGGAATTCTTTAAGTTGAAGATAATGGCACTTCATGAAACAAAGTACGCTTTAGTCGGATGAACCGAAATTTCTTGCCCTCCTATGGCTCCCCGCTGTAATCCGGCAGGTGAATGCCAAGCAGAGAGCTATCTGTTTCCGGCGACATTCCCTTGTGCCTCCAGATTATTCCACGACTGTGACAGTTACTTTGGGCTGTTTGCTTTTTAATTCAGTGATTTTCCCCTCCGATACAGTCTTCGATACAGTGACCCCGTTGATTTTTGGCAGATTGTACAGGCCCTGCAAATTATCGACAGGAGTCTTGCTCACATCGATTTTGTAGAGTTCCGGCATCTGTGCGGCAAAATCCAAATTTTTGACCTGTGTTTCAGCAAGATCGAGATAGCGCAGACTTTTCAGTGCCGACAGCGCATTGAAATCTTTCACTGCGGTTTTTTGCAGATCAAGCTCTGTGAGGTTCACAAGTCCGGCAAGGGGGGCAATGTCTTCAACTTGGGTTGTGCTCAGCTTGAGGGTTTTAAGGTTGGCCAGATTTTGCAGAGGGGTCAAATCCCTTGCCGTAGATTTGGAAAGTTCAAGTGTGTTTAATGCGATAAGCCCTTTGAGCGGACTCAGATCAGTCACTTTGACCTCTCCCATATCCAAGTATTTCAGAGCCACAAGCCCTGCCACGGGACTTATTTCTGTCACGGCTGTTCCTCCCAGATTGAGTCTCTCCAGGGATTTCAGTCCCTGCAGTGGCCTCAGGTCGGCGACCTTGGTGTCATCAAGGCCGAGGTCTTTGAGTCTGTCCTTACCGGCCAGGGCCGAGATATCTGTCAAATCCTTACACCAATTGGCCGCCAACTCCCGCAGGTTATGAGCATTCTGCAGAAACGACAAGTCTTTGACGGTTGAAAACTGGATCCATACTTTTTCCAAGGCGGGCAGGGTGTTCAGCACTGACAGATCAGTCGCCCTGGTCATATACAGATTGAGGTCTCGAAGCTTTTTCAGTCCCGTCAGAGGAGAAAGATCGGTGACAAGCTTGTCGGCATACAAATCCAGCACTTCGAGGTCGGGCATGTTTTTAACAAATGAGATCTCTTTGATTTCACTCATGTAAAAATCAAGCTCCACCATCTTCGTTGACTTGGCGAGCGCGGATTCATTCTTGACATGTGTGCCGTAGGCCTTCAGCACTGTGAGGTTGACCATCTCCGAAAGAGGCGCAAGGTCGATGACAGTGGCTTTCCCGTCAGCCTCTTTGCCTTTCAGACTTCTCATTTCGATCTCTTCCAGTGATGTCAGACCTGCTAGTGGCGAGAGATCCTTGACAGAGCTCTGTGAAAGAGTGAGACTCTTAAGATCCTTGAGTTTTTTGAGCGGGGACAGATCGGTGATCTTGGTTGAGGCGATACTGACCGCCCTGATCTCAGGGAAATTGACAATGGTGGCAAAATTGTCATCTGTTGCCCCTTCCCTAAATTTAACAATCAGCTTTTCCTGGTCTTTTTGTGCCTTAAGGGTGGCGATTGCTTTTTCGGTGATGGTTGTGACCTTGCATGTGTTAGAACTGCACTCGACGGGATATTCGACCGGTGGCGGCGCTGGTACATTTGCTTCAGTCTTCTGAGCCTGGACCGTTGCAGGAGGACTCGTCTCCTGCTTTGACGCCGGCTCGTCACTGCTGTTTTTGCATCCGAAAGGCAACAGCAACAGCAGGGAAATGCTTGTTGCTGCCAGTTTTGCTGAAAATTTCTTCATAATCATCGATCCTCCTTGTTTGATGTAAAGCCTTCCGAGAGAAAAATTACGATCAGACCAGAATGGCACTAGTTTAAGTGGAGACCAGCAAAACCGGGACTGTCCCCGGCCCCATCGGGGGCTGTCCCAGGCTTTTGCGAGTTGCAGCGACAGCAGTTGCAAAAAAAAAACTGAAGATCAGAGTTTTGCGGCGCTGGGCACCATGGTTGCCTCAAACCCGTAAAGTTGGGACAGCCCCCGATAAAGCAGGGGACAGTCCCAACTTTACTCCCTGCGGTTGTAAAAAATGCTTAAACTAGCGCCATTCCGATCAGAGCATCAATCCTCCCTGTTTCAAAAGAGTGCATGCCGCTTCAGTGTTGCCAAGAGGGGTTCTCAACCTGCTTTTCCAGAACGACCTCGTCGCTGAGATCAAAGGTGAACTTCAACGAAAGCAAAGCAACCATCAGTCGGGTGGAGATGGTGGCTCCGGCGTTGTCAATGCTCTCCAACTCACCGAAAGCATTTTCCGATTGATGCCAGTTTGGCAAGGTTGTGACTGAGGCCAATCCTCGCCACAAGCTATGTCCTGAAAAATGCCTGTTGCAGGTTGTCCACAGAAAATGGTGCTGATTCCATGGTGCAACTTTGCAGGCAACATGGCAGATTATCATTGAAATCCTGCAAATTTTATAACATTGATCATGCGTTCTATCACGTTATTTCGCAACATCAATTTGTTTTTCAGAGCCGATTATTGTAATATTCCTTTATGTTTTTTCCGGAGCATTCAAGTGCAACGGGTTGGAAGCGACAGAACGCCAACTGTCAGTAAATTCTACAGCCGAGCATGGCATTTTTCTGCACCGGCCATCGGCGGAGCTCCAAGACAGAAATCAATTTCTACTGCCCCACAACTGATGGGTGGGTTCGCCCAGAGAGAACTGCAGAACTTCTTGCAAGACTCCCTGGCACTCCCCCACTTGCTCGTCACTCAACCAGGAGAAAAGACATGAGAATGAAGTCGATGGCGTTTGTAATGGCTGTCCTTCTGACAGCGGCCTTCCTGACAGCAGGTCCGATGTTGGCAGGGGCGGCAGACCAGGCTAAAGAGGTGGAAACAATTGTCCGCAATGCCGAACGGCAGATGCATAACGGCAAAAATCAGGACGCGGACGCACTGCTGCAACAGGCCTTGGTCCTCATGGAACAGGCAAGGGTGGCCAGCCCTGACGATAAAAGTCTACTGCGGGTAGAAAAGAAATATAACCAGATCAGGCAGCAGCTCGACAAAAAGCTGGGCCAGGCCAGCCAGAGAAACACTGCTCCCCAGACACCCCAGGCAACACCTCAAGCAGACGGCGACAAAATGCCCGGCGGGGTGAGCAAACGCCTGAAAGACATTGGTTCCCGGCTTGACGACGCAGAGCGATACCTCGTAAGAAATGCCCTCAGCAGCAAATCCATGCTGGATCAGGCCTCAGAGATCTTTGCCGAGATCGACAAGATGTACGCAGGAAAGTTTGATCCTCACGCCCCCGAGTACGCCGCAGTCTTGAACCGTTACACCGACCTGCAGAGCAAGATCGAAGCGCAGAGCGCTGCCGAGACACAGGCGACAGCCAATGCCGCAGCAGGAAAAGCGGCCGGGGAACAGCAGAGTGCCGAGTGGGTGGCAAAGTTCCAGCACTATCTCTCCTACCCAGGCCAGGAAGGACACAATCCGGATATGCTGGTCTTTGTCCCCGGCACCTCCGAGCCGGAAAAGTTTGATGAGGCCAAAAAACATTTCGAGGCTTTCAAGGCCTTTTACGCCGAGTACCAGAAAATCGAATTCCCCAACGGCAGGACCTGGCAACTGGAGGATCTTGCCAACAACCAGGCGCCCCTGCGCATCCAGGATTTCGAAACAACCTTCGCCGACCGTATTAATTCGGTGGCCGGCGGAGCAGAGCAGCAAATCGCCCAGGCCATGGCCCAACTGGAAAAAGATAACGGCTGGCGGACGGACAAAAAAATCCAACCTCATATCGTCGACCATAAATGGATGACCAGCATTCGGGAATCCGCCATGCAGACCATGACCGCCCTGGGCGCCAACGACCCCAAGGCCAAAGCAGTCCAGGCACAACTGGATGCACTGGTGGCGAAAGATCAGGAGAACAGAAGCATCCGCAAAGACCGAACCTTTATGACTCCTGACCGTTATACAGGAAGCGATATCAAGGAACTCAAAGAAAAGGCCACCGCCCTCGTCAAAAACGACAGCAGAGAGGGAGGAAAACCCCTGCGCTGCACCATCGTCTCGCCCAACTGGCGCGAGGAAACTGTGGAAGAGTGGGCCGATACCAGCAGAACCGTGTGGAGAAAGCGGACCACCCGCCACATCACCGCCCAGGTTGCGGCCACAACCACAGACGGCGTTCGCCTGATTACTGTGGATCTGGCAACCGACAGACAGGCTGACGGCACCTGGGGGCCACTCTATGGCAACCTGCATCAGGGATCAGATCCGATGCTTGAGGCCAACGTCTCCAAAGACGGACCCTGATCAATCCTTTTAGAACTTCGCACCGCATAACTCAGGAAATGAGTTATGCGGTGCGCACGGTCTCCTGCTTTTTTCAAGCTCTTTACAGTCACCCGTATTATTGTCACGGCTTATTCCAGTTCCTGTAACAGTTCCATTACCAGATACAATATCAATGCTAGAATTTGAGGAAGAAGATGATTTCTTTTGAGGCGGTAACCATCTCCATGCAGGGCAGGGAACTGGTACGGGATGTCGCTTTTTTAATCAGGCCCGGGGAAAAGGTGGTGTTGTGCGGCAGATCGGGCAGCGGCAAGAGCACTCTTCTCAAGGCCGTGGTCGGCGGGGCGCCGATAGCGGCAGGGGTGATCCGGGTAAACGGCCTTGCCGTCCTGCCCGAGAATATCCTGCAGATCCGGCAGGAGCTTGCCTATATCTCCCAGGAACCGGGCATGAGCCGGGAAACCGCGGCTGATGATCTGTTGCTGCCTTTTTCCTTCAAGGCCCATAGCGGCAAGGAGCCGACTGCGGCCCAGATCGAGGTGGTATTGGCCCGGCTCCTGCTTGATCCCGGAATTCTCAGGCAGAAAAGTGCCACCCTGTCCGGCGGTGAAAAACAGCGGCTGGTCATTGCCCGGGCCATCCTGCTCAACAAGCGGATCTTTCTGGCCGACGAGATCACCTCGGCACTTGATGCGGAGAGCAAGCAGGCGGTCTTGGCCTTTCTTCTGGAGACTGACCACACCGTGCTGTCCATCTCTCACGATCCGGACTGGATTGGCCGCTGCAGCCGGGTCTTCACCATCGACAATAACACCCTCCGGGAGGAAAAGTAATGGAAGCCCTGGATATCCCGCTGGTCCGATTCGTTCTCCTCTACCTCCTTCTGCTTCTGCCTCTGTACCTTCTCCAGCGGCTGAAGCTGGGCCTGGGCCGCGAGATCCTGATAAGTGTGGTGCGGATGAGCGTCCAGCTCTTTCTGGTGGGCATCTATCTCAAGTATATCTTCGCCGTCAACAGCCTCCTGCTCAATATCCTCTGGATCATGGTGATCATGGTGGTCGCCAATCTGAACATCCTCAAAAAGGCAGGGCTGGCGGTAAAAAAGCTCTTCTGGCCCTCCCTGGCCGGGGTCGCCTGCGGCACCCTTGTCGTTCTCGGTGTTTTTCTCTTCCTGGTCGTTCGGCCGACCCCTCTCTACGACGCCCGTTACATGATTCCGCTGGCCGGTATGCTCCTCGGCAACTGCATGAACGGCAATATCCTCGCTCTGGAGCGCTTCTACTCCGGGCTGCGCAAGGAGGAATCGACCTTTCTTTCCTATCTGCTCATGGGCGCCACCCTCAAGGAGGCGGTCCATCCCTTCATGGGCGAGGCGATTCGCCGCTCCCTTGCCCCCACCATCGCCTCGATGATGACCATCGGCATCGTCTCCCTGCCGGGGATGATGACCGGCCAGATCCTCGGCGGATCCTTCCCGCTGGTGGCCATCAAGTATCAGATCATGATCATGATCGGCATCTTCTCCAGTCTGGTGATCTCCATGGTGGCCAGCCTTAATCTCAGCCTGCCCTTCGCCTTTGATGCGATGCTGATGCTCAGGTCCGAGATCTTTATGGACAGCAGGAAGAAAGGGTGAGGAAGGAGTTTCTTGATAAATGAAAACTTTTTCTGATAAGGTGTACGACCTTTTAAGGAAGGTGCCTCCAGGGCGTGTAACGACCTATAAAGAAATTGCCCATGCCCTGGAAAGCAGAGCATATCGAGGGGTCGGTCAGGCCATGAAGAGAAACCCCCATGCGCCGGATGTCCCCTGACACCGGGTTGTCGCCACATCCGGTCGGATTGGTGGATTTAAGGGGAAGACAGCGGGAGCTGCTGTACAGGAAAAAATGAAAATGCTGCAGGATGAAGGGGTCGAGTTCCACGGCGGAAGAGTAAAGAATTTTGAAGAAATTATTTTTCGATTCTCCCTCTTTGTTCTCTCATTTGTCGCTCTCTTCCTGTTGCAGCCTGGCCATGGCCAGCTCCCGCATCTTGTACTTCTGGAGTTTACCGGTGACGGTCATGGGGAACTCCTCGACAAACCAGATATACTTCGGGATTTTGTAATGGGCGATCCTGCCTTGGCAGAAGGCGCGGATCTCCTCCTCGCTGAGCGTGATAGTGCTGCGGGGTTTGATCCAGGCCATGATCTCCTCGCCGTAGAAGTCGTCCGGCACCCCGAAGACCGCCACCCCGGCCACCTTGGGGTGGGTGAAGAGATAATCCTCTATCTCCCGGGGGTAGATGTTCTCTCCGCCGCGGATGATCATCTCCTTGAGCCTGCCGGTGATCTGCAGGTAGCCGTCCTTATCCATCCTTCCAAGGTCGCCGGAGTGCAGCCAGCCCTCCTGGTCGATGGCCTTGGCAGTCGCTTCCGGGTCGTGATAATAGCCCTGCATGATGTGGTAGCCGCGAAAGCAGATCTCGCCCACCTCGCCTGAGGGCAGGGTGCGTCCGGAGACGGTATCCACCACCTTCACCTCCTGATGGGGCAGGTTGCGGCCGACGGTGTTGATCCGCCGCTCAAGGGTATCCTCACGGGTTGTCAGGTGGGTCAGGGGAGAGGCCTCGGTCTCGCCGTAGCCGATAAGGATCTCGGAGCAGTGCAGGTCAGTCATTACCTTCTGCATGAGGGCCGGCGGGCAGGGGGCTCCGGCCATGATCCCGGTGCGCAGACTGGAGAGGTCGAGTTCGGCAAAGCGTGGATGGTCAAGTTCGGCGATAAACATGGTGGGCACCCCGTGGATGGCGGTGCAGCGTTCCTCGTCCACCGCTGCCAGCACCTGGCCGGCGTCGAAATGTTCACAGGCAATGACGATACAGGCCCCCACGGAGAGGCAGAGCAGATTGGCCAGTACCATACCGAAGCAGTGATAAAAGGGCACGGGTACGCAGAGCCGGTCCTGCTCGCTGAAATGCATGGCCAGGGCGGAGAAATAGGCATTGTTGAGGATGTTGCGGTGAGTCAGGACCACGGCCTTGGGAAAGCCGGTGGTGCCGGAGGTGTACTGGATATTGATGGGCTCGTTGCCGTCGAGGGAGGCCGTGCGGCAGGCCAATGCCCCGTCACTTACCGAGGCGGCTGCGGCCAGGACTTCCTGCCAGAGGCTGAAGCCGGGGGCGGGCCTGAGCGTTGCCATCGGGTCTGCCGGCGCATAGAGTACCACCCGCCTGAGAAAAGGAAACTCTCTGCTGGTCAGGGTGTTTGGACCACACTTTTCCAGTTCCGGCACCAGCTCGGTGAGCATGGCCACGTAATCGCTTGTTTTGAAGGAAGGGATCAGGAAGAGCCCCTGCACCTCCGAGCGTTGCAGGGCAAAGGCCAGTTCGCGGCTGCGGTAGGCGGGGTTGATGTTGACCAGAATGACGCCGATGCGGGCGGTGGCAAGTTGGACCAGCAGCCACTCGATGTTGTTGGTGGACCAGATGCCGATGCGCTCCCCTTTGACAAAACCGAGCGCCATCAGCCCTCGTGCCAGTTCGCTGACCGCCCTGTTGAGCTCCCGGTAGCAAAGCCGTTTCTTCTGGGGAGATGACACCACCGCCTCCTGCCCGGGAAAACGGGCCGCGATTTCAGCCAGCCGGGCCGGGATTGTCTGTTCCAGCAGGGGCGGGGTGCCATTGGTGCGGAAGTAGCTGAGATTTTCACCCATGATCTTTTCCGGTGTTGATGGTCCTGATATTTACTCCACGTCCTGCCAGTAACGGTCCACCCTGTCTTGGATTTCGGCGATTATGTCGCTCTTTTCCTGCGGGGCGAAGAGATGGGCAAAGCGGCCCTGCGTCCTGAGGTAATCGCGTACCGATCGCCTGGGATACGGAATCCTGGTGTGGGTCACGCGGCCGTTCACATACTCCTTGAGGGGCCAGATGCCGGTTTGTACGGCGAGCCTGCCGATCTCCATGGTGGCGCTGGGTTCATAGTCCCAGCCGGTGGGGCAGGGGGCCAGGGCCAGGATCAGGCGGGGGCCGGAGAGGCCCCTGGCCCGTTCAATTTTCCGGGCCAGATCCAGGGGCTCGGCTGCCACCACCGTGGCCACGTAACTCGGCTGGTGCGCCGCCCAGATGGCAAAAAGATCTTTCTTGTAACCGGGATAGCCCCGGAGCCCCCTGCTGGTGGCGGTGCGGGCCGCGTGCGGCGTGGCGGCGGAGTACTGCTGGCCGGTATTGCCGTAGCCCTCGTTGTCGTAACAGAGGTAGAGGAAATCAAGGTTGCGATCCATGGCGGAGGAGGTGGCGGAAAGGCCCATGCCGCCCGCAGAGCCGTCGCCGGTGAGCACCACCACCTCCAGGTCTTCTACTTCGCTGATCAGCCCCTTCTTTTTGAGGATATCGAGGCCGTCCCGCACCCCCTGTGCTCCGGCCGGGGCGCAGGCCATGGCGGTATAGAGCCAGGAACCGGGGAAAGGGGTGGAGGGGTAGACCGAGAGCAGGGTCATGCAGCCGGCGGCATTGACGATGACGCATTTCTCGCCCAGGATATCATAGACCTGATGCAGGGCGGCAAGTCCGCCGCAACCGGCACACATGGGGGTGCCGCTGCCAAGGATATGATGGGCGGGCAGATCCCTGAGGTGCTGGTAGGGTGTGTCGCTCATATTTCCCCTCCTTGATTGGTGCGGACCGCCCTGGCCACGCTCTGCATTGTGCGGAGCACGCGCAACTCGTCTTCGGTGTAGAGCAGTTGCGGCTCCGGGGCTATCCCGGTGGCCACTGCCTGCTGCATCACCTTGTGGATCTCGAAAAACTCTTCGCTGCTGATATCCCGGCCGCCCAGGCCGCCGACAAAGGAGGCGAGAAGGGGCGGGGCGCCGGGAATGCCGTAGAGGACGGAGGCCAGCTCGCCGTGGAGGATGCCGCCCTTGCCCAAAGAGAGGTTCTGGTCGACCACCGCCACTCCTTTTTTGCCGGCCAGGGCCAGACGCAGCGCCTCCGCCGGGAAGGGCCGCACCAGTCTTGGTCGCACCAGTCCCACCTTTGCGCCCGTCTCCCGCAGCCGGTCCACCGCCTCCTTGGCCTTGGTGGCAAAGGAGCCGATCATCACCAGAACGATCTCGGCGTCCTCGCTCCGGTAACATTCCAGGGCGCTGTATCCCCTGCCGAACAGCTCACCAAATTCCTGTCCCAGTTCCTCATAAACCGCCAGCCCCTGCAGTGAGGCTAAATGCGCCTGGTAGCGGAAATAGGAGTAGGTGGAGCCGTCGAGCACCGCCACCCCTTCGCTTAGAGGCTCACCGCCCCGGAAACGGATCTCGCCGGGATTGAAGGGAGGGAGAAACCTGTCCGCCTCAATCTGGCCGGGGATTTCTACCGGCTCCCGGGTAAAGGAGAGGTAGAAGCCGTCGAGGTTGACCAGCACCGGCAGGCGCACCCGGGGATGTTCGGCCAGCCGGTAGGCGATGAGCAGGTTGTCCAGCACCTCCTGACAGGTGGCGCAGTGGATCTGGAGAAAGCCGCAATCGCGCATGGCCAGCACGTCGTTATGATCCGGCTCCAGGGTGATGGGTGAGGAAAGCCCCCGGGAGACATTGACCAGTACCAGAGGCACCCGCCAGCCGGCCACGGTGTAGAGCATCTCCGTGGCATAGAGCAGTCCCTGACTCGAGGTGGCGGTGAAGACCCGCACCCCGGTGACCGCGGCACTGCCGGCTGCGGTGACCATGGAATGTTCGGACTCCAGGGTCACCATCCGGCAGTCCATCTCGTTGGTTTCAATCCAGCTGGAGAGGGTCTCGATGATCTCGGTCTGGGGAGTGATGGGAAAGGCGGGCAGGTAGTCGATCCTGGCCAGCCGCGCCCCCCAGGCGGCCGCGCCGTTGCCGGTGAGCAGTTTGCGGGTCATGGCAGCTCCTCCTGGGCTGCCGCTTCTTCTTCGGGGACGGCGGTGATGGCATGGGCCGGACACTGGGCCAGGCAGATCAGGCACCCCTTGCAGTGACCATAATCGATGTGCGGCCGCCGATCAGCATCCACCTGGATGGCGCTATCCGGGCAGAAGGTTGAGCAGATCCACCAGCAGCGCCTGCAGCGGGAGGCATCAATGACGGGGCGCTCCGTCCGCCAGAGCCCGGTTCGGATCCGTTCACTGGTGGCCGCGGCGTGGATGGCCGGGGCGCTTAGACAGGACTCTTCGCAGGTGAGGGTCAGCCAGACAGGCGGCACGTAGTCAGTTGCGGAAGTCGGAGCACCTTCCTGCACCACTGTCTGATGCGCGGCTATGGTGCCATAAGCCTTGCGGGCCACCGCAAGATTGATTGCCACCAGTTCCGGAGCCAACGAGGCCAACTCATCCTCGACTGCCTGGGCGAGCAGCTCCTCATTCAGCTCGGCAATCAGGGCCGCAGCCCCGGCGGCACAGGCGGTGCCGCGAAAGTGGTGTTCATGGTCGTCAAGGGGCGGCAGGATTAAGACCGGCCCCTGCAGATGGAGGCGCTCCTGCCAGATTGAGGCCTCTTCGTGGCTGTAGAAAAGGAACGTCGTCTGCGAGTCGGTGCCGGACAGGACGCCTGCCCCGACCATGGCCGGAAGATGATCGTCGGCGACAATGATCAGGTCCGGGCGGTTGATGATGCCGCGTTCAAAGATGGGGGTCCGACTGGCCCGCACATAGGCGAATATTGGGGCGCCCCGCCGCTCCGCCCCGTAACGCGGCGCATCCTGCACCTCAAGGCCGGCCAGAAAAAAGGCGCTGCCGAGGATGCGGCCGGCTGTCTTGATCCCCTGGCCGCCGCGACCGTGAAAGCGGATGCGATACATGGAGCCTCCCTCCCTGTCTGGAAATTGATTTTTCCGCTGAATCCCTGCTAGAAGATCCCCCACCGTTTAAAGCTCATGGCCCGCTTCACCCGGCGGGTGGCCAGGTTGACGGCGGCCTGCCGGGGCAGGATCCCTTGCTGATCGGCCTCGACAAGCACCTGCTGGGTGTTGTCGCGGATTTTTTCGGCAATGGTGCGGAAGGCCTCGTTCTGGGTGGAGCCGTGATACTCCATGGCCGCGCAGATCACCCCGCCGGCATTGGCAATGAAATCGGGCAGGCAGAGCACGCCATGGTCATGCAGATACTGCTCTGCCCCCAGGGTCAGGGGAATATTGGCGCCCTGGGCCACCAGTCTGGTTTTCAGGCGGTGGACATTGTCTTCGTGGAGCACATCGGGCCGGGCGGCCGGCACCCAGATCTCGCACTCCAGATCGATGGCCGCGTCCCGCTCCAACTTGGCGCCACCGGGATACTCAAGGACCGATCCGCCCTGCTCCTTGATGCGGATCAGCTCTTCCACCCGGATCCCGGCCGGATCGTGAAGGGTGCCGCGGGAATCGGAGGCGCCAACGAGGATGACGCCCTGTTGGGCGAGAAAGCGGGCGCTATGCTTGCCCACCGCCCCGAAACCCTGCACCACCAGGCGGGCGCCGGTGAGGGCAAAATCGCAATGGGGAATGGCCATCTCCACGGCCTGGGACAGTCCCCAGCCGGTGGCGCCGAGCCGGTCCAGGGGGATACCGCCCACCTCGCAGGGCAGACCCACCGAGCGGCCGATCTCATCCCTGACCCAGGCCATGCACTCCTCGTTGGTGCCCATGTCCGGCCCGAAGATGTAGTCCTCCTCCCGGCGCAGGGCAAAGGCAAAGGCCCGGATCAACCGCTCTTTCTCTTCTCTTGCCATCTTCGGATCGCCGCAGAGCACGGACTTGCCGCCGCCGTGCGCCAGACCGGCGGCCGCGTTCTTCATGGTCATGGCCCGGGCCAGACGTGCGCACTCGGCGGTGCTGACGTCTTCGGCCATGCGCAGGCCGCCGATGGCCGGTCCGCAGGCGACGTTGTCCACCACCAGCACCCCCTTCAGACCGATCTGCGGTTGAGAGATATGAATAACCTTGGCCGGACCTAAGCCATCCCCGAGAGCAAAAATATCTTCCATGTCTCCTCCTCTTGGTTCATACCGGATTCCGCTCGTGCGGCGGCAGCGACCTGCGGCGAACGGAAAGCCCCTTTTCTTTCAGTACAGCACAAGGGGGAGGGCTTGTCAAATGAGAAGGTCTCTCCCTTGTGCCACAGGACCCGGAGTGTGGGTGAAAGATTCAGGATCTTCTCTTTTTGTCTTTTTCTTGCGGAGATATGGTGATAGGGTGATTCAAGTGGATGAGGCGGAGCGATCACGGGAGTGGTTTTTGTACCCGTTTGGCTTATATTTCCGGCTATCATGATTTTTGGGATGATAGCCGGATCTGTATAATAACTTGTTAGGCATGACAACAATATGCGATATGGAGGATAGATATGGAATCCAAGTTAAAACACCTTGAGCTAATTCAGGGTGTGATTAATAGGATGGCAGGTAACTCATTCCTCCTTAAAGGGTGGAGTGTCACACTGGTGTCAGCGTTATTTGCTCTTGCCGCAAAAGATTCAAATCAGTTTTTTGTTTATCTCGCATATTTTCCTTGCGTGGCATTCTGGGGCCTAGATGGCTATTTCTTGTGGCAAGAAAGAATGTACAGAAAGCTGTATAAAAACGTTACTGAGACCGCGCCGGAATCTATTGATTTCGATATGAATGCGAAAAAATATGAAAATGAAGTGGATTCTTGGTTTTCGATTTGCTTTTCTGTAACTCTGAGAATGTTCCATGGTGTAATTTTTGGCGTCATCGTCCTTACGATGATAATAATCTCTTTAACAGGGAGGGTCTAAAATGACCCGACATGTGTTTTATAGCTTCCACTACAAACCGGATGTCATGCGTGTTTCTCAGGTTAGAAATATTGGGGCTTTGGAGGCAAACAAGCCTGCGAGAGACAATGACTGGGAAACGGTCGTGAGTGGAAAAGACCCTGCAATAAAAAGATGGATCGCGGAGCAAATGAAGGGCCGTTCATGCACTGTTGTACTTGTCGGCCAGAACACGGCCAATCGAAAATGGATCAACTATGAAATCATAAAATCATGGGACGAAGGGATGGGTGTCGTTGGCATACACATTCACGGACTAAAAAACACAGATGGCTATATAGCGAATAAAGGAGATAATCCCTTTGACCATATTGGATATGGAAACACAGGGAAAAAGCTATCTAGCATTGTAAAGTGCTACAACCCCGCAGGAAGTAACAGCAAGGAACGTTACGCTTGGATTGCGAAGCATCTAGAAAATGCGGTCGAAGAGGCAATTAAAATTCGAAATGCCAATTAGAAAAACATGCAATAACGATACAAGGAGGGTGAAGTGGGCTTTTACACGATAGGAGAGGCCAGAGGAGCTGCTCAATCAACATTGCGAAAGAGCTTTTCTCAAAGGTCATCTTCGCAAATATTGCGCGAAGCCATAGCGTCATCAACTGACTATCAATCATTTGATATTTTTTTATCACACTCATTCAAAGACGCAGAGCTTATACTCGGCGTGAAAAGCATATTAGAAGACCAAGGATTTAGTGTTTACGTCGATTGGCATGATGATCCACAAATGTCTAGAGAAAATGTTTCAAAAGAAACTGCGGAAATTCTTAGAAAGCGCATGCGCCAATCAAAATCATTGATCTATGTTGCGACTGATAATGCAAGCGGGTCAAAGTGGATGCCGTGGGAGCTTGGATACTTTGATGGTTACAAGCCGAAAGGAGTCGCTATTCTTCCTCTCTTGGAATATGAGAGTTCGTCATTTAAAGGCCAAGAATATTTATCACTTTATCCTGTAGTCCAAAAAGGCAAATACACTAGTGGCACAACAGATGTATTTGTAGAGGAATCCGGAAAGGAATGGGATACGTTGAAAAACTTCGGTCGCGGATCATCTAATTGGCGAAAATATGCCTAACAAAGCCGTAAACTCGGACGCATTTTTCGTTCGCTGCGCTCACTACAAATGCGCCGGTTACGGCAGGCGTTATAAGTAAAAAATTATGCCTGACGACACAGAACAAGCAAAACAGCTCCCTGCATGGCTAAAAGCAATGCAAAATGGTGCAATTGGAGAAGCACGAGCAAAAGCTTTTCTGTTAGATAGGTTTTGGGTCCTTGAGCGTTCAGTAGACATCGATGGCGCAGATTTTATAATACAACGAAGATTGACAGGCAAAAACTTACTTGACAGAGAGGCACCAAGATTAGGAGTAGTTCAGGTTAAATATTTTGGCACCCAAACAACCCAGCACTTTGTTCACCTTGAATACGTGGTTGATGAAAATAACGAGCCAAGAAATGAATTTTTTCTCCTGTGTTTTACTGGAAGCGAAGAGTCTCCTCGAAGTTTTTTGATCTTAGCTAAAGATATTTTTGAAAAATTCTCCAAAACAACCAAAAATGATAATGACGGTTTTTCGATTTCATATAGCCGTGTAACATCTAATGCCGATTTTGAAATTACAAATTCCAAATTAGCTCTTGATAGAATTGAAAAACGTTTGGAATTTGCCGAGTTTACAAAAAACAGGAGTTTTATCTCTTGGGCTCTCCCTTCATCGAAAATTGAATTGAGCGCAATATCACCTGAATATTCCGAGCAAATTGATAATTGGTGGGGAGATATACCTTCTGGTTTTGAGGAAATCAAACGTTCTGCTCGAAACGCCGTATTTGATGTTGAAGAAGTACTTAATTTCTTGCAGCAACTTACTCGGGAGACTGACCCGCTTAAGGCTGAAGAAATAATTGATGACATCAGGTATAACTGCAGAGACGGCTTAGGGAGATGGAGTATTTCTCTCCCTGACAATCTCTACGCTGAGGACTTTTTTACTGTTTGCAGGAAGCATAAAGAGGTTTATGAAAATTTAAAAAATGATGGTCTGCTCAATTCTTTTTTGAATATGAAGAATGAGCTTCGAAGCCACCTTATGCAAGAACTTGAAAGTCATTTTCCTGTCGCCCGTGACGTAGCGTACTTATTCTCATTTTCATATAATCCGGACAATTTCAAAATTTTGTCATTTCATTCAGAGTTTATAGAAAAAGAAGCTTTTCTCAAAAAACACCCACAATCAGGTTCTCACTCTTTAGAGGGTATTACGAAATACTCGATAGGTCATATCGAGTATGCATGGTTGCCAGGCAATTATGGCAGCATAAACAAAAAGGAAAAACTTGATATAAACTGGTTCAAGTCACAAAATTTCTGGCTTTACTACAGGTGTCTCGACGTGGTTTTTTCCCTTAAATATTATGAGGAGTTCGACTTATAACAATTGCATTCACCAGATGGCGAGAACGTCGGCGGCGCTAACGCGGCAAGTTCTTTGGCGCCACTGGTGATGCATAGCGTTATGCCTCTTAAACTTCTTAGAGCAGGAGATTGAAATGGAACAACAAATTCAAAAAACAAAAGCATCAGACGAAAAATTTTGCAGCGAATGTGGAGCAATAATCAAGGCGAAGGCAGAGATATGCCCTAAATGCGGTGTAAGGCAAATGGCGTCTCCAAATACCTTAACAGCAACAGCACCCAATGGAAAAAGCAAAATTGCAGCGGCTCTACTTGCATTATTTTTAGGTGGTTTCGGAATACATAAGTTCTACTTGGGTCAAGTTGGTCTGGGGATTGTTTACCTGATTTTTTGCTGGACATTCATTCCCGCAATAATCGCATTCATAGAATTTATTATTTTACTTACGATGAATGATGAAACGTTTAATCAAAAATATGGCATGGCATAACAAGGCTAATGCACTCGGATGGTAAAAAGCGCCGCTACTTCGTGTCGCTATGCTTTTTACCACCAGTGTTTTGCAACGTGAGAAATAGGGGTCAGACCCGAATGGCGCCGGGGACAGTCCCGGTTTTGCTGGCCTCCGCTTAAACTAGCGCCATTCGGGTCAGACCCCTATTGTTCTAGTGGCCGCCGCTGGTGACCCTGGCGTTATGTTCCAAAATGCTGACCGAGGCCAATTTGCGGGACAAGGCATGAATTATAAAATTCTCGATAAAAACAGCAAAGAAGAGGTGGCAAGCCTTTTCACGTCTGTATTCTCCTCATCCGAGGGAGAGAAAGAAGGTGAGCTGATTGGCAACCTTGCATCGGCACTATCTTCAAGAGTCGATAATCAAGAAATAATTTGTATTGGCGCCTATGAAGGAGAATCAATTATCGGGGCGATTTACTTCACTCGTCTTAGATGTAATGAGCCCGTAACGGTTTATATGCTTGCCCCCGTTGCAGTCAGTACCACGCATCAGGGGAAAGGCATCGGGCAGGCGCTAATCAGGTATGGGCTGAATGAGCTGAAAAATCGTTCTGTGGCTGTAGCCATCACATACGGCGATCCATCCTTCTACTCCAAGGTAGGATTTCAAACTCTGTCAGAAAATGTCATCCAGGCTCCTTTGAAACTTTCAATGCCGGAAGGTTGGCTAGGTCAGTCCTTAACGGAAGATCCAATTCCGACTATCAGTGAGCGTCCTGCATGCGTTCAGGAATTCAATGATCCTGTGTATTGGTAATTACAGGAAGATACCAATGGGCTCAGGGACGCTCGGCTTTGCTGCGCGCCTCTGAGCCCAAACATAATTCGCCACGAAGAAGGAGGCCCCCAGGTATGAGTCCCTTTCTGATCCTCTTGAGCTCCACCTCTCACCATGATCATTAACTTTCTGGGCAACCTGAAGGATCTGTTACGGCCGCCATTCCGGGGGCTGACGAGTGTTGACCATGAACTCGGCCGCCAGGCCTCGGTCAAGGATATCGTCGAGTCCTTCGGGGTCCCCCATACCGAGGTCGGGCGCCTGACCGTTGATGGCCTTGATGTCTCTTTTTCCCATCCCGGTTCCAAGGATGACAGCTTGGATGTCTACCCGCTCTGTCCCCCGGTGGATGTCTTGAGCCCGACACTGCTGCGGCCGGTTCCTCTGGCCTCCATCCGCTTTGCGGTCGATGTGAATGTCGGCAAGCTGGCCGGCCTGCTGCGCATGGCGGGTTTTGACACCTTTTACCGCAATTATATTGCGGATCCGGACCTGGTCGCGGTCGCTGTGCAGGAAGGGCGCATCGTACTGAGCAGGGATAGAAATCTGTTAAAACGCAAAGAGCTGGTCTTCGGCTATCTTGTTCGAGAGAGCGGCCCGGAAAAGCAGCTGGCGGAAGTGGTGCATCTCTTCGGGCTCAAAGGGCAGTTGCAGCCTTTGAGCAGGTGCATGCGCTGCAACGGGATCCTGCATGCAGTCGCCAAGGAGCAAATCCTGGACCAGCTGGAGCCACTCACCAAAAAATATTATCACACCTTCCGCCAGTGTTCGGAGTGCAAGCAGATCTATTGGCCGGGAAGCCATCTTGGCAGGATGCTGAAGATGCTGGATGGATTGTGATCGTCACCCGGCAGTGAGGGATCAGGGTAAGATCTCCTCGTCGTTGCCGTCCCCGCTCAGCCCTCCCCGGTAACTGCATTTGCCGGCCGGATAACTGAAAATCAGCTCCCGGCCTCTTTTGTGGACCCGCAATCCTCTGCTCAGATGGATCTGGGCCCCGCCCTGTCCCTTGTGGACCAGATCAAGCAGCAGCTCAATCTGCCGGAACTGCGGCCGTTCCTCCATCTGCCAGCAGCATTTTTCTAGGATGCGCCGCTGCAGGGCCGGGTGGCAGGTAGAAAACGCTTTGGTGTCGATCTCAAGGGTGTGAGGTGGTGAGTCCGGGGAGATCGGTGCAATGGTGATCACCCTGACCGCCCCTTGCCAGGCCTTGTCGGCCATCTCTTCCAGCAGCGCCTCCTCATCTTCAAAAATCCGGGCGGTCTGGAGCAGGGTCTGGCGGATGGATGGGTTGAAGTGATCGTGCAGATAGGGCAGGAGATCAAGCCGCACCCTGTTCCTCAGATAGGTTCGTTCCAGGTTGGAGCTGTCGATGGCGAAAGGGATTTTTTCGGTGTGCAGATAGTGGAGCAGGGTTTCTTTCTTTTCGTGGAGGAGCGGCCGGATGATCCGGCCGTTTTTGAACTGCATCCCCGAGAGTCCTTTGCGGCCGCTGCCGCGGATCAGGCGGATGAGGAGCTCTTCGGCCTGATCGTCGGCGGTGTGGGCCACGGCGATGGCGGTTCCCCGGTACTGCTTGCGTACGGCCTCCAGCTCCCTGTAGCGCAGGGAGCGGGCTGACTCTTCAATGGATTGTTTCTCCTGTCGGGCCGCAGCTCTGACATCGACGCTGACCGGGGCAAATCCGGCCTGCAGCCGCCGGGCCAGTCCCTGCACCAGCTCGATCTCCGCCCCGGTTTCCTCCGGCCTCAGGCCGTGATCGACATAGACGGCGACAAATTTGACCTGCGGCAGGGAAGAACAAAGGATATGGAGCAGGGCCACGGAGTCCGGGCCGCCGGAGACGCCGACGATGACGGTGTCGCCGCTGTGCATCGGGGTCTGTTCTGTGACCAGCTCGGCGATGCGTCGGCGCAGGATAATGGGAGGGGTGGGCTGTCGCACGGATCTGCTCTGCGCCTACTGCTTGAGGGCGGCCACAAGCTTTTGCAGGGAAGACCTGGCGTCGCCAAAGAGCATCATGGTATTGTCCATATAGAAGAGATCGTTTTCAATGCCGGCAAAGCCGACATTCATCGATCGTTTGAGGACAATCACCGTCGTTGCCTTTTCCACGTCGAGCACGGGCATGCCGTAGATGGGGCTGGCGGGATTGGTTTTGGCCGCGGGGTTGACCACATCGTTGGCGCCGATCACCAGGACCACATCGGTGGCGGCGAAATCATCGTTGATGTCTTCGAGAGCGAAAAGCTGCTCATAGGGGACATCGGCCTCGGCCAGCAGGACATTCATATGGCCCGGCATGCGGCCGGCAACGGGGTGGATGGCATAGCGGACCTCGACCCCCTGTTCGCCCAGATAGTCAGCAAGCTCGCGGGTGGCGTGCTGGGCCTGGGCTGCGGCCATGCCGTAGCCGGGGACAATGATCAGGGTCCCGGCATTGGCCAGGATCGTCGCCACATCCTCTATCTCCACGCCTTTCATTGTTCCGGTCGGGGACTCTCCTGTTTCCGCCGTCGACTCGTCCACCTTGCCGAAGGCGGAAAACAGCACATTGGCCAGGGAGCGGTTCATGGCATCGCACATGATCTTGGTCAGAATGATGCCGGAGGCGCCGACCAGTGAGCCGGTAATGATCAGGGCGTTGTTGTTCAGGGCAAAACCGGTCATGGAGACGGCCAGGCCTGAATAGGAGTTGAGCAGGCAGATGATAACCGGCATGTCGGCCCCGCCTATGGGGATCACAGCCAGCACGCCGAGTAGAAGTGCCAGAACAAGGATGCCGATGAAGACAGGCATATTGGAGGCATCCTGGAAGAGAATCGCGCAAAGGACAAGGGTTAGCACAAGAATAATGCCATTGATAATCTGCTGCCCCGGGTAGGTGATGGGGCGGGTTGCAATCAGGCCCTGCAGTTTGGCGTAGGCCATGAGGGAGCCGGTAAAGGTCAGTCCGCCGATGATCATGGAGAGCATGAGGGTGATCAGGGTAAAGGTGTCAAATCCGTTGCCGCCTTGAAATTCCGCCATGGCGACAAGGGCCGAGGCAGCTCCGCCGCAGCCGTTGAACAGGGCCACCATCTCAGGCATGGAGGTCATCTTGACCTTGACTGCGGCATATGCTCCGATAGCAGCTCCGATCGCTATCCCGCCTATGATCATGGTGAAGCCATGGAGTCCGGGACTCGTCAAGGTGATGGTGATGGCCGCAGCCATGCCGATCATGGAGAGGAGATTGCCTCGTTTGGCGGTGTCAGGTGAGCTCAGGTATTTGATGCCCAGCATGAACAGGGTGGCGGAGAGCAGATAGATGAGGTTGATGCTGTGTTGAGACATAGGTTCACGCACTTTTTTGTGGTTTGTATGAAGGGTGATCGTTGTCAGGAATAAAGCGGATGGTCGCAGGCCGCTTGAATCTCTGTTTTGTCATCGCGAGCAGAGCGAGAAAGCTATCACCCCCAGTGGCATAAGATTTCTCCCTGCCGGTCGAAATGACAGAGCCGGTCGAAATGACACAGCCGGTCGAAATGGCAGCGTTGCTCGAAATGGCAGCGTTGCTCGAGGTGACAGAGTTGGTCGAAATGGCAGCGTTGCTCGAAATGGCAGCGTTGCTCAAAATTACGGGAGTGATCAATATGTCAATTCGGTTCATTTCCATCTGTCATCCTATGCTTGCCGACTGTCATCTCGACTGCAGGGAGAGATCTTTATCCACATCGTTGAAGATTCCTCACATGCGTTCGGAATGACAAAGGGAAGAATAGATGTCATTTCGACCGGCAGGGAGAAATCTTTCCCTGTGAGCCGGAATACCATTCAATGCTTAAATCTTGCCAAAAAGGGTTGTCCTGCACAACCAGATTATCCTTTTTCTCACGGCGCCATTTTTTGATCTCTTTCTCCCGGGATATGGCGGCCGTTACATCATTGGTTTCTTCAAAATAAACCAACTTGTCGATATTGTACTTTTTTGTGAATCCCTCTACCAATTTATGCTTATGCTCGTAGACTCGCCGGAGGAGATTATTGGTAACGCCAACATATATAACTTTGTGATTCCAATTGGTGAGGAGATAAACAAAGTAGTGTCGCTCAAACGACATCAGATTTCTCCCGTTGGTCGAAATGACAAATAAGGTCGAAATGATAAAAAGGAAAAAAAGGATCTTGGCACCAGGCTGCTGAATGTCTCTTTCATGCATCCATTGTCCTCTTCTGTCCCTATTTTTTGAACATCTGCAACATTCGTCTGGTCACCATGTAGCCGCCAACCACATTGATGGCGGCAAAGACAACGGCCAGAAAACCAAGAAAAGAGATGGAGCTGAATGATTCCGCATGACCGGTGGCCAGAAGGGCTCCCACGATGGCAATGCCGGAGATGGCATTGGAGCCAGACATCAGGGGGGTGTGCAGGGTCGGCGGCACCTTGGCGATGAGTTCCGCCCCGGCAAAACAGGCGAGGACAAAAATGGTCAAGCCGATAATGATTGTTCCTGTATCCATCTTATTTCTCCCTTATATCTTCGAGTCGGCCATCAACTTGCCGGTCAGCTCGTGGACCACCTGGCCGTCTTTGGTGACCAGAGAACCACGGGTAATCTCATCATCCATGTTCATCTTGAAACCGTTTTCATCACAGAGATGGAGGAGGAATTTTTCGACATTCCGGGAAAACATCTGGCTGGCATGGAAGGCCATGGTGGATGGCAGGTTGCGGTGACCGATGATGGTCACGCCGTGGGCGACAATGGTCTTGCCTGGTTGGGTCAAAGCGCAGTTGCCGCCCATTTCAGCGGCAAGGTCAACGATGACCGATCCCGGTTTCATGCCTGCCACCTGTTCCTCGCTAATGAGGATTGGGGCCTTGCGGCCTGGAATCAGGGCGGTGGGGATAACCACATCGGACTTGGCGATGTGCCTGGTGATCAGCTCCGCCTGTTTCTGCCTGTATTCATCTGACATCTCTTTTGCATATCCGCCGCTCCCGGAACCGTCCTCACTGATCGGGACCTCAACAAATTTTGCCCCAACCGAGCGCACCTGCTCCTTGACCTCCGGCCTGACATCAAAGGCCTCGACCACTCCGCCCAGACGTTTGGCAGTGGCGCAGGCCATGAGCCCGGCAACACCTGCGCCAAGGACCAGTACCTTTGCCGGGGCAATGGTGCCGGCAGCAGTCATGAGCATGGGGAAAAAGCGGTTGATGGAGTCGGCTGCCATGAGCACGGCCTTGTAGCCTGAAATAGTGCTCATGGAGCTGAGTACATCCATGGATTGGGCCAGGGAGGTGCGGGGGATGATATCCAGGCCGAAGGATGTGATCTGTTTTTCCGCCAGGCTTCTCACCAGATCATGCCTGAGAGTAGATTGGATGATGGCGATGAGGGCAGTGCCGTCTTTGAGCATCTCCGCCTCCGGCAGGGAAGGAGGTCGTACCTTGAGCACACAATCCGCCTGTCCGGCAAGTTCCTGCGGCGAGACTAGCAGAGTGGCACCAGCCTGTTCGTATTCCTGGTCGCTGTAGCCGGCACCACTTCCTGCGCCTGACTCAACCAGGACTTCAAACCCTTTTTTAGAGAGACGCTTGATCGAGTCAGGAATAAGCGCGACCCGGCTTTCCCCTTCTTCTCTTTCCTTGAGGACAGCGAGTTTCATCATGGTTTCTGTTGTTGAATGTTAAGGGTCTCGTAAAAAGTACAGATTGCCATAATGTCATTTCGACCATCGGGAGAAATCTTAATAGTATCCATTGGTTGAGGAATAAGATTTCTCGCTTGCGTTGAAATGACAGACTTTTTGAGTTTTTGCGAGATTGTCAATGTTAGATAAATGAAGCTGTGGCAGTCTCAGGATGGTAATGGTTATTTGCTCCCGGAGCCTAACCTCTCCAGCAGACGGTTGTGGATATTATCAAAGCCGCCATTGGAGAGAATGGCCACCACATCCCCTTCCTGCAGGGTAGTCATGAGATGGTCAAGAATCGTGTCGGTATCAGCAAAGGAGCGGGCATCCAGTCCACGAGCCTGCAGGTCAGAGGCCAGGCGGGTGGAGGAGAAAAGCTCCGTCTCCGGGATAGTATCAAGGGGTAGCGGTTTTCTGATCAAGATCAGGTCGGCTGCGTCAAAGGCGCTCACATAGTCCTGCTGGAAGATGGCACGCCGGGAGGAGTTGGTTCGTGGCTCAAAGACCGTTACCAGCCGCCGGCCGGCATAGGCCTCTTTCAGGGCGCCCAGGGTCTCCCGTACCGCTGTCGGATGGTGGGCGAAATCATCAATGACGGTGATGCCACGTTCGACACCGCGCACCTCCTGGCGGCGTTTGACCCCGCCGAAACTGCTGAGGGCGGCGTTGATCTGCTCAGAGGCAATCCCGATCCGGTGCAGGACCGCAGTGACGGCCAGACTGTTCAGGCAGTTGTGTCGGCCCGGCATACGGACTGACAGTTCTGCCCAGTGTCTGCCCTGGTGCTGAACCTGGAAACGGGTCATCCCCAGTTCGGCGTGCACATCAGCAAGCGACCAGGTCAGGCCGGGACTGAACCCATATCCCTGAACTTCACAGGGTGCATCGGCCACGATCTCTGCCACATTCGGGTCATCGAGGTGGGCCACGATCAGGCCGTCGGCAGGTAACTTTGCCACAAATTTACGGAAGGAGCTTTTGATGGCGTCGAGATCGGTAAAGATGTCGGCATGATCAAACTCGACCGAGGTAATGATAGCGATGTTGGGTCGATAATGAAGAAATTTAGAGCCCTTGTCAAAGAAGGCGGTATCGTATTCGTCACCCTCCACCACAAAATGAGGGCCGTTACCCAGCCGGAAATTGGCATCAAATTCACGGACGATGCCCCCGATCATGAACGATGGGTCAAGCCCTGCCTGATGCAATGCTGAGGCCAGCAGTGAGGAGGTGGTGGTTTTACCGTGGGTGCCGGCGACCACCAGTGAGGTGCGGGAGCGGATAAAAAAATGGGCCAGGGCCTGGGGAAATGAAAGATAGGGTATGGCAGCATCTGCCAGCCCATGGGCCTCCGGATTCTTACGGGTGATGACATTGCCGACAATGACCAGGTCGGGCCTGGGCACCAGGTTCTGCGGGCCATATCCGCCGGCAGCCTGAATCCCTTGTTCCTTGAGAAAGTCTGACATGGGCGGATAAACCCCGCTGTCGGATCCGCTTACCAGGTAGCCGGATGCCTTCAGCATCCCGGCGAGAGCTGCCATGCCGGTACCGCAGATCCCCATGATATGGATGTGGTGGATCTTTTCCGGCGCCATATTAAGTCTCGGGTCCAGTTCAATCATTCCTTGCGCACCGTTTTTTTTATGGTGTGGTAGATGGTGTCAAAGTTCTGCTCAAAGGTGGCAGGGGTCAGTCGACCAACTTCGATGAATTTGATCACGATTTCCTTGGTAACCTTCAACAGGGTGTCGTCGGAGACGGGCCTCTCTGAATGGGTGTCTGCGTTTCTTTCTGACATATCTTTAATGAAGCAAAGTGATAAGTTGAGCTGTTGTGGAAATGTTTGTTGTAAGCATGACAATCTCGTAAAAACTCAAAAAAATCTGTCATCCTATGCTTGTCGACTGTCATCTCGACTGTAGGGAGAGATCTTTATCCCCATCGTTGCAGATTCCTCACATGCGTTCGGAATGACAAAGGGAAGAGTAGATGTCATTTCGAGCGACAGCGAGAAATCTTACTCCTCAACCAATGGAGACTATTAAGATTTCTCCCGATGGTCGAAATGACATTATGGCAATCTGTACTTTTTACGAGACCATCAAGCATTATCAGCATGCCGCCTCTGCCGGCGGAAGAAGGCCAATTCATCACGGGACAGCAGAGGCGGTGTCTTCAGAAATAACGGTCAGGCCATCCCTGTATGCTTGATTTTTACTGCAGTTCATAGAGTTTTACCAGAATAAATTTATCACTGTGGTCAGGACGTCCGGAAAATGGTAAAGGGATCTTTCTTGGAAAAGTGCAGGCAAAGGATAATTTGGAGCAGGAGACGGGACAGATGGGGAAACGTGAGTTGATAGGCGACAGCGTCTTGTTTGGCGGTCTGCCGGAAGAACAGCTTGACGCAGTAGTGAAGATCGCCGTGGAAAAGAAGTTTGGCAAAGGCGAGGCGATATTCTTTGAAGGGGACCCCGGCAATGGCTTCTACATGGTGGCCGAGGGCAAGGTGAAGATATTCAAGATGTCCTTTGCCGGCAAGGAGCAGATCCTCCATATCTTCGGGCCGGGAGAGCCGTTCGGTGAGGTGCCGGTCTTTCATGGCCAACCCTTTCCCGCCAATGCTGAAACTCTGGTGAAGAGTACCCTGATATTTTTCCCCAGAGAAAAATTTATTGCCCTTGTCCACGAGAACCCCTCTCTGGCCCTGAGTATGCTCGCTGTTCTTTCCCTGCGTCTGCGCCGCTTTGTTGATCAGATCGAGAATTTATCTTTGAAGGAAGTACCGGCAAGGCTTGCCGGATATCTGCTCTATCTGCTGGATGAACAGGGGGGGAAGGAGAGTGTGGAGCTGGAGATATCGAAGGGGCAGCTGGCAAGCCTGCTTGGAACCATTCCGGAAACCCTTTCCCGTATCTTTGCCAAGATGAGTGATGAGGGACTCATTGCTGTGGACGGCAAGAAAATCCACATTCTGGACCAGGCTGCCCTGGCAGATAAATAAAAAAAGATGGCTGAATGATAATTATTCGGCCATCTGCGTATTGAGAGGTACTCTTTGTGCCTCTTTGTCAAAGTGTGAAAATCTCCTTTGCTGTTACAGAGCACTCCTGTTTCTGGGTCTCTTTCTTACAACGTCGACGTATTTCTTCTCGTTGGCAGGCTTTATCCTGACTTCGGCGATCTTCTTTTCATCCGCTGCCGGTGTTGCCGGTACGGGGCTCAGGTCACCGCCGAAAAGGAAGAAGGGGGAGGCGTGGAAGGCATATTGCTGTTTCTCCACGGTGACCACGGGTGGAGCCCGGTGTCCCTGGAAAAAATCATAGCCCTGTTTCAGGTTTTCCCAGAAAGGGATCCATGGAGACGTGGCATTCTGCGCCATCTTTTCCCAGGTCATGCGAAAGGGGAAGATATGGACGGAAAACTGCTCCTGCCCATTGCTCATGGCCGCGTCGACAATGGTGTAGATCTCCTCGATGCGGAAATCGTTCATGGCGAAGCAGCCCACCGAGGCACACTTGCCATGGACCATCAGGGCGCCCCCCGTCCGTCTGTGCAGCCGGTCAAATTCGTTTGGATATCCCAGATTAAAGGAGAGATGAAAGTTGCTCCAGGGGTTGAGGGCGGTGACGCTGACGGTATAGAAACCTTCCGGGCTCTGCTCGTCGCCCTCTCTTAACTTTGGCCCCAGTTTTCCTGAATACTTGCAGATCTTGTAGGTCTTGAAAAGCTTATAGGCCAGATCCTTTTTTACCCAGATCTCCAGTTCATTCTCTTCCTTGAAGATACGCATGAAGATCGGCTGGCCCATGTGCAGATCTTTGCGCTCCATTTCCTGCTTTAACTGCGGCGCCAGATGCTGATAGGCTGCCCTGGAGATCTCGCTGCGGGGGACGTTGATCTCGGCATGGCCGGTTCCGGCAAGGCAGAGGGCGAACAGGCAGAAGAGAAGGGTGCGTAGAGTCAATGTTGCAGGGGACATAGCGACAAGAAACATGCGTATTCGGATTGATTCTGAGAGTGAGGAGGATGCAGGCGCAGCCCTCACCGAACTATTCATCTCTGAAGAGATTATAAATCAGCTAATGGGGAAAAAGTCCAGGAAAAAGAGCTACCTTGGAGAGATTAGGGAATGTTGGGAAACAGCCATTGCATTTTGTTGCCAACAGCTCATCAGGCGTGGCGCGGTTCAATAAAAAATCTTATTGATCAATGAACCCCGTGGCGCGTCGACGTCATCGCTTGATTCTGACGATTGCCGTTTGAGTCCGAACATGGCCAGAACATTGTCATCCATGCACAGGCGGTAGTCGTAGGAAGAGATGATGTTTCTGTTTTTCGGATTGATGAGTCGGGCGGAGATATACATGACCCGATCGGTATAGGTATAGGTGCCGGCCAGGACGGCCTGGGCCGAGAGGGATTGTTTGGCGTTGATATCTGCGGTATCACGGGAGAGCATGGTTTCCCCGGCGCCTTCCCGCATGAGCAGGGTGTCGCGGAGCTTCAGTTCCTTTGTCGTGTAACCAAGAGTCACCAGGCGTGAGCTGATGTGTTCCTGAAGAATGCGGCCGAAGCGTGATGCCTCCTGCAGGTTGTCATTGTTGACAAAGGTCGTGCAGAGGATGGGCAGTTCCGGTTGCCTTGGCATCAGCGGTGGGAAAGCCTTTACCGTCAGGTCGTCGGCAATGCTTGCGGCCAGGTTGATCAGATTTTCCTCGGCGCCCAGTTGCTGCTCCAGTCTGGTGCAGTTGAAGGAGGAGCATCCGCCAACGAAAAAAATAAGGGTACCGGCGAGGATGAGATGAAGAACGCTGACGACGGCTGAGTGTTTGCGCATGGCTGATGTAGTCCGGGTGGCAATCAGTGGTTGCTGATCTGTATTTCTCTGGTCTGGCTGTTGTCCTGGTAATGCCAGAAATCCGCATCATTAATGTAATAGATATCCGAGGTCCTGAACAGGTATTTGTTGCGGTCGATCATGGAGGTGGTGATGATGATTTCATACTGCCCGGCATCATCGGTGGCGGAGTTGGCTAAATCCAGGACGGCGGCCGCAGCCACGGCCTGGACATCCCAGGAGGACCTGCGCAATACGGTAACGGCGGTGGTCAGGGCGGTGAGGGCAACGGGCGGCCTGGAGGCGGCACGTCTGTCGCGGTGATAGACCACCTGCACTTTGTAGTTGACGACAATGGCATCCCGGTCTTCAGCGGCACTGGTGGGAACACCGAAATGGACCAGCTGGGTGATCAGGAGATCACGGAAGCCCTCGTTGAAGGACGTGGTTTCTCCGGGTTTGCAGGGGCTGTTTTCCGTGCCGCAGGTCGCCTTGACCATAACCGGGGTGCTGACATACTCATGACGCAGCAGGGCCTTATTGATCTGGTTGGCCACGTCATTGGCCAGAACGTCCCAGTGGTGGGCCGCCTGCATCTTCTGCTGTTCGCTGAAGTCATAGGTGACGGGCTGCGGAATCCGGCTGCACCCGCTGATGCAGAGGATAATAAAAGAGAGACTGATGGCGACAACGGTAAGGCGCATGGCCGATTCTCCGGTAAAAGTGGAATTTCAATGACAGAACTGTATCGGATGAAACCGGAAAAAGTAAAGGAAAAAGGATGCTGCCGATATGTTCAGTGTTCCCCTCTGGTTCCCCTGCGCCGCATGGGAATCCTTTTTCCGCCTGTCTTCCAGGCCGAGTTTTTGCAGCTTCCCTCCTTGCCTGATCTTTCATGAAGGCGTATAGTGCTTGCGATGTGATGATGACCATCTCTCTGATGCACACACGCACTTTCCCTTTATCTGTTGTTTTCTCTTATGTCCATTGATCTGCACACCCATTCCAATTTTTCCGACGGCACCATGACCCCCACTGAGCTGGTGGTCATGGCCCGGCATAAAAAGATATCCGCCCTGGCCCTGACCGATCATGACACCATGGCCGGGACGGAAGAGGCCATTCTGGCGGGAGAAAAGATGGGCGTGGAGATCGTTCCAGGTCTTGAGATCAGTGTGCTCTATAATCATATTGAATATCATATTCTGGGATACTGGGCCGATCCCCATAACAGTTCACTTGCCTCGGCTTTGATGCGTTTACAGGGGGCAAGGGCGGAGCGTAATGAAAAGATCCTGGAAAAGCTTAACGCCTTAGGCATCGCGGTGACGGCGGAAGAGCTGCAGCTGGTGTCTGAACAGGGGCAGACCGGCAGGCCCCATATCGCTCGCATTCTGGTGCAGCGCGGGGTGGTCCGGACCATGGCCCAGGCCTTTGACCGGTTTCTGAAAAAAGGGGAGGCTGCCTATGTGTCGCGCTTTGCCTATAGTGCCGCCGAGGCGGTGGCCCTGATCCGTCAGGCGGGCGGGCTTGCCGTCCTGGCCCATCCGGCGCAGAATGATCCGGAGCTCACCCGACTGCCTCTGGTTCTTGCTGATCTGGTTCCGGCAGGTCTGGATGGCGTTGAGTTGTATTATCCGACGCATTCGCATAAAGTGAAGAAGAGGCTGCGGTTTCTTGCCGGTGAGCATGATCTTCTGTTCACCGGCGGCAGTGATTATCACGGCGATGTGCGGCCGGGCACCAGTCTGGCCGGCGGCGGAAATATTTCTGTTCCCCCGGAACTTATGGAGAAAATGAAAGAAAGATTGCGCCGGCGGGGCTGATTTCAGGCGAAGATTAAAACATGATGGTCTCGCAAAAAGTCCAAATTCCCCTATTGTCATCCTATGCTTGTCGACTGTTATCTCGACAGCAGGGAGAGATCTTTATCCACATTGTTGAAGATTCCTCACATGCGTTCGGAATGACAAAGGGAAGAGCAGATGTCATTTCGACCAGCTGGAGAAATCTTAATAGTACCAGGCTGTTACTAAGAAAGATTTCTCGCTGCCGCTCGAAATGACAGGCTTTTTCGACTTTTTGCGAGACCATCAAACAAACCTATGACAGGAACTGCTGAGCATGTATTCCATACTGATTGTTGATGATGAACCGAACTATCTGGTGATCCTCTCTGAGCTGCTGCGTGATGAGGGCTTTGAGATCTTTACCGCCCCGGGCGGTGCTGAGGGACTGGCGCTTGTGCAGAATGTTGATCTGGATATGGTGATCACCGATATGCAGATGCCGGGCATGGATGGCCTTCAGCTTCTTCGGGCCATCAAGAAGATCAACAGCGATCTGCCGGTGGTGATGATCACTGCCTTTGCCCAGGTGGACAAGGCGGTTGCGGCCATGCAGGCCGGGGCCTTTAACTATCTGGCCAAGCCGTTTTCCAATGATGAGCTGATTGTCACCATCAATAAGGCGGTGCAGCATTATTCCCTGGTTCGGGAAAATATCCGCCTGCGCAAAGAGATTTTGACCCGCACCGGTTTTGCCGGCATGGTCGGCAAAAATGCACGCATGGTTCAGGTCTATGAGCTGATAGAGAAGGTGGCTCCGACCCCTTCATCGGTACTGATTACCGGGGAGAGTGGCACCGGCAAGGAACTGGTTGCCAAGGCCATCCATGTGAACAGTCCCCGGCATAACAAACCCTTTATCACCGTCAACTGTGCGGCCCTGGCGGAAAACCTGCTGGAAAGTGAACTCTTCGGCCATGAAAAGGGAGCCTTTACCGGGGCCGTGGCCATGCGCAAAGGCCGTTTTGAGCTGGCAGACGGCGGCACCCTTTTTCTTGATGAAATCGGTGAAATTCCCTTATCCCTGCAGTCCAAACTGCTTCGGGCGCTGCAGGAAAAGAGTTTTGAGCGGGTGGGGGGAAGTAAGACCCTCTCCGTTGATGTCCGGATTATCAGCGCCACCAATAAAGATCTTAAGGAAGAGGTAGATCAGGGCCGTTTTCGGGAGGACCTTTATTATCGACTGAATGTGATTCATGTTCTCTTGCCGCCCTTGCGGGAGCGGATGGACGATATCCCGATCCTGGTTGAATATTTTATCAGGACTGTCTCCGAACGTCTGGCCAAGCCCGGACTCTCTATCAGTCCCGATGCCCTGCGTCTTCTGGTGACTTTACCCTGGGAGGGGAATGTGCGGGAGCTGGAAAATACCATCGAACGGGCGGCAATTCTTTGTAATAATAACAAAGTTGAGGCGGAAGACGTACAGCCGGAATCCACAGCCAGAAGCCCTCAGGCCGCCTGGACACAGACAATGGATCTTGCTCAGATGATCCCGGATACGGTGGAGCTCAATGAGGTCCTCTATGCGGTGGAGGAGAAGATGTTAAACCGGGCTCTGGAGGAGTCTGGTTTTGTCCAGGCACGAGCGGCGGAGAAGCTGGGGATTACCAAGAGTCTGCTGCAGTACAAGATGAAGAAATACGGGATAAAAAAGGGGCGGTGACGATAAAATGGGGACAGCCCCCGATACTGCTGGGGACAGTCCCCATTTTATCTAACGCGGGGATGACACCCGCAACCCAAGTAATCAGTAAAAGCCCATCAATTCCTCGGGTGGCTCCAGACATGATGGGCACGCTTCGCTTTGCCCATCTTACGGCTGATTCGTAATTCGTAATTGTTAATTCCTAATTCCTGATTGTCTTCCCCAGTGCAGCTTGTTGCGCAGGATGGAGAAGTAGTCGCGGTGGGGAGAAATGATCAGCTGCAGGGGATGTTCCGCTGCCTCGATTTCCAGTATCTCATTGCTCTGCATGTCCCAGGCCGACTGGCCGTCGATAATGATCTTGGCGTAATGGTCAGGGCCGTCATCGATGCGGGTGCTGAGTCTGGTTTCAGGTGGCAGGAGGACCGGTCTGCTGCTGAGCATGAAGGGGCAGATAGGGGTGACCAGGATGGATGCCAGCCCCGGATAGACCAGCGGCCCCCCTGCTGAGAGATTATAGGCGGTGGAGCCGGTGGGGGTCGAGAAGATCAGCCCGTCTGCCTTGTAGGTGGTGATGTATTCTGTGTCTGCCCTGGTGGAAAGCTGCAGGACCCGGTCGAGGGTTCCCTTGCTGATCACCACCTCATTTAAGGCGTAGCGATATGCTGTCGGCTGTTCCTCACGGATGATACGGGTCTTGAGCATCATCCGGTTTTCCACGGTCACCGCCCCGGAGATGATCTCTTCCAGAGCCGGCAGGGCCTCCTGCTCAGTCAACTCAGTTAAAAAACCCAGATTGCCCAGGTTGATCCCGATCACCGGAATAGAGTGACGGGCCGCCTGGTCCGCCACATGGAGCAGAGTTCCATCCCCGCCTAAAATTATCAAAATATCAAGATCAGGTTCAATCTGGTTGATTGTCGCTGCAACGCCCTTGTCCTGCAGCCAGTTGCAGAGCATGTCGGCAAAGGTGACTGCCGGCGGGTGATCTTTTTTGATGATTATGCCTGCCCTGCGCACAGAAAAATCAGAGACAGTACGAAAAGGATGAAGAGGGCTTGCCATCTTATTTCTTCCCGAGCTCAATGGAGCGATTGGTTGCGGCCTCTATGGCATCCATGATGATCCCCTTGAAGCCCGCCTTCTCCATGACATGCTGGGCGGCAATGGTGGTGCCTCCCGGAGAAGTCACCATGGCCCGGAGGACGGCTGGATGTTTGCCGCTTTCCTGCATCAGTTTAACCGAACCAAGGACGGTCTGCAGGACCAGAGTCTCGGCAACGGGACGGGCCAGGCCGGTTTTTATTCCGGCATCGATCATCCCTTCAATGAAGCTAAAGACATAGGCTGGGCCTGAACCGCTGAGTCCGGTGACTGCATCCAGATACTGCTCTTCCATGATGACGGCTGCACCCACGGCGTCAAAGAGAGCTTTGGCGAGAGCCATGTCTGCAGCTGTACAGTTTTTATTACCACTCAGGGCTGAGGCGGATTCAAGGACGAGGGCCGGCGTATTGGGCATGACGCGGATGATCTTGCACTGCCGGCCGCTGAGATGGCTTTCATAGAAAGAGATGGGCAGTCCGGCGGCAATGGAGATGATCAGGTGTTCTGCGGTGATCAGCTCTTTTGAGCCGGTGAGAAGAGAGCCCATCACCTGCGGCTTTACCGCCAGGATCACGGTGGCACAGGAATTCCAGATTGAGGTCCCGCTGTCAAAGGGCTGAACTTGATAGGTTTCTTTGAGATAATCACGCCTGGCGCTATCAGGTTCGGCTACCAGGATGTTCTCTGCTGCATACAAGCCGGACTGAATAATACCGCGAATCAGGGCTTCACCCATCTGGCCGCCGCCGATAAAGCCGATTTTTGTGGTCATATTTGTGTTCCTTTTGTGTTGAAGGGAAAGATCAGGGGACTGTACCATGTCTCAGGAAAACAATCCATACAGGAAGAAATCAATCCTGATGAAATATGGTGTTGACTGTGATAGGATTCAAATAGAAATATGATGGTCTCGTAAAAAGTACAAATTGCCATAATGTCATTTCGACCAGCGGGAGAAATCTTAATAGTATCATTTGGTTGAGGAATAAGATTTCTCGCTGTCACTCGAAATGACTGACTTTTTTGAGTTTTTACGAGATTGTCAAATATCAACTATGTACACGGGAGTGAAGATTGGTCTCTGTGCGAAAAATATTACGAGGCACCTTTACGGTGTTAATGATGAGAGGAAAAAATGATCAATAAAGATTTACTGGATATCCTGGCCTGTCCAAAATGTAAGGGCCCGGTCAGACTTACCGAGGCCGCTGATGGTCTTGTCTGCGAAAAATGCCGGCTGTTGTACGAGATCCGTGATGATATACCGGTGATGCTGATTGATGAAGCCAGGGATCTCGATGGCAAGGCAGAGTAGTTTGTCTCAGCCTTTGAGTTTATGCTTGAACTGTTCGTTTACCTTGTAAACAAAGGCCAGGACCTCGGCCACTGTGCGGTAGAGCTCGGTCGGGATCTCCTGCCCCAGAGGAACCTTGGCCAGCAGTTCAACGAGATCCGGGTCTTCCTGAATGTAAACCCCTGCCTCTTTTGCGGTTTCGATAATTTTCCGGGCAATTTCTCCTTTGCCGCTGGCCACGACCCTGGGGGCGCTGCTTTTTTCAGCATCGTAAATGATGGCAACTGCCTTGTCCATTCTTTGCTGCTCGGCCATATTACACCTTCGTATTCAGCAGTGACTGACCGGCCGGCATCAGCAGCCTGATCAGATCTGTGTTGGGGGCGTTTGCCGTTGCTGAAAAGGAAAGGCCCTGCAGCGGGATCTCCGTCAGCTGCTGTCTGAGATCGTCACTGAATTGACTGACGAAGTCAGCCTTCTCCTGAGAATCACAGTTGAAGCGCATCCATAATCCCTCATCAGTCTGCAGAAATTCGATCAGAAGATTACCAAGCCCGCTCAAGGCCAGATGGAGGGAAAAGTGCAGTTGTTTATTCTTTTTCTGATCGTCCGTTTCCTGTTCCGCCTTCTGATCAATGAGGAGATAGCCCTGGTCCAGAAAGGGGAAAGGCAGGGGGAGGATGATGGTGTTTTCCTGCCCCAGGCGCAGCTGGCTTAGTTGAAAGCTCTCGATGGTAGAGAGTGGAGCTTTGCCGGCCTCTCCAATCTTTTCTGAATCCCCGAAAAGATGTGCTATCTCCAACAGCGCCGATTTAAGGGTGCTCCCTCCTTCACTTTTCAGGCCTGTATTTAATTTGGCCTCCATCTGCAACCCGAGAGATTCAATCATCTGTCGTAAGATGTTGCCTCCATCCGGGCCCCCTAATGGTCTTTGCTGCAGGCCGATAAAATTCTCCAATATCTGGATGCTGGAGCGGGATAAGGACTCAATGGCCGGATTCGGTGGTTGTTGAAGCAGTTGAAGAAGCTCGGTCAGGTCGATATTCTGACCGATAAGGCTCAGAGAGTGTCCCAGAAACTGCTGCAGGGGGGAGCTGATAATTTTAAGTTCAAGTTGAGGCGTGGTGGCGGTGACCTCAAGCTGAAGTGTCTGACCGGGGCTGAGGCTTACAGAGTCGGCCTGGGCCAGAATACGGCTTGAACCAATGTCGAGGACAAATTTATTATCACCGGCACCGTTGACCACCAACGCCTGCATGGTCTGGCCTTCCAGCATATGATGCTGATTTTGCTGCTGTCCGCCTGTTCCGGAAGTTGATGAGCCGAGAATAGCGGAAGGTGAGAGGGGGGCGATTGGTTCCATGGTCTTCTTTCGGCGGAAAAGGAAGAAAGCTTAACCTGTCGTGTCGATTTGATAGACCTTCTTGCGTAACTGCTCAGGTTAATAGGCTGAAGGGGTTTAGTCTGTAGGTTACAACAAGCAGGCCAGGTAAGCGCAACGAAGTGGAGACTCCGAAGGCCCGAAGGCTTTTAGGAGCCGTTACGAAATAACATGGCCATGTATATCAATTTCGTTACGGCTCCTTATGCCGCTCCGGTTACTTCAATGGCCATGTTATTTTTTTACAGCGGCTTAACTTCAGAGGTAGGATGGGCAAAGCGCAGCGTGCCCATCATTTCTGCTGAATTTATTTTGCGGCTGTATGCAGGTAAGAGAGCCTGCGCGACTCCGAAATTTATTCTGACCCCGGTGTATCATGCTGTCTGAATGTTCTCGCGAAGTTGTCTGCGTTGTTCCCTCAGGCAGCAGGAGACGATAAAATCCCGTTCTTTCTGGTCAAGATTGTCAAATTCTAATGCAATTTGCCAATGCTCTCTGCGTAATTTTTTCATCCGGACGACGTGTGATACACAGTGAATTTCTTTATCAGTGTGGGGAAGCTTGATATGGAGCAGGATACGTTGTCTGTTGAGAAATTCTTTGGGGAAAATAGCCAGGGTTCCACCTCCGGAAAGATCCAGGGTCTGGCCTTCAAAATTCCAGGCATGGGCTTTTTCTTCAGGGCCGGGTTCGTAGCTGGCGGAGATGGAGGTGCGCAGGTCGGCTCGGTAAAAGGTGCGCAGGCTGACAGGATCAATGGTCTTCTGAGCAAACAGCTCCAGAATCCGGTCCCCTTTGCTTGATTCTATCCCGGCCTTGAAGGTGATTGATTTGTCTTCGCCTTTCACAGCTACGAGACAACTCTTCTTGGTATCGATATCTGTCGGCAGCAGTTTGGGGGGAAAGACCAGAAAGAAATGAGGGGCCTCAGATTCTTTATAAACACATTTGAGCTGTACGGAACCACCGCTTACAAGCGGCAGATTGATTTCAGCAGCTTGGCTGTCTTGAATTCTTTTTATAAGATCAACGAGAGAATCTGGCATCGGACAATAAGGGTTTAGGGTAAAATATAAATTTCGTTTAGTTGTCTTTAACCTGTACTTTGAGACGAAGCAGGCGGCGTTGGGCAATCAGGCACTGACCAACGATCCTGTCTCTGTCTTCATCGTTGATCTCGTCATAATGATAGGCAACCACATAGCTGTTTTCTTCGACCTCTGAGACCCTGACCGGCGTGGCCAGAAAGGTGATGATAGAATCGGTCTGGCCATCATGGATGGGGAGCTGAATCCGGACCAGTTTGTCGGCTGGTGGCTTTTCGTGAAAAAGGGCCAGCAGACCGCTGCCGCTGATATCAATGGTAGTCCCGGAAAGCTTCCAGTATTCCTCGGGGCTGCCAAACCCTTCAGGCAAGGCGGAGCTGGTCATGATGGGTGTGGTATAATCAACGCGGAAATATTCACGCATCTGCTCATGGTTGATGGTCTTTTTAACGATCATCTCCAGCACCTGATTATTCACCACCTGCTCGATCATGGCCTCCAGAGAGACACTTTGGCCGGCCATGTCCAGGTTGATGATACAAGGTGATTTGCTGTCAAGATCGCTTGCCGGCAGAGCGCCGGACTCAAAGAGGAGATTGAAACGGGGGGCGGTTGTCTTCTGAAAGATACATTGGGCCCGATATCGTTTGTCCGCGTTTTGCAGCGGCAAAAAAATTCTGACCGGTTTGGTCTCTGGAATATTGTTGATGAAATCAGTTTCTGTAGTCACAATGCGCGTTCTCTCAGTATTCGGGGTTATCTCGACGATGGACCGTTCTAATCAGCTGCCTTTACCAGTAGGTCGGATATGAAAAAGGAAGCAAAACTTTTTTTATACTATCAGTCTTGACCGGAACTATCAAGATTTCTGTGTATTGTCGATTCGTTCAGCAGCTTTTTTTTGACCAGGGAGGCCTGTTCCCATACCTGATCACAGCTCAGGGCCACTTTTGCCAGGATCTGTTGGTAGCCTTTGACAAAATGAGTGTTCACAATCTCCTGGCCGGCCAGATTCATAATGGCAATGAGTTGCTCATCCTGACCTGCCAGATCGTGTTGCATCCCGGCAAGTTGTCGGCTTCTTGAAAGGATCTGCTGGGGGGACAAGGCGGGAATATCGGCTGTCAGGGAAGATGCAGCCTGTTCGAGGAGGGTGTAACGTGCGATGGCGTCGCGGAAGGATTTTTCTACATCGATGATTGCTTGGTGAGGTGGGGGGACGAAGGCGGTGATGGCGGGGGGAGGCCCTTCAGCGTACATGATTGAGGATGCCGCCGTTTTGAGAAGAGGTCGTCTGGCGGTATCCGTTCAGGGCCACGCGCCCGCCCTGCATCTCTTTGATCTCATGGGCGAGCAGGGATTTGATATTAGTAAGGGCGGAGAGAAGCGAGCGACTGTGGGTCAGAACCTGTTGCATGAGATTCCGGCGCCTGATCATCAATGGATGGGAAGAGAGATGGGCCGGCAGTGGAGCTTCCATTCCTGTCAGAGTAGCGATAAGATCATGATCGGCAAGGGCTGCCTGTTCCTGCAGCTGCAGGATTGCTGTCCCCCTGATTTCTAATGTTGCCGGATCATTGCCTCCCTGGTCATTGGTGCCGGCCACAAGCAGGGCGAGAATATCCTCGTAACGCAGGATTGAATCAAGGAGCAAAATGTCAAGTTTTTCCAAGTTGTCCTGTGTTGTTGAAAAATCAAGCATGCTTTATCCTGCGGCGTTAAGAGGGACATACACTTTTTCAAGTTGGGCTTTTTGTGCTTCCTGCTCGCTTGCTGAATCTGTATCTGTCTGTTGCTGGTGGTTAATCTCAACCGCCTGGCCCCAAGTCTCACGGAGGTCGACCAGCAGACCTTCAACGGTCTTCAGCTTTTCGCCGCTTTCGTCATTGCGGGCGGCGTTCAGCTCCCGGATCATGAACTGATAAAGCGCATCCAAATCTTCGGCAATCTGGCCGCCTATCTCATGGTTGAGGGTATTGGAGAACTCGACGATAATGGCCAGAACCTTGCTGATGCGTCCAAGTTTTTCCGCCTGATTACCGTTTTTCTCGGCCATCATGGCCTGACGGGTAAAACGGATGGCGCCGTCATAGAGCATGATGAGGATCTGCTCAGGGGTAGCCGTATAAATCTGATTTTGCTGATACTGATTCTGCTGGTATTGATTTGTGTAGGCATTCATAGTTAAGTCCCTTTAACTGTTAACCTTTCATCATGTTGCTCAGCAAATCCATTTGCTGAGTGAGAAAACTTCCCTGAGCGTTCAGACCGCTGACGAGATTTTCCATCGCCGTATATTGGGCCCGCAATGAAGCCTCCCGTTTGGCCATCCGTGGTTCCATATTGAGGATCTGGTCATCAAATCGTTTGACCGTCTGATCGTAGCTTTTTTTCTTGCCGGCATACAGCCCGGTGGAGCTGCTGGTCGTGTCAAGCAGGTAATAATTGAATTTTTTCATGACCCCGTCAACACTGTCTTTACCGGAAAGCAGGCTGACGGCGCCCTCAAAGTTATCTGCAAGGGCCGCATCCATTTTGCTGTTGTTCTGGGCCAGAGTGCCATCCCATTGGGTGGTGATGCCGAGTTGGGACAAGGTACTCATGGATGAGTTGCCGGTGTTGATGACCGAACTTAACACTGACTGCAGGCCGCGTTTGACGCTGTTAATTGAGGCATCACCCCGCAGGACCGAGCCCAGGAGTTCCGGGCTGTCGTCATCGGTGGTGGTGTCGGTCTTGCCGAACTCATCATAGCCTGAGAGGATCCAGTTCATCACCTTATTGTAGCTGCTCACAAAGGTGGTCAATTTTTCCTTCAGCCCGCTGCTGTCCGGTTTGATTTCCAGAAGAGATGTCTTGTAGGGTGGAATTCCTGTGGCATCAGCCTCACTGACGGAGTTGAGATTGAGGGTGACACCGCTGATGGCGCCGCTGATGGTGTTACTGTTGCTGAAAATCTGAATGCCATCGACATAGGCTATGGCCTGCTGTGCTGTCTGGGTCTGGGTGGTGCCGAAGGCAATGACGCTCTCATCGGCGGCTTTCAGATCACTGGCCACGCTGAAGCTGGCGCCCGAATCGGTACCGGTGAAGACCAGGCGATAGGGAGTGTCCGTGCCATCATTGATAAGGGTGGCTTTAACCCCGGTGTCAGCGGATTTTTCATTGATGGCGCCGGCCAGACCAAGCAGGGAGTTATTGTCTTCACTGACGGTGATAACGGTCTCTTCACCTTCGCTGTTGGTGATGGTAAAGGTGCCGCTGCCAAGCAGAGGATCTGTCTGTGAGGCCCAACCTGCGCTGACGGTCTTTTGTACCTGGGCCAGCTGTTGGACGGCGATATTATAGCTGCCGCTGGCGGCATCGGCGCTGGTGGCGGTAAAAGGAGCGCTGGTGCTTAAGGAGACACTGGTGGTTTTGACCTGACTGGTGAGGGTCATGTCACTGACTGCGCTCTTCAGGTCATCAAGGGTGGACTTGAACTGGGCGTAGGCCTCAAGGCGAGTCGTTTCGGCGGTCTTTTTTGCTTCCAGCCGAGTGATGGGCGCCCGCTCAAGCTCCATCAACTGGGTGACGATCTTGTCGGTGTCTATACCGGTGGCAAGTCCGTTGAATGTGATTGACATCTTTGTTTACCTCCTCCGGGTACAAACATCGTGCGATTTCTGGTTCCCATGCCCTGCACGGGAAGCGATAAGTGCCTGCGTGGCAGGCAGAAAACCGGATGCAGCGCATCCGGGCTGGGTTCCCATGTCCCACATGGGAGACAGATGAAGAAAAAACACCCCACCTGTTCGCGGTGAAAAAGCCATTTTCCCATGGTCTTTTTCATCTCACATTGTCCCACCTGTCATTTTTACATAGTTACTATGTCACTGTTACTATGTCATTTCGATCAGTACTATGTCTTTTCGACCGGCAGGGAGAGATCTTTATCCACATCGTTAAAGATTCCTCACATGCGTTCGGAATGACAAAGGGAAAAGCAGATGTCATTTCGACTCGTACTATGTCATTATAACTCGTATTCTGTCATTTCGACCGGCAGGGAGAAATCTTAATCGCTTGTTTGATCATCCGACGGGGAGGGTAAGATTCCTCACTCCGTTCGGAATGACAACCAAAGCTCGAAACTTACGCCTGCATATCGACGATATTGCCGCGCAGATCTTCCAGTGCCTGCTGCAGATTCAGCAGCTCTTCCGCCGGGATCTGGCGCACAACCTCATCGGTCTTGCTGTCGTAGATCTTGACGATGAGATCGGCATTATCATTCTGCTCAAAACGCACACTGTAGAGTCCGTCTTCAGTCACCGCCTTGATCTGGTTGAGCAGCTCTTCCGCCTGCACCCCCTTTTCCGTGGAGGATGCCTGCGGTGTGTCTGCTGCCTTTTCCTTATTCTTCCGTTGTAATTCAACCTGCTCGGGGGCCTGGCCTTTCAGCTGGACAGCTCCACCCACACCGGCGTTCATATCTATATTCATAGTGTTCTCCTCCCCTGGCTATCAGGGGAAGAGGGGCCGGCCGTTTAACCGGCCCCTCTATAGGTTTTCAGGTGTTCAGGTGGTTAGTCTGTAGGCTGTCAGCTAAACCCCTTCAGACTACAGACTAATCGGCCTGAATTATCCCAGCAGTGACAGCGCCAGCTGTGGAGCCTGGTTGGCCTGTGCCAGAATGGAGACACCGGCCTGCTGCAGGATGTTGTTCTTGGTCATTGCTGAGGTCTCCTGGGCAATGTCCGCATCCAGAATCCGGCTGCGGGCGGCTGAGAGATTCTCAGAAACGTTGGACAGGTTGGCGATGGTGGACTCAAAGCGGTTCTGCACCGCACCGAGATCACCGCGCATGGAGTCGATCTTGGCCAGTGCTGCATCCACACTGGAAATAGCCTCGGTTGCACCCTCGCGGGTAGAAATGTCAACCTGGTCAATGGTTGTAGTGGTAACGCCGGCGGTATCCAAACCGGAGGCTGCAACATTGTTTCCGGTCAGCATGATATCCTCGGTGCTGTCCAAGGACACGCTGCCGTAATAGGTTTTGGTGCCACTGGCAGAACCAACATTTGCCAGACCATTGGCATCCACGTCGCCTGTACCGTCAAGATCGGCATCCTCAGCGATGGTAAAGTTCGCTGCATCGTCCAGTTTGGTGATAACAACTTCATTATCACTCGCGCCGGCTGCTGCGGAAAAGAGGCCGGAGAGAGCCGCTGTGTTGTTAATGGCCGACACCAGCTCGTTGCGGTCCATATTGTCATTGACAAAGGCAGAAGTTACGTCAACACTGATGCCATCCAAAGCGAGGGTGTACGTACCCTGTTGAGCCGCATCGGCAGTAAGGGTTGTGAAACCAGCCTTGGTTGGGGCAGCGCCTGCAAGGGTAATGTCGGCATTGCTGGTCAACTCGATGGTGCCGCGCAGGGTAGCGTCTGCCATACCCAGACCTGTGTTGGTATTGTCAGTGCCGGCGGTTAAGGTTTGATCAAGGACGATATTGCTGCCATCGGCCTTGGTGATATTCAGAGCACCAGCATCAACTAAAGCCGTGTAACCAGTTTCAGAATTGATAACATCAGCCACATCGGCAATATCAATGGTGCCGTCGACAGCACTCCATTTGCTGGAGAAATCCAGGGCCACGCCGTCAAGGCTCAGCTCAAAGGTACCGGCTGTGCTGGTGGCATCGGCTGCGAAACCAGCCTGGGCTTCATCCGCACCGCTTAGGGTAATATCGCCCTGGCTTTCGAGGGCGATGGTGCCGTAGTCAGCAGTAGTGCCGCCAGCAGTTGTTGTTGTAAAACCACCAGTGATAGCGCCAGTTCCGGCGGTAAGCGTTTCCGTAATGTCAAGATCGCTGCCATCAGCCTTTGTAAAGGTAAGGTTGCCACCAGCCGCTGTTCCAGTATAGGAAACACCTGCAGCAGTCAATGCACCTGCTTGAGTCGCAAGCTGTGTATCAAAGGCTGCTGCTGTAATAGGCAGTGTGTTAAGACCTGTAACGCCATTGTATATATTGACACCTTCGACAGTGAACGTGTAGGCGGCATCGTCGGCGGCATTGGCGTCGGCGACACTGGTAAAGGCACCAAGGGAACCACTACTTGATGCGCCTACTGTTGCAGTGATGGCGATGCCGACGGTGGAAGCGCCATTGGTGGAGGCAGTTACAATCTTGGCAGCAATCGCTGAGGCCAGGTTACCACCACTGCCGGCAACGGTGGTCGCAGAAATGCCAACACCATTGACAGTCAAATCGCCGTCAGCGAGATCGCCCTGCACTGCGGTGCCGGCGATTTCTGCTTTACCCAAAACTACGTCCGCAAAAGCAATGCCGGTCTGGGCATTGGTGGCTGTAGCTGTAACAGAAGTGTCGGCAGCATGGATGGCTGTCGCTATAGCTGCTGCGTCGCCTGTTGTGGCGGCAACGGCATGACCATTAACCGTCAGGTCACCGGCGAGCAAGTCTGCTGTTACCGGACCTGTAGCTGTCAGGGTTGCAGGGTCGGTATCCAGGGCGACTGTTGAGAAATCAATGGTCTGAACGTTAGAGGCAGTTGCCGTAACGCCCGTGGTGCTGGCAAAAGTGTTGATCGCATCTTTGAGGGTTTCCGCATCCTGGGCCACGGTGCCAATATCCGTGCCGTTAATCACCAGGTCTCCTGTTGACAGGGCACCGGTCAGGGCGCTGCCTGCTGCCGGAGTACCGTTAGGAGCGGCAATCATGGTTGCGTCCTGACTCAGATCGGCTGCTTTTGCACTGGAGATGTCAAAGCTGATGGTCTGATTGACACCGGCATTGGCACCGACCTGGAAGGTAGCACCTAGCATCGTACCATCAAGCAGGTTCTTACCGTTGAACTGGGTTGTTTCAGCGATACGGTCTATCTCTGCCTGCAGCTGGGCGACTTCCGCCTGCAGGGATGAACGGTCACTGGCAGTGTTGGTATCGTTGGCTGACTGAACGGCCAGCTCACGCATACGTTGAAGGATATTGGTGGTTTCCTGAAGGGCGCCCTCAGCCGTTTGGGCCAGAGAGATACCATCGTTGGCGTTACGTCCTGCTTGATTCAGACCGCGGATCTGCGAGGTCATACGATCTGAAATTGCCAGTCCGGCTGCATCGTCTTTTGCGGAGTTGATACGGAGACCGGAAGACAAACGCTGCATTGATTTAGCCAGCGCTGATTGAGATGTGCCCAGGTTACGCTGAGCATTGAGAGACATTACGTTTGTGTTAATTGTTAATCCCATGATATTCCTCCTTGAATATTAAGTATGGGGTACTGCAGGGCGTCCTTGCCCGGGTCGAGCTCGTTTTTTACTGCCTGGGTACTGCTGGTTGGACTCTGGTTATCTCTGGGTTGTGGCACCTCCTTTGTCAGTAATTTTTTGTTTCATGATGCTCTATCGGTCATTTGTCGACAAGACTTTAGGGGAAAAGGCTAAAATATTTTTCCCCGTGAAAAATGTATCGGCATCTCCCCGGAAGAAGTTTAGAGAAAAATATGAAAAAACTTTACCACCCCCGGCCCCTCCTAAAACAGGAGGGGAGTTTTAGATGCTGCGCCTGAAACAGGAGGGGAGTTTTATAAAAGCCCCCTCCTTGTTTTTAAGGAGGGGGTTGGGGGTGGTCTTTTCCTTGCCCCCGGTTCCCAGCCACTGCTTGCAAACCAGGAGGAATGAAGAGGCGTCTGGATAAATTCCAGTAGAAACAATCAAATAAATGGATTTACGATGTGCAGTTGATCATTGATCTCCTGGTTGTTCTGCATATCTTCTGAGTAAAGGGTGTCGCAACCTGCATCCAGCGCGGCAGCGATAATAAGGCTGTCGTACCATGAAAAACCGTATCTCTCCTGAATATCAAGAGCAATATGGATGGTGTGCAATGATATGATTTCAACATGGCACATTGCGGCAAGTGAGGTGATCAGTTGACGAATTTCAGTCAGTGAGAGCGCCAGTCGCTTGTGGGCCACATTCGCTGTTTCGGAAAGTACTTGTGTGGAGATGGATGGCGAGTTAACAAACAATGGCGCGGCAAGGTGTGCCTTGGTGGATGCCGGTCCCAGGGAGTAGATGATAATATTCGTGTCGATAAATATCTTACCTGGCATTGGCGTCGTCTCTGTCGAACCTGTATCCGCTGATGTCAGTCTTGAAGCTTCGAAAGAATGTCTCAATCTCTTTGACGGTCCTGGGTGTGGATGCAAGCTCGCCAGGCAATTGTCTTAACTTGAGAAATTCAATAAAGTCAAGAACTTCAACTTGCTTTTCAGGGGGCAATGTCTCAGCTTCGCGAGTGATGATCTCAGAATATCCCATGGTGCATCTCCTGTGTTCAGGTTATTCTTTCTGAGGGGAGAGAAAGAACCGATTTTATAACCGCTGATGTCAGTGTAAGGTCAATGTAAAAAAAAAGGCAAGGAGTATCTGCTTTTCAGTGGTGGCTCCCAGGCACCGTATGGGAGCGAGGCGGGGAGGAAAGACTTTACCACCCCCGGCCCCTCCTAAAACAGGAGGGGAGCTTTAGATGCTGCGCCTGCAGCAGGAGGGAAGCTTCATAAAAGCCCCCTCCTTTTTTTAAGGAGGGGGTTGGGGGTGGTGCTCCTTGAGTTTAAGGAGAGGCGAGGGGGCCAAGGCTTAGTAGCAGGTATCGTGGCTGCCAATTTCGATAAAATAGACCGCTTCGTCTTCAAGTATCCTGAAAACAATTCTGTCAGAATAGCTTATAGAAAACGCATAGTATTCTTTCAGATTTCCTTTCAGCCGATGGGTTTTAAGCCGTTTATCAAAAATATTTTCTTTGAAAAGAGCAAGACGTTCTCTGAGTCGGTCTTTCTGCTTTTCTGTAAGTCCCTTCAGATATTTGTGCCAATGCCTTTCAAAGACATGGTCAAATGTGATTGATTTTGGCTTCATACCGGCTGCTGGAGATTATATGGACTGAATAAGGTCGTCAGCAGAAATCATTTTCGTCTTGCCCGAACTAAGATGTTTCTCAGCCTCATCAAGACGGACAAGAAATGCCTGTCGCTTGACAGTACGGTAGACCTCTTTGAGCAGGTCATATTCCTGTTTAGGAATTTTGACATAATCCTTGGTGGGAGTTTGCGGCATATTATTCTCCATGGAGTGATTTATATCAGGAGTGAATTTTGTCTGATATCCATGCCCATTGTCACCTGCTCAATTACAAGGGCTTATACAGGAACAGGGAGGATCTTATTGAATAACAATATGTAATTATATGGGTTGCGTCAAGATTGAATCTGCTTCCTTTTCCTGGTTCCCATATCTGGTTCCCATGCGCCGCATGGGAACCCATCCGGGATGCGCTGCATCCAGTGGGAATGTCAACAACTGTCCTATCCCGTACTGCATTCCCATGCGGCGCATGGGAACGAGGAATAAAAAAATGATATCATGGGTAACTTTTTTTGATGCTTTTTTGTATGCAATTTTCTAACCGGACATTGCTGATGTGTTCCTGCGTAGATTTTCATGAGCGGTTTTTCGGATGTCTTTTTTTGCCTGCTCCCAATCCACGAATGAATCTTTTCCTTGTCGCAACCGCTCTTCTCTTTTCTGAAGCAGATGTTCGTGCCAGGCAGGAGATTCTATCTCTTGAACGGTTCGACAAAGATTGTCCCACAGCATTTCCATGGCCTGTAACTTGTCAGCCACTGTCATTTCTTGAATGTTCAGATGCATAATAGCTCCTATTGTTTAAAATTCACTTCTGATTCCCATGCGGCACATGGGAACCAGAAAATATAGTATAATCGTCCACGCAATGGATGATTATAGATTTTTTGCCCAATGTGCTGCCGCCGGTTTGTATCGTTTTACGTCCAGTTTTCCAGGGGCAGCCCTTCAATCCTGGCGAATTCCTTTGTATTGTTGGTCACCAGGGTCATTCCCTTGGACCTTGCCAGCCCGGCGATCAGCAGGTCGTAGGGGCCGATGGGTGTGCCTTTTTTTTCAAGATCGGCGCGGATGATTGCGGCATCGACAGCAGCGTGCCGGTCTGTATCCAGGATGGTCAGCGGAAGGAGAAATCTGGCAAGGGCATCCTGGGTGCGCCGAATCTGTTGACTTTTTTGCGCGCCATATTCAAGCTCGAAAAGTGTGATTGCCGAGATGGCAACATCCTGTGGGGAATGTTGCCTGAATTGTTCAAGGACGGCTGGGGGATGTTTTTTGATAAGATAAATACAGATGTTGGTGTCGAGTAGATAGCGCATTACAACACTTCTCTTGTTTGCATGGCTGGTTGATTCCGCCCATCCTCCATGAAGTCTTCGGGGAAGTCGTCAAGAGCCTCAAAAAGTGCATCCCAAGTTGTTTCCAGCGGTTCCAGAATAATCTGCTTGCCTCGTTGCGATATTTTTACTCTGTCGCCAGGCATCCTGAATTCCTTGGGGAGCCTTACTGCCTGAGAATTTCCATTCTGAAAAAGTTTAGCGGTGTTCATGATATTTCCTCCTTGAAGTATATATTTTTAATATATATCCAATGGCGACCAGAGGCAAGATTTTTTTCCTCTGGTTCTCTTGCAGCGCATGGGAACAAGGATGGACGCCACACCATCACCGGAGCAGTAACCCGGAAATATTGGAAAAATGTTCGTCGCGGGTATAGAGGGGAAGACCATGCTGGAAGGCCACGGCTGCAATCCAGATATCGTTGGTCGGGATGGGCGTTCCCTGTTGTTTCAATTGCTGGAGGATGGCGCTGTAGTGTTCGCCGGTGTTTTCATCAACAGGATAGATGGCGACCCTTGGAGAATCTAAGAACTGATTGAGCTCCTGCCGGTTTTTCTGCTCACGGGAGCCTCCGCGAAAACCGGAAAATAATTCTCCGATAGTGATGGCTGAGATCCCGACATGGCGGGTATGACGAAGCACTTCAACCACATCTTCATCTCCTCGCATGGCCAGGGAGTATATGTTGGTATCTATTAATATTCTGGTCATTGCCAGAGCTCCTGATCAACCCGGCGTTCTTTGCTGATCTTGCCCTGTATCGCGGTGAATTCTTCTTCAGACCATTGTCCGAAAAGATGGTCGAGGTCGTGGAATTCGGCTGTGAATCGTTTTTCAGAAGAGAGGCCGAGGCTGTTTCTTAGAGTGTCCAGCAACAGTTGATTGACACTTTTTTGCTCGTTATGAGCTTTTTGTTTCAGGAGCTCAGCAAGTTGATCGTCTATTCTGCGTATGGTGATCGTTTTCATAAAATGTACCTCCAAAGATGATTGCATTATATATTCATATTATGCAATCATCTGAATTCCGTCAAGATGGAGAGTAACAAGAGAGGGCAGGAAAAACTTTACCACCCCCGGCCCCTCCTGAAACAGGAGGGGAGTTTTAGGTGATGCACCTGAAACAGGCAGGGGGTCATGATAAAAGCCCCCTCCTTGTGTTTAAGGAGGGGGGTGGGGGTGGTCTTTTCTTTTCCCCTGGTTCCCAGGCAGCGTATGCGAACCAGAAAACGACAAAGTCCGGTTGCTGTACAAGCAACCGGACTTTGTTATGCCCATTCTGGTGGAGCGATTAGCCCTGCAGCAACTGCAGTGCCAGTTGCGGGGTCTGGTTGGCCTGGGCCAGGATGGCAACGCCTGCCTGTTGCAGGATGTTGTTTTTGGTCATGGCCGAGGTCTCCTGGGCGATGTCGGCATCAAGGATCCGGCTGCGGGCGGCAGAGAGATTCTCAGAGACGTTCATCAGGTTGGAGATTGTTGATTCAAAACGGTTCTGGATGGCGCCGAGATCACCGCGGATGGTGTCGATCTGGCTGATAGCGCCGTCAATGGCTTTGATGGCATCGGATGCACCTGCCACCGTGCTGATATCGACAAAGTCGATGGAGTCAAGAACGCTGGCGTTGGCGACACCGCTTGCGCTGTTGAAAAGAGATCCGAGGCCTCCATCAAGGCTGCTGCTGACGTTGAAGGTGCCGGTGCTGTAGAAGGTGATTTCACCTCCGACTACGGTGGAGTCAGTTGCGCTTGCATTGTCGCCGGCCAGCGCGACACCGTCACCTTCATTACCGGTGATGGTGATGGTATCTGAGGCGACGTTATTGCTGTGGGTGTAGTCGCCAATTTTGATGTCATATCCTTCGGCCTGGGTCAGGGTGATGCTTTTTTTGTCGCCGCTCAGGCTGGCGTTGATGCCGGTAGTGCCTGTCCGGTCATTGATGGCATTGGCCAATGAGGAGAGGTCATCGGTGGTCACGGTGGCGCTGATCGGAATTGCCGGGGTGTTGCTGCCCTGCAGGGTGAAGCCGATGGTGCCGTTACTGATCAGGTTGGAGATGGTGGCGGTGGTCCTGGCCTCGGCGGTGACGCCGGTAATGGCTGATTCGAGATTGATGGTTTTGGCGATAGTCAAGGCACTCGCACCTGTTTCAATTACTGCTGGTCGTGTGCCTTCCGGGCCGACAATGTTTAAAGTTTGAGCCAAGACGTTATTGTTGCCTGTATCAGCAGCGGCAACTGTTGCTGTCTCAATGCCAATGGCAGCGGTAGTGGTTGTTGTGGTCGTGGACTCGGGAGTTGTTGTGTCGGAGAAGGCTCCTCCTGTCAGGGCATCACTGCTTACGGCTGTACTGCCGGGGCCGGTAAAGGTGACCGTGCCGCCGATGGTTGTGGAGTCTGTACCGCCACTTGTTAAGGAGACAGTGCTGACAGCTACTGTTCCACCAGCACTATTGAGAAAATCAGCAATTTTTATGTCTGCCCCTGTGGCATCGGTCAAGGTGATGACATTCCCGCTGATTGTTGAGTGAATGCCGGTGGAAGCAGATGCTGCTTCGATAGCGGTATTCAAGGCGCTCAGATCTGCGGCTGTCACGGCAGTGGGAGCGATAACGGCTGTTCCACCGCTTCCAGTCAGTGTAAATCCAACATTACCATCCGCAGAAAGCGTGCCAATAGTGGCTGTGGAGGTAGCGGTGGCAGTCCAGCCGGTTGAGGTTGTTATCGCGGGGGTTACCAGAGCGGCGATATCTGCTGCGCTCATGTCGGCGGTTATGCTGAGGGGCGCAGTAGTGCTGGTAATGTCATTCGTGATTGTAAAAGTCTGTATCCCAACATCATTACCGGTTGAAGTGTCATTTGCAGCTGCCGCTGGAGTCAGCTCAAAGAGAGAAACTGTCGAAGCAGGGACTATGGTAGTGATAACCGTACCAGCCGGTGTACTCGTGGATTCCAGCGTATTGATGCCCAGGTCGGCGGCAACGGCTGACGGAATCGAGAAGGAAATGGTCTCATTGGCGTTGGCGCCGACCTGGAACTGAGCGTTATTCAGAGAACCATCGAGGACATTTCTGCCGTTGAATGACGTACTGCTGGCAATGCGGGTCATCTCCTGTTTGAGCTGGTTGACTTCAGCCTGCAGGGATGTACGGTCTGAGGCGCTGTTGGTGTCGTTGGCTGACTGGATGGCCAGTTCGCGCATGCGCTGGAGGATATTGGTGGTCTCCTGAAGTGCGCCTTCCGCTGTCTGGGCCAGGGAGATGCCGTCGTTGGAGTTTCGGGCCGCCTGATTGAGTCCCCGGATCTGGGAGGTCATCCGGTCGGAGATGGCCAGGCCGGCTGCGTCGTCTTTGGCCGAGTTGATTCTCAGGCCGGAAGAGAGCCGTTGCATGGAGCGGGCTAAATCTGTCTGTGATTTACCAAGATTGCGTTGTGCATTTAATGATGGAACGTTTGTATTGATTGTGAGTGCCATGGTCGATCCTCCTTGAAAGGGTAGCTTGGCGTCGTAATCTTTACAAACGTAATGTCGGTGGTGCTTTTCGGTTTCTCAGGCCGTTGTTCTTTATTTCGTACCTCGCAGGTATCTCACTTTTCGTCAAGGTGAGAGCAATACTTTAGAGGGTGTTGGTAAAAATGATGGTACAGTAGTAAAAAAATACCACCCCCGGCCCCTCCTGAAACAGGAGGGGAGCAAAGAAAAATCCTCCTGAAACAGGAGGGGAGCAAAGAAGGGGGGGAAGAACTACCTCGTTCTTGGAGAGAGTCAGAGAGGACGGAATTACGCAACAGAGGTGGAGTTAGGGAAAGCCCCCTCCTTTTTTTAGGAGGGGGTTGGGGGTGGTTGTCCTTTATTAATGATACGGAGATTTGCCAATGCTTCATAACCGACCAGAATTAAAGTCCATCCGTAAATGCTTGAGAAATAATTCTACTCCGGCAGAAATAAAACTCTGGGGGCTCTTGCAACGCTGTAATCTTGGTGGCTATAAATTTCGGCGACAACATAGCGTTGGCATGTATATTTTGGATTTTTACTGTCCTTCTGAAAAACTGGCTATAGAGCTTGATGGAGACACACATTTTACGGATGAAGCGATTGCTCATGATGTGGAAAGGACAGCATATCTGAACCGGCTCAATATCAGGGTGCTTCGCTTTTTGAATACGGATATTTATGAGAACCTGTATGCAGTTTGTGAAAAGATTCTGGCGGAATTAAAAGGAGAGCTTACCACCCCTGGCCCCTCCTAAAACAGGAGGGGAGAAAAGAAAAACCCTCCTAAAACAGGAGGGGCGTAGGATGTAAATCATATTCTTGTTGAGAAGAGGAGAGAGTGGGGAGTAAAAGCCCCCTCCTTTTTTTAAGGAGGGGGTTGGGGGGTGGTTTGTTGCAGTGGTATTGCCTGCTCAGCCGGGCAGTGGTGTCCTGGACTGGTATTCGGTGTGTTCAAGAATAACCTGAATAGCCCGGTTCGTTTTGGGGGCAAAGAGAACGGGGGCGACCAGATTCAAGGTGATCTTCTGGTCCGGCGGTACGGTGACCACCACCAGGACATAACATTCGTCTTCTTCACTTATCTGCAACGAGCTTCGTTCCGCATTGTCAGCTGTTACCGTGTAATCGAGAAAAAAATTGGTGGGGTCCGTGAGGACAAAGGCGACGGCAGGATCGTCAACGCTTTGGATCCAGAACAATGGCCCTTCTTTTTTGTTGGGCATGACAATGAAGGAGCGCAGAGTGGGGAATCCGATCAGACCGGCTGGAAAGATGAGCAGGTTGTTGGGATCATATTCAACTTCGCCAAAGCGTGTCTCTATTTTTTTCATTTTTTCTTTTTTCCCACTGAAAGGTTGTCGCTGAGGGTGTCCAGGTCGGTCATATTCCACTGTGCTGCGGCACGGTTTTCCATGGTGATACGGTCATAGATCTCCTGCCGGTATATTTTTTTGTCTTGAGGCGCTTCGATGCCGATGCGAACACCGCCGCCTTTCATCTCGACGATCTTGATTGTTATATCGTCCCCGATGACAAATCCTTCACCGGGTTTTCTGGTAAGAACCAGCATGGTAGAACTCCATAATAGAAATGAACATCAGACGCAGGTCTGAGAAACAAGTATTTTTCTTTTCCTGCTTGCACAGGAAAAGAAAAATATTGCAAACGAACTTACTTAAGGTATGCGATTTGCTATAAATAATCAAGGATAGAGATTTGGGAGACCTTGGCGGTGATACTGAGCGCTGCCTGAAAGGCAGTCTCCTGTTTGGTGATTGCGGCGAACGTTTCAATGGCGTCAGCGTCCTGATACCGGGAAAGGATCTGGCTCAGATCAATACGTACGTCTTCCTGATGCATCATGGCGGTTTCGACTCTGCTGGCTCGATTGCCAAGCTGACTGCGCAGTCGGCGGCTCTGGTCGGCGGCGGTGTCGATATTTTCCAGCTGCAGTTGCAAACCACCTCCTGCTCCTGCCGGATCGTCGATATTGCCGGCACGCAGGGCCTCTTCCACCCGGGTGAGGACACTGAAAATGTCAACCCTTCCTGCATCTGATGGATAGCCTGCAGCCGGTGGAATGGGGCCTGCCTGCATGACGTTGTTGCTGATACCCATGAACAGATCATTACCGGTCAGGTTTGTTTGCAGTCTTTCACCCGGGGTAATCTCCAGTTCAGTGGGGTATGCGTCTCCCTGGTAGATATAAGGCCAGGTGGCTGAATCCGCCTCATTGTAGAGTGCCGGGTCATAGGCGGTGTTTTCGATAAAGGGTTGGATGTCTTCCTGGTATCCGGCAAAGATATACTTGCCGTCAACCGTAGCATTGGCAGCATCCAGAAGTTCCTGTCGCAGCTGGCTGATTTCGTCGGCAAAAACGGTCATGTCGGCGGGAGACATGGCGCCGTTGATGGAGTTAATGGTAATCTCTTTGACCCGCTGCAGGATATTTTCCACATGCTCGAGGTTCCCGTCGGTGGCCTCCATCTTGTCCAGGGAGACGCCCATGGTATCTAAATATCGATCGGTGCTTCTGATCTGGGTCCGGGTGGTGAGAACGGGTCGGATTGCAGCCGGATCATCTGATGGTTTATTGAGCTTTATGCCGGTAGCACCCTGGATTCGAAGATCTTCAAGTCGAGTGCTGATCCTGCCCAGATTGGTCTGGAGCATGCGGTAAGTAGTGCCGTCGGTTACTTTCATGGTTGTTCACCTGGGTAGTTATCGTTTCAAATCCATGAGGGATGCCATCATTTCATCTATGGTGGAGAGGAATTTGGCGGAAGATTCAAATCCGCGTTGAAACTGGATCAGGCTGATCATCTCTTCGTCCAGAGAGACACCGGCCAGTCCATCCCGCAGGTTTTGCAACTGCACCATGGCGTCTTCGGCTCCCCCGAGGGATAACGCATTCTGGTTGGCCATGATACCGACGGTGGAGACCATTTTTCCGTAATAGGAATTAAACGTATCTGAACCAATGGATACGGTCTCCCCCAGACCGGCCATGATCAGAGCATTGCGGTTATCACCGGGGGCCACAGTTGCCAAGGGGTTAAGTTGTGCTGCCGCTACCTGGTAGGAGTCGGTGAGTGCCACTGACATGTTGCGTGCCGCGTCAAGCCAGGGATCGGCTGGAGGAGGAGCTGCCGGGTTCGGGGTAAAGAAATCCAAACCGGTTGAGTCGTCAAGTCCCACGCCGGTTCTGTGGATAGCGTTGACTGTTTCGCTGATATTGTATGCCAGTTGATCCAGATTGTCACCCAGCCCTGGAATAACTGTATCCCGGATATTGACCAGGCCATAGAACTCGCCACCAAGGTTGTTCAGGCCGATATCTCTGGTAACGCCTCCAGTATGCAGTACCAGATCAAGTGCCGGGCCATTGGGAACAGCCTCGATGGTCATGGGTTCTGTGCCCTGGACCAGTGGCAGGCCACCGGGGAGTTGAACCGCCATCATGCCTTTGGAATCAGTGTATGTCTGCACGCCAAGACTTGAGGCCAGATCTTTGGCCAGCATATCACGACGATCCCGGGCGCTGTTGGCAGTCTGACCCTGAATTTCAATGGTGAAAATGCGGGAATTGAGCTCAGCGATTTCAGTGATCTTTGAGTTGACGTCATCAACCTTGGAGATAATAGAATCATTGATATTTTGCTGAACTGTATTCAGGTCGTTGGTGATGGTGTGGAAACTTTCGGCCAGCAGTTCGCCGCGTTGAATAACAATATCCCGCTCCACCAGACCGCTTGGATTGGCAGAGAGTACTTTCCAGGAATCAAAAAAAGTATCGATGTCCGCGGCAAGGTTGTTGTCGGTAATATTGAAGATGCGTTCCAGTTCGGCAAGAGGATTTGCCTGTCCACTCTGGAGACCAAATTCTATCGATTTTTCCTGGAGTTGACCTGTGACAAAAGAGTCATGGTCTCGCTGGACATCGGAGACTAGAACCCCCTGGCCAATGAAAAAACCTCCGAAATTCATGGAGGGGTAGGGTGTTAATACCGCGCTTTGTCTTGAATATCCAGCGGTGTTAACGTTGGATATATTGTTGCCGATGATCTCAATGGATTTCTGATTGACTTCAAGGGAAGTCCTTCCTGCATTGAGTGCTGTAACTAATCCGGCCATGGTACGTTATCCTTGGTTGTGGAGAGAGAAACGGCCATCTTTTTCATGGCACGTGTTGTAATCCTGTATGGTGTTGTATCGGTAAAAAAGGAGGGATTGTTTAGGTGCAGTGATGAAAAGAGCAAGGCTGTCTGGATTTTGTAACCATTCACCCTGCTACAGATTAACAACTGACCTCGCGCAGAGGCGCAGAGAAGGACCAAAAAAGTTTTTCTCTGCGTCTCTGCGCCTCTGCGCGAAAAATATTTTTTCTCGTTTCTCGTTCCCATGCGCCGCATGGGAACCAGGCAAAGGTTCTTTCTTGGAATCGCCGTCTGCAGATATAGAGTTCGGGGGGGAGAGAGGTTTTGACCTTGCAGCGATTGGTGGGAGTCGAATCAGATTCTGCCTGACAGCAGTCTGCCGTTCACAGGTGCGGAGATGGTTCCGGCACTGGCAGAATAGGTGGAGGTAACGGTTTTTTTGCCAAAAAACTCCATGGTGCCTCTGATCCAGCCTAAAGTAGCCTTGAAGAGGTAGGCATTACGGCGATTTTCATGGCGGATTTGGGTGGCAATGCTCCTGTCTGCCTGCTCAATAGTCTGCACATGTGCTAAAATCTGCATCAGTTCCTCTTTCTCGCGCAGGATCTTGGCCATGGCCGTTAGATCCAAGGCCTTGGCGTATTCCCTTTCCTGAATGATCACGTCTCTGAGGCGAATAAGATAGTCATGGGTTTTTCCATTGGTCATGATTGTTTTTCCTCAATCATAAATTGCAACAGGCTGCTGGCAACCTTGTTCAGGTCGGGATGATAGGAACCATCGGCAATCTGAGCCTTGAGCTCTTGGACACGCTCGTTTCTCTGGGTCTGCATGGTAGCACTGCTGGTTTGCGCTTTTTGCACATCTTGAAGGACAGATGAAAACTGTACCTGATCCTTGCCTTTGCTGTCTCCTGGCTTGCTGGTGGCCTGGGTCTTATCAGCCTTTTTCATGGCACCTATCTGGCCTAGCCCGCCAACTCCAAAAAATTCAATACTCATAATATCACCTGAGATATGTTCTTATGATTGTTGGCCAGAGCTTGCATCCTCTGCCCATTTATCAAGTTTTTCCATGACTGCATCATAGGTGTCGTAGGATATGTCGGGTAGCTGTCCGCCAAAAGCATCCAGCGCTTCATTAAATCCCTTGTCAACTCCCTCTTTTATCGCCGCCAGACGGGAAGGATCGCCACCAGCAATGGCAATGGCAAAATCTACAATCCGATCAGAGGTTTGTTTAACGCCAAAATAACCATCATCGGCAATGAGTGCCTGAGCATCTTCCTGACTCAGTCGGCTGATGTCAATTTCCTGGATGCCTGTTTCGGCACCCGTTGCAACTTTAAAATCAACACCCTGTTCCTTGAGTATATTTAACACAAGACCACGCAAAAGGTCAAACCCATCTCCTGCGACATTTTGCTCCATGGTCAGAGCTTTTGAGTAGGTTACTGCTGTCTCTGATCGTTGGCTGATGGTGACGGTATCACTTGCAACAATGGCTTTATCCGCCGAGATTTTTCCAGTTGCCGCTGTGTCAGTTCCCGGCGTCTGGATATTTTTGTTGTTATGTTGCCTCAAAAGCTTTGGGTCAATATGAGCCTGAATGCTGACTGGGTTTGTCATGGTTGGTCGCCTCCTTGCGCTCTCCCCATGCGTCCTTGCCGGGGATAATGTGTGATAACTCTATATGTTTGAAGATCTTTTAATCTCCAGTTACAAATAATATCGTCAGAGGAGGGAAAAAACTTTAGGAATTTTTATGCGGTCTGGAGGTTAGGGAGCGGATTATGGGAGTTTTGGGGGGACTATCTTGTCTTTCATCTGCTGGTACATGGCTTCGCCAATACCCAGGCCTTGCCCTGAGGCTGCGGTTTTAGCCATCTCCAGGTCCAGCATCTCCTTGTAAACTTCACTGGCCATATTTTTTTCGAAAAGTCCACTGTCAGGAATAGTTTTACGCATGGCCTTGTTCATCTCCTGGATATAGATGGCCTCAAAATCCCGGCAGGATTGACGTAATGCCTGCAACTCTTTATTGGCCGGCGTGGCTTGTTTCCCGGAAAGTACACTTGGGTTAAGCACGTTTTTTGTAGTAATCTGCATGGTTGACTCTCTGTTGTTAGAGGACGACAAGTTCGCCCTGCATGGCCCCGGCGGCCTTGATGGCCTGGAAAATGGCAATCAGGTCTCTGGGGGTGGCGCCAATGGCATTAAGGGCATCGGCAACGGCGCTGATACTGACTCCTTCCTCAACTACTGTGAGTCTGCCTTCCTCTTCAGACATTGTTACAGTGGTTTGAGGGATAACAACGGTTTCACCTGGTGCCAGCGGATTTGGCTGGACTACGTCAGCCGATTCTTTAATGACAATAGAGAGGTTCCCATGGGAAACAGCGACGGTGGAGAGTCTCACGTCACGGCCCATGACAATGGTACCGGTACGTTCGTTGATAACGACCTTGGCATTAGTGTCGACGTTGATATCCAGGGACTCCAGTCGGGCAATAAAAGGGACTGGCTCGGCCTGGAAATCGGTCGGTATTGTTACAGTGACCGTTGTAGAATCGATGGGGACGGCCGTGCCTTCACCAAAAGTTGCATTGATCGCCTCGCTCATGTTGGAGGCGGTGCTGAAATCCGAGGCCCGCAACCGGTAGGAGAGAGTACCGTTCCGGCCCAGGTCTACGGGCACTGTTTGTTCGATTATCGCTCCATTGACAATACGTCCCACAGTGGGGTGGTTTTTCTGGGCCTTGGCTGCCTTGCCGCCAAAGGAAAAGGCGCTGATGGTCATGGGGCCCTGGGCCACGGCATAGACCTTGTTGTCCGGCCCTTTCAAGGCGGTCATGAGCAGATTTCCACCGGCAAGACTCTGTGCGTCACCGATGGATGAAACCAGGATATCCATGGTGGAACCCGGTTTGGCGAAAGGCGGCAGGGCGGCAGTGACCATGACCGCTGCTACATTTTTAGATTTAATCTTTTCAAACTCAGTTGGATTAATGGTGATGCCCTGGCGTACCATCATATTATAGAGCGCCTGTCGCGTGAACAGAACTTTCTTCAGGTCGTCACCAGTGCCGGCAAGTCCGGTCACCAGGCCGTAACCGATTAATTGATTCTCGCGAACTCCGCCTAATTGGGCGATATCTTTTATCCTGGTTGCCGATGCCGGCTGAACCATGACGGTCAGGATAGAAAGAAAGATGCAAAGCTTAATGGATTTCATGAGTTACCTTACGCTCAGAATGGCCAGACGTTGTCAATGGCTCTGGTCATCCAGCCTGGATTTTGTTTATCGCTGATAGCGCCCTTGCCGGTATAAGAGATCCTGGCATTCAGGACATTCTTTGAGTCAATAGTATTGTTAGCCATGATATCCACAGGACGGACGATTCCGGTCAGATAGATGACCTGGGTTTCGTTGTTGACCCGGACCTCTTTGCCGCCTCTGATTTTCAGATTGCCATTGGGGTATACCTGAATGACCTGAGTGGTCAGTGAAGCGACAAGGTCTTCTTTGCGCACGGTCTTACCCGATCCGGCGAAGTTGTTGGCAAAGTCGGCCTTGAGCAGGGTGGCAAGATCAATGTTGGGATTTTGCGCCAACATGTCTGAATTTTCTAAGCCCAGAAAGTTGGGGATGGATGCGGATATGCTGCTGCTCCGATCGGAATCGGTGGAGGCTTCCTTGCTGGCGCTGGCTTTTTCAGAGATCGTGACCGTGACAATATCGCCTGTGGTCCGTCCTTTGAGATCGGCATAAAGCGAGTGTTGTTCTCCAGGCCAGAGAGACCCTTCGGAGTTCGTTTTGCTTGCGTCGGTCTGGATCTCTTCCAGCGGTTCAGGGATATTTACAATCTGTTCATGTGGCTTGGCACAGGAGGTCAGGAGCATGGTCAAGCAAAGGAGGAGAAGAAGGTTTTTCATGTCAGATCTGTACCTCGACGAGTCCCGGTGCCGTCACGCGGCAGAAAATTACTTTGTCGGAGCTGATGTTTTGCACCTTGATGACCTGTCCTTGTTTGCCATCTGTCCTGGCAATACCGCTGGCAGTCAGTTGCAGGCCATTATTCTGAGCAAGAATCTTGACTAATGCTCCTTTCCTGACCACTGGAGGGAACTCAATGGATGAAAGATCGATAACCGATCCGGCCTTGATGCTCTGGAGAAGTGTCTTGCCGATGACTTGCTGCAATTGCAGGCAGGGGGCTCGGAGGGAAGAGATATCTCTGGGCTCCATCCGGATTTGAGTTTCGTTGATCAGATCGCCTCGTCGAAGATTCGACACAGCGACAGCCACGGGGGTCAAAACCTCCAGTGCGCCGCGGACGGAAAAATTTTTAACGACCTGATTGTCGATACGTCCAATGAGGGAAAAGCGATTGCTGCCGATAATACCGGGATTGGAGGGGATGACTTCCCATTTCACCTCTCCCGTGGGAATCATAAAAGGCAAGGGGGGATCTTTGGGAGTAAAGGTATATTTTGCATCCGGCAGTATTTTGCCATGTTCCTCCAGGTATGCCTCAATGGATTCCTGTATGTTCTGGGCGGTGAACATGATCCCCTGACGTGTCACCGTCACGCTCTCCGCTCCTGACCAGTTGATTTCAGACGGGGAGGTAATTGCTCTGTCAAGTTTTTGGATGATACTGTTGGTGTCGAGGTCAATTTTTTGTCCAGCTTCAGGACTTGTGGCCACAGTTTGTCCGGCAATGGCCTCTGCCAGTTCGGAATGACTACTTAGGTCAGCAATCTCTCCCAAGGTGACAGATGCGCCTGAAACGGTGGCTGTTGTGCGGAAAGTGATGTCAAAGGCGTGACAAGGAAAGGCCGTGCCTGAAAAAAGCAAAGTACACAGCAGGAGGATGCTGCCAGTGGCTCGACCTGTTTTCCGGCCTTTACATCCGGTTTGTCGCACAGATTCCGATCTCATGAAAATTGGTTAACACTCCTTTTAAGCTAAACCGGATTAAACCAGATTATTGGTGGTCTGCATCATCTCATCGGATGTCTGGATGGATTTAGAGTTAATCTCATAGGCTCGTTGAGTGGTGATCATCAGAGCCATTTCTTCGACAATATTGACGTTTGAGCCTTCAATATAATTCTGAGCCAGCGTGCCATAGCCATCCTCTCCGGGTATGGCGGTCTGCGCGGTGCCCGATGCTGCAGATTCCACAAAGAGATTGCGGCCCACGGCAGTGAGGCCGGAGTTATTGGTGAAGGTCACGGTTTCAAAGGCGCCTATCTCAGTGCTGGTGTTGTCTTCTCCGATAATGGCGCTTACAATACCGGTCTCGCCGATGGTAATTTGGCGGGAACCATCAGGAATGGTAATTGCCGGCAGAATCGGGTAGCCATCCGAGGTGGTTACCCGGCCATCAGCATCCCTTTTGAATGTCCCTGCTCTGGTGTAAGCAGTGGTCCCGTTTGGCATCTCTACCTGGAAGAACCCTGCGCCTTCAATGGCTACATCCAGTTCGTTCCCTGTCTGGATCAGGTCGCCTTCGGTGAAGATTTTCTGTACCGCAGCAGGGCGGACGCCCAAGCCGACCTGGATGCCGGTTGGCGATGTGGTGTCGGCAGAAGACTGGCTTCCTGGAACCTTCATGATCTGGTACATGAGATCCTGGAAATCAGCCCGGCTTTTTTTGAAACCCGTGGTAGTTGCGTTTGCCAGGTTATTGGCAATGACATCTATGTTGAGCTGCTGACTGTTCATGCCGGTGGTTCCGGTCCAGAGTGAGCGAATCATTTGTGGTGGTATCCTTTTAGGTTATGGGCGCAGAATGCTTAATTATGCCAGGCTGCCCAGCTCATCCTGTTTCTGGCTGAGGTCGGAGTAACTCTTTAATACTTTGTGATAGGTCTCAAAGGTCCTGAGACTGTCAATCATCAGGGTCATGGCCTCGGTCATATTGACATTGGAGGTTTCCAGGTTGCCAATGACAAGAATAGGCTCGGTGACAACAGTTTCCTGACCATCAGCCGGCAGGGAAAAGGTAGTGTCAGCTTCCCGCTTCAGTTTGCCGGGGTCATTTATAGTCACGACTCCAATAGTGCCGACAACAGAACTGCTGCCATCCCTTCCCATGATCGAAATCTCACCAAAACTGCTCACGGATATCTGGTTGGTTGCCGTGTTGGGAATATTGATCGGGCCATTTTCCTGGTTCAGGACCTGCATGCCATTACTGGTTCGCAGATCACCATTCCGGTCTAAGGTGAAGTCTCCGCGTCGGGTGTAGAGGATACCATTCTGCCCCTGTACTTTGAAAAAGCCATCGCCATGGATTGCCATGTCCAGGGGATTACCGGTCTCCATGATCGGACCCGGAGTAAAATCGGTAAAGTTACCTTTGGTACGGCTATAATTAATACCTTTGGTCTCTTCTACCTGTTTGGCTCCCTGAAGCAGTGACTCAAAGCTGACACTTGTCTTTTTGTAACCTGTCGTGTTGACATTGGACAGGTTGGCGGCAATATTGGCCATACTTTGTTCACGGGCAATAGCCCCGGAAAGAGCACTGTATTTACCTGATACCATACTTTCTATCACAGGATAAAAGTTGATGTCATCGCCGGAAATCTCAAATACTTCATTGTCCGGCACCTTGCAATACTGAGCTTGAAGTATTGCTTCTGTTATTCTATCGACAGAGATGACGTGATTCTTAAGGCGCGAAGTTCCTGTAATGGTGAGTTCTCGTAGAGCCTTATGTGTATCCTGGCAAGGGTCGACAAGATATCCCTTCAGCTTGCGGAGATGGTCGTACAGGTGGTTCACGGCTGCTTTGTTTGCGAAGGCACCATGGGGAAACGGCGCGCAGCTTGAGCCATTTGGCAAGTTTTATAGATTTGTTGACAGTACAGGCTGTCATTGAAGCTGAAGATTGATTTTGGGCAGATCGCCGGGTGGGTTGTTTTTTTATGGCTGAGGTGCTCTCCCTGTTATCTGGGGATTGTTGTAAGGATACGGGCTTTTTGCTGTCTTCCTGCCGGGGATGCGCCACTTGGATTAAGGAAATAATCTGCGATATTTCATGCACGGACATGGAAAGAGTAGCTGCAATCTCCTGGGCGTTCATCCCTTGTCTGACCATTGAATGAATGTAGCGGTAGCGTTCAGGGGCAGGAGAGTGGCCGCAATGCTGCGCGGTCAGGCGGGATTGTTGAAGTCTGGTGGTAAGCTCTGCCTCACGCATATGATCATCAAAGATATGGGTTGTGACCTCATCTCCATGGTGATGCTCGTCGTCTGTAATACCGGGATGCCGACGGGCCAGAGTCGCCTGCATCTCAGTGAGCAGTTTGTCCTTGTTGCGGTTTGACCGCGTGAGCATGATGGCCAGCACGGTGGTACCGGTGCAGAACAGGATGCTGGTCAGGAGGATGGCGATGGGATAGCTGCTCATTGTGGTTTCTGGTATGCGTTGAAAGAGTATAAAGTAAGCGGGGTTAGTCCCTGTCCCCTATCTTCAGTTGAACCTTTGTCTTCAGTTTAAGCAGGGCCTGACTGTGCAGTTGGGAAATTCTTCCTTCTGATACCTCAAGAACCTCGGCGATTTCCTTCTGGGTCAGTTCCTCGTAATAGTACAGTGAGACTACGAGTCGTTCTTTCTCAGAGAGTTCTTGCAAAATTCCTGCCATTAACTTTATTAATTCTTTATTTTCCAGCTGGGCCGCTGGGGAGTGGTCTGTGCGTTGGTCGGCCAGGGAGTCAAGAAATGAGGTGCCGTCTGCGGACGTGTCCAGGGTCTCATTGAGACTGACGCAGCCGAGATGGCTGACCTCACCCAGGAGCTGCTGATATTCATCCAGGCTGATATCCATGGCATGAGCCATCTCTTCCTCTTCGGGGCTCCTGCCCAGCTTGCGCTCCAACATGATCATGGCGCGGCTGAGTTTGTTCTGCTTTTCCCGTAAAGAACGGGAAAACCAGTCAAGCTTGCGCATCTCATCAAGGATAGCGCCGCGGATCCGGTACTCGGCGAAGGTCTTGAACAGGATGTTCTTGGCAGGATCGAATTTATTAGCGGCATCAATCAAGCCCAGCATGCCGGCACTGCGCATGTCGTCCCGGTTCATAAATGATGGCACCTGGGTGACCATCCTGCCGACCAGGATATCAACGAGAAAAAGGTTGTCTCTTATCAGAGATGAATGATCTTTCAGGGGAGGTGTGTTCATATAGACCATGATCAGTTCCTGCCGCCAAAATCAAGAAGCTTTTTCCAGAAAAACTGGATTCCCCCTTTGGGTTCACAGGTGATCTGTTCAGAGCACAGGGTGCCGGCCAGCTGGGTAAAGGCACTGGTGATACGGGAGGCAGGGTAAAGTTCAACGATTACTTTCTGTTTCCTGATTGCGTCAATCATTTGACGGTCAGCTGGGATTGAGCCCAGAAAATCAATGGAGATGTCAAGATAGCGATTGGAGACCATGGTGAGTTTCCGGTAAACGTCAAGGGCTTCCTCATCGTTCTGAACCTGATTGACCACCAGATTGAACCGTTTTTCGTGGTACTGGGTGGAGAGGAGTTTCATCAGGGCGTAGGCATCGGTAATTGCCGTGGGGTCGGGGGTGGTGACCACCAGGATCTCCTGAGCGGCGGTATTGAAGTAGGTGACATTTTCTGAGATGCCGGCCTCGGTATCAATCAGGACGAAATCGAAATCGTTATGCATCAGGTCCAGGCCTTCCAGTAACCTTTGTTTCTGCTGTGAGTCGAGGCGGGTGAAATTCTGGACTCCGGATCCTGCCGGCAGAATTTTGACACTGCTGGGCCCTTCAACCAGGATAGCACTCAGTTCCTGCTCGCCGGAAAAAAAATGATTCAGATTAAATTTAGGGGCCAGGCCAAAAACCACGTCAATATTGGCAAGCCCCAGGTCAGCGTCAAGGATCAGTACTTTTTTGCCCAGTCTGGCCAGGGCAACGGCGGTATTGGCGGTGACGGCTGTCTTGCCCACTCCGCCCTTGCCGCTGGTGATAGAGTAAACGCGTGTCGCCCTCTCTTTCTGAGAGTCTTCAGCAGGAGACGCAACGGCCCCCATCGAACGAAGTGTTGTTGCCTGATCTGTCATTTCTTGCTTTTTATTGTTCATGGGTTGTTCCCTGTACAGGGGGTCATTATAAGCTCGGCCACGAGTTCTTTGCTGGCCGGCAGCAGATCTTCAGGGACCCGCTGGCCGTTGGTAATCCAGGAAAAAGGGATGTTGTCGTCTCCGGCATGCATCTGGATGTCGAGGATTACACCCAAAGTCGAGCATTCATCAGTCTTGGTGATAATGGTATTGTCGATCCCCAACCGGCCAAAGCGGTTGATGGCCTCGAAAAGTTCATCCCTTCTTGTTGTTGCCGAAAGAACCAGATGTTTGTCAATTGCCATATCTGTCCGCAGAAAAGTGGCGAGTTCTTCGATGCAAAGGGTATCCCTCGGGCTTCTGCCCGCAGTGTCAATCAGGACAAGCTCTTTGTCGTTATGACGTAATAAGGCTTGCTCCAGTTGTTCAGGGCTGATCACCACCTCTACGGGCAGATTCATGATTGAGCCGTAAACCTTGAGTTGTTCCACCGCGGCGATTCGATAGGTGTCAATGGTGATTAGGGCAATGGAGTTGGAAAAATTGCTCAGATAATGGGCGGCTATTTTGGCCAGGGTAGTCGTCTTGCCGACACCGGTCGGGCCGACAAGGGCAATACGGCGCTGTCTTTTCTCTTCTGTGAATGGGAAAGGAGCGACATCCAGGATGTCGCGAATTGTGCACTGCAGCAGGCTGTTCCAATCCTTGTTGTCGTTTATGGACACATCTGGCGCTATCATGTTTTGTGCGCGTGCGCTTATCTCTTTTGCTGTTGTCTCGCTGACCCCTTGAGCCAGAAGTATGGCACTGAGGTGGGCGGTGTCAGTGTCCTGAGAGTGCTGGGGCGACTCCTGTGGGGGGGTGGACGGCGACTGTTCGGGGGATAGTTCCTGTTGCCGGTCAATGCCGGGAGTGCTTATGCGGGCCATTTCCTGCCCCAGTTTCCTCACCATCTCTTTGAGCTCATCCAGCTCACCCCGCATCTCCGGCTGTACGTCCCTGACGGAATTGAGATTTTGAGGTCCTGATGCCTTGAGAAGTACGGGCCTGGATAATGGCCTTGTCTCGTCTTCAGGTTCCTGGAGGATACGGAGCTGGGAGTCATACGTTATGGCCTGTCCTGCATGCAATCTTTGCGGAGGAGTGTCGTCGCTCCACTGTGAGAATTTGTTCTTTCGAGTCTTGATCTCCGGTTTTATTTCAGGCCAGGGCGAGTCGACGGCGGCAGTGATCTCCAGTATCGGTTTACCCAGAATCCCCATCTTGCCGTTGCGGATAGTGCGGGTAGAAAGGATAAGGGCATCCGGGCCCAGGGTCTCCTTGACCAGTTTCAGCCCCGAGGCCATATCTGTTGATTCGAAGATCTTAACTTGCATCAAGGGTCACGGTGCCAAGGGAACGGACTTTCAGGTTCGGGGTGATTTCATTATGGGAAAGCACCACAAGCGACGGATAGTAGCGTTCAGTCAGTTTACGTACATGCGGCCTGATCTGGGGGGCGGAGAGCAGGGTTGGCCGCTGACCTCCGGCAAAGAGGGTGATGGCCTGGCCGATGGAATCGAGAATGCTCTGGGCCGTATGTGGATCAATGGCCAGATAACTGCCGGATTCCTTGTGCTGAATGGCTTTGCTGATGGCTTCCTCAACTGGCTTGGCCAGGGTGATCAGAGGAATGGCGCCATTTATGGCCAGCCCGGAACTGATGGTTCGGGCCAGGGCGTGACGCACATATTCGGTAAGAACGTCGGGATCCCGGGTGACAGGGCCCCAGTCGGCCATGGTTTCAAGGATGGTGCGCAGGTCGCGGATGGAAACCCCTTCTGCCAGAAGATTCTGGAGGATACGCATGATGGTGCCCAGAGAAAGAATGGAGGGTACCAGCTCTTCAACCAGTTTTGGATAGCTCTTGGCCAGATTGTCCAGCAGGTTCTGCACCTCCTGGCGGCCAATCAATTCATGGCCGTGCTGTTTAATGATCTCACTGATATGCGTAGCCATGACCGTGGTGCAGTCAACAACGGTGTAGCCGGCAATTTGAGCCCGCTCTTTTTTATCTTCAGTGATCCAGATGGCCGGCAGGCCAAATGCAGGCTCAGTGGTGGCAATGCCCTTGATCGTTTCGGTTGCCATGCCGGGATCCATGGCCATATAATGGCCGGGCAGCATCTCGGCCTCGGCGACCTTGATTCCTTTCAGCGCCAGGGTGTACTGATTGGGATTGAGCTGAAGGTTGTCCTTGATATGGATGGGAGGCACAATAAAGCCGTTGTTCATGGCGAACTGTTTGCGGATGGATTGGATGCGGGTGAGCAATTCCCCGTTCTGGGCTGCATCGACAAAGGGGATCAGGCCATAGCCTACTTCCAGTTCCAGCAGGTCAACATTGAGCATCTCTTCATAGTTTTCGGCCACAGGCACGGGTGCTTCCCTGGGTTTCTCGGCAACGATCTCAGCGGCGGTCTCCCGCTTTTTCTTGTCCAGTTGCCAGGCCATAAGGGCCAGGGAGCTGGACGTGAGCATAAAAGGAAGAAAGGGGAAGCCCGGAATGAGAGCAAAGATCAGTAATAGTCCGGAGACCACCCAGAGGGCAATGGAATAGCGGCTGAACTGTATTTTGATGTCGGCGCCGAAGTCGCTGTCTCCAGAGGATCTGGTGACGAGCAGACCGGCAGCGGTGGAGATGATGAGCGCCGGAACCTGACCTACCAGGCCGTCACCCACGGTGAGGATGGTATAGTTTCTTGCGGCCTCGGCCATGGGCATGCCTTTCTGCAGGACGCCAATGATAAAGCCGGCTCCGATATTGATCAAGGTGATAATGATACCGGCAATGGCATCGCCCTTGACGAACTTGGAGGCACCATCCATGGCTCCGTGAAAACTGGCCTCAGAGCTGATGAGCTCCCGTCTTTTCCTGGCATCGGCTTCATTGATGAGTCCGGCGTTCAGGTCGGCGTCAATGGCCATTTGCTTGCCAGGCATGGCGTCGAGTGTAAATCTGGCCGCAACCTCGGCCACACGTCCGGCACCTTTGGTGATAACCATAAAGTTGATCAGGACCAGGATGGCAAAGACCACCACTCCAACCACATAGTTACCACCTACGACAAACTGGCCGAAGGATTCAATGACTGCCCCGGCCGCGGCAGGACCCTCGTCACCATGCAGGAGGATCAGTCTGGTGGAGGCCACATTGAGGGCCAGACGGAACAGGGTAGTGGCAAGCAGGATTGCCGGAAAAATGGAAAAGTCCGTAGCCCTGACCGTATAGAGGCTGATGACCAGAATTAATAAGGCAACGGTGATATTGGTGGAAAGAAAGAGGTCGAGGAGGATCGAGGGCAAAGGGATGATCATGATCATCAGAATTGAGACCATGCCCACTGCTGCCATGATATCAGTCCGCTGCGCAAGGTTTTTCCAATGCAGTCGGCCGAAGAGCTGTTGTTTTGCTGTCAGTTCCATTATAAAAATTGTTTCTGGATAGTTTCTAAACGGTCAGCTGAACCCTTTCAAATACCACAATCTAAGGAATTAGTTGGGGTTCTTGCCTTTGAGTGAATAGATATGGGCGAGAATCTCGGCCACTGCCTTAAACATCTCTTCGGGAATAGCAGCTCCCAGGTCAATTTTATGCAATAATCGGGCCACTGGTGGGTTTTCGATCAAGGGGACGTTGTTTTCCCGGGCAATCTCGCGGATGCGCATGGCTACAAAATCTGCGCCTTTAGCGACAACGACAGGGGCTGCCATTACCGCCTGATCATATTTTATGGCCACTGCAAGATGGGTTGGATTGGTGATAACCGCATCGGCCTTGGGGACTTCCGCCATCATCCTTTTCTTTGCCATCTGTTGCTGCAGGGCTCTGATCTGAGCCTTGATGTGAGGATCGCCTTCGCTTTCTTTATATTCCTCTTTCTGTTCCTGTTTGGTCATCTTCAGTTTTTGCTCCATCTCCCAGCGGACATAGAGGAAATCAATGAAGGCCAGGAAAATGAGCAGAGCGCAGACCTTAGACAGAATGAGGGCAGCTGTCTTGGCTAGAAAGATCATGATGGCAGTGGTACTGGTATCCACCAGGATCAATGCTTCGTTGAACTTGGCCAGTACAGTGGAGAAGGCAATCCAACCGATGAGTGTGATCTTGGCGATGGATTTGACGCTTTCAATCAGAGAACGTTTGGAAAAGAGACGGCCCATGCCGGCAATTGGATCAAGTTTAGTGAAATCAGGCATAAGGGGTTTGGCGGTGAGCAGCCAGCCAAACTGAAAGAAGCTGGAGAAAAATCCAATGATCAGTACCAGTAAAAAAAAGGGGGCCAGTAGAAGGCTCACTTCCTTGACGATATGAATTGACAGCCCTGTTGTGGCAGAGGGGGTTCCCTGAAATTGCTCGGCGGACTTCCAGATTGAGCCCACCAGGGTGGTAAGTCCATCCCAGAAGTGCGGCATGTAAAGGAGCCAGAAAAGGAGTGCCAGGCTGAAAAGGGCAGCCGTCTGCACCTCTTTGCTCTGGGCAACCTGACCTTTTTGACGGAAATCTTCCCGTCGTTTTGCCGACGGGTCTTCTGTGCGTTCTCCCCCGGTAGGGGCTTCTTCAGCCATGGTTTAAGCAGCAGGTTCTTTAGTCTATTAGTCTGTAGGTCGATTCGTTTGTAGCTAAAATGCTACAGACTGATCGACCAGTTTAAAGATATTGAAGGATGGTGAGAATGCGCTCACCCATTGCGTCAAATTCCCGTCTTAAAAGGCTGGTGACTATGTTGAGAGTCAAAGCAATGACAATAAAGGCGATACCGATATTCAGGGGGAACGAGAGGAGAAAGACATTAAGCTGAGGAAAGACCCGAGCCAGGATACCGAGGATGAGTCCTGAAAGGAGGAGGACAACAAGGACAGGAGCACTGAACTGGACGGCCAGGGTAAACATTCTGGAGGTGAGTTCCATGAGATAGGGGACAGCCTCTCCTGCGAGGTTGAGATTGCCGGGAGGCAGGAGCTGATATGATCTGGCCGCAGTCTTGAGGAAGATATGATGACCGTCGAGGGCCAGGAAAATGAGAATTGCAAAGACGTTCTGGAACTGGGAGATCAGGGAAACCTGGTTCTGATGCTGTGGGTCAAAGACATTGGCAGCAGCAAATCCCATCTGGTAGCCTATTATAGTTCCGCCAAACTCAACGGTGGTAAATACCATTCGGGACATAAGACCAAGAAGCAGGCCCAGAATCGTCTCGTTAAGGGTGAGCAGAAGGAAGGAAACGGGCTCGAAGCTGACTGTCGGCAGGCCGGGTGAGAGGACAGGAAAAAGAAGTAGAGAGATGGTAAAGACCAGGGTGACCTTGATTCTGGCAGGAGTCTGATTACCAAAATAGATGGGGATGGCGCCGATGAATCCAGCCACTCTGGCCGTACAGATCAGAAAGGTCTGAAATTGATGAACAGGGATGAGCTGGAGATCCATTGGCGCTCCCTGCTGTTATTAAAAACTGGCGATGGACTCAAAAATACCCATACTAAAGGCGATCATGGTGTGCATGATCCACGGGGCAAAAATGAGCAGAGAGAGAAAGACAACAACGATCTTGGGGATAAAGGTCATGGTCTGTTCGTTGATCTGAGTGGCGGCTTGGAAGATGGAGACAAGCAGGCCGATGATCATCCCGGATAGCAGCATCGGCGCTGCGATCATGAGGGTAGTCTGGATGGCCTTTCTGGCGATATCGATGACAAATTCAGGAGACATGGGCACTCTTCAATCTTAAGTTTCTGACTGAACCACAAGGGATTCGTCTATTATTTGACAATCTCGTAAAAACTCAAAAAAGTTTGTCATTTCGAGCGACAGCGAGAAATCTTACTACTCAACCAGTTGATACTATTAAGATTTCTCCCGATGGTCGAAATGACATTATAGTAATTTGTACTTTTTACGATACCATCATTATTTGAAGCTCTGAACTAACGATCCGACAATCAGTCCCCATCCATCGACCAGCACAAAGAGTAGAAGTTTAAAGGGCATGGAGATGATGACCGGTGGCAGCATCATCATGCCCATGGACATGAGGACCGAGGCGACGACCATATCAATGACCAGAAAGGGGACGTAAATCATAAAACCCATCTGGAAAGCCCTTTTCAGCTCTGAAAGCATAAAGGCGGGGATCAGGGTCATGGTGGGGATATCGTTCTGGTCGAAGGGTTTGTTATTCAGGGTGATACCGGCCAAAAGGGCCAGCTCTTCTTCTTTTACCTGTGAAAACATGAAGGTACGCATGGGATCAATGGCTTGTTTCAAGGCTTGTTCCTGGGTGATGCTCTTTTTCATGTAGGGCTGCAGGGCTTTGTCATTGATGGTGTTGAGGGTAGGTGACATGATAAAGAAGGAGAGAAACAGGGACAGGCCGATGATGATCTGGGTGGGTGGCATGTTCTGGGTACCCATGGCCTGACGGATAAAACCGAGAACAATGACGATGCGGGTAAAGCAGGTAGTCATGAGCAGGATTGCCGGGGCAATGGAGAGGATGGTCAGGACAAACAGTACCTGGATCGCCGTTGATACCTGCTCCGGAGTGTCAGCATCAGCTACCCCGAAGGTGATGGTCGGCAGGCCGACGGCGCCGCCTGCGGATGGGAGCAGCAGTGCTGTCATCAGGACCAGTCCACTGATCAGCAGGGCGTGTGATCGTTCAGTGTGTGCTGTTGTCATCTTCAAGGACACCTTTATCTGATGCTGCAGTGGCAAGGATTGTGGCAAAGTTTTCGTTATTCACTGGTTCAACGGGGAGCGGTGGGGACGGTTGAATTGCGGCAATCAGATTGATCTGATCGCTTCCCAATCCCAGAAGATATTCCTGGTCTCGGACTTTGATTAAACAGAGTGATTTCTTTGGCATCAGATGGCGCATCTCAATAATGGTGATGGCCCCCTTACCATTACCAGCATTCAGAAAAGAAAGTTTTTTTTTGGCCAGGGCGTAAACAACCAGGAGAACACCAAAGACGATGAGGAGTCCCCAGAAAAGTCTGAGCATAGCGGAAAACGAAAAAGGAGCTTCTGTCCCGGCAAAGACGCTTGTTGCCGGCAGAAAGAAAATAATAAGGGTTAGGAAGAGGCGCATAGACATCAAACTCTTTTTGCTTAGCCGAGATTTTCAACGCGATCAGCAGTGCTGACCACGTCTGTCAGCCTGATACCGAATTTGTCACCTACCATCACCGCCTCGCCCCTGGCAATGAGGCGAGAGTTAACATAGAGGTCTAAAGGCTCACCCGCCAGTTTGTCCAGTTCGATGACATAACCCTCACCCATCTTCAAAAGGTCGCGAAGCAGAATTTTGCTGCGCCCAACTTCTACCGAAATCTGCAGAGGGACATCGTAAAGAAATTCAAGACCACGATTACTTCCATCTCTACTCTTTGATGCAGTTGGTTGCTGGGTATGCGATCCTGAATTGGTCGGCAGGGTTTGATCATCTTGCAGAAGCTCTTTCAGCTCCTCGGGGTCGGGCTTTCCGTTCATCGTATTCACGCTGGTTGATTTTATGGTTTGTCTTTTGAGAGTTGTAAGCAAATAATTTTCGGCTCACGCACTGCTGTACCCTGATACACTGTCTATTCTCTATAAACACCTGTCAGGCTGATTGCTTTTTTCCCGGCATGTAATCCTGGTCTGGCAAAAAATTTTAAATTATCTTCAATGAGCACCTTCAGTGGGGCATTGGGGTCATAATCAAGGGGGATTATATCACCTTTCTGGAAAGAAAGTACCTTGTGCAACGGCAAAGTTAACGTGCCGGATTGAGCAATGATTGTAGTTGGCATTTCCAGAATTTCATCGACTATTCGTTCAAACCATGCACTGAAATTGCTGGTTCTGACGGAGAGCAGATCTTTAAGCTGCTCCCTGAGTGGTTCCAGTGTGGCAACGGGGAAAAGCATCTTTAATTCACCAGAAAGAGTGCCGATTTGAACCTTGAATCGACAGATGAGGACCTCTGATTCGGGGTCGGTGATGGATACCAGTCTGGGATTATTCTCTACCTTGATGAGGGAAGAGTGAAGATTTATTAAGGGGAGCATGGCCTTGCTCAGATTTTCACAGGCCTTGCTCATTACTGACTTGAGGATATTGAGCTCAATGGTGGTCAGCTTACGATCCAGTTTCAGAGGGTCGATCTCACTTGATGCACCCAGCATCATTTCGATCATAGTGAAAGAAAGCTGTTGATTAAAGATTAACAGAGCACCATTTTTTAAAGGGTTAAGATTAAGAACTCCTATGGCCCCGGAGTTTTTCGGATCGGTCATGAACTCGTGGAAAATAGCGGATTCTATATCGATACGACTGATAGTGAAGGTTCTCTGTAATTGATTGGTCAGTGAGATAGAAAAATTCTGGGCAAAAGAATCAAGGATGATGTCAAAATTGGGAACGCGCAGTTGGCAGCTGCTTTTATTAGCTACATGAAAGAGATTGATTGCTTCGGCGTTGGAAAATTTTGCCGTCTGTTCAGCTCCTGTCACATCTGTGGCAATCTGACCTTCCTTGATGGCAGAAAGTAGCTCCGCAATTTCTTTTTTGGAAAGGATTGGTTCCACTGCTGTCCTCGATTGATCTATAGATGATTGGTAATGATGCAGGTTGCTTCAAACGAGCAAGTGAATAGTCAGGAACCGTTACGAAATAATATGGCCATTTATATCAATTTCGTTACGGTTTCTTATGCCGCTCCGTTGCTTCAATAGCCATGCTTATTGGACCACGAAATCTGTGAAGTAGATTTCTTTGACCTGACCGTTGCGGAGGATGGAATTAATTTTACTGGCCAGCTCAGCTTTAAGTTGCTTTTTCCCTTGTAGATCCTGGAGTTCTTCGTATGTTTTGTTGCCAATCAGAAGGAGGATACTGTCTCGAATCTGGGCCATACGTTGTGTGGCTTCTTCTTTGGCCAGGTCGTTGCCGGTTGCTTTTGTGTCTTTGTTGATCACTGTCGGATTATTGACGAGCTCAATGGTGAGGGAGGCCTTCACATAGTGCCTGTCCACTTCACTGATGATATTGACAATAAACTCCTTTATTTCAATCATAGGCCCAATAGCTGCGGGTGGATTTAAATCTGGCACTTGAACGGCTGTCTCGGCCGTCTCAGGTGCTTTTTTGTCTGGATCGCTTTTTTTCAGGAGAAAGAAGGCTGTGGCGCCAAGAATAATGAGGAGCAGCAGGGCTGCTCCGCCAATGATGATGAGCTTTTTTTTCCTGGCGCCTTGGTCTGCAGAGGCGTCTTCCGGTTTCTTGGCATCTTTTTTGTCAGCCATGCTGGTCAGTCCTTTAGGTTAAAAGAAAAAAGCGTACTCTATCTTCTAAAGTAGAATTTAGGTTCAAATTTAAAGCGGGATCTCTCCTGCCTTCGTCCCGCTGTTGCCGAGTCCCAGCCTCGTATTGGCGCGCAGGACAAAATCAACCCGACGGTTCTTGGCACGATTTTGCTCCGAAGTATTAGGGACAAGGGGGCGTTCATAGCCATAGCCCACAGCGCTCATTCGGTCAAGGGGCAGCAGTTTGCTTTTCGTAAAAAATCTGAGTACGGAGACGGAACGGTCAATGGAGAGATCCCAGTTGTCGCTTTCACCCTTGGGAACCAGTGTGTCGTCGGTATGTCCTTCGATGCGCAGGCGCATGGGGATGGGGCGGATGATGTCGGCAAGTTGACGCAGGAGAGGGTAGGCTTCCGGAGAGACCCTGGATTGATCGGGTTTAAAGAGGACGGACTCATCAAGGCGAAGAATGATGGTGTCATCATCTTTCTGGATCAGTTCCACAGCGTTTTGGATTTTAAGACCTTTGATTTCTGTTTCAATCCGTTTCTGAATCTTGGCTACTGAGTCACTTTGAATAGGGGCAAATTGGGTGCTGGGTACAGATGGAATAGTTTGAATCTTGAATTCGGCCTGGGAGGTTGAGCCTGCACCGGTGCCGAAGGCATTTTTGATCGAAGCCGAAGCGGCAGCAAATTTCACGCGATCCATACTTGCCATGGAGACCAGGAGGACGAAAAAGGTGAGTAGCAGGGTGACCATATCGGCAAAGGTGACCATCCATGCAGGGGCTCCAGCTTCACATTCAGGACATTTTTGTTCTTGTTCTTCGTCAGCCATGGGGTGAACCAGGATTATTTTTTAAAGGTTGATTCCCTGAGTTTAGGGGCAATAAATGCGTGCAGCTTCTGTTCCATAATGCGGGGATTCTCTCCGGAAAGAATAGACTGCATACCTTCAATAATTAAAGTTTTAAGGAGCACCTCGGAGGCGGACCGTGTTTTGAGCTTTCCAGCCATAGGAGTAAAAAGGACATTGGCAAGAACCGCGCCGTAAAAGGTGGTCAGCAGCGCAACGGCCATGGCCGGCCCGATGGAGTTCGGGTCGGACATGTTTTGCAGCATTTGTACCAGACCGATCAGAGTGCCGATCATGCCCATGGCCGGTGCATACGCGGCAAGGGCGGTGAAAATAGCCGCTCCCATGTTGTGTCGTTCCTGGACGTAGCTGATCTCGGTGTTGAGCATGCGGCGCAGGGTTTCAGGTTCCTGTCCGTCAACAGCCATCTGCATGGCTTTAAGCAGAAAATCATCATTTACTTTTTCCATCATGCCCTGCAAAGAAAGGATCCCTTCTTTACGGGCCTTGTTGGCGAATTCCATGAGCTGAATAATCAACTCATGAGTGGAGGCTTCCTTATGGAGAAATGTCTTCTTGGCCACGTTGATTGCTCCGAAGACATTGGCAAAAGGATAGTGGATAAAGACCGTTCCTATGGTACCACCAAAAACAATGGCCATTGATGGGGGATCGATAAAGATGGAAAGGGGGCCGCCGGCCATGATTGCCCACAACATCAGGGCGAAGGCAACAACCATCCCGATAATGGTTGAGAGATCCAAGAAAAGTCACCTCCATGTAGATGAAAAAAAGGTAAAAACAAAGCTGGCAGAACAAGAATCTCGTCTTGTTTTGTAACGGCTTCTAAATTTTATGCATCATACGGTTTAATTGCATAAAACTCAAGTTTGCAATTTTTATTCCAAAATATTTTCTTGAGGTAAGAACGGGCCGCGGATGCTGGTTAATGGGCAGAAAATGATGTTTTTATTGATGGAGATCCACAGAATACAAAGAGGGCCACTGGTTTCATGAAACCAGTGGCCCTCTTTGCATTGTCAAAAAAATGACTGAGCTTTTCTTTTATCGTTTAAGATTGATTAATTCTCCAAGCAGCTCATCAACAGTAGTGATGATTTTTGAGTTTGCCTGAAAACCGCGCTGTACGGTGATCATATTTACAAACTCCTTGCCCATATCCACATTGGACTGCTCCAGAGAGTTGGTGAAGATATTGCCCAGTTCCGGGCCGGGAAGGCCGACTCGAGGTACGCCGGAGGTGTCGGAGGCTAAAAACAAGTTGCTGCCGGCCAGTTCGAGCCCATTAGGGTTGGTGAATTTGGCCAGTGCGATGCTGGCAATTTTTGTCTGTTGTCCATTGGAATATGAGGCAATAACAACTCCCTCGTTGTTAATGGTGACATTGGTGAGGTTACCTGAACTGTAGCCATTCTGGTCTTGTGAAATAACCTTGGAGACATTATTGAATTGAGTGGTGTCAAAAGTCAAGTCAATGCCGGTGGGAGTGGAGCCGTTGGCCCAGTCGAGATCAGCCGCGGCAATAGCACCTGCACCACCTGTGTCTAATATGCCATCAGCGGTAAATGTGATGGGAGCGGCTCCCGCACCTCCAAGGGGCAAGCCGTTGGAGTCTTCCGCGCTCCAGTACCAGTTCCAGGTATTGTCAGCTGCATCGTCTTTGCGGAAATAGGTGGTAATCAAATGCGGATTGCCCAGGGTGTCATACACCTGTGTGGAGGCGGCATAGTTATAGGTGGTGGCATCTAACGGATCAAAGACTATGGCCGGGTCAATGGGAATGGTACTGGCATCGAGGTTGCTGTTGATGGTTAAGGTGTCGGTGACTTTTGCCGGAACCAGATTTACGCTTTCCACCACAATGTCAGCCGGATCACCGGCGATGAGTTCTCCGTTGGCGTCAAATCCCTTTCCCTGTACCCGGAATCCCTCGGGATTCACCAGGTAGCCGTCCTGGTCAAAACGAAAAGCACCGGCACGTGAATAATAGGTGGTATTATTTCCAGGTTCTTTCAGGAGGAAAAACCCATCTCCTTCGATGGCCAGATCGGTATCAGACTCTGTAGATTCAAAAGTGCCCTGGCTGAAGATACTGTCAACCTTGGACATACCGACACCACGCCCAACCTGAGACGCACCTCCTGAACCAAAGACAGTGCTTGAAAGCAGGTCGGAAAAAACCGTACGTGAGCCTTTAAAACCGACGGTGTTGGTGTTGGCCAGATTGTTGCCGATAACACTCATGGCCTGTGAATTGGTGTTGAGCCCGCTGACTCCGCTGTACATTGCGCTGGTGATACCCATGGCTGATGCCTCCTTTAATGTTCCGGTGATTCCTGTTGCTTGCCGGCTCAGGGTTGAGTTTGTTGAATGAAAAGATCGAGAAGCTCCTGTGCTGTCGGCTGCCCATCATCCGTGGAGGCACTGCTTTCAGCGGGTAAAGAGGCCACGATCCCTGTGGCGGCATTACTCATTTCGTTAGCTGTGAGTATGGTATCCTGTATGTTGCTTTTGGGCTCGGAAACCCCAATGATATTCATGAATTGAACCTCACCGTCTTTGGTGGTGATCATGCCACTGCTTAAATCGACACCTGTCACTTCGGATTTAATGAGAGGCGCGGCGGCAATGCTGGAATCTTCTCCTGCGGCATTGGCCTGAAGGATAATCTTGTATTTGCCATTGGCAACGGGATTACCATTTTGATCAGTACCGTCCCACGTGATAAAATGATTGCCGGCGCCCAGTTCAGTGTCTGCTGCCTGCAGGGTATGGACTGTCTTACCATTTTCGTCCTGAATGGAAAGAGTGACGCTTGTGGCGGTCCCATCGAGTTGATATCCCATCTCGACCGGATCTCCGTCAAAAGTAAAGGAACTTCCGTTATAGGAAACTTCCTTTCCGATCAGGCTCAGGGCTGACAGTTTTTCAGAATTAGCCTGGGCAGTTGTCAGTCCTTCCATGCTTGCATTCAAATTCGTAAGTTGTTCCAGTGAACTGAATTGGGCAAGCTGGGCGGTAAATGCTGTGGGGTCTTCAGGGTTTAGCGGATCCTGATTTTTTAATTGGGCTACCAACAGGGTGAGAAAATCTTCTTTTCCCATAATATCTGTTTTGGCGCTCGAGGTTGCGGCACTGCCGCTCTCTTTAATGGGGAACATGTATGCGTCGGAGGAAATCGTAGTCATGGTTGTTTCATTTATATGTTCAGGTTGATGCCTGAATCCATAGAGGTGTTGCCCAGGATTTCTTCGGCTGAAGTTAAAGAGAGATCAAAAGAGGTTTCGTCACTGGCAAGTGTCTTCTGCTGTGCCGAATCTTGACCGGAAGAGAATTGCTGCTGGAAAAAATTATCGGAGTCATGATTTGTTGACTCCAGGGTCACCTGAAAATCGTCGATGGTGAATCCTTGCTGCTCCAGGATGGTTCGGAGCTTGGGCATATGTTTTTCAATGGTCTCTTGGATTTGCTGATTGTTTACAATAATATGGGCCCGGATGGAGTCACCTTTGACCAGGATGTCAACCTTGAGAGCTCCCAGTTCGGCGGGGTTGAGATTCAGGCTGATCTTACTGGTTTGCAGGCGGGGGTTGGTGCTGAAACGTTCAACAAGGTGGCTGATGATTTCTTCGGCGGGAATTGGAGTGCCTGGTGAATAGGCCGCAGAGGAAGAAAGAGGACTGTTGACCGGCGATAAGGCAGTCGGCTGATTCCCCGGAGTTGTGAGAATAAATTGACCTGATTGCTCGGGATTGTTGAGTGTAGTGGTGAGAGCGGTTGTGTTTTGCTGGTTGGGACTGTTCTCTTGTTGATGATTCTTGGTGTTGTTTTTGTCTGACAGAGCCTCGATTTTCGCACTCAGATATTGCTCTCCCACATCTTGGTGTACACCCTCAAGCGTGTTAGTGGCCACTGTTCCGTTCACCGCTTTCTCTACTATGGTCCCATGGGAAGCTGCTAGGGTAAAGGCGGATGTGCTGTCAGCGGATTGAAGATAGGGGGATGAAAGAGTATCCAGCGTTTCAGCTGGTGCTGATTGATAAGGAGCATGGAGAGTAATGGTATCGCGGGAATTCTCTGTAAGGATGGTCTGTAATTGTTGGCTTAAAAGAGATTCGGTTTTACTGACAGATCCTGTCAGCTGTGCGTTGCTTGATACAGAGAAAAACTCTGTGGCGGTCTGACCTTTTGCTGCCGGCATTGCCTGGAATTGTTTGAACTCGCCAAGAGAGAGACTCATAGCGGATTCGCTATTTGAGATACTGGAGAAAGTTGTAGTGATGTCCTGTCCCGAAACAAGTTGACTGGTATTGAGGGCTGGATTGTCCTGCAAAGAAAGAGCGACCAGTTCAGCAGCCAGAAGTATTTCCTGCTGGCTGGGGGGTGATGCAGGGGATTCAGAATCCTGGTTACCCGTCTCTTTACTGCTCTGTTCATGCACGCTTCTGGCTGCTGATAAAATTGTGGTAAAGGAGCTGTCCTCTTCAGTTGTCTGGTTTGCTTGAGGTGCTGATTCCTGTGGCGGCTTGGGCACCGGTGCGACAGTTAGAAGGGATGCTTCCATAGTTCTCTACTCCGTTGACAGGGTGGACAAGGTTGTAGTCAGGGTGGCGGCTTTCATTTTGTCCAGTTGTTCCAAGATCTTGGCTGCTGATTTAGTCTTCATGTTGCTAAGGAGGTCGGCTGCCAATTGTTGATCCTTTAAACTGTTCAAGACAAGAGCGGCTTTTTCCGGGGACATCTTGGCGTAAATATTGCTCAACTCTTTTATTTTTTTCAGTTCGGCCTGATCTCTCAGGGCAAGCAGCTCTTCAGTCTTTTGCTGGACTTTTTTGAGCTCCCGAATCTTGTTATTCATTTGTTCAAATTTCTTATCGACCTCCTGTTCCAAGGTCTTTAGTTCCTTTTCCTTATCGGCCAATACTTTTATTTTCTCTTGCAGGCCAGCCCTTTCCAGCTCAAGGGTATTGTAGAGTCGGCGTTCTTCCACCGAGGAATAGGATTTTTTCTGAGAAGATTCTGCCGCTGGTGTTGTCTTCACCGAGGTTGGCACCGCTTGTTGTCCTTCTGCCGCCGTTGATATTGTGAGAAAATTAAAGCTTGTGACAGACAAACAGAATACAAAAGTCGAAAGAAATATTTTTTTCATCATTGCGTAGGGGGGTAAAGGTTGGGAGCCGTTACGAGATCACATGGCCATTTATTTCAATTTCGTCACGGCTCCTTGTGTCGCTTAGGTTACTTCAATGCATGTTATTTTTTTACAGCGGCTTATTCATTCTCTGCCATGAAAGATGACGGCAATTTCATCAAGGATGGCGGTTTCTTTATGGTTCAGATATTGTTGCCAGGCCTGATCTTGTTTTTGTTGCAGCGTTTCCATTATTTTTCGCTCTTTGCTTTTGCTGAGCAAGTGCTCCTGGGCCTGGTTTACGGCCTTTTTTTTCTGCTGTAAAATGGTTCGCAATACGAGTACTTGTTGTTCAATCAAAGTAATTCGTTGCTCGAATTGTACCAGTTTGACCACATCAATCCCCAAGGTTTGCTCTCTGCTGAGAGTGTCAATCAGAGCTGCCAGAATATCCTCTTCCTTTTTAAGCTTGTCTTGTGCAATGTTCTCTTCTTTCCGAGCCTTAACAAGGCGTTGGATGGCTTGGGTCTCCAGGTTTTTTCTGTGTTTAAGGACGGTGTCAAGGGTAAAGGGCTTCATTCTTTAACGATGAAAGCATGAGGTTGAGTCGCAGGTAAATGACCAAGACTTATCGTGCATTGCCTTGATCCTCACTCCTGCGGTCTTTCTTTTGGTGAGTATCATCTTTCCGGCCGCTGAGCAGTTCACCAAGTTGTTCAATAGTCTGCTTCAAGGGTGTTGTTTCATTGATCCCCTGTTGCAGAAAATTGTTGATTGCGTCTATGCGGGTGATCGCGTAATCAATTTTCGGATTAGATCCTTTGGCATAGGCTCCTATATTGATCAGATCTTCTGCTTCTTTATAGGTCGCCAGGATGCTTCTGGCCTGACCGGCAAGTTCCAGATGACGAGGGGATGTGATATCACGCATTACCCGGCTGGCTGAATTTAGAATATCGATGGCCGGATAGTGATTTTTGGCTGCAATGTCCCGGGAGAGGACAATATGACCATCGAGGATGGAGCGAACCGAGTCGGCAACGGGTTCAGTCATATCATCACCATCCACGAGAACCGTGTAAAGCCCGGTGATTGATCCTTTGCCACTGAATCGGCCGGCACGCTCCAGAAGTTTCGGAAGGGTGGCAAAGACAGAGGGGGTATACCCCTTGGTGGTTGGAGGTTCACCCACGGCCAGTCCGATCTCTCGCATGGCCATGGCAAAGCGGGTGACGGAGTCCATCATCAGCAGGACATTTTTCCCCTGACCACAGAAGAATTCGGCAATGGCCGTAGCCACAAAGGCCCCGCGCATTCGCAGCAGTGGTGATTGGTCCGAGGTGACTACCACGATGACTGAGCGAGCCAGACCTTCCTTCCCCAGGTCGCGCTCGATAAATTCCCGCACCTCACGGCCGCGTTCGCCAATAAGGGCAATGACATTGATATCGGCCCTGGCATACTTGGCCATCATGCCAAGGAGTACACTTTTTCCCACCCCTGAGCCGGCCATGATTCCCATGCGCTGGCCCATGCCGCAGGTGGTGAGGCCGTTGATAGAGCGGATGCCAAGATCCAATGGCTCGGATATGTTTGTTCTTTGCATTGGCCCGGGTGGCAGAGAATAGATGGGTTTTTCGTGGGCCAGCAAAGGAGAAGGAAAGCCGTCGAGAGGGTGTCCCATGGCATCGATAACTCTTCCCAGCAGGGTGTCGGCTACATGGATGGTGGCGCTGTTTTTTATGACTCTGATCTGACTGCCTGGCCCTAAACCTCGGAGTTCGCCCAAGGGCATGAGCAGGGCACGCGAATCCTTGAAGCCAACGACCTCGGCATAGACAGGCTCACTGCCTTGGTCAAGCGGGGTCAGTTGGCAAAGGGAGCCAATGGAGGATGCAGGACAGTATCCTTCAACCACGAGTCCGACGATACGGGTGACTTTTCCCCAGACTTTGATGGGGTTGATATTGGCTATGGTGGAGGAGAGGGAGGTCATGGTCTGAATAGCTTACGGCTCTCCAGGGTAAGTGGCCGCATCAGGCTCGGATTCTGGTTCTGACTCCAGGGCCTCCTGAATTACCTGCAACTGGCTGCTGATTGTGGCATCAACTGTGCAATTAGCTGATTCCAGAAGGCAGCCTCCACGATCAATGGCACTGTCTGCCTTAAGGACGATATTGTCCAGACCGTTGATCTCCTCGATGATTTCTTGTTTCTTTTGCTTGATAATCTCAAGATCTTCGGGACTTACCCGGATCTGAAATTCTTCTGATTTGACGGCCATGCGAATGGCGTCTTCAATGGTGGCTAAAATTGTGTCACTTTGTTCTTGAATTGAGTGGCGGATAATCTTTTCAGCAATCTCCATGACCAGACCGTGCATTTCAGCAAGATTATTCCGTAAGATGGTCTCGTGGAGATGTGTCAACTGGTCGCAGGCGGAACGAAGAGTACGGGTACAGGTTCCAAAATCTTCATCAGACTGGCGTCTTCCTTCAAGCACACCTTGATCAAACGCCTTTTTACGGATTGGCTCAAGATCTATGGCTGGGGCCGGGGGGGGCTCCTTGTCCTTATTCTTGTCCACTGTGGGTGGGGGCTTTGGCGAAAGTGTGCTCCTATCATCTGAAGGTGGTTCGGGAGTTAAAGGTACTGAGGATTGTTTGTCGGAAACTATCTTGTACCCATTATCTTTGTCCGGGATAAATGAATTCTCCTGTCCGCTCAGAGACGAGAGTCTGGCATCCAATTCCTGCCAGACTGGTTCAACAGCTTGATTCCGGCTAGGTAAGATCTGTTCCGGCACAAAAGAGTCAGAACTCTTGAAAACTTTAGACAAGCTCATCTCCACCTCCGGAACCAAGAACCAGCTTGCCTTCCTCCTGGAGTTTCATGGCGATTTTGACGATAGTCTGCTGCATGATCTCGACCTCAGAGAGGCGTACCGGTCCCATGGCCTCAAGGTCATCCCGGATCATGTCGGCGGCCCTGGACGACATATTGGCAAAGATTTTCTCTTTCATCTCCTCAGATGCTGTTTTCAATGCCAGGGTCAGCGAGTCATTACTGACTTCGCGGAGAATCATCTGCAGAGAACGGCCATCAAGTGCCACCAGATTTTCAAAGGTGAACATGCGTTTGCGGATCTCTTCTGCCATATCAGGATCAGTTTGTTCAATGTCCTCCAGGATTTCCACGTCCATGCTGTTTTTCAAATGGTCAAGCAGGTCTACGACCTTATCCAGGCCGCCAACCTGCTTCTGTTCTTTGCCGGCCACCAGCCCGATCTCACGATGCAGGGCGTCTTCAATGCGTGTAATAACCTCAGGTGAAACTTTTTCAATCTTGGCGATTCGGTAGATAACATCTGACCGGAGTTCTTCCGGCAGATTGGCAAGGATTTCGCTGGCATGCTCAACGTGCTGAGTGGAAAGAATCAGGGCCACGGTTTGGGGATGTTCTTTTTCCAGCAGCCCGGCAACCATCTTGGGCTGCATGAGGGAAATGGTTTCCAGGGGGCGTGTCTCGGTCCCGGAGACGAACTGTTCCATCAGCTCGTTGATGCGTTCCTCAGAACCTGAGGCCGCAATAGCATTTTTGGCAAACTCGGCTCCTTTGACAAAAAGCCCGGCAAGCTCTTGCTGAGTCTCTCTATAACTGGCGAAGACCTTGTCCTTTATGTGCTCGGGGATATGGTCAATGGTGGCCATGGTACGGGTCACCTGGCGGATCTCATCGTCAGACAACTCCTGGAAGATTCTGGCGGTTGCCTCCTCGCCCAGACAGATGAGCAGGACTGCCGCCTTGTTGATGCCGGTAAGGGTTTTGATACTCATGGACTATCCTTCCTGTATCCAGTTCTTGATAATATAGGCCGTTGGTACCTGGTTTCTGGCGATCTCCTTACGCAAGTGCAGGATCATTTCGTCAGGAAGGATTTCAGGTAACGGTTCTTCCTCGACCGGAGGAGGAGTTGCCTGTTCCCGTTCCAAGTCGGCCACGGTTTTGTTGTGCTGGGTTACTTCCCCTTTCATCGTTTTGATCAGAGGCCGGAGCAGAAGAAAGTAGGTGAGCAGTGCTCCCAGGGCGAGCAGGCCATATTTTATAAAAGGCAGGTATTGATACAGCATGTTGGCAGGTGGTGTCTCGACTATGGTCGTATCTTTTGGCGTTTCGGTAAAGGGTAGGGAGACTATGTTGATACTGTCGCCTCGCTCCTTGATCAGCCCCAAGGCGCTGGAGACCATGGTTTCCAAAGATTTCAGCTCCTCTTCGGTTCGAGGCTGGCTGGTGGCTGGTTCCTTGTCCTTGCCGGGAATGCTTTTATCAGCGACCAGGATGGAGACGGAGAGTTTGGTGATACCGCCAACAGGGGTGACGGTTTTACTGATCGTTTTGCTGATCTCATAATTGGTGGTTCGGGAGGTTTTGCTGGCAGTGGGGGTGCTGCCGGCTGCAGTAGCTGTGTTGCCCTGCAGATTGGATTCAACACCAGGTACGCCGCCACTGCTCTTTCCACCGCTCTCTTCCTGCTGCATTTGTTCGCTGCGGATAACCGGGTCATCGGCGTCAAAGAGCTCCTGGGTTTTCTCAACTTTGGCAAAATCAAGAGTTGCGGTTACTCTGACCATGGAATTATCTGCACCAAGGGTCTTGTCAAGCAGTTCCAGGGCACGGGTCTCCATCCGGTGCTCAACTTCCTGTTGGAAGGCAAGCTGGTCGAGTGAAACCCCCTGGTCGGAATTGTCTTTTCCCTTGTCGTTTAAAACCTTGCCGGACGCGTCAATGACCTTGACATTTTCAGGACTCATGCCGGTTACCGATCCGGCAACCAGATGGATTATTCCTTGAACTTGATCTTTGTCAAGGGTTCTTCCCGGCATAAGGGTGACAATAACTGAGGCAGTAGCCGCTTTCTGCTGGTTTTCAAAAAGGCGTTTTTCCGGCAGGGCCAGATGGACACGGGTGGACTCAACAGGAGCCAGAGAGGTGATTGTTCTTGAGAGTTCTCCCTGCAGGGCTCGGGTGTAATTCACCTTCTGGACAAAATCGGTGAGAGCAAAACTCTGTTTGTCAAATATCTCAAAACCAATTCCACCCCCTGATGGCAGACCGCTGGCGGCCAGTGCCAGGCGCGTTTCATACAGCTTGTCTGCAGGGATCCAGATATTTTTACCATCATTCTTGAGCTGGTAGGGGATCTTCTGTCCTTTCAGCCAATTGACCACTGAACCGGCATCGGCTTCGCCCAGATTGGCATAGAGCAGTTGGTGTGCCGCTGTTTGTGACTGGATGATGATAACCGCAAAGAGAGCAATGGAGATGAGGGCAACGGCCCCGAGAGCTATCTTTCGGGAAAGAGGCCATTCGTTGATCAATGTCAGGAGATTCTTGCGCTCCGGACGTTCTGTCGAAGCCGTATTTTCGTCTGCCATGGAAAAAACCTTTCTTAATACTGTTAACCTTTAAGCCGCTGTTTAAAAAAAATAAGATGGCCGTTAATTCTCCGGGGCGGCATAAGGATTCGTAACGAAATAGATATAAATGGCCATGTTATTTCGTAACGGATCCCAGGCTGCAGGGTTCATCCCTGATATTAAAGCTGCATTCTCATTATCTCTTCGTAGGCCGAAAGGGCCTTGTTTCGCATCTGAACCAGCATCTTCAGAGAGATATCTGCCTCTTCAACGGCAAGCATTACCTCATGCAGGCTTTCAGCATTGCCGGTATTGAGTTGTTCAACGGCTTTATCTCCACTATTCTGCGCCTGGTTCACCTGATCTATGGTGGATTTCATGATGTCGGCAAAACCATTTTTGGCAATGGAGACAGCGCTGGTGTCGGCAGGGCGCAGTGTAAGAGGTGCTCCGGCACCGGTTATCTGGATAGTCATGGTCTGTTATCTCCCTATCTCAAGCGCTTTCAGTGCCATACGTTTGGCAGATTTGATCACTGTCGTATTTGCTTCGTAGGCCCGGGTAGCTGAGGACATGTCAACCATCTCTTTTAACACATTCACATTGGGCATGGCAACATAACCATCTTCTCTGGCATCGGGATGTGACGGATTGTAGATGAGTTGGGGTTCGTCCTGGTCTTCCAGTATTTTGGAGACCTCTACCCCTTGAATACTGTTTTTGAGCTTTCCATCCAGCTGTTCTTTAAAGGAAAGTGGTTGGCTCTGGAAATAAACGGACTTTTTTTTATATGGTCCACCCTCAGGGGTGGATGTTGTCTCCACATTGGCCAGATTGGAACTGATGGTGTCGAGACGAATCCTTTGGGCCTTAAGAGCTGAGGCACTCACGTCAAATGTATTAAAAATATCCATTATTGTCTCCTGTTAAGGCGTTGAACAGAAAAATTGTAGTTTGTTAATGGGCCGTTTATTGTTTATACCCGACAACTTATTGACCCCCCTGAATAACATAGCTTAACTGGGTTAATTTTTTCTTTAATAATTGGGCTGCAGTCTCATAGATGAGCTCGTTTTCCGAGAGATCCATCATTTCTCGATCTATGCTGACCCCGTTTTGATCGCCTATCCCTGTTGTGTCGGGATCCTTGACAATGGTGCCGGTAACACTGCTCAGATCTGAGGCGCCAATGGGGATATGGTCTGGGTGGGTAATCTGGGCAGATCCTTTTCCCTGGATTGCCTGTTGAAGCTCCTGCTCAAATTCCAGACGGGATGGAGTGTAGCCCGGGGTGTCGGCGTTGGCAATATTGGAGGCGATAAGCCGTTGATTGGCGGAACGCAGATCAAGAGTTTTTTTTAACAGGTTAATGTTGGAATCAAAAAGAGAGATTCTTTCCATGAGGAGCACCTCCGTTGTGCTGATGTGTTGAGTTTGTTGAGAACGACTGATTTCTTAACAAACTTTTTGTGCTTATTTCGTTAAAGCAGTGAGTGCCAGCTCTTTCTTAGCTAATTCCTGCCATAAAGGGTTGTTTCCTGTCTCGACAAGCTGGGTGAAAAGTTTTAACGCTCTCTCTTTTTGGCCATTTTTTCGTGCAATATCCGCCAGCCTGAATAGTACCTGATCCTTGTGCAAGCTGTCTTGCTCCAGGGGGAGAAACAGTTCTTCGGCCTTCTGCATATCATCCAGCTGGTAGACGCTCTCAGCCAGCATGAAAAGAAGATCTGCCTGCTGACTGGCCGGAGTCACCTGCAACTCTTCCAGAATGGTCTTGGTCCTGGCGTAGTCATTGAGGTGAAAGGAAAGAGTTGCCTCAAGAGATTTGAATCGCGGGTCCTTGAAATTGGTGGCGGATAAAATAGTGAGAGCCTCTTGGTATTTATTATGAGTCATGAGGTTCTGCAGCCTTAGATAGAGGATTTCTTCTTGATTCTGAGCTTTTGGGTAGTAAAAAGCGTATTGGTCCGCATATTCTTCAACGACTTCATAATCCCCCTGTTCATAGGCAAGCTGAATCAGGGGGAGGTAATAGGGCTCCTTGTCTTCCCGGGTACTAACGTCCAGAAGATAAAGATACATCCTGGAAGCCTCATTAAAAAAACCGAGTTGACGGTATGCCTCGGCCATGTCTTTAAGCAGGCTGATGTCGATCCAGTTTTTTACAAACAGATCTCTGTTTTGTTTGGCCAGGATCAGGGCCTCAATGTATTTACCGTTTTTGATATTTTCTTTCAGGAGATCGGGTATGATCTCAATAAGCAGGGCAAGGGCAGTGTCATGCAGGGGACCGCTCTTAAAATCCCTGAGAAAGGTCATGAGCAGATCAGCACTCCTGGCGTTCTGGCCAAGCATGTGCTCAACAAGGGCCACCTTAAAGGTCGCTTCTTCCCGGATGGAGCGGGAAGAAGCTGACCCGGCAAGATCCTGATAATATGACAGGGCTGATTTTTCCCAGTTTTTTAAGGTCAGTAATTTGAGGTCAATCTGCTTAAGGGCTGCCCTTGTTCCCGCTTCGGTGTTGGGATAGGTCGATTCAATCTGGGCAAAATCATTGATCATGTCGGACTCATGTGTGGCTCCTGACGTACTATGGAGTTTTGCCATTGCCTTGCGGAAACTGATCATGTCAAGCTGCCGGCTGCCGGTTGAGGATTGTTTGGCCAGACGGTCATAGCAGTCAGCGGCTTGTTTGAAGCGTTTGTGATGATAGAGGACGCTGCAGTACCCATTGAGAGAAAAGTTTTTCTCGGTCAAAATTCCTGATTTTTCCAGAAGCTGGTAGCCGGCATGGGCCTTGATGAAGTCGCCTGTGGCCAGCCGGTAATCTGCCTGACGTAAGGCCTTCAACGGTGTTATTCTTGCGGGCAAGGAGACGTTGTCTATTTCCAGCAGTGCGCCCATGAGTTCAAATTGTTTGGTTGCCAGTGCGGTTTCGATCTGGGTCAGAATAAGATAGGGGAGTGCCGGGTTGTTCTTGTCCATTCCTGATTCGAGCTTCTTTAACTCAATATCGGCAAGATACGGGTCTGCATATTCTGCCTGCAGGCGTAAAAGAAGGTATTTTGCCAGCAGGCCGACAGGTTCGGTGGAATTTTGTAAGGATAGCAGGTAGAATTGTTTATATGCTTCTTGAAAATTTCCGGTACGTAGGAGAATGTCACCGTAAGTGAGGATCAGTTTTTTCTTGTTCTCAGGGTTTTGTTCATTGTTGAGCTGCTCAATGATCAAAGGGATCAGGTCATTCCAGGACTTCAGTCTGGCGCCTTCGATGATTTCAGATGGCAGGAGAGCAATGTTTTCTTCCATGTCAGGGGGAAGAAGGGTGATAGCAGGGAAGGGGGGCATGGAAAATTGTACGGCTGGTTCAATTTTGAGCTCTGCCTCATACTCTTGTATAAATTTCTTCCAGTTTCCAGGGTAAGGAGATGCGTTAATCGGGTTTGAGAAATCCTTGGTCTTCCGTTGCAGGATGGACATGCCTTGCAGTCGGTCTGCAGAAAATGGACGGGTTGTCGAGAGTTCGTTTCCTGGAAGGATGTCAAGAATCAACTTGTTTGCTTCTTGTCCAGGAACCACATTGACCTTTTGAGGTGGATAACGGAAAAAAAATGAAATGGTGGTTGTCTTATTTTTTGCTAGTGACAAAATTTTGACTATCTTGCCGTCGGTTTCAGGGAGTACAAGCTTGTCGGCGGGAGTGGTGTTTTCCAATGTCAGATCTACTCGTTTTCCCCTGGTATTGATGGTGTATTTGGGAAGAGAGCTGAAAGAGAAAAAGAGCTGAACGCTACTATAGCTGTAGCTCTTGCTGATCTGCGTAATGACCGGCTGTGACCATGCCTGTCCGGTCATGGTTGCCTGAATAAGTAGGAGAAGAGAAATGAATATTTTTTTCATAATATTTTTTTATAAAATAAGTTTTGTTTATCGATTTGCAAGTACTGTTCCATGCTTGTGATATTTTGGTATTTCTTGTACTGGATAGTGAAATAAGATGTTGACGAGAGAATTTTTGCCTTCATTTTCATTATTAGCATTGACGAAAAAAATAATTATTGGCATCAATACAAGATTGTGAGAGTGATTTTATCAGAAAAAATATTTTTTTATGGAGGTTATTATGGGGCATAATGTTTTATTGGTGGATGATTCAAGTACCATGCGGAAAATTGTAGGCAGGTCCCTGCGTCAGGCTGGCTTGGAGTTTGATAATATTTATGAAGCGGCTGATGGCTTACTTGCTTTGGAAGTCCTTGAAAAGGAGTCTGTGGATATTATCCTCAGTGATATTAATATGCCCAATATGGATGGGATATCCTTTCTCAGGGAAAAAGCGAATCGTGCCAATATGAAAGATATCCCCGTCTTTATGATTTCAACAGAGACCGGAGAGGATATTATTGGTGAGGCAAAATCGTTAGGTGCAAAAGGGGCTATTAAAAAACCGTTCACTCCGGATATGGTGAATGAGATCCTTGGACCGTTTCTCAAATAAAAAGGTGAGTTATGGATATTAATGAAAATATCATTGAGACGACCATAGAAATTTTTACAACTATGGTGATGATGGATATCTCTGTTGCCGGGCCTCCATTACAAGGGAGTGGAACTCTGTGTGATACTATTACCGGCATGATAGGGTTGGCGGGAACCCACAAAGGGGTGTTGGCAATTCATATTCCTAACCATGTGGCCATTGCCATTACCAGCAGCTTTTTAGGTATGGACGTTGATGAAATAAACGATGACGTTCGTGATGCCGTGGGAGAGCTTGCCAATATGCTTGGGGGCAATGTGAAAACTATCCTGAGTCAAAATGGGAGAGATATTGACCTGTCTCTTCCTTCAACCATTTCTGGTCATGAATATGGTTTTAAAGCCACCACCGAGGTTGATTTGCTGGTCTTGCCCTTTAAAACTGAGAAAGGTGATTTCTTGGTCGAGTTACAGTTGGAAAAGTAAATCTTTGTGTAAATGTAATTAACCCGCTGTAAATAAGCAATATGGCCATTGAAGTAATCGGAGCGGTATAGGGCGCCTAATGAAAATGATATAAATGGCTGTGTTATTTCCTCGCGGCTCCTGAGGATGTTTATTGAGTAAGGGAAAGTGGAATAATGAAGATAGGGCAGGATATTATAGATGCTACCACAGATGTTTTTTCCACCATGCTGATGATGGATCTTGTAGTCGGAGAGCCTCTGGAAGGATCTGGTGGGGAAATTTCGTCGAATATTACCTCCATGCTTGGCCTGGGTGGTGATATTCGAGGAATGCTGGCGGTACATTGTCCAGCGGCAGTGGCCATGGCGATTACCGGTGGCTTTCTTGGTATGGATGTCGATGAATTAAATGAAGATGTGAAAGATGCCATTGGTGAGATTGCCAACATGGTGGCCGGAAATTTGAAGATTGCTTTTGCCGGACACGATTTAAAGATTGAACTTGCCATTCCCACATCAATCGTTGGTGAATCGTATCGGGTGGGCGGGATGCTCGGAGCGAAACGGGTTGCGGTACCTTTTGCTATGCCGGATGGGCAGTTTCTAATGGAACTCAAATATATTGTAAACAGTTAGAAAAATGTCGCAGGCCAAACCATTACATGGCACGCTTTTGATAAATTATTTTATTTGTTAGCCGATAAGCATAACAACAGAGTAACCATTCTGATTCTCTTAAATTCTCTCTATTGGTTTTGTCTCGATATCTTATGAAAAAAGCTCAACAAAAATTTGATAAGATACTTGAATCTGTTGCGAAACGGATTCAGGATGAGGTCAGTGGCCTCATTGGCGCGACTTTAAACCTTTCTGCCTCTCAGAAACAGTTGATATCCAAAGAAGATGCCTTTGAACAGCTTTCAGGGAAACAGGTGCTGGCCAAGATGGATGTCACTGGTGACGTTCAAGGGGTAGGCTGTCTCCTGCTTGAGCTGAAAGATGCCATTCGTCTTGGCGGCACCTTGATTATGCTGCCGGATGATTCGCTGGAAGAGATGGTCGCTGCCGGGGATTACAATGAGGATGCTGAAGATTCATATGGTGAAATCGCCAATATTATTGCAGGGTCCTACACCAAAGTTTTTGAGGAGATGTATCCTCAAAGCTGTCGTTTTGTAAGAAAAACCCAGGAAGTAATTATTCCCGTCAAGGTGGATGTCGGTTCTGATGAACCTGTACCTGACCAGCTGTATTATCAGGTCACCAGCGGGATGAATCTCAACAATCGGCAGATGGGGAACCTGGTTATGCTCCTGCCGGCAGCAACTTTTGGGTTGGCAGAGGAAGAACCAACAGTTGAGGCTGCGCCTACGGTTGCTGCATCACCGAAAGAGGCAACCAGCAAAGCAGAGAAGGCCGCTGGTGTCGAGCCGATAGAATCTTCTGTTGCTTCTGAACCACAGATTAAAAAAGAGGCGGCGCCTAAATTTGATGTCGCAAAGCATCGTAAAAATGTAGATAAGATACTTGAATCTGTTGCGAAACGGATTCAGGATGAGGTCAGTGGCCTCATTGGCGCGACTTTAAACCTTTCTGCCTCTCAGAAACAGTTGATATCGAAGGAAGATGCCTTCGAACAGCTTTCAGGGAAACAGGTGCTGGCCAAGATGGATGTCACTGGTGACGTTCAAGGGGTAGGCTGTCTCCTGCTTGAGCTGAAAGATGCCATTCGTCTTGGCGGCACTTTGATCATGATGCCGGACGATTCGTTGGAAGAGATGGTCGCGGCCGGGGATTACAATGAGGATGCTGAAGATTCATATGGTGAAATCGCCAATATTATTGCAGGATCCTACACCAAAGTTTTTGAGGAGATGTATCCTCAAAGCTGTCGTTTTGTAAGAAAAACCCAGGAAGTAATTATTCCCGTCAAGGTGGATATCGGTTCTGATGAACCGGTACCTGATCAGCTGTATTATCAGGTCACCAGCGGCATGAATCTCAACAATCGGCAGATGGGAAATCTGGTTATGCTCCTGCCGGCAGCCACTTTTGGGTTGGCAGAGGATACACCAACGGTTGAGGCTGCACCAGCTGAACAGGAAAACAACACTATAGAAAAAGGTGGCAGTCGTCCCGCAGAATCTTCCGGGGTTTCTGAGCCACAGGTCGTCAAGGAGGCAGTGCCTGGTTTCGACGTCCAGAAGCAACGGAAGCGTGTGAATACCCTGCTCGCCTTGTGTCATCAAAAAATGGGAGGCGAGGTAGGTGCTCTCCTTGGACTGGAAGTTGTATTGAGTGACCAGGAATGCCGGTTGGTCAGTAAAGAGGATTTTTTTCTGGAAGAAGCCTCAGGAAAGCAGATTCTTGCACATATGGATGTAGTGGGGGAAGTACAGGACAAAAGTTATCTCTTCGTGAGTTTGAAAGATGCCATCTACATTGGTGGCACTCTTATCATGCTGCCGCCGGTTGAACTTGAGAGAGCTGTCCTGGATGAGGAGTTTGAGGAAGATACCGAGGATGCGTATGGAGAGATTGCCAATATCATATCAGGGGTTTATACCTCGGTTTTTGAAGAGCAGTACAGCAAGAAGATTCGTTTTGTAAAGACCGGTCTTGAAAAAGTCTTACCGTTGAAAGTTGAGACTGAATCTGATACCCCTCTCCCCAATCAGTTTTACTATATGAGCAGCAGTTCTCTGAGCATTGGCGGCAAGGCACTGGGGAAAATTCAGATGCTTTTCCCGGCAGCCATGTTGCAACTCGAGGGGCTTGTACAAAATGAGGAGGAGGCTGTTACCCCGCAAGTACCGGAGAGCAAGGCAGATTCTTCTGTTGCCGGGGCGGAAGTGGCTGCAATGGAGCCCTCAGGGCTGGCCATTGATGTCCTGGTTGTAAGCGATGATGCACAGGAGACGAAAAAAATCATTGATGTCCTTGAGCAGCGTCATCTGAGTGCGAAGGTTCTTTCCTTTAAGGAAAGTGTGACGGATTATCTCCCTGGCGAGGTGAAGGCTGTTTTTCTGGTGATGACGAATGTGAATGAAAAGGGTTTTGCGGTGGCCATCAAAATAAGCGCAGCCTGCTCGCTGCCACTCATTGCTGCCGGTCCGGAATGGACTCGCAGCAAGGTGATAACGGCAGTGAAGTATGGTGTGGAGGATATCCTTTTGACCCCCGCGTCCAGTGATGATATTGCGGAGAAAATAGAAAATATTTCAATCAAGCTTGCCGCGTAACCTTCTTCTATCCCTCCTGCCTACTCCCAGCTGTCCTCTATCTCTTTCTTTTTTATTTTCTCCAGCAAGGTTGTTCGTTTCAAATTGAGGAGTCTGGCGGCTTCTTTTTTGTTTCCGCTGGAAAACTTCATGGCCTGGATGATCAATTGCCTCTCAAAATCATTAATCAGTTCATTGAAATCCACTTGTCCCTTCTCCCAACTGATGTCAGTACCAGTTGACAAGATAGTTCCATTCCTTGTTTGTTCCGTCTGTTGTGGAGAAATATCAGGTGATGGTTGTGGCTCTACAGAAGTAGATGGATCAAAATCCGCTGTGAATTTTTCTGGTAGATCTTCAAGGCCTACATCTTTACCACTAAAGAGAATCGACATGTGTTGAACAAGATTTTCGAGTTCGCGCACATTTCCACGCCACTTATAGCTCTTCAGCGCCGTGATGACTATGGGTTTAAAGCGAAGAGGTTCGCGTCCACGTTTCGTAGAGTATGTTTGAATAAAGGCTTCAAGAAGCAAGGGGATGTCATCCCTCCTTTCTTTGAGGGGGGGGATGGACAGAGGGATGACACTGAGGCGGTAATACAGGTCTTCTCTGAATTTCCCCTCGCTGACCAGCTGTTCCAGATCACAGTGAGTGGCGGCAACGATACGGGTGTCCACAGGACAGGCCTTGAGTCCGCCAACCGGCTCAAACTCCTTCTCCTGGAGGACGCGCAGCAGTTTTGCCTGGAGCGAGGGCTTCATGTCACCTATCTCATCGAGAAAAAGGGTGCCCCCATCGGCGTATTCTATCCTGCCTTTTTTATTTTGGGTGGCACCGGTAAAGGCGCCTTTGGTGTATCCAAAAAGTTCACTTTCAAGAAGATCGTCAGGGATGGCGGCGCAGTTCACCGGTACAAAATGTCTTTTATTCCGTTTGCTGTGGGTGTGAATGGCCTTGGCCACCAGTTCTTTTCCTGTCCCGGATTCGCCTCTAATCAGAACCGTTGCGAATTCGTCTTCGGCCACCTTGGTGATCAGCTCAAAGAGTTGTCGCATGCGCTGATTTTGACCAATTAAACCATAGAAAGAGGCTGAATCTTTTGTTCCCGAGGATCTAGCTGAGTTTGGGGTGCGTCGACTGAGTATCGATTGAGCCCGTTTCAAAGCGATACAGATCTCGGCCGGATCATAAGGCTTATGGATATAAAAGAAGAGGTCAAGCTGCAGTACAAATTCAATGAGATCTTCCGCCCCATCAGGAATAACAGCGATGATCAGCAGTTCCGGGTAGTCTGTGTGAATTTTCTGCAGTTGTACGAGTCTGCTTTCCGTCCCTGGCAGGGTCAGATTGTAGATGAGTACTTGGGCTAACGATTGGTTCAGAATGGAAAAAAGTTCTTTTTCAGTTTTGTAGTATATGCAATCAAAGGCCTTGTTGTTTGTAACCTGTTCGTTGAGAATGTCTGTCTTTTCGAGAGCATTGTCCGCAAGAAGTATGGTGAAGGGAGCTTGCATATTGTTATGTTGTTGTGATAAAAGGCAGAATTATTATATAGTTCTATTTTATTTCCCGACTAAGCCGCTGTAAAAAAATAACATGGCCATGTTATTTCGTAAGGGGCTCCTAAAAGGTAAAAATGAGAAAAAGCGACAGTCGGGATTATGGTTGGATCCATTCCTTTAAATAGATGGTCAAAGAATATTGGTATCATATCAAAAAGAGAAACAAGATGCCACCTTTCTTCTGTAATTATAACGATCTGGAGAGGATGTCAATGAAGAGTGGTATATTATTGCCGGAGAAGGTAAGGGATTTATGAAGTTTGAGAGTCTCCCTTCTGAGAGAGTGTGTTTTGTTTTGCGTTTTTGGTCCTGGACACATTGTCTTCTTTTTGTGATATTCTGCATCTTCTTGTTGCAAGTAGATGCGACATGCTGGGCAAAACCTGACCCTGACGAACACTTTTCTGCCTCTGTCATCAAAATTATTGATGGTGATACTATTGAGGTGAGGCACCTTGGGAAAAAACTTCGCGTTCGCCTGTGGGGGGTTGATACTCCTGAATGGCAGCAGCGATTCTCCCATAAGGCACGCGAGTTTACTCGTCAGCATGTTCTTGGGCGCACGGTAGAATTGCAGTCCAAGGCATGGGATAAATATGGTCGCCTGGTGGCGATAGTGGCGGTCGGAGGTCGCTCACTTAATGAGGACCTACTCATGGAGGGGTTGGCCTGGGTACATATCTATTATTGTAATGAGCCGATTTGCCGTGAGTGGCGGCAATTGGAAACAGATGCCAGAGTGGCCGGACGTGGTTTATGGCAGGATAACATGCCAGTGCCCCCGTGGAAATGGAAAAAGAGCCATAAGTAGGTGTTTTGATGCTTTGTCAGCTCTGCTGATACAGGAAAAAATAAAGGTTGTTGAATCGATCTGAGGAGAGGGTGCTATGTTCAATGCGGAACAGTTGTTGGGCAAGATAATGACGGAAATGGTGGGCTCCGGGAGTGGCTATACTAAAAAAAAGAAAAAGCATAAAGGCGGCAGTATGATGCATTCGTTGACTACATCGCTGGTGTCTGGGAAAGGGCTTATGACGGCAATTGGTCTCGGTGTCGGTGCGTATGAGATCTTAAAGGCCAAGCAGGAGATACCTCCTTCTTCTCCTCCAGGTCCTTTAACACCGCTTACGCCTCCATCCACTATGGCATCGGTTACAACATCTTCTGCTTCTGATGCAGTATCAGTTCCTCCGCCACTGCCGGGTGTTACGCAGAATCCTCTCAAAGATCAGATTGCATCCGGGCGGGATGAGGATCTTGCTTTGCGTCTGATTCAGGTGATGATTGCTGCCTCCCATGCAGATGGGAGGATGGACAGCGAAGAAGAGGGAAAGATATTGGAGAAATTGCAGGGACAGGGGATCAGTCAGGAAGAACGGCGTTTTATCCTGGCAGAGATGCATGACCCCAAGTCCATTGAACAGCTGGTGGCGGGGATTTCTGATCCGCGTGTCGCCCAGACCATGTACAGCCTTGCCGTATCAGCAGTTGTTGTAGATACGCCAGCGGAAAGGATATGGCTGGATAAATTGGCCACGGCCCTCTCCATTAGTGAGGGGATGCGCCGTTTTATTGAGGCGGATGAGTAAGGGCCGTCGTGCTAAAAAATTGTGGTGATGCCTGTTCGATCAGATATTCTAGGCGTTCAATGACGCTGCCGAATTGACTCGATTGAACAATTGAAAAAGCAGACGAATACTCTTTAATTGAGTTGGCAAAAATAATTATCGGGTTTATGCTCAAAATTAGGGTTTTTTTTGTTTGTGAATCGTCGATCTGCACAGCAAATCTTTATCACCCAGGTGGAGGAGCCTCAATGAGAACATCATGGAAAATACAAACAAAATTTGTTGGTTGAAAGGGAGCGTTTTGTCCAATCTGCTGTGGGCAATTCTGCTTATGGTATCTGTCAACTGTGATTGGGCAGAGGCTGGTATTCTACGTTTGGATACCGGTTTCACCCCTGCTTTCACGGATCAATTTCCTGGTGATTTTGTTTATATTAACGATATCCGGGAACAGCAGGATGGAAAAATTCTGGTGGCCGGCTGGTTTGATACCGTCAATGGTACCAGTCGTCGCAGTATTGTCCGGCTTAACGGCAATGGTTCATTGGATACAACCTATACTCCAGGGAGCGGTGTTGATAACGAGCTTAAGAAAATTGCTATGCAGGACGATGACCGGGTGATCCTGGCCGGGAATTTTGAAACTGTAAATGGCGCTGCTCAAGAAAATCTGGCCCGGCTCAACCTTGACGGCACTCTGGATACCTCATTCACCGCCCATGCCGATTCGCCGGTATGGGCCATGGATATCTCGGGCGGGATGATTACCATTGGAGGCCAGTTTTCAGCAGTTAATAATGTCGGCCGAGAAGACGTGGCCCGTCTGAAAGCTGACGGCACCTTAGACAGCGCCTTTGTTCCAGGGGCAGGGGTGACGTCCGGGGGCGGCAGCCATTGGGTTCGCGCTGTTGCCACCATCCCCATTGTCGATTACCTGGGTGTCCATGCGGACAAGGTCCTGGTGGGAGGTGATTTTACCTCCTTTAATTATTTCCCGTGTAACAGGCTGGTCCGGTTGACCAGCACCGGTGCCGTGGATACGAGTTTTAACATCGGCAGTGGATTTAACGATTACAGCGTGGTCACCTCCCTTGCCGTACAACCCGATGGTAACTACCTGGTAGGTGGAACCTTTACCACTTTCAATGGAACCATCCGTTCTGCAATTGCACGACTTTTGAGTACAGGGGCTCTGGATACCTCCTTTAACTGCAGCATCAGCGGCGGTTATGGTGAGGTAGATTCCATTGCCCTTCAAGAGGACGGCAGGATTGTTATCGGCGGCAACTTCACCACGGTAAACGGCGTTGCCAGGATGAATGTGGCGCGTCTGAACCCCGACGGGAGTCTTGATATGGATTTCAATCCCGGGGCCGGTGCAGATGCCACTGTAAAAACTGTTCTCTCCACCCGCCAGGGGCAGGTACTCTTGGGTGGTTTTTTTACTTCGGTCAACGATGAAGACCGTGCGCATGTTGCTCGTTTCAATGGCGATCCCAATATGGCTGGAGGGGCTGCCAATCCCTACACCGCGTTTGCCGGGGGTATTGATGACTGGAAACAGATTAACCTGCCCCGGCCTACTGTGAATACCGGAACCCTCGACCTCCTGGTTGAGGGGACCCTGTATTATCTTTCGACCCTGGGTCCCCCTGTGTTTCTGCGTCTGACCTATAACTCCAACCTGCACAATCCCGTTGTCGGTGGTTTCGGTAAACGGTGGGGTTTTCTTTACGAATCCTCAATTACCCGCCAAAGTCTCAATCAGGTACGCTTGCGGAAAGGTACCGGGGAGCAGGAGACCTATACCACCTTGACCCCCCTAACCAGCGCCACTCCGAGTACCCCCATAACGCTGAACCCGGTGAAGGGGACGTTCAGTCAGCTGATCTGTTACGGGACTTACTGGCTGTACAAAGAAAAGGACACCCGTTTTAGCTATCGCTTTGACTCTCTGAATAGTGCCTCACCTGCTTTTCTGACCAGTATCAGTGACCGGAATAACAATTTGTTAACCATAGCCACTGATCTTGCCACCGGCCGTGTGCAGAAAATCACCGATCCTGCCGGCAGAGAGATCAATTTCACCTATACCCCTGCCGGTTATTGCAGCAGGATCACTGTCCCGGATGGCCGGACCATTGAGTTCTCCTACGATGGGTTGGGGCAGCTTGTTCAGGTTAAGGACATGATCGGCTACCTGGGGAAATATACTTATGATAACGGGTATATCATCAAAACAGACCTGGGTGACATCGGATCCACAGGCGGTGGGCAAGAGATGACCTTTACCTACAGCGACAAGACATGGGGGAGCGGAAAATATGTCTCCGCAATCCAGTCACTGAGCGGAAAAACGCTGATTGGACCGGTGAATAACAGTCTCAATCAGGTGCGGTGGACCAATCCCAGGGGGCAGGTGACAACTGTGCAGACGGAAAACGGCAAAACTTCCGGTGTCAAAGATCCGTCAGGTGCCCTCCGCTCCTTGAGTTATGTGGAAGGCATGCTCAGCAGCTATACCAACGGCAATGGGCAAAGCAGCACTTTTACCTACGATGCCATGGGAAATACCACGAGCGTTATCGATGCCTTGGGCAAAACAACCAGCTACAGCTATGACGCCCAGAATAATCTGACGGACAGACAGGATGCTCAGGGGCATCATACGTTATATGCCTATGACGGAAACGGCAATCTGTTAAGGGTCAACTATCCCAACACGACACAGGTGAGTTTTTCTTACAGTTCCAAGGGACAATTGCGAAGCTATACCAATGCCCTTGGGAAAATTACAGGCTATGCTTACGACAACTACGGGAACCTGACAACGATGACGGCGCCGGATACCGGTGTCGTCACTTATTCATATACGAGTAACGACCAATACAGTCGTTGTTACAGGATTACTGATACTCGGGGGCAGCAG
>JBDRQE010000041.1:0-15989 GCA_043826415.1 Pseudomonadota bacterium
AGAGGGAACCGAGATGGTAATGCCCGGTGATAATGTTTCTGTTGTCGCCGAGTTGATTACCCCTATCGCCATGGATGTTGGCCTTCGCTTTGCTATTCGTGAAGGTGGACGGACTGTTGGTGCTGGTGTTATCAGTGAAATAATCGCTTAATATTAAAATTTTAAGCACTTTGTCTGGTACGCAGGCAGGGTGCTTTTTTTCTATTGGATGGTCAGGTATGAGAGATATCATTACACTTGCGTGTGGAACATGCAAGCGTCGTAATTATACGACGACAAAGAATAAAAAAAGTACACCCAACAAGCTTGAACTAAAAAAATTCTGTTCTTTCTGCAGAGCACATACTCCTCATAAAGAGACTAAATAATAAACTTTAATTTGAAGTAGGCCAGTAGCTCTAATGGTAGAGCGCCGGACTCCAAATCCGGATGTTGGGGGTTCGAATCCCTCCTGGCCTGCCATTTCAATGTTAGACTAAAGCAACAACAGTGAGTTAATTTGATTTTTTGGCAGTTAGATATTGCCAAAGAGAGTGATGGCTGAGAAGATGATCAATAAATCAAAACCTGTCAAAGATCTTAAAGTGGTAGCGGATGAATCTGCTAGTTTTTCGCCTGCGCAAATTAAGAAATTTGTCAATGAAGTCAAGGTTGAAGCAACTAAAATTGTTTGGCCGGAAAGAAAAACGACCCTTGGACTCACCACTGTTGTGATTGTTCTGTCAATGGTTGCTTCACTTTATTTGGGAACTGTTGATTTGTTACTTGGGAAAATAGTTTCATCTTTTTTGAAGTAATTGCTATAGCCCTCATACCTGTTGATGATTGAAGTAGTTACGTTAACCATTTAACTGATTTAAAAGTTTATCCATGGAAAAACATTGGTACATCCTGCAGGTTCATTCTGGATTCGAGGATAAGGTTAAAGCGACCCTCGAAGAGAGGATCAAGAATGAAGGTCTTGGGGAATCATTTGGAGATATCCTGATTCCCACAGAACAGGTTGTTGAAATGGTGAAAGGTGTAAGAAAGACTTCATCTCGCAAATTTTTCCCTGGCTATATACTTATTTCAATGGAGTTAAATGATACAACCTGGCATTGCATTCATGAGAATATGCCTAGAGTTGTTGGATTTGTTGGAGACGATACAAACCCCTTACCGCTTCCTGATGATGAGGCTGCTAAGATTATTGGTCGTATTCATGACGGCTCAGAATCTCCACGCCCGAAGGTTATATTTGAGGTTGGTGAAGTTGTCAGGGTTACCGATGGGCCTTTTGCTAATTTTCAGGGTGTTGTCGATGAGGTTTTTCCTGAAAAAGGTAGGGTCAGGGTTAAAGTGTCAATATTCGGCAGAGAGACTCCTGTTGAATTAGAATATGTGCAGGTATCAAATAGTTAAGTTTGATATGTACAGATCAATAAAGTTGTTAAATCAGATTTTTTATAGATAATAGTCTGAGTGTGCCTGATTTTATTATCGGATTACTCAGTGAGTACAAATAATCTACTTCGTAGAATACAGCAGGAGTAAATAATGGCCAAGAAAATCACGGCATATATCAAGTTGCAGGTTGCTGCTGGTAAAGCTAACCCGTCTCCACCTATTGGTCCTGCATTGGGTCAGCACGGTGTAAATATTATGGAGTTTTGTAAGGATTTTAATGCCAAGACTCAATCTATGGGGGATACTGTTGTCCCCGTAGTGATAACAGTATTTCAGGACAGGTCGTTTACCTATATTACCAAAACTCCTCCAGCTTCCATTCTTTTGCTTAAAGCTGCAGGTTTGAAAAAGGGTTCTAATAACCCGAAGATGGATCGTGTAGCAGAAATATCGAAAGATCAGATTCGTGAAATTGCAGAGATTAAACTACCTGATTTAAATGCGTATGATATTGATAAAGCTATGCGTATTATTGCGGGTACTGCCCGCAGTATCGGAATTACTGTTGTGGGTTGATATAAAATTTAATAATTTTACTACAATTTAGCTGATGATCACTCTGCTGCTGATAGGCTGAAATCGTAGGAGGCCAAAAAATGCCGAAACACGGAAAACAATATAGAAATAAAGTAGAAAATCTTGACCGCTCAGTTTTAATGAGTTTGGACGATGCGATTAGGGCGGTAGTTGATACCAGCTATGCTAAGTTTGATGAAACATTTGATGTTGCCATAAAATTAGGAGTTGATCCCAGGCATGCTGATCAGATGGTTCGTTCCTCTGTAGTCTTGCCGCATGGTACAGGTAAGGTTACTCGAGTTCTTGTTTTTGCCAAGGGTGAAAAAGAGGCTGAAGCGAGAGAGGCTGGTGCGGATTATGTCGGAGGGGATGAACTGGTCGCAAAAATTCAAGGTGGTTGGCTTGAATTTGATAAAACAGTGGCAACACCTGATATGATGGGCACAGTTGGTAAAATCGGGCGTGTTCTCGGGCCAAGAAATTTGATGCCTAATGCCAAGCTTGGTACGGTGACCTTTGATGTGGCTAATATCATAAAAGAGATAAAGAGCGGCAAAGTGGATTTTCGTGTTGATAAGGCTGGTATTGTTCATGCTGGGCTTGGTAAAATTTCTTTTGGTGATGCCAAACTGCTGGATAATATGAAGGCCTTTTTAGAGAAAATTATTCAGTTAAAGCCCTCATCAAGTAAGGGAATTTATCTTAAATCTATAGCTGTCTCCTCCACTATGGGTGCAGGTTTTAAGGTTGATCCACTTTCAGCCAGGGCAATGGTAAAATAAATTTTGAGTATGACAACATTCTGTGACTTTGGTGTCGCAGGATTTTCAGTCAAAGACAGCAGGTACAGTTAGTTTAATTGTGTTTATTCATAGCCTGCCGAGACGATGGAAGTTTTTGTCCAACGTGTTGCATTTATTTCACTCTGAGTTTATTTATTTTAGAGTGCTCTGAATGAGATTTGAATTATGACGGATGACTTTCGGAATTGCTGTTTTTGATTAAATATTAACCTTACACGAGCATGGGAGGAATACTTTGAATCGTGATGAAAAATCAGCAGTAGTTTCTGAGTTAAATGAGTCATTTAACCGGGCTAAATTTACAGTGGTTGCAGACTATTGTGGATTAACGGTTTCAGAGTTGCAGGAGTTGCGTGGAGAATTACGCAAGTGTGATTCAGAAATACGAGTAGCAAAAAATACCCTTCTGAAAAGAGCTGTTACAAATACCACAAGTGAGTCTCTTGCAGATGACTTTACCGGTACTACCGCGATAGTCATGGCATATACTGACCCGGTTTCTCCGGCGAAAGCGCTCGCTAAGTTTGCTGATGGCCACGCCAAGTTTAAAATTCGGTGTGCTGCTCTTGAGGGAGATAAGCTTACAATTGATGACCTGATTGCCTTGTCAAAACTTCCAACCAAAGAGGTTTTGCTTGGACAATTTCTTTCTGTCCTCAATGGAGTACCTACTGGTCTTGTGCAGGTGCTTTCTGCTGTACCCAGGACTTTCCTGTATGGGTTACAGGCTATCAAAGAACAAAAAGAGCAGAGTGATAACTGATATCGTGCAGTTCTTTATTATTTTGATGGCAATATAAGCTTGAAGTCCTAAAACTTTTCGTTAAATCATAAAACTACATGAGGTATTATAATGGCTGTTTCAAAAGACGATGTAATTGAATTTATTTCCAACATGTCCGTGCTTGAGCTTTCTGCAATGATCAAGGAGCTTGAGGAGAAATTTGGTGTATCTGCTTCAGCCCCTGCGGCTGTTGCTGTTGCCGGTGCTGCTCCAGCAGGTGCTGCTGCTGCAGCCGAAGAAAAAACCGAATTTGATGTTATACTCACCGGTGCCGGTGATCAGAAGATTAAAGTAATTAAAGAAGTACGCGCCATCACTGGTCTTGGATTGAAAGAAGCGAAGGATCTTGTAGAAGGTACTCCTCAACCATTGAAAGAGGGTGTCAGCAAGGATGAAGCCGCTGATATCAAATCTAAAATTGAGGCTGTTGGTGGTGTAGTAGAGGTAAAATAAAATCTCTTCGCATACCTTGTTCTGCTTGCGGAACAATCAGTTTTCTGCAACACGCTACGGCTTTTGGCACGTAGCGTGTTGCATTTAAAGCCTATAGAAATTTCTAAATATGGGCAATGTCTGTAACTGTTTGATTTTAGTTTATTTATAGAGCGTTTTCTCCCAGTGGTTAAAGTTATGATCTTACAGGGTTTCACTTTTTGCACTGGGCAGTCTTTTGTATTGAGGAAGAATTTTTGTTTTTATTTAACTTCCCGTCATCATCTTTGTCACCTCTTTTATCCCCAGGCTACTTCATTATTTGGCCTAAAGGGTCATTTACATCGCAACTGTTGAATCTTGCAGCCAGTCTGTGATTCTAAAATAACGCTCTCAAGGCAACCTCGAGGACTACTATGGAACGAGTGAGAAAAAATTTTGCCACGGCGGCTTCAGTCATGGATCCACCGCATCTTATCTCCATGCAACGTATATCATACGAAAAGTTTCTACAGATGGATGTTGAAGCTGGTGCACGGGAGGATTTTGGCCTGCAGGGAATTTTTAAGAATGTTTTTCCTATTAATGATTTTAATGGACTCTGTTCTCTCGAATTTGTTCGTTATACCTTTGGTGAGCCCAAATACACTGTGGAAGAATGTCAGCAGCGTGGTATGACTTTTGAGATACCGTTAAAGATCACGGTCAGGTTGATCACGTTTGATATTGATGCCGTGACAGGTGTTCAGACCATACGTGATATTAAGGAGCAGGAGGTATTTCTTGGTAGTCTGCCGCTGATGACTGGTGATGGTGTCTTTGTGGTCAACGGTACTGAGCGGGTTATTGTCTCCCAGTTACAACGTTCACCCGGCCTTTTTTTCACTCATGACAATGGTAAAAGCCATGCCAGTGGAAAGCTTTTATATTCAGCGAGAGTTATACCCATTAGAGGCTCATGGATTGATCTTGAGTTTGATATAAAAGATGTTCTTTATGTTCGCATTGATCGCAGGCGCAAATTTCCTGTGACCACATTGCTGAAGGCCATTGGTTATAGCTCAACTGAGCTTTTACGCATATTTTATCTTACCAATATCGTTCGTTCCAGCGGTGATGATTATTTGCTCTCTTTTTCTCCTGAGACCTTTCAGGGGCAAAGATTAGAGTTTGATCTGATTAATCCGGCCGATGGAGAACTGCTGGCCAAAAAAGGGCACAAAGTCAGTCAGGCTCTGTGTAAGAAAATTAAAGCGGCAGCCATTGATTTCTTGAAGATATCAGCTGAGGAATTGTCCGGCCGTTTTCTGGCTCAGGACGTTGTTCATCCAGCAACTGGTGAAGTCATTGCACCGTGCAATAGTGAACTCACAGACACCTTGTTGCAATCATTCTCTGAATATGGTGTTTCCGAATTTGAAATACTTTTTATTGATGGTGTCAACTACTCAGATTCATTCAGAAAGACATTGGCACTTGATAAGGTCGGCAGCTCTGAAGAGGCTTTATTAGAGATCTACCGTAGATTGCGTCCTTCCAGTCCCCCGACGAAAGAAGTTGCTGAGACCTTTTTTGAAAATCTCTTTTTTAACGTCGATCTTTATGATCTCTCAGAAGTCGGGAGGTATAAAATCAATGCCAGACTGGGTCTGACCACTGATATTAATCATAAGGCCTTAACACGTGAGGATATTGTTGAATCAGTGAAGTATCTGGTGCGCCTGAAAGACAGCCAGGGCACGGTGGATGACATTGATCACCTTGGCAATAGACGAGTACGGACAGTTGGGGAGCTCATTGAAAATCAGTACCGAATGGGACTTGTCCGAATGGAACGGGCTATTAAGGAACGAATGACTCTCCAGGAAATTGAGACCTTGATGCCTCATGATCTTGTAAATCCTAAACCGATTTCTGCTGCCATTAAGGAATTTTTTGGTACCAGTCAGCTTTCTCAGTTTATGGATCAGACAAACCCTATCTCTGAGGTTACCCATAAACGTCGTCTTAGTGCCCTTGGACCTGGAGGTCTTTCAAGAGAGAGAGCCGGATTTGAGGTTCGAGATGTTCATCCTACCCATTATGGTCGAATCTGCCCTGTTGAAACTCCTGAGGGGCCCAATATTGGTCTTATTGTTTCTCTGGCGACCTATGCTCAGGTGAATCCATATGGATTTATTGAGACTCCCTACCGCAAGGTGACGGATAGAATTGTGCTCGATGAGGTGAAGTATCTGAGTGCCCTTCAGGAGCAGAATCAGATCATTGCGCCTGCTAAAACCAAGTTGGATAGTTCTGGAAAGATTGTACCTGATTTTCTCATTGGCAGAGAAGAAGGTGAGGTTCTGACTGTGGCCAGTGATCAGATCAGTTATATTGATATTGCGCCCAACCAGCTGGTCAGTGTCGCCGCATCTCTTATTCCCTTCCTTGAAAACGATGATGCTAACCGAGCCCTGATGGGATCGAACATGCAGCGTCAGGCTGTTCCTCTTATGATTACCGCTGCTCCCTTGGTTGGTACAGGGATGGAGCGGTATGTGGCCCGCGATTCAGGCGCCTGTTTGCTGGCAGGTGATGATGGTGTGGTGGAGGAGGTTGATTCAAATCGAATTGTCGTCCGTTATGACCGGCCTGGAGTTGATGGTTATGATACCGGTGTCGCTGTATATCGATTGAGTAAGTATAAGAAATCAAATCAAAATACTTGTTTTACTCAGAACCCTTTAGTTCTTCCTGGAATGCGTGTCAGCAAGGGAACGGTTCTTGCTGACGGTCCTTCCTGTGAACAGGGTGAGTTGGCCTTGGGTAAAAATGTTACCATCGCCTTCATGCCGTGGCGTGGATTCAATTTTGAGGATTCAATCCTGATCAATGAAAGGCTGTTGAAGGAAGATACTTTTACCTCTGTCCATATTGAGGTCTTTGAGACCATGGCCAGGGACACAAAGCTTGGTAAAGAGGAAATTACTCGTGATATTCCTAATGTGAGTGAGGAAACGCTGAGAAATCTTGATGACTCCGGTATCGTTCGTATCGGTGCTGAGATCAAGGCGGGTGATACACTTGTGGGAAAGGTGACTCCGAAGGGAGAGACCATGCTTTCTCCTGAAGAGAAGTTGTTGCGGGCAATTTTTGGTGAAAAGGCCCAGGATGTAAAGGACTCATCACTTCGTGTACCCCCAGGTGTTGAAGGTGTTGTTATTGATGCCAAGGTGTATTCGCGGAGGGGTGTAGATAAAGATGAACGATCATTAATGATTGAAGATCTGGAGATTGAACGTCTCACCCAGGATAAAGTTGATGAGTTGACCAGTCTTAAACGTGCTGTCTGTCGTGAAATCGGAGATATTATCGACGGCCGCACAGTTAAGAGTGATGTCTCTGATAAGAAAGGAAATATTGTCGTTAAGCTTGGTAAAAAAATAAGTGCAGATCTTGCAGAAGTCATCGGTTTTAGTGCGCTGCGTACTCTCGATTTTTCCGAAAAAGCAAAGTTTCAAGAGCAGATTGATCAGGCATATGCCCGTTATGATAAACAGGCTGCGCTTATAACTAATCGCTATGATGGTATTATTGATCGCAAGAAAAAAGGTGATGATCTTCCTCCCGGTGTGGTGAAGATGGTCAAGGTTTATGTGGCCACGAAGCGTAAACTGTCTGTTGGCGACAAGATGGCTGGACGCCATGGAAATAAAGGTGTTGTTTCGCGTCTTTTGCCCGAAGAAGATATGCCCTTTTTTGCTGATGGCAGCACGGTAGATATTGTACTGAATCCCTTAGGTGTCCCTTCCCGTATGAATGTAGGTCAGGTACTTGAGGTCCATCTTGGATTTGCTGCCAAGAAACTTGGTCAGCAGCTCAGTGCTCTGGCACAACAACGGGAAGTTGAGAACATTAAGAAGAAATTACAGTCTATTTATTCTCAGGATGAGTGTGCAAAAATTATCGGCACTCAGAGTGACGAGGAACTCCTTGACTGGGCTCGCAAGCATTACCGGGGACTGCACGTGGCCAGCCCTGTCTTCGACGGTGCCAATGAGGCACAGATTCGACAATTGCTGGTTGAGAGCGGTGTCGATGAAGTGGGACAGAGTCAACTCTATGACGGCTTGACCGGTGACCCCTTTGATAACCAGGTAACAGTTGGAGTTATGTATATGTTGAAACTGCACCATCTGGTAGATAATAAGATCCATGCTCGATCAACCGGGCCCTATTCCCTTGTGACTCAACAACCTCTAGGAGGCAAGGCTCAGTTTGGTGGCCAGCGTCTGGGGGAAATGGAGGTATGGGCCATGGAGGCGTATGGTGCTGCCTATACACTGAAGGAATTTTTGACCGCTAAGTCTGATGATGTGGAAGGGAGGACCACCATGTATGAACGAATAGTAAAGGGTAATAACTTTCTTACTACTGGTCTTCCTGAGTCATTTAATGTCCTGGTTAAAGAGCTGCAAGGTCTTTGTCTTGATATGGAGCTGTTACAAGATTGAGGGTGTAAGCTGAAAAACGGCCATTGAAGGCCTAGTGTCATCGTATACCGATGAACTTTAAGCTGAAAACTTTTCTAACCCTATAAACTGTGGGAGATGTAATCTCGTGGAAGAGCTATTTAATTTTTTTCAAAAGCCAAAAGCTCCTGTTAAATTCAAAAAAGTACAGATTTCTTTAGCCTCTCCGGACAAAATAATGGACTGGAGCCATGGTGAGGTAAAGAAACCTGAAACCATCAATTACCGGACTTTCAAGCCTGAAAGAGATGGTCTTTTTTGTGCCAAAATCTTTGGGCCGGTTAAAGATTTTGAGTGTAATTGCGGGAAGTATAAGCGCATGAAACACAGGGGGGTCGTCTGTGAAAAGTGCGGGGTTGAGGTTATTCAGTCAAAGGTTCGCCGGGAGCGGTTAGGGCATATTAAACTTGCTGCTCCTGTAGCCCATATCTGGTTTCTTAAAAGCCTTCCCAGCAAGATTGGTGCTGTTTTGGACCTGACCTTGAAACAGCTGGAAAAGATTCTTTATTTTGAGCAATATGCAGTCATAGAGTCAAGTGTCGACTCTATTCCTGTCTGTACTCTGCTTACTGAAGAGACGTATCGTCAGCAACGTGAAGCCTTCCCAGGGCAGTTTCAGGTTGGTATTGGTGCTGAGGCTATTCGCGAACTGCTGTGTAGGCAGGATCTTGTTGCTTTGTCAGCACAGTTGCGCGAAGAGATGACCACGACAAACTCGAAAACTAAAAGGCAGAAGCTGTACAAACGTCTTTTCGTCATTGAGGCTTTTCGTGATTCAGGCAACAGACCGGAATGGATGGTGCTTGAGGTCATTCCTGTATTACCACCGGATTTACGTCCCCTTGTTCCTCTTGAGGGTGGACGTTTTGCCACTTCCGATCTTAATGATCTCTATCGGCGGGTGATCAATAGAAATAACCGTCTTAAAAGACTTCTTGAGCTCGACGCACCGGATATTATTATTCGTAATGAAAAGCGGATGCTTCAAGAGGCAGTCGATGTTCTTTTTGATAATGGACGTCGTGGGCGTGTCATTACCGGGGCCAATAAAAGGCCGCTGAAGTCTCTTTCTGATATGCTGAAAGGCAAGCAAGGTCGGTTCCGGCAGAATCTTCTGGGGAAACGCGTTGATTATTCCGGTCGTTCCGTCATTGTGGTAGGCCCCCATTTGCGATTGCATCAATGTGGTATCCCTAAGAAAATGGCCTTGGAGTTGTTCAAGCCTTTTATCTATAACAAACTTGAAAGTAAGGGGTTTGTTACCACTATCAAGAGTGCTAGGAAGATGGTGGAAAAGGGGGCCAAGGAGGTTTGGGATGTGCTTGAAGAGGTGGTCACTGAATATCCGGTGATTCTCAACCGGGCACCAACCCTCCATCGTCTGGGTATGCAGGCCTTTGAGGCATTACTGATTGAAGGGAAGGCAATTCAGTTGCATCCTCTGGTCTGTGCGGCATTTAATGCAGATTTTGATGGTGACCAGATGGCGGTTCATGTACCTCTCTCCGTTGAGGCACAGGTTGAGGCACGTGTGCTCATGATGTCATCAAACAATATCCTGTCGCCTGCCAATGGTGAGCCGGTTATCATTCCCTCTCAGGATATTGTTCTTGGCCTCTATTATATGAGTCGTGAGCGTGTCAATGCCAGAGGCGAGGGGAAGATTTTTTCCAGCCCGGTTGAGGCGAAGATTGCCTATGATTACGATGCCGTTCATTTACAGGCCAAGATTAAAGTCAGGATGGATGGTAAAATTGTTGATACCACCATGGGGCGGATCCTGCTGGGTGGACTCCTCCCTGCGGCAGTACCTTTTGCTGAAATTAATAAAGTGATGAGCAAGAAGGCACTTGCTCAACTCATAGATTATACATACCGACATGGTGGAACCAAGGAGACGGTTATCCTTGCCGATCGTTTGAAAGATATGGGTTATGAATATGCCACACGGGCCGGAATTTCCATCTGTATTAATGACATGAAGATCCCGACGAGTAAGGAAGATCTGATTGAAAAGGCAGAAAATGATGTGATGGATGTTGGGCAGCAATATTCAGATGGACTTATTACCTCCGGTGAGAAATATAATAAGGTCGTTGATATCTGGTCCAAGGTGAGTGAAGATGTGGCCAACGAGATGATGGAAGGGATCAAAGTTGATTATGTCAAAGACCATGATAACAATGTCGTGGAGGCACCAAGTTTTAACTCTATTTTTATCATGGCCGATTCAGGAGCCAGGGGCTCGAGAGATCAGATCAGGCAGTTGGCCGGGATGCGTGGTCTGATGGCTAAACCATCAGGCGCCATTATTGAAACTCCCATCAAGGCAAACTTCCGTGAGGGGCTCGGTGTACTTGAATATTTCATCTCAACTCATGGTGCCCGGAAAGGGCTTGCGGATACAGCTCTAAAAACTGCTAACTCTGGATATCTTACCAGGAGACTGGTCGATGTGGCCCAGGATGCAACAATTATTGAAGCAGATTGCCAGACCATGGACGGAATTATTGCTGAACCATTAATGGACGGTGGGGAGGTAATTGTACCTCTTGGAGATCGAATCCTCGGACGTGTAACCATGGAAGCAGTTATTGATCCATATAGTGGAGAGGTGATTGTCGCAGAAGGTGAGGAAGTCACAGAAGTGAAGGTGAAGCAGATCAATGAGGCAGGGATAGACCGGGTTCATATCCGTTCAGTACTTACCTGTCGAACTCGGCGTGGAGTCTGTGCAGCCTGTTATGGACGTGATCTAGGTCGAGGTCATATGGTGAATATTGGGGAGGCTGTAGGGATCATTGCCGCGCAATCCATCGGTGAGCCCGGAACACAGCTGACCATGCGTACCTTTCATATCGGTGGTACCGCCAGTCGTGCCATTGAACAGGCTGAAGTTCAGACGCAGCGTGGCGGTTTGGTAGGCTTTAAGAATATGCATTACGTTGAAAATAATCTGGGAATCAAGATTGTCATGAATCGTAATGCTGAAATCACCATTAAGGATGATCTTGGGCGAGATCGTGAGCGCTATAAGGTAAATTATGGAGCCCAGATCTTTGTTAAGGAAGGCGAAACCGCTGAAGCTGGTATGATGCTTGCCAAATGGGATGCTTATACGATTCCCATCGTCAGTGAGGTCGGCGGTATTATTAAGTATGGTGACGTGATTGAAGGTATTACCATGCAGGAGAAGTTGGATGGTGTAACCGGAAAATCCAGTAAGGTCATTGTCCATTCAACTGCTGCAGCCCAGTTGAATCCGCGCATCACTGTTAAAAACGAGCGCGGGAAAACCCTTAAACTGCCGAATTCTGAATCATTTGCACGATACAGTCTGCCTGTTGGATCGTTTATCTCAGTTGATGAGGGCGCTGTTATAGAGCCTGGAGCCATTGTTGGAAAGATTCCCCGTGAATCATCAAAAACAAAGGATATTACCGGTGGTCTGCCGCGAGTAGCCGAGTTGTTTGAGGTGAGAAAATCAAAAGATCCTGCCATTATTTCCCAGATTGATGGGCGAGTTAGCTTCGGCAAAGAATTGAAGGGAAAACGACGGGTGATTGTGACACCGGAATATGGAGAGCCCGAGGAATACCTCGTACCAAAGGCCAAACATACCATAGTCCATGAAGGCGATTATGTGCAGGCTGGTGAGCCATTGATGGAAGGGGTTGTTCTTCCCAACGATATTTTGAGGGTTCTTGGAGTAAAAGAGCTGGCAAAATTCCTCGTTAATGAGGTACAGGAAGTATATAGGTTGCAAGGTGTTAAGATCAATGACAAGCATATTGAGGTTATTGTTCGTCAGATGCTGAAGAGAGTGCAGATCACCAGTGCTGGAGATTCCCGTTTCATGATAGGAGAACAGGTTGAATGGTGGAAATTTGAAGATGAGCGGGAACGTCTTTTTGTAGAGGGAAAGGTCCCGGCAGTTGCAGAACCAATGCTCTTGGGAGTTACCAAGGCATCTCTTTCTACTGAAAGCTTTATCTCTGCGGCCTCATTCCAGGAGACTACGAAGGTACTGACCAATGCGGCTATGGCAGGTAAAATTGATGAGCTGGCCGGGTTAAAAGAAAATGTAATTATGGGAAGATTAATTTCGGCGGGAACCGGATTACGAGCCAATATATAAGGAACTATTCTACTCCAATATCTTTTTTTGTGTTGACACAAATACGACATTGGGGTAAATAACTCTACTTTGTGAGTAAGTCTCGTGAATATTTTTCACAGGTTATGATAAGCGAGTACATTTATCAAGAATAATAAATTAAGCGTAATCGAACAGGAGCAGTAAAAGTAATGCCAACAATTAATCAGCTCGTTCGACAGGGCAGAAAGAAGATAGTTAAAAAAACAAATACGCCTGCTTTGAAAGGATCTCCTCAGAAGCGAGGTGTCTGTGTTCGTGTGTATACAACAACTCCGAAGAAGCCAAACTCGGCACTCCGTAAGGTGGCAAGGGTAAGGTTGACCAACGGGATCGAGGTTACTTCCTATATTCCAGGTATTGGTCATAATCTGCAGGAACATTCAGTTGTGTTGATCAGGGGTGGACGTGTAAAGGATTTGCCGGGTGTAAGGTATCATATCGTTCGTGGTACCCTTGATACTCTTGGTGTTACCAACAGACGACAAGGTCGCTCAAAATACGGTGCAAAACGACCTAAATGATAGGTTGCTTCTGTTGCTGAAAAGGATAAAAAATGCCACGTAGAAAAATTGTAGCAAAAAGAGAGATAGATCCCGATCCACGCTTTAATTCGGTACTGGTAAGTAAGTTTACCAATGGAATTATGGAGCGAGGGAAGAAGAGTGTTGCTCAACATATATTGTACGGCGCCATGGATATCATTGCAGCAAAGGTGACTGATAGTGATCCTTTGACAGTTTTTGAAGAGGCCATGGAGAAGGTGCGACCTAAAGTCGAAGTGAAATCCCGTCGTGTGGGTGGTGCTACCTATCAGGTCCCGATGGAGGTCAGGCAGTCCAGAAGAAATGCACTGGCAATGAGGTGGATTATTAGCTATGCAAAGTCCCGCTCAGGAAGGTCTATGTCTGAGAAGTTGGCGGCAGAGCTTATGGATGCATTTAATAACCGTGGAGCAGCTGTGAAGAAACGCGACGATACGCATCGTATGGCTGAAGCGAATAAGGCATTTGCCCATTATCGCTGGTAGGCGGTCGTTGTTCCCGCTTTTTTTGCAGGAGTTGATGTTGTAAGCTCGGCCATCAATAAATTATGTTTGTATAAAGAGGTATTGATGGCTGTTCATGAGGATCTGTCTAATGTACGCAATATAGGCATAATGGCCCATATTGATGCTGGAAAGACTACTACAACCGAGCGAATTCTTTATTATACGGGCAGGTCTCATAAGCTTGGTGAAGTTCATGATGGTAACGCTGTCATGGACTGGATGGAACAGGAGCAGGAACGTGGTATTACGATAACCTCAGCAGCAACAACTTGCTTCTGGCATCATTGTAAGATCAATATTATTGATACCCCTGGCCATGTTGATTTTACCGTTGAGGTCGAACGTTGCTTGAGGGTTTTGGATGGTGCTGTTGCTGTTTTTTGTGCTGTAGGTGGGGTTGAGCCGCAATCGGAGACGGTGTGGCGTCAAGCTGACAAGTACTCTATTCCGCGTATTGCATTTATTAATAAGATGGATCGTCTTGGGGCTGATTTTGATCGCAGTCTTAAGATGATAGCGCAGAGGCTTGGAGCAAATCCTGTTGCTGTACAGCTTCCCGTTGGTTGTGAGTCTTCATTTGAGGGGATCATCGACCTTGTAAAAGGAAAAATGGTCATCTTTGATGAAGAGACACTTGGGCAGGAAGTAAGGGAAGTTGATATCCCTGAAGAATATCAACAAAAATTCACGGCCGCACATATGGTGCTCCTCGAGAAGTTGGCCGACTTTGATGAGGAGATCATGGGAAAGTACCTGGAGAACAAACCAGTGTCACCTGAAGAGATCAACTCAGCTCTCAGGAAAGCAACATTGAGTCTTGACCTGGTTCCCGTCTTTTGTGGCAGCGCCTTTAAAAATAAAGGGATTCAACCCTTACTCGATGGAGTGATTAGCTATCTTCCCTCCCCGCTTGATGTCCCCGCGGTTGAAGGTGTTGATGAAAATGGTCAGATTGTCACTCGGGCTCCAAGGTCTGAAGCTCATTTTTCAGGCTTGGTATTTAAGCTTATGAGTGATTCTTTTGTTGAGAATCTGGCTTTCTTGAGAGTTTATTCCGGCACGATTAAGGTTGGCGACAGAGTTTATAATCCTGCGAAGAAAAAACAGGAGAAAATTTCCAAACTTCTTAAGTTGCATGCCAATAAACGAGAGGAAGTTAAGGAAGTCGGCTGTGGTGATATTGGAGCCGTTATAGGTCTCAAGTTTACGACGACTGGCGATACTCTCTGTGCGAGTGATGATTATATCCTCCTCGATAGTATGGATTTCCCAGAACCAGTTATTGGAGTGGCCATTGAGGCAAAAAGTAAGGCTGATGAGAAGAAACTTGCTGAATCCTTACAAAAGCTTGCCCTTGAAGATCCTTCTTTTACGATAACGACCAACGAAGATACCGGCCAAACGATCATTTCCGGGATGGGTGAATTGCATCTTGAAATAATTATTGATCGTTTGTTGAATGATTTTAAAGCTTCCGCCAATGTCGGTAAGCCACAGGTTGCTTATAAAGAGACAATCAGTGTCACAAAAGAGGCAGAGGGTAAGTTCGATCAGCATACCGGTGCTAAAGGTCAGTATGGGCATGTCATTCTCAAGGCTGAACCTCTTCCCAGAGGAGCAGGCTTTGTGTTTGAGAGCAAAGTTAGTGAAGATCAGATTCCTGTCTCATTTCTGAAGGCCATAGAAAAAGGAATTAGAGATAGCCTTGACTCTGGCCCCTTGATTGGCTACCCTCTGACCGATCTGAAAGTTAGTTTGGTTGGAGGATCTTATCATGAAGATGAGTCTACTGATATGGCATTCGGCATTTCAGCTGCGATGGCGATTCGTCGTCTGGTCGCCGAGGCTGAACCATTGCTGTTGGAACCATTAATGCTTGTAGAGGTTGTAACTCCAGACCAATATCTTGGAGAAGCAATTAATGATTTAAACAGTAAAAGGGCCAAGATAGGTGTTGTTGAGTCTGTACATGACCTGCAGGTATTGCATGCACAGGTGCCTCTGTCAGAGATGTTTGGATATTCAACATCACTGCGATCTGCCACCCAGGGTCGTGCTAATTTTACAATGCGGTTTTTAGAATATGATGTTGTGCCGAAGGCTAAGGCAGAAGTAATAATAAAGAAAATCAGAGGAATTTAAGTTCAATCATATTGAGGTACGATTATGGCAAAAGAAAAATTTGAAAGAAAAAAACCACATGTCAATGTTGGTACTGTGGGTCATATTGATCATGGTAAGACGACCCTGACCGCAGCGATTACGCGCGTACTTTCCACCA
>JBDRQE010000042.1:0-182914 GCA_043826415.1 Pseudomonadota bacterium
TTGCTTTTACACACCGGGCAGCGGAGATTGAATTTCTTTCTGGATACTGTGAAAATCACGTCTCCTTCCCTGTACTCTGTGCGAATATAACGATACCCAACAATACCAAAACCATGATAGAGTAAACTCGTGGACATGAAGAATCCTCCTTATCTTTTGCGTGATTGCTTTGATAAGGACTACATGTCCATTCTTTTTTCTACTCATTTTTTGATCGAAGTACGCTTAATCCGGAAGAACCGAAATTTCTTGAACGACAGGGAAAAAGCGGCCATTTTTTTACTCAACAAGATAAATCAAACAAAGGTGAACGCAATGAAGTGCAGCAACGGTAGGATGAAACGGATGATCGGTTTTGTCGGTGGTTTTCTGGTCCTTTCCCTCTTGACGGCAGGCACAGCCTAGTGCCAGGCTGTGAATGTTCTCCTCAAAAACAACTCGTCAGCCGCCGTGGATGTCGAGTTAATCGACCAGTATGGCGGAAACTTCACAGCAACGATCGATGGCGGCATGAGCCAGAACCAGTCCCTCCAGTCCAGCAGCCAGATCAAGGTTGGTGGTAATGTGATTTACAAGGTCTCAACCAATGACGAGGGGCAGGAAATCGTCATCGCCGAATAAATTCTCAGCAAATCGGGAGGGGTGGCATCCGCTACCCCTCCTGTTGTTTGTCTGCCTTTTCATCTCGCCTCCAACAGAACCCCTCAGCTGCTGAACCCCGGGATCTCCATCGGCCCCTTCAACCGCTTGTTTTCATACCTGCCGGCGACCTTGTCCAAGGCCAGCCAGGCATGACCGAGCAGGGAACGGATAGGGCATGAGGTGCTCGATTTGTTCCTCGACCAGCTCAGCTTCAGGCACTCGCCCCGGCCATCATCTTCGGCCAGCAGTTCAACGCCGACACAACGGGCTGACCCCGGATCATAGCCGAAGTGCGATAGCGGCTATGATCCGGGGTCAGCCCGTTGATTCAGAAAACCGGCGGAAAAGGCGATTCCCTCGCCTTGAGCTGCCCATGCCCCACAAATAAATAATGCAGGACAGCGGGGAAGGTTGTCCGGTTCCCATGCGACGCATGGGAACGAGAAAAGTGCGGGGAGGAGCGTTCCTTTTACAGAACGGGTTTCATAATTCTCAGCCCTTGATCACCGCCAGCGGCCGCAGGGACACCAGCACCTCCACCAGATCGAGCTGGTTTTCGATCACCTCGTCGATATCCTTGTAGGAGCCGGGCGCCTCGTCGAGGTCGCCGATCGAGCGGACGGCATGGATGATTCCCTGTTCATCCAGCCGCTTCTTTTCCTGTTCCAGATTGAGCTGCCGCTGGGCCTGTTTGCGCCCCATCTTCCTGCCGGCCCCATGGGCGCACGACTCAAAGCTTTCGGGATTGCCCTTGCCTTTGACGATATAACTGGGGCTGCCCTGCGAGCCGGGAATGATGCCGATCTCGCCGGCCCGGGCACTGGTGGCCCCCTTGCGATGGACCAGCACATTCCTGCCGAAATGCAGCTCCATGGCCGCGTAATTATGGGCGATGTTGATCATCGGCTCAAAGAAGACCGGAGGGGCCACCGACAGCAGGGCGTCTTTGATCCGCTCCATCATCAGCTTGCGGTTGGCAAAGGCAAAATCGACACAGTAGCGCATCTCCTGCAGATAAACCTGAGCGGCGAGGCTGCCCAGGGGCAGGAAGGCCAGCTGCCAGCCCTTGGGGATACTGGAGCCCAGCTGCCGGTTCAGGTTGATCGCCTGCTGATTATAGTAATTGGCCACCTTGAAGCCGAGGTTGCGGCTGCCGGAATGAACCATCAGCCAGATCCGGCCGTCATCGCCCTTCTGGATCTCGATGAAATGGTTGCCGCCGCCCAGGGTCCCGAGCTGGGTAAGGGCCGACTGGTATTCGCGGGCAACAATGGGCAGGGCGTCAAGCGCGACATCCGCCCTGGGCATCAGCCGGGGATCCTGCTTCTTCTTGTGATGACTGAAGCCTAAAGGCACCGTCCTTCTGATCTCCGCCAGCACCTGTTTCAGCTGCTCGGTGGAGATGGTGGCAAGCGAGGTGCGCACCGCACACATGCCGCAGCCGATATCCACGCCCACCGCATTGGGGATCACCACCTCTTCCGAGGCCATCACCCCGCCGATGGGCATACCGTAACCCTGATGGGCATCGGGCATCACCGCCACATGCTGAAAGATAAAGGGAAGGTTGGCGAGATTTCTCGCCTGCTCAAAGGCCCCGTCGTCGATATCGTCGAGCCAGAGCTTGATCGGTTGTTTTTCGGTGGTAATAACCTTTTTCATAAGAGTCTCGATATGGCAACTGGTTATTGAGAAGGGGGCTGTTCCCCGACATGGAATCTGCAACCCATCCCCCGATGTTCAGACTGAAACCGGACATTCACTCTACGTCGAAAACAGTCAAGCAAGGGAGCAAACTTTTTTGGACATGATCAAGCAACCATGATATCTTTTTTGTACACTTATCGGCATTACCCTCAACCTTGATGGTTTCGTAAAAAGTACAAGTTGCCATAATGTCATTTCGACTATCGGGAGAAATCTTAATGGTATCCACTGGTTGAGCAGCAATATTTCTCGCTGTCACTCGAAATGACATTTGCTCTTTCCTTTGTCATTCCGAACGCATGCGAGGAATCTTCAACGATATGGATAAGGGCCTCTCCCTGCAGTCGAGATGACAGTCGGCAAGCAGAGGGTGACAGACTTTTTTGAGTTTGTACGAGATTGTCACCTTTGCTTTACAAAGTACCTCAAGAATACCACAAAATGCCGACAAGATACATGCTATCAGCAATCAATTCGTACTCGTTGCATTGACAAACTCCGGACACACATACCTTACGCCTGGCAAGTACCCTGTAAAAAACAACTTTTCCCCCTGGTGCCCCATGACAAAAATATCCTGGTTTATTTTTACTTTTCTGCTCCTGCAACCGTTCATATCCTCTGGCGCCTCGGTCAAACAGTTTTCACCTCAGGGTCGCATTGACCAGCAGACCACTATTACGGCCCAATTCAGTACCAAGATGGTGAAGTTAGGTGATACCGCCGCACCGGCGCCTTTTGTGATCCATTGCGGCAAGGTCGGTGGTGAAGGCCGCTGGCTTGACGCCAATACCTGGGCCTGGCGGCTGGATCGACCTTTGCAGAGCGGCGAACGCTGCGAGTTTGTCCTGCGTTCCGATCTTGTCACCCCCAATGGCGAACCACTCGATGGCAGGAAACGCTTCGAAATTTTCGCTCCCGGCCCCTGGCCCCGTACCATCTTTCCCCGGCCGGAAGCAACTGTGGCTGAAGATCAGGCCTTCATCATCAATGTCGGCGGGGGCCTCCCCACAACAGCCTCGGTGGAAAAGTCAATATGGTGCGAGGCGGAGGGGGTCGGTAACCGTATTCCGGTGCGTCTGGTACCCGACTCCCTGCGCCGGGAAATCCTCTCGCACAGTAATACACATTCCGGACAAACTGCGCTGGTTCTGAGCTGCACCGAAAAACTGCCGCCCGGGGCAAGGATGAAACTGGTCTGGGATAAAGACGTGGAAACGGCAAACGGCATCAAATCGCCAAAGCAGGAAAGCTTCATCTACACGGTACGCGCACCTTTCCGTGCCGACATGACCTGCACCAGGGAAAATGCAGGAGCGCCCTGTTCGCCCTTGTCCGCTGTGAACCTTACATTCACCGGCCAGACCGATATTAAACTCCTGCAAAAGGCCAGGCTGCTGACGCCGACGGGGGTCTGCAGCCCAAGTGATCCCAACAAGGACAGTGATCTCCAGGAGAATGTAACAAGCTCCCTGACCTTTCCCGGCCCCTGGCCGCCCAACGCCGAATTAACACTGGAGCTCCCTGCCGATCTCAAAGATGATGCCGGGCGCCCCCTGGCCAACGCCGACCGCTTCCCCCTGAAATTCCGCACCGGCGAACTGCCACCGCTGGCTAAATTCCCCGGTACTTTCGGCATTGTCGAATTGCAGGAAGGCGGCCTGCTGCCGGTAACCCTGCGCAATGTAGAAGCGAAGCTGACCACTGGAGACCTCCATCTTTCCGGCCGGCATACCTTTGCCGACCAGCGACTGAACGAAGACAGCGACATAATAGCGGCTATTCAGGCCCTGACAAAATTTGAAAACCGGACCCAGACGGTAAAGATTGAACGTGATGGCGAGATGGGTGAATATGAAGATCCCTGGTACGCCCGTGAATTTTCCTTCCTCAACCAACACCCCGATACCGCCTGGCAGACACTGCCTCTTCCGGGTGCCGGTAAAGAATTTGAGGTGGTGGGAATCCCGCTGTCCGGGCCCGGTTATCATATCGTAGAAATAAAAAGCCAATTACTGGGTTCGGCGCTGCTCTCCAGCCCCAAGCCCATGTACGTACGGACAGCAGTACTGGTCACCAATCTGGCCGTTCATCTGAAACAGGGGAAAGATAACGCCCTCGTCTGGGTCACGGCCCTTGATACGGGAAAACCCGTACCCGATGCCGAGATCCGGGTGTCAAGCTGTAACGGCAAAGAGCAATGGCGCGGCAAAACCGACAGCCAGGGCCGAGCACATATCGACCAGCCCCTGAATAGCCCATATTGCGAAGAAAGCAGCTTCATCTTCGCCAGCGCCCGTCTTGGAGACGACTTCAGTTTCGTCCGCTCCGACTGGAACGAAGGCATCGAACCCTGGCGATTCGGTGTTCAAACCTGGAGCGACCAGAGCGATTTTTCCCTCCACACCGTTTTTGACCGCACACTGTTCCGACCCGGCCAAACCGTCTCGATGAAACATTTTGCCCGTACTCGTGACAGTAAAGGCTTTGCGTTTCCGGCGGTCAAGGACCTGCCCGACAGACTCACCATCCGCCATACCGACGGTGCCGAATTTTCCCAACCACTGACCTGGGACAGTCAGGGCAGCGCCGTCAGTACCTGGAAAATTCCTGATTCGGCCAGGCGCGGAACGTACGAAGTAACCCTCTTTCACGGTAAACACCACGTCCGGACCAGTGGCGAGTTTCGCGTGGGAGATTTCCGTCTGCCCGTTTTTACCGGCAGCCTGCAAGGCGTTCCGGCCAGACAGGTGGCACCGGAGAAGGTCGCTCTGGCCCTGGGCCTTTCATTTCTCAATGGAGGTGCGGCCAAAGAGGAGGCTGTAAAGGTCTCCGCCACATTACGACGCCGCTGGCCATCTTTTCCTCATTTTACAGATTACAACTTTGACATCCCTTTCGACGACGAGACCTGCTCGGCTTTTGGCATCAAAGGGAACCGCAGACAAGAATTTCTGGTGATGGACAGCCAACCGCTCACGCTTGACAAGGCCGGAGCAGGCACATTGGACGTAGCCCTGCCGGAAAAGGTTGAAGGTCCAAGCGAGCTGTATGCAGAGATGAGCTTTACCGATCCCGTCGGTGAGACCCAAACCATCAGCGGCAAGGTGGAACTCTGGCCAGCCTCGGTGGTGCTGGGTATACAGGTCGATGAAAATGACAGCAACTCTGAAAATACCGTCAAAGTAAAAGTCGTTGCCCTTGACAACTCCGGTGAGCCTGTGACCGACCGGAAAGTTACTCTACTGGGCCGACGTCAGATTGATTACAGCCATCGCCGGCGGATCGTAGGCGGTTTTTATGCCTATGAACACCATTCCGAATACGTGGACCTGGGGGAGGTCTGCAACGGCCTCACCGACTCCAGAGGAGTCTTTACCTGTGAACCGCAGTCCACCGCACCAGGTAATATCCATTTCCTGGCTGAAGCCGGCGATAAGGCCGGCAACATTGCCCGTACCGGCTACAGCTACTGGAGCAGCGGTAACGGCGATTCCTGGTTTACCGCCGGCAATCAGGACCGTATCGATGTTATTCCTGACAAGCGCAGCTACAAGCCGGGTGAGACGGCCTCTCTTCTGGTGCACACCCCTTTTGTCGAGGGCACGGCATTGATCTCCGTCGAGGCCGCAGGTATTATCGACACCTTTGTCCAGCCGCTTTCACGTTTCAACCCGACTGTCAAACTACCGGTCAAGGCCGATTGGGGGCCAAATGTTTTTGTTTCGGTCCTGGTCGTCCGGGGCCGAGTGCAGCCGCCTCAGTGGTATTCCTTCTTTAACCTTGGCTGGCGGGAGCCGACAACCTGGTTCAACAACTGGTGGAATCCGCAACAGCCCACGGCCATGGTGGACCTGGCCAAACCTTCGTACAGGCTTGGTCTGGCGGAAATAGGCGTAGAGGCAGAAGGCTTCAAACTGCAGGTGAAGGTGACAACCGACAAGGCCACTTACCAACCCCGGGAACAGGCAATGGTGCAGCTCAAGGTGACCACCCCCGACGGCAAAGCGGCACCGACCGGAACGGAGGTGGCCTTTGCCGCAGTTGATCAGGCCCTGCTGGAACTCAGACCCAATGCAAGCTGGAACCTGCTGGAATCCATGCTGCAGAAACGTGCCTATGAAGTCGAAACGGCCACGGCCCAGTCCCAGGTGATCGGCAAACGCCACTTCGGCAAAAAAGCCCTCCCGGCGGGAGGAGGCGGCGGGCGTGGACCAGCACGAGAGCTTTTTGACACCCTGCTCACCTGGAATCCCCGCGTCAAACTGGATGCCGATGGCAGCGCCACAGTTCATGTCCCGATGAATGATTCGCTCACCGAATTCAAGATGGTGGGGATCGCATCATCAGGTGCATCCCTGTTCGGAACCGGCTCCACTTCGGTACGCACCAGCCAGGAGCTGCAACTGGTCTCCGGTCTGCCGCCCATGATCCGGGAAAAAGACAGCTTCCAGGGCCTGCTCACCCTGCGTAACAGTACGGCCAGGGCCATGAGCGTCACCGTGACGGCAAAGGCCGGAGACAAGGTACTGGAACCACGTCAGGTGAAACTTGCAGCGGAAGGGGCGACGGAAGTCGAGTGGACAGCCACGGCTCCAGAGGATGCTCAGGAGATGATCTGGGATTTTGCAGCCAAAGAAGAAGGAGGTAAAGGGGCGCATGATCAACTTAAAATTACCCAGCAGGTGATGCCGGCTGTACCGGTCACAGTACGGCAAGCCACATTCACGCGCATCGAAGGCAGCTATGAGGCGCCGGTCACGCTGCCTGCCGGAGCACTGGCAGGTAAAGGTGGTCTGGAAATTGGTCTGGCGGCCAAGCTCTCGACGCCGCCACCGGGGCTGAAACGTTTTTTTGAAGAATACCCCTTCACCTGCCTGGAGCAGAAGATCTCCATCGCGGTGGGCCTGCACGATGAAAAACGCTGGCTGGCCATTGTTGCCGACCTGCCTAATTATCTCGACAGCAATGATCTGGTCCGCTACTTTCCCGGACAGGGCGCAGGCAGTGAAACGCTTTCCGCCTACCTGCTGGACATGGCCGCCCTCTCCGGATTCACCCTGCCGGAAGAGGTAAAAGATCGTCTGATAAAGGGACTCACGGCCTTTGTTGAAGGGCGAAGCAAACCAAAACACTGGTCTCCCTTCAATGATCTCCCGGCCCGCAAGCTCATGATTCTCGAAGCCCTGACCCGTCAGGGGCAGACACCTGTCCGGGCGGCCGCCGCTCTGGAGGTGGAGCCCATGCGCCTGTCCACCGCCTCCCTGATCGACTGGTATCTGGTTGTCAGACGGCTGCCGGCCATGCCGCAACGCCCGGCCGAATTGGCGGCGGCTGAACAGGAGCTGCGCAACCGTCTTTCCTATACCGGGGGCCGACTCAGCTTCACCACTGAGAAATCCGACTACTGGTGGTGGCTGATGATCAGCGGTGATTCCAATGCCTTCCGCCTGATCGAGGCCATGCTGGACGAACCGGCGTGGCAGGAAGACCTGCCACGCCTGATGCGCGGCGCCATTGAACGCCAGGAGCATGGACGCTGGTTCACCACCACGGCCAATGCCTGGGCAGCTGTAGTGCTTGCACGGTTCGGCAGCAAATTTGAGCACACGCCGGTAAACGGCATCACCCGTGCCACCCTTGCTCAGGATTCCACGCAATTACAATGGGAAGGGGCAGACACGGCCATTGCGCCGCTCAGTCTGGCATGGCCACCGACAGCCGACAGCAATGACCAGCTCGTTATCACCCACCAGGGTGCGGGCAGCCCCTGGGCGACGGTGCAGCTGCTGGCGGCCGTGCCGGTCGAAAAGCCCACCGCTTTTGGCTTCAAGGTCAGCCGCAAGGTTGTTCCGATCCAGGAAAAGACCGCGGGCAAGGTCAGCCGGGGAGATATCTGGCGCGTCACGGTCAGTGTTGACAGCGATCAGGACATGACCTGGGTGGTCCTTTCCGACCCCATTCCGGCCGGGGCCACAATCCTGGGTGACGGCAATGGCCGCGATTCGCGTATTGCCACGCTCGACGAAAACATCCGCTCCCACCGCTTATGGCCGACATTTGTCGAACGGACCTTCGGTTTTTTCCGGGCCTATTACGAGCTGGTGCCCAAGGGCCACCTCGAGATCGAATACACGGTACGGATCAACAACAGTGGTACTTTCAGTCTGCCTCCCACCCGGGTCGAGGCCATGTATGCCCCGGATGTTTTCGGTGAATCTCCCAACCTCAAGGTGCTGGTGGAAGACAATTGAGCACGAAAACCCTCCGGATGGTCCTGGCCCTGCTGGCCGCCATGCTGGTTCCGCTGCCGGCCCTGGCCCTGCCTGCATTTGAAGAGGTCAAGGCGGCATATACTCCCTCAGAGGCATGGCTCTTAGCCAGAGATGGACAGCAGCTCCAGAGTCTGCGGGTAGATATGCAGATTCGCCGTTTTCCTTGGACCAGGCTCGATGAGATGTCCACGGCCCTGCTCCGGGCAGTGATTCTTTCTGAAGACAAACGTTTTTACGAACATCACGGAGTGGATTGGACGGCAGCCGGTAACGCCGCCTGGAACAATCTCTGGGACGAACGAATACGCGGCGCCAGCACCATAACCATGCAACTGGCTGGACTGCTCGAAGAAGACAGCAAACGCCATGGCCGCCGCACCCTGTTTGAAAAGATCTCCCAGACCACCGCGGCGCTGCAGCTTGAAAAAAGCTGGTCCAAGAAGCAGATATTGGAGGCCTATCTGAATCTGGTGAACTTCCACGGCGAGTATCAAGGCATCGCTGCCATGAGCCGGAACCTCTTTGGTAAATGGCCGGATGGTCTCAATGAACAGGAATCCGCCCTGGCCGCCGCCCAGCTCCGCTCCCCCAATGCTCCGCCACACGTGGTGAACAAACGGGCCTGCGCCCTGCTTACGGAAATGAGCAGGGCGGGGGAATGTACGAATCTTTCCACTCTGGCATATCTGGCCTTTACCAACAACTTACGCCGGAACGAAACCACATCCTCCCATGCCCCCCATCTGGCCCGGAAACTGCTGACAGATCCAGGCCGGCAGCTCAAATCCAGCCTGGATGCTGATCTGCAGATCCTGGCCACCGCATCGCTGCACCGCCATCTCGCAGATCTCACAGAACAAAACGCTCAGGATGGAGCTGTTCTGGTGCTCGACAATGTCAGCGGCGAGGTACTGGCCTGGGTTGGCTCAAGCGGTGATCTTTCAGCGGCAGCTGCGGTAGATGGCATCACCGCCCTGCGTCAGGCCGGTTCAACATTAAAACCCTTCCTCTATGCTCTGGCCCTGGAAGACCGCAGCCTTACCCCTGCTTCCCTGATCGAAGACGCACCCTTGACACTGGAGACCGGCAATGGCCTCTATACTCCGCAAAACTACGAGCCCCAGTATCAAGGCTGGGTCAGCGTCCGCATGGCCCTGGCCGGATCTCTCAACATCCCGGCGGTAAAAACCCTGGTACGGCTGGGGCCGGACACCTTTCTGCAGCGCCTGCAGTTACTCGGTTTTGACTGTCTCAAAAAAGAAGGCGACTGGTATGGCTTCAGCCTGGCGCTGGGCTCCGCCGATGTCTCCGTACTGATACTGGCCAACGCCTATCGGACTCTGGCCAATGGCGGCCGCTGGTCACCCCTGAGGGTGACACCGGGCAGATTGCCATCACCTGCTCCTTGCGGGAATGGTGGATGTGCCGGCGTCTTTACCGGGGTCGAGCATTCAGTCTTCACTCCAGAGGCCGCCTTTCTCGTAGCCGACATCTTATCCGATCCGGCAGCCAGGGCCGGCACCTTCGGTCTGGAATCCTGGCTGTCCACCCCTTACTGGACTGCGGTCAAGACAGGCACCAGCAAGGATATGCGGGATAACTGGTGCGCCGGCTTCTCCCAACATTACACAGTGGTCGTCTGGATCGGTAATGCCGCAGGTGATCCCATGCATAACGTCTCCGGCATCTCCGGCGCCGCTCCGGTCTGGCGCGAGGTAATGGACTGGCTGCACCGGGGCGATCCGATCCATGCCCGCCCCATACATACCAGTCAGCCGCCGATCCCACCTCCGGGGGTGGTGCAGACTGCTATCCGTTTCGAGCCCCCCAAGGAGCCGCCGCGTCAGGAATGGTTTCTGGCTGGAAGCGAAAGGGAGGTGATCGTTGCCGCCGGCAATCAATCCCTGGCCCGCATCGAGTATCCGGCCAATGGCGCCATCCTGGCCCTGGACCCGGATATCCCACCACAAAGGCAGCGCCTTGCCCTGCGTCTTTCCGCCGCGGCCGGAGCTGGATGGCAATGGCGCATGGACAACCAGACGATAGGACGAGCAGACAGCAAGCTCCTCTGGCTGCCGCAAGCCGGCCACCACCGCCTTGTGCTTACAGATGAAGAAGGAAAGGAAATCGATGCAGCAGGATTCGAGATTCGGGCTTTAGGGCCTCGGCAAGAATAAGTCGTTCCATATTGCGCAGGATTTTCAGTCATGTTCGAGGAGCGGAAAGAGGCGCATAGCAGGGCTATGAAACTCTTTTCGTGACGAAGAAGATGGCTGAAAAGACCAGCAAGATGGGATGATGTATTCTTGCCGAGGCCCTTAATCGCAAAAACCAAGGGAACAACAGTCGGAGGGAATTGATCGCCTGGCCTGTCTTCTTGAGATAACAAACCTGCAGGGGCCAGCTTTCGCTGCAATTCAATGACAAATTCTTCGGTGGCAGCACAACAATTCCGGTACATAAATCCTGCAATCGCTTGAGCATCGAGACTGGCAAGACGGGCACAGAGGCAAGGCGGCAAGCCATTTTCAGCGCAGGCGTAGTTCATGCTACGGCGAGCATGAAAAGGCGCACGCCAACGCAGCCTATGTGCCTGTATTGACAGGCGAATGCCAAGTGATTGCAGGATTCAGGTGGTATTCAGATGGCCATGCTATTTGCTTTCAGAGGCTAACGACGGAGAGCTACGAAACTTTTTTGCGCAGTATGCGGGTATCACCAACACGGATGGTCAGTTTTATCTTGTCAAAATATTCGAGCAAGGGAATGGAAAACTTGCGGGTCAGGCCGGTCAATTCCTTGAAACGGGGGGCGTCAATCTCCCCTTCCCGGCTGATAAAGGTAATAAGTTCCTGGGCCAGGGCGTCAATGGTGGCGGCATGATAGTACAGGCTCTCGCTGATTTTAATCAGTTTCCCCTGGCGCAGCAGCAGGGCCAGCACCTCCTTCACCATGCTCTCCGGGGCCTCGCTGAAATGATCCATGCTCTCACGGATGGTGGCCGTGGCCAGCCCTTTCAGGCGGTACCATTCCTCCAGATCGTGCTGCAGGGCCTTTTCATCCGCCTGCAGCGCCACCCGGTGCGTGGTGAGCCGCACCACCGACTCCTCCTGAACCACCAGCTCTTTTTTCAGCAGCTCACCCAGGCAGAACTGAAAGACCTTCTGTTCCACCCGCCGGCCGAGCCCCGAACGCAGCTCTTCCTTGGACAGGCCGCTCTGCAGCGGGTTGTCACGATGAAAAGCGGCAAGGGTGGCGAGTAAGGTCTCCTCTACTCTATCACTTACCGTTTTGGCCAGATAGCGCTGGGATGCGGAATCAACCACCACGATCTTGCGGGTGGAAAGCGGCCCCACCATCACCTTTTTCAACTGCTTACCGAACAGGCCGAGACGAATGGAAAGCTCATCGGCCGTCAGACCGGTCGTCTGGCTCTCCTCCAGGAAAAGGAGGATCTGCTCTTCAACGGTTCCGTGCTGCAGGATCTGAAAAACCTCACCGTTCACCTGACGATCGTGTTCCGTGGCCCGTTTCCGCTTGCGCGCCGGCTGATTCCCCAGCACCCTGCCGCCGCCGATGGTCGTTGCCGGAGAATAACTGCGTACCACATATCGATCCCCGGGCCAGACGGCTATGGGCTCCTCAAAAAGAAGCTGGGCTGCGGTGCTCTTTCCCGGTAACAATTCATCCTGTTCCAGTAGGGAAATACGGCCCATGACCTCGGCCGTCCCCAGATGGATTCGTACTCTGGTTCGGTGCTTGAGGGGTTTTTCGTTGGCCGCAAGATAAAGGAAGTCGCAATCAAGCATGAAACCTGGGTGCAGAGCTCCCGGAGTCGCCGCCACCATTCCCCTTTCGATGAGCGCGGTATCAACCCCCTGCAGATTGATGGCCGTCCTATGGCCGGCCTCAACTTCTTCAACAGACTGGGAATGAACCTGCAGACCACGTACCTTGGCGATCAGCTCTGAGGGGTAAAAGCGGAGGTCTTCACCGATGGCGACCCTGCCGGAAATTGATGTCCCGGTAATCACCGCGCCAAAACCTTTCATGGCAAAGACCCGATCCACCGGCAGACGAAACGGGCCATAGACTTCTTTCAACTGCTGCCGGCCGACAAAACGGTCAAGCTCTTCTTTCAGCTCTGCAATCCCCTCGCCCGTGGTAGATGAGACACGAAGCAGAGGGGCCTCTTCCAGAAAGCTCCCTGCGCAAAAATCACGCACCTCCTCTTCCACCATGTCCAACCATTCCGCTTCCACCATATCTTTCTTGGTGATAACGATGATGCCCTCTTTCACCCCAAGCAGACGACAGATCTCAAAATGTTCCCTGGTCTGGGGCATGATCCCTTCATCAGCAGCGACGATAAAGGCCACCAGGTCCATGCCCATGACCCCGGAAACCATATTCTTTACAAACTTTTCATGACCGGGCACATCGACAATCCCCAGGCGATGACCGCAAGGCAGATCGAGATAGGCAAAACCCAGTTCAATGGTGATGCCGCGTTTTTTTTCCTCCTTGAGGCGGTCTGTTTCAATACCGGTCAGGGCTCTGATCAGGCTGGTCTTGCCATGATCAACATGGCCGGCGGTGCCGAGAACAATTTCACGCATGGGATATCAGAAAGTCAGAGGATAGATAATACAAGCCATGAATGGCCAGCCAGGCGAGCCGAAAAACAGGAAGTCGGAAAGTCCCCCCTGAGATCCCGGCCTTTAACGGATATAAGGATTCGATCTTTTTTCTTCACCTATGGTGGAGCGGTTACCGCCATACCCATGTCCCGGCCAGACCACAGTCTCCGCCGGCAGGGTCAGCAGTTTGGTGTTTATCGCTTCCATCAATTCCTGATGGGAGCCACCAGGAAAGTCCGTTCGGCCAAGGCCACCAACAAAGAGGGAATCACCGGTAAAAAGATCCGGGGCATTATACAGGCAGATACCGCCTGGGGTATGCCCCGGGGTATGAATCACCTGTAACTTTTCTTCACCAATGCTTATCACGTCACCATCAAGGACCTGGATATCAACAGGAGGCGAGGCTTCAAGTCCGAGCATGGAGAAATATTTTATCACCTCCGGCCGGGAAAAAAATTCCGCATCCGCCTCATGCATGACAATGGCCGCGCCACTGGCCTCCTTGAGCCTTCTGTTGCCGCAGACATGATCGGGGTGCCCATGGGTAGCAATGATATAGTCTATGGCCAGATTCGCTCGCGCCACCTCAGAGAGAATCTGCTCTTCATCACCGCCGGGATCAATCACCGCACACTTACCGGTCTTTGTGCAGCCGACAATATAACAGCAAACACCCATTTCCCCAACAATCAGTTGTTTAATAAACATATCAATTACATATTAAAAATAATTCACACAAAAGAAAGAGAACAGAAAAAGATTTGACACTCCACTCTTCCTGTTCTCTTTTTAGGAGCCGTTACGAAATAACATGGCCATTTATATCTATTTCGTTACGGCTCGTTATGCCGCTCCGGTCACTTAGATGGCCATGTTATTTTTTTTACAGCGGCTTACCACTCACCACTTCCTGCTTCCCGGTCACTCTTTAATCAGCAATCACATTTAGCAGGATTGCACCCACCGCCGCCGCATCCACAGCTGCTGGTGGCAGCCGCCATGTTCAGTGCAGGTTTTACCGCCAAAGGCGGCAGACGGTTTTCCACAGCCGTCACCACTGCGTCAAAGGCCTCGGTGGCAGGACTTACCGCATCGGAAGAAAGATAAGGCACTCCATCATCACCGGCAATAACCACCTTCGGATCCATGGGAACCCGACCTAAAAACGGCAGATCAAAGTCGCGGGCCAATTCTTCCCCGCCACCGGTTTTAAAGATATCAACAGTCTGATTACAATGGGGGCAGACAAAACCGGACATATTCTCAATGACTCCGGTAATTTCCATTTCCACTGTCTTGCAGAAATTGATGGACTTTCGTACATCGGCCAGGGCAACCTTCTGAGGAGTGGTTACGACCACAGCCTTAACATTGGGGATGGTCTGAGCAACAGACAAAGGCTCATCACCGGTCCCCGGAGGGGCATCAATAATCAGATAATCAAGCTCACCCCAATCCATATCGGCAACAAACTGACGGATGGCCTGGATCTTAAGAGGGCCGCGCCAGATAATGGCCTCGTCCCTGTCCTTCATCATATATTCGAGGGACACGACCTTCAGATTATCATTGTACTTCAATGGCGGCACCAGCGCATCCGGGGTCGCCGGCGGCTCCATGTTCCCCTTCATGTTCAGCATCCGGACAACATCCGGGCCATGGAGATCCACATCCATCAACCCTACCTGGTGGCCTCTTTTGGCCAGCCCTAAGGCCAGATTAACGGAAACGGTGGATTTACCAACCCCGCCCTTGCCGCTCATGACCAGAACCTTGTGTTTAATCTTCCCCAGTGAGCGGGTAATGGCATTCTCCTGCTGAGCCATCCTTGCCTGCTGAGATTCCTGACTACTACAACTGCTGCTTGAGCAGGAACTGCTTGATCCACACGAACTCGACATCGTACTTCCTCCTGTAATATTGAGATAAAAAGCAAACGTTTACTTTTAAGAAATAATGTTTATTGCTATGGATCACCAGTGAAGAGAAGCCAACCGGCTCACCTGGAGCACTGTGACAGCAATTATTCGTACAGTAATCCTGATATCTGTAAAAGCAAATAAAATCCTGACGAATACCCTGCCGGATGTCCAGAGAATACTGTTTTTGTTGCTTTCTTCCCATCCTGACCGTAATATATTTTTTTAACTTCTAATCCATGATCACAAAAAAGTGATACCTCAATAAAGACGTTCAAATGTCTTAAAGGACTCTCGCATGCTCGGCTGGTTCAAGAAAAAATTTGGTAAAAAAGAAGAACAGATTGCCGCTCCGGATCAGGAGCAACCCGACCAGATAGAGCCAGGGCCGGCCGAGCCTGCACTGACAGATGATATTTCCCTTGAGGCCTCTCCCGCAACATTGGATGAGACTCAGGAACCACTTGCATCCACAGAGCCCCTGCCACAGACATCGTCTTTCCCTGATCTTCAGGAAAAAAAAGCCGGCCCCGGCAAAAAAAACAGCTCCATGTTCCAGCGGCTCTCGGAACGATTGACCAAGACCAAAGAGTCACTGGTATATCGCATTGACACCCTCTTTCTTGGTAAAAAAGAAATCGATCAGGAACTGCTTGATGAGCTGGAAGAAATCCTGATCACTGCCGATCTGGGGGTCAATACCGCCCAGGAGCTGTTGGACGAGGCCCGTCGCAAGCTCAAGCGCAAGGAGCTTTCAGATCCGCAGACACTCAAAAAAGTTCTCAAAGAGAAAATACGTTCCTTTATCACAGAATCCGATCAACCAGCCGAACTGGTCATGCCCGACAAAGGGCCTTTTATCATCATGGTAGTGGGGGTCAATGGGGTCGGCAAGACCACCACCATCGGCAAAATCACCCACAAATTCGCCAATGCGGGGCAATCGGTACTCCTGGTAGCGGCAGACACCTTCCGGGCGGCGGCAGTCGCTCAGTTAAAGATATGGGGTGAGCGTAATAACGTGCAGGTCGTCTCTCAACATGAAGGGGCGGACCCCTCCGCTGTAGTCTATGACGCCATGGATATAGCCCTGTCCAAAAATTATGATGTGGTCATTGTTGACACGGCAGGACGTCTTCACACCCAGGTCAATCTGATGGAAGAGCTGAAGAAAATCAAGCGGGTCATCGGCAAAAAAATTCCGGCCGCTCCCCATGAGGTCATGCTGATCCTTGACGCCACCACCGGCCAGAATGCCATCTCGCAGGCAAAACTCTTTAACGCTACGGTTGACATCACCGGCCTGACCCTGACCAAACTGGACGGTACGGCCAAGGGCGGGATCGTGGTCAATATCTGCCGTGAGCTGAAGATCCCCATCCGCTTTATCGGTATCGGTGAACAGTTGGAGGACCTGCGTGACTTTGACCCCAACGAATTTGTTGAAGCACTTTTTCAAGAGAAAGAAAGCAGATAACCGCTCTTCTCCATACATTACCATAACTCAAGATTTCAATGCCCTATCAACAACATAAACAACCCGGCTGCGGCGGCTGTCTGCTGCTCCTGGCCCTGATCATCCTGATCACCGGCGGTGCTCCGGCCCTGCTCAATTTTGTCGGCGTCCTGCTCTATTCCGGACTGGCCGGGGTACTTCTCTTCATAGCCATCTTCTGGGGATTCACCTATTGGGTACAGAAAAAGGTCTCCAGTTACGAGGCATCCCAGAGTGAGACGCACAACCGTTTTGTCTGGCTGCTGATCCAGATCCTGATCAATATCGCCAAGATCGACGGTCGGATCAGCAAGGAAGAGATCTCCACCATCCACCGATTTTTTCAGTACAACCTCCACTACTCCCAGGACCAGATGTACTGGGTCAAGGAGCTGATCAAGGAGGCCGTGGCCACAACCCAGCCCCTGGAATCACTGCTCCAGGAGTTCAGGACCACCTTTGCCTATGAGCCGCGACTGATCCTGCTGGAACTGGTCTACCAGATCCTCTACACCAAGAGCGAGGTCTCAGAGGCGGAACTGGCCGTGGCCCGCAACATTGCCGCCTACCTGCAGATCACCGCCTATGACCAGCGCACCATCGAGGCCAAATACATGTACCGGCGGCAGCAGCCCGGTGCCGCCCCCCGCGATGCCGCCGCCCACTATTATGCGGTACTCGGCCTGGAATCCGGAGCGGACATGGAGGCGATCAAGAAGGCCTATCGCAGCCTGAGCATGAAGTATCACCCTGACAAGGTGGGGCATCTGGGCGAGGAGTTCCGTAAAGTTGCGGAAGAGAAGATGAAAGAGATCAATGTAGCCTACGAATATTTCAAAAAACGATAACCGCAAGCTAAGATAAAGGAGAGTTATGTCTATTTCTGAAAAGATGCGTGCTTTTGCCGAAAAATCTTCCTGGATTCGTAAGATGTTTGAGGAAGGGGCCAAGATGAAGGCCCAGTTCGGGGCGGAGAATGTCTTTGACTTCAGCCTCGGCAATCCCGATGTCCCGCCGCCGCCTGAATTTACCACCGTGATCCGGGAGATCGCCGCCGACCAGTCACCCGGCGTCCACGCCTATATGCCCAATGGAGGTTACCCCTGGGTCCGTGAGAAGTTAGCCGCCAGGATGTCGCTCGAGCAGGGCGTTGCTGTCAGCGGCAACGACATGCTCATGACCTGCGGCGCGGCGGGCGCCATCAATATCGTCATGAAATCCCTGCTCAACCCGGGGGATGAGGTCATCCTGCTGGCCCCCTACTTCGTTGAATACAACTTCTATGTGGACAACCATGGAGGAGTCAGCAAGGTCGTGAGCACGGACCAGGAATTCAACCTGGACCTGCAGGCTATTGAATCGGCTCTGACCGACAGGACCAAGGCCATCCTCATCAATTCGCCTAACAACCCCACCGGCCAGATCTACTCCCAGGAGTCGCTCAATGCCCTCGGCAGGCTGCTCGACGAGGCAGGCAAGCGGCTTGGCACCACGATCTACCTCATCGCCGACGAACCTTACCGCAAGATCGTCTTTGACAATCACGAGGTCGGCAGCGTCTTCCAGGCCACCCGCAACAGCATCGTCCTCTCCTCTTACTCCAAGGACCTCTCTCTGCCGGGAGAACGCATCGGCTATGTGGCTGTCCATCCAGAGATAGGAGAGAAGGCCGTCCTGCTCGGCGCCCTGACCCTGGCCAACCGCATCCTTGGTTTTGTCAACGCCCCGGCCCTCATGCAGCGCGTAGTGGCCAAGCTCCAGGATGTAAGCGTTGACAGCTCCATCTACACCCGCAGGCGTGAATTATTCTGCTCAATCCTCACTGAGGCAGGCTATGATTTTGTCCCCCCCAAAGGCGCCTTTTACATCTTTCCCAAATCCCCCATCGCCAACGATGTGGCATTCTGCGCCATCCTTCAGGAGCACAAGATCCTGGCGGTCCCGGGCCAGGGGTTTGGCGCTCCAGGATATTTCCGCCTTGCCTTCTGTATCTCTGATGACGTGATCAGACGCTCGGCTGACGCCTTCCGCAAGGCCATGGCTCAGGCCAGGGGGTAATTAAAAGCTGCAGAGACAGGATTCTCACAGGATGACGCCGCGCTGACTCTTCTCACCTCCTACCGGAGATGCGGAAAATGGATCATGGATACCTGCAGGCTTGATCTGCAGGTCCATTTTTTCTGGGGCTTCATACTGACACTAAGCGGCATCTACTGGACACCACTGCTCTGCGCCGGGATCCTGGTAACCGTGACAAAAGAAGGCCTGGACCTCTGGAGCAAAGGCCACTGGAGCTGGGGTGATTTCTGGTGGGGCCTGGCCGGTTCATTCCTGGGCCTGGTTTCTGTATGGAGACACCCGCCGTGCGGATAATGAAAACTTAAGGCGGAAGAAGGATCAGAAACTCACTTCTGATCCTTCTTCTACTCTATCACAAAATTACGGAACAATAGGGGTCTGACTGCCCCCTATTCCCACTCATCGACCTGTATCTTCCGCGCTGGTGGCCTCCGCACTGGCTGGCCCTGCAGGGGCTGCTGAAGCAGCCAATGCGGTCAACTTCTTCCAGGTGAATGTCGTTCCATTGATGCGAATGTCTCCGCCACCGGCAAATGATAGAATGATACCAACGCCTTTGCCGGTGGAAGCATTCACGGGATAGATGTAGCAGCCGTCAGTGGTGCGAGCAGTGGAGTTTGCCATAATTACTGGCGCTGAGGTCGCAGAGTCGTGTCTGTACACAGTAATGTAATCGAGGTAGCCCGGCGCAGTCACATCAACACAGAGCTCTATCGTCTCCAACCCGTATGCGACGCCGTCAATTGACGCAGGGGCATGTAAGCCTCCAAGTACCATTTTTCCATCACCGGAGACGAGTACGGTAGTGACATATCGACTAACCGTGGTCGGCGAAGAGTTATGAGCAAACCACGATTCGCCACTAATACTGGTAACAACCGTACCTACACCACTGCTGCCCATGGGGATCACCACCACCTTGTCTTCTGCCATGACCGCCGTTGCACTCAACAGGGACAGCAGTGCCAAACCACATAGCAGCATTTTTTTCTGTGTGTGTTTCATGTCTTCTCCTTCGATTTTCTGTTGATGGGTATGTAATTGGGGGCATCCCCAATTACAGCTAAAAAAAAAGAATTTCTAAGGTAGTAAGGCGGAAGAAGGATCAAGAGCTCACTCCTGATCCTTCTTCCACTCTATCACAAAATTACGGACATACCACTCTTCAACCTTTTTCCTGGCCCAGGGTGTCTTGCGGAGAAATGCCAGGCTGGACTTGATGCTCGGTTCACTGAGAAAACAGTTGATCTTGATCTTCCGGCCCATTTTCTCCCAGCCGTACTTCTCCTGCAGACGGACCAGCATCATCTCCAGGGTGATCCCGTGCAGAGGGTCATTTGGTTGCAGGGTGTTCATGAAATTAAATCACCCCTTTTTTCTGTTCCTTCTTGGCCTTTTTTTCGGCCTTTTTTTCCTTCATGGTCTTGGCCGGTTCTTTCTTGGTTTCTTTTCTGGTGTTCTGTTCCTTGCTCATGATTTTTCCTCCTGTACATAAATAGTTGACTTGCCCTGCCCTTCTGCCTCCGAGGGAATAAGATCCTTACTTTTTCCCCTCTTTATCCCTGTTTTTATCTCGAATCACCAACTGCACCGGTACCTTGTCCAGCCCCAGACCGTCACGAAAACGGTTGGTCAGATAGCGCTGATAGGAAAAATGGACGCCCTTGGAACTGTTGCTCATGATCACAAACTGGGGCGGCTTGGTGCCGATCTGCGAGGTGAAATAAAATTTAAGCCGCTTATTCTTATAAATGGGCGGACTGTGGGCCGCCACCGCGTCCTGCAGCAACTGGTTGAGCGCCGCCGTGGGGAATTTGGCGGTAAACTGCTTATAGACCGAACCAATGGTGGGAAAAAGCCGTTTGATTCCATAGCCGGTGAGGGCCGAGACGTGAAGGATGGGGGCAAAACCGACAAAGGGCAGGGCCCGCCCGATCTCCGCCCACAGATGTTCCTGTCTCTTTTTATCATCCTTGATCAGGTCCCACTTATTCACCAGGATAATCAGTCCCCGCCCCTGCTCCTGGGTATACCCGATCACCGTCACATCCTGCTCGGTGATCCCCTCGCCGGCATCGATCAGAACCACGGCAATATCACACTTCTCCATGGAGGACAGGCCTTTAAGGATGCTGAACTTCTCCAGCTTTTCGGTGGTCTTGCCTTTGCGGCGGATACCGGCGGTGTCAATAAGCAGATAATTATACTGGTCATAGGTAAGCAAGGTATCCACCGAGTCGCGGGTGGTACCTGAAATATCAGAGACCACCATCCGTTCCTGGCCCAGGATCTGATTGATCATTGACGACTTGCCGACGTTGGGACGGCCGAAAAAGGCCACCTTGATGGTATTTTCCGGCAGAGCAACCTCATCTTCATTCACTTTCAGCTCTTTGCTCAAGGCATCCATCAGGGTATAAAAACCGAAACTGTGCTCACCGGAGAGTGACCACAAGGGTTCCACCCCCAATTCATAGAAGGGAGAGAGCAGCTTCACCTCCTGCTCGGGACTGTCGATCTTGTTCACCACATGAAATATGGTCTTATCGGTGCGGCGCAGCAGATCCACCACCTCCTGATCAGCAGGCAGGAGCCCCTGGCGGCCGTCCATGAGAAAAATAATGATGTCCGCCTCTTCAATGGCAGCCATGGCCTGTTCCCGAATATGATCCACCATCTGGTCCTCGGGGTTATCATCAATACCGCCGGTGTCTACCAGCATGAACATCTTCTCGTTCCAGACCACCCGTGCATAATGACGGTCGCGGGTGACCCCCGGAGTCGGGTCGACAAGGGCCTGTCTTGACTTGGTGATACGGTTGAAGAGGGTTGACTTCCCGACATTGGGACGCCCGACCAGGGCAACAATGGAATAATCTGACATTACTTTCCTTTTTGAGGGTGAGGAGGAGACAAAAATTCAGGGAGCGCACACCCCGACTACAGATCACAGTGTACACCAAAAGAGCGGGAAATGCACCAGCCCTCTGAACATCACTTTTTTATCTGCTTGCTTTCTTTTAAGAAAATACCGTATAGTCACACACGCTCAGCAAACCTCCATCAATCACGAAAACCGTAAACACCAACGAAAAAAATGAAACTCTTCAACATAGGTATCCTTCTTTTCTCCCTTACCCTGACCTTTGGCTGCGGCCGGAAAGACCAGTGCCTGTACGTGGAGAGCAATCATCAGGAATGGCTGCAGCAAGGATATCAGCAGAAAGTGGAGAACCTGCTGGTGATCTTTGACGCCTCCTCTTCCATGTGGGACACCTATAACGGCACCCAGAAATTTCAGCAGTCCCGCAACATCGTCCTGGGCCTGAACCAGGGGATCAGCTCCCTGAAACTGCAGGCAGGACTGCACATCATCGGTGAATCACCCGCGACCCACGATACCCTGGCCAATGACGGCCTGATCTACGGCATGACGGCTTACAATCCCGGCGCCTTCGCCCACGCGGTCAACAGCATCAGCGTCAAGGGTCTGACCCCCATCAGTACCCCCTTGCTCACCAGCCGGAAAACCCTGCAAGACACCAATGGTCAGATCGCCCTGATCGTGATCAGCGACGGCATGCAGGTCTCCAGCAATACCGTCACCCCGCAAGAGGCGGCCACCCGCCTGAAGGCTGCCTACGGTGACCGGCTGTGCATCTACACCGTTCTCATCGGCAATACCGCCCTGGGTCATCAGACCATGGATGCGGTGACCAAGGCCGGCGAATGCGGCTTCACCATTGCCGGCGACACCCTCTCTACCAGCAGCGGCATGAACGACTTCATCCGCCAGGTCTTTTTTGAGAAAAAGACCACGGCCCCGGTCTCTTTTCTCCTCAACGTCCAGTTTGACCTCGACCGCGCCGTTATCCGGCCTGACGCCCACGACAACCTCGATGAAATCGGCACCTTCCTCACCGCCCATCCACAAATCGCCGTGACCCTTGAGGGCCACACCTGTGATATTGGTTCGGAACGTCACAACAAAAATCTATCCCAGCAACGGGCAGCCAGTGTCAAGCGCTATCTGGTGGAAAAATTCAGGATCGACCCGGTCCGTCTCTCCACCATCGGCTACGGTTTTTCACACCCCGTCGCCACCAACGTCACCGAAGAAGGACGTCAACGGAACCGCCGGGTCATGGCCACCATCCACAACCAATGAGCTGCCCCGCCCTCAGAGGCACTTTTCTCGACCACCCGGTCTTACTTTTTCGTGACAAGGCATCTCCATGCATGACCGACTGCAAGCCCTGATTGAAGCCATCAAAAAGCTGGAGCAGGAACTGGCGGAAGAATTCGAGAAAAAACAAAACGAATTCTACTACACAATTCAGGGTAAAAAGATCCTCTTCGACCGAGAGGTCAAGAGGCACCATAAGCTCATTGCCACCAGGATCTCCCGTTACCTCAAGGAATCGGATCTCCTCAACATTCTCACCATCCCCTTTATCTGGTCCTGCCTGGCCCCCGCCCTTTTCCTGGACCTCATCGTCTCCCTGTTCCAGGCAGTCTGCTTCCCCATCTATAAAATTCCCAAGGTGCGGCGCAGTCGTTACATCGTCATTGACCGGCACGCCCTCAGCTACCTCAACGGCATTGAAAAACTGAACTGCGTCTACTGCGGCTACTTCAACGGCCTGATCGCCTACATTCGTGAGATAGCGGGTAGAACCGAGCAATACTGGTGCCCGATCAAACACGCCAGACGGACCAGTGATTTTCACAGCCGCTACAGCAAGTTCCTGGAATATGGCGACGCCGAAGGATATCGGCAAGATCTGGACAGAGTACGCCAGGACTTCGAGGATCTACAAACCTCAGATGAAGAACAGGCTAGAAATGAGGAAGGGATTTAGAAAAATTACGGGGATCCTATTCTGAAGATACGCAGTTTGCGTGCATCAATGCAAGACCTGACCCCATTTTTGCCATGACCCCATTTTTGCCATGTTATTTTTTTACAGCGGCTTAGCGCCTTACGGATTATTTTCTTGTTTTTTTTTTGCCAGAAAATAATCTGCGAAGGGCACGTATCCCGTTCATCGGGGTTAGATACAGATTGTATCTCTGAGACAAGGGACCAAGTTGTCCTCTCCTATGGATCGAGCCATACTCTTGAGACTAAAGGAGATGGCGGAGAATATTACTATCGCTGGGGGGGTGCAGCATGAGAAGGATATGGCAAAAACACTGATCACCATCGGCATTATTTTCGTCTTCCTTGGCCTGTGCCAGCCATTGTTGCAAAAATTAAACCTGGGCAGACTGCCAGGTGATTTTGTCTTCAAATCCGGGAATTTCAGGTTTTACTTTCCCGTGACCACGTGCATCATCATTTCCGTGGCGCTGTCCCTCCTGCTCTGGATTTTCAAGAAATGATCTCTGCGTTCTTGCCTCAGATTACACCTGAAAACTAACCCCGGAGCTCCATTTCTCTTCCTGCTGAAAAAGTTTCAGGGCCTGGCTTACCATACGCGGCAGAAGCCGAAGATCAGCAAGCTCCTGATCCCGTAATCGCTCAGCCAGTGACAACAGGGCGGGAAAGATGAAGCGGGCAAAAAAAATCTTGCCCCGGACTCTGCTCAGAAATGAGAAGGCACCGATGATCTGCAGATTCCGCTGCAGGGCGAGAAAACAATATTGCCGCCTGAACTGGTGGGCGTCCACAGGATACAGGGCACTCACAGCATCAAGATACAAGCTGATAAGTTCATCCTGAAACCGGGATGACAGAGCGGTATAGGGATCAATAAGCAGCGAGGCCAGATCATAGCCCAGAGGCCCCATCCTTCCCCCCTGAAAATCGATAAAGCAGAGCTGATCGTTCTGCGCCATGATGTTCCTTGACTGAAAATCCCGGTGCAGAAAGAAAGTGGCCGGAGCCTGAGAGGCTGCAGATGCAACCCACTCAAACTCTTCCTCAATCCCCGGAAGCAGGTCCTGACCCAGCAGCTCCTGCCAGAATGCCCGGAGAAAATAACCGGATTCCCGGGCCAACATCAATGAGCGGTCATATTCCCTGGTATCCCAGCACCAGTCACAGTTAAAGCCATCGGCACCGTGAATCTGCATCCAGGCCAGCTGCTGCACTGCCTGACGATACCAGGGACGCAGTACATGCAGGTCCACTTTCCCTGCTTGATTGCGACTCTGCTCCACCAGATCATGGAGCTTCACGTCCCCAAGATCCTCGAACAGCAGCAGCCCAGCTTCTGCGTCCCAGCCATATTGGGCCGGAACCCGGACACCACGATCATGGAGATGGACACCGATCAACCGGGCCGATGCGGCCTCCCGCAGATCCAGCTCTGTCCTGCCGGCTGGGGCCACCGCCAGACAGATCTTCTCTCCATCCTTGCGCCTGACCCGCCAGAATTGCCGGCTCGAACCGTCACCTGACAACCGCTGCACAACAAGGGATGTCAGAGGAGCAGCGGCCTCCCGCCGGCTAAGAAGACCGGAGTCCTGGAGCAGGGGAACAAGCGCCAGTACCTTTTCACTTTCATTTTTCTGAGTCATGCGTACAATAGTACCTACTGTCGCAGAAGATGTGCAAGGAGAAAAAAGGCCCTGCAATAATTTTACAAAACTTTACGAGATCACCACCATGGAACCCTCGCAAGCTCCCGATATCTTCAGAACCTCCCTCTTCAATCCCCAGGAATTCACCATCACCTTTGAGTTAGTGCCAGGACGAGGTTCAGGTGGGAAAAAACTGGAAGCCATTCTCAAGTTTGCCGAAGAAGCCAAAAAAGATGGCCGAATCAAGGCCCTGTCCATCACCGACAATCCCGGAGGCCATCCCGCACTCGCCCCCACTTCCTTAGGGATTGACATCCAGTCCATGGGCATTGCCTCGTTGATCCATTTCTCCCTCAAGGACAAAAACCGGAACATGGCGGAAAGCCAGCTCTTCGAATGCCACCGACACGGCCTTCTCAATCTGCTGGTCCTCGGTGGCGACTACCCCCGTTATGGTTTTCACGGTCAGGCAATGCCGGTATTTGATCTCGACTCCCCCCAGCTCCTGACTCTCATTAACCGTCTGCGACAGGCCCTTCCTCTTGAAAGAGGAGCACCGGGAGGCGTTATGTCGCTGCCTTCCATGGATTTCCTGGCCGGATGCGTGGTCTCTCCCTTTAAGGCCACTGAAGCTGAACAAATATTCCAATATGCCAAACTGCTCACCAAGCTCTCCGCAGGCGCCCATTTTATCATCAGTCAGCTTGGTTTTGACATGGAAAAATATCAGGAGTTATTATCCTTCTGCCACAACTATGCAATTACAGCCCCCCTCCTTGCCAGCGTCTTCATCCCCAGCCTGAAGGTTGCCGAGATCATGTGCCGGGGGCAGGTCCCCGGCATTCTCTTTCCACAATCGTTGATGCGACTTATGCAAGAGGAGACTACAAGTCCGGACAAAGGGGAAGGAGCCAGATTGCTGCGGGGAGCCAGAACGGTGGCCGTTCTCAAGCACATGGGTTATGCCGGGGTTCACCTGGGGGGCAATAATCTTAATTTCAGCAAGATAGCCTTTCTTCTTGATCAGGCGGAATCGTTTGCGGCAGCAGCCAACATGGAGGAGATACGTCACCAGGTAGATTTCCCGACGCCATCCACCTGGTATATGTTTCCTGAATCAGGACGACAAAAAGACACACCCCCTGGGCCCTCAGCGCTCTTTCGCACCAACCAACAGATCCACGATTCCGCATTTCTACCAACGGGTCTCATTTTCCCCCTGGCAAAAACGATCAGCCTTAAGGCTGATCGTAATAAACGAGCCCGCCGCCTGTACACCTTTTGTGAACACCTGCTCAAAACTTTTTTTTTCCGCTGTCGTATGTGCGGAGACTGCACCCTGGCCGAATCCAGTTATCTCTGCCCGCAATCCGGTTGCCCCAAGCGAATGATCAACGGTCCCTGCGGCGGCTCCCTGCACGGTTTCTGTGAGGTCTATCCCCAAGAACGACTCTGTTTCTGGGTCAGAGTTTACCATAACAACCCCGCCGGTCACCTGGGGTCTTTGGCTCATTGTCCGCCGCTTCCCCCTAAAGACTGGTCTCTTCAGGGAAGTTCGTCCTGGATCAATTATTTTGCAGGACGTGACCACCATAAGCTTGTTTCTGACCCCCAATGATTATGCCCCACCCAATCCATCAATGTGATTTTCCGGACATCCCTTGCTTTCTCTTTTTTTTTCCTGTAAAAAAAATAAACATTGATTGCAGATGAATCATTTTTATCACCAAAAGGAGAAAAGAGTATGAACAGAAGAGTACAGTCAGCCTGGATGGCTTTAGGTCTTACAGCCATAACGGCTCTGCCAGTTTTTGCCGCGTCCAGCAGCAGTGTTTCAGCTGAACCGGTCACAATAACAACAGGACAGGCCAAGGCGGAGATTATGCTGGGTGTTGAGTCATGGTCAGGGGACAACACCTATCAGATAGGATATCCTGTCCACTGGTTTGACGGGGTGGTTGAAAATGGCTATTTCCCTTTCAGCCAACTGGAATTTCCCCTCGATATTTACATGCTTACCGCCAAAGGCAATGCCGAATTTCATGATACCTGGCTGGTTTCCGCCTCTGTAAAAAAAGATATCTCCTCACCTGATGACCAGATGATTGACAAGGACTGGCTTACAGCATCCAATCCCAGCCAACTCGACGTCTATTCAAACAGTAATATCAGTGAATTTGAAGGGTATGAATTTGACGTCAATGCCAAGTACAAATTTTTCCGTGGGGAAAATTGGTCATTGAACGCAGGGGTAGGCTACATCTACCAGAACTGGCAATATACCGCCAACCTTGTCCAGCAATACTCGCCTTCCGGCCAGGCAGGATATGACTATCTGGGTGATGGTACACCTAGCATCAAATACAAACTTGAATACAAGATCCCCTATATCCAGATAGGCGGCAAAGTCGATCTGGCCAAGCAATTCTCTGTGGAGGGCAACGTCAGCTACTCTCCTCTGGTTAATGCTGAGGATGTTGACCAACACCTGCTCCGGGAAAAAGTCAATAATGGTGACCTTGATGGGTATTCATGGATGTTCAACATCAAAGGGAAATATGATTTCACTGAACACTGGTTTATGGCTGCATCCTACGACTTCAAAAAAATGAAGACAGACGGAACCATGAGTGCAGAATTTTCCGACACCTACCTCTATATGTATGGAGTGATCCCCAACCATACTGTATATGAGGAATTGGACTCGACCCAACATGCTGTGGCCTTGAATATGGGATACACCTTTTAAAAAACCCACCTTCAAAACACCAACAAAGAGGGGAGGATGCCCCCCCTTTGTTGGTGTTACTCAACCACCAATTGATCCACCACCCTTTGATCCTCTGCAATCACAGCCCCGTCCCAGACCACTGATCGCTGCAAATAGCTATTTTTGCCAATGACAGCATCTCCCACACAGACCCAATCCCGCAACAGAAGATCACTCCCTATCTTTTCTCTGCCAGCAAAGAGAAAGGGACTCTTTGCCGACAATTCAAGTTCTGGCCAGAGAGGAATTTTCCCGGTCAACAGGCCGGCATGGAGCGCCAGATAGTCTTCCACTGTTCCCATATCCGTCCAGAAACAATCATCCACACGAGTAACGCTGATCGACTGCCCCTGTTCAAGGAGCTGACGATACAAATCAATAATCGAATATTCTCCTTGTGCAGGAATTCCTGACAGCACTTCAGGTTCCAGGACGTGCAGTCCGGTAAAGGCCAGCTGCTCCCCTTTGCACCGATCATCAAAACTGCGGACCAGATTATCCTCAACTGCCACAGTATTAAAACGAGGGCAATCATGCATGGCCATGGTCACTGGTGCCTTTTTTTTTGTATGGATCTGGTAGAGACGCTGATAGTCAATGGTATGATAAATATCCCCATTGGTCACCAGGAGAGGTTCATCCCGGAACTGATCGAGGGCCAGTCGCAGACCACCGCCCGTACCGAGGACAGAAGTCTCCTCCTGCACCACTACGCCGGGGATCCCTTGCAGGGCGTGAACGATCTGTTCACGAAGATAATGGCAGTTTACTATGATATGATCACAACCGGCCTGTTGCAGACGTTGAATCGTCAGCAGCAACAAGGGGTGATTAAGGATGGGAAAAAGGGGTTTGGGATGAACGAGGGTATACGGCAGCAGACGGGTACCAAAACCAGCCGCCAGGATCATTGCCTGCATCAGAAGGGAAAAGAGGAAAGAGAAAAAAGGAAAAAAGCCATTTAAAACTCCAGGGATCCATCAGGATTTTCAACAATCCCGACCACCACAAGACCCGCTTGGTCTGCCGCCTTGATCATAACCTCACGATCAAAGAGCAGTGATTGACCAGCCTCAACGGCCAGCACCGCAGCCTTGACACTGGCCAGGCTTTCGATTGTTTTTAATCCGGTGGCCGGCAGATCAAAACGAAAATCCTGGGAGGGTTTCCTGACCTTGACCACCACCGCCTTCTCACGGGCCAATCCTCCACCACGCAGGATGGTGGCGTCAGTTCCTTCGATGGCCTCCACCGCCAATACTGACAGATTTCTTACCACCACACATTGTCCGATATCAAGCCGGCCTATGGCTCGAGCATTCCGCCAGCCAAATTCAATATCAAGCCGTTGTTCACGATCAGGCTTCTTTTTGGTCAACACTCCGCCGGGAAACAGAAGATGGCGCAGATATAACGTCGACTCCAGCACCTTGATCTCCTCGCGTTCAAGGGCATTCGCTACAGCCCGCAGGATGGCATCATCCTGCCGGCTGTCAATCTTGTTCCATAGGGTCAACCCCTTCAAATCAGGAAAGACATCTTTGAACACCTGTGTTTTAGTAATGGCACCCAGGAAGACGGTCTCCCCCACTCCCTCTTCATGAAAAAATCGGATTATCTTCCCGAGTTGACCAAGCTTCACCCAGCAGACCACATCAGCGGCAGCAGCAACTTCCGGCAGGGTTTCTCCCTTATGGGCCACTACCACCACAATCCGTCCAGCCTCTCTGGCAGCCTTGATAAAAAGAAGTGGAAACTGACCACTCCCGGCAATAATACCTATTTTCTCAGGATGAATATGCATGAAGAACAGCTGAATCGCTGTACAGAAATAATATGGTCATTTGATTGGCCGGGGCGGCATAAGGAACCGTAACGAAATGGAGAAAAAATGATCAGGTTGTTTCATAAGGGTTCCTAATCTTCAGTACGTTTAGCCACACCACGTTTGGAACTCTCGAGAAAATGAACCAAAGATTCTACCTCTGTACAATCAGGCAGTTCCTTACGTACCAACGCCAGGGCATCTGCCTGCAACAAGTCAGGAGAACGGAAAAGAATACGAAAGGCCTGATCCAGCTTGCTGATAATCTCTTTGCTGAAGCCATGCCGTCTGAGACCAACCTTATTAATACCCGAAACCCGCATCCCACTTCTGGTACCGGTGACAATCATATAAGGAGCAACATCAAGACTGATTCCGGACATACCACCTATATAGGCATATGAGCCGATACGACAAAATTGATGAACGGCCACCAGACCACTGATGGAAACATGCTCATCCACTTCTACATGACCGGCAAGGGTGGCCACATTGGCCATAATTACATGACTGGCGATGTGGCAATCATGACCAATGTGACAAGATGCCATAAACAGATTCTTATCACCAATAACTGTTTTGCCACCACCTTTTACGGTGCCACGGTGAATGGAGGTATATTCACGGATCTGATTCTGATCACCAATGATCAATTGGGTGGGTTCACCGGCATAACTGAGATCCTGAGGCGGTGTACCAATGGAGGTAAAAGAGCCAATAACATTTCCCTCACCGATAGTGGTCAAACCGGCAATCACCGCATGCGGTTCAATCCTGGTTCCAGCCCCGACACAAACCCCTTTCTCTATAACAGAATAGGCCCCCACACAAACTGTGGAATCAAGTTCTGCCTTCTTATCTATAACTGCTGTTGGATGTATCAACATAAAACTCTCTAGTATCTATGATGGTCTCGTAAAAAGTACAAATTGCTATAATGTCATTTCGACCATCGGGAGAAATCTTAATAGTATCTACTGGTTGAGCAGTAAGGTTTCTCACTGTCGCTCCAACTGACAGACTTTTTTGAGTTTTTACGAGATTGTCATCTATTACATTGTAAAAAAACTTTGATAACCGATCGATACAACATCAAACGAAATCTTACTCGCAACCAGGAAGCAGAAATGCAGACAATACATTTCTGACAACAAACATAAAAGTATTGACACATTACTGCTGATAACACAAGGGCGGTTACTCCCGCAGAAGGGAATAACCGCCCTTATCAAACCTGTCATAAAAAATTTTCTAAGACAATCCGTTACTCCTCAGAAAAAAGATCATCCAGATTATCAATGATTGTGGAAGAATAAGCTTCCCTCCCTTCCTTGGCAGGCACGGCTGAGATTAAATCCTGCTGCCAGCGCAATACCTTGCAAGTCTCTTCAAAAAGTAGTCGCTCAGGTCGCTCATCAAGACCACTTTGTCTGTGACATAGCAGATCAAATTTATCACTAAGAGATTGCAGCAGGGTCAGCGATTCAGCATCTGCTCCCCCACGATGAGTATCAATATATTGACCGACAGTGAGTAAAAGTTGGAGAAAAGTATTCTTTACATCCTGGGTCTGCCACACCTGTCGCAACCTGTTTGTTCCAGCAAAAAAGGAAGGGAAAGCTGTCTCATATTCTTTTAATAGGATTGAGGCAACGCACTCCTTAAGTCCGGCCAGAGATTCCTGTTCCAAGCCAAGATCCGCCTCAGTTGCTCCACGTCCAGCAGTAAAGTCGGGAAGCTCATCAACCTCTATCTCATCGCCAACAGGTTCAAAAACCACCTCAAGATCTTCACTCGCTTCATCCGCAGACAGAGCAGCGCCGACACCTTCAAAAGCAAGGTCAGAAGCCACTGGTTTCACTTCCGGTATTTCTGCCACTGGCTGAGGATGAGGAGCGGGAGCTTCCTGTGTCTCTAAATCCGCCGGCACTGCCTCTTCAATCTCAACTTCACCTGATGCCTCCGGGGAGATCTCTGCTGTACTTAATTTTTCAGGGACATTATCACTGAGCTCAACTCTACTGTCCAGAGAAGCCTCTTCAATCTCTGCACCAAAAAATGAATCAAGTCGATCTTCAAGATCAAACTCATCCTCATCAGCATCGTTCGTTATTTCTGCTTCCTGAAAACCAAACTCTTCATCACTGAACATCAGAGCAGGAGCCACCCCCCCTTGATCTTGGGGCAAAGCAGCTTCTTCGGAATCGTCATCCGCCTCGGTTTCCACATCCACACCAGGAATTTCAGCTGTGGCAGCAAATGATTCTTTAACTGGCACCTCTTCTTTTACCAGGGTCTCTTCCTTATACAGCACACCTTGACCACCCGCCTCGGCCAAGGCTGGCGCCAACTGACCACTCTGGAGCGGCAGAGCCTTTTCATCGGAATCATCATCTGCCTCAGTCTCAACATTCACACCTTCCAATGCAATATCCGGCGCTGCAACAAACGACTCGGGTTCTTCTTCCTCACCGAATAATTCGTCGAGCCTGGATTTCACCTCAGGAGCTGCTGGGGCTATGCCAGTCGTTTCTCCCTCAGTTTTCGAAGAGAGGTTGACTGACACCTCTTCTTCACCCAGAAAGCTTGCCACACCTTTATCAATTTCACTCTTAACGACTTCCGAATCAGCACGAAAACCATGGACATCCTCAGGTATGTCCGCAAAGGCCGGAGTAAAGTTTCCGCTATCTTCCCCAGCTTCCTCTTCTCCAACCACTTCCTTTCCTGCTGCAAAACAGGTGGAGTCATCAGGGACCACTACTTCAGATGCAACTTGTGCAATTTCCGCTTTAAAGGCATTGAACTTGGAAACTTCAGCCAGAAGGATTTCCTTTTCCTGCTCTCTGGACAGAGGCTCATTATAAATTCTTTCCAATCCATTATAAAATGAATGTAAAAGCTTAAAGGCATTCAGATGAGCATTACTTTTCGTGGAGCGAATATAATTACCAAGTGCGCCAATACCTTGCAGAAAAATCAACTTCGCTCTGCTTTCGCTGAAAATTTGTTCCAGCTTACTGACTTCATCACTTAGTCGAACAAGTTCTTGATCACTGATCTCCCAATCTATACCCAGTACAATCGCCTTCAAATTGGTTAAAACATTCTTTTGCCCTTGTGAAGCAGACAAAGGGGCCTCAACAGTTGGTGCGACTCCTTGAGATCCTGCAGCTAGCGAATCGACAGCTGCAATGTTTTTTTCTTTGGTGACAGGTGGGACTATCTGGATCTTGAATTGATCAAATTTTTTTATATCCTGGACTAATAACTTTTTTTTCTCTTCTTCACTCATAGCAGCAGAAGAGACTATTTTCTCTAGATCAGAATAAAAAGTGAGCAGTAACTTTATGGCATTAGGATGGGAATTTGCCTTTTCACTGGAGATATATCGACCTATCTTCTCCAAGGCCTGGAGATATATCAGATTAATTTTATTTCCGGCCCAGACATCCTTCAGATCCTGCAGCTCATCATTTAACTGTTGAAGAATATCATCGGTAATCTCCCAGTCAATTGACAGAATGATCGTCTTGAGCCTGGCAATAGGTGCATCGACATCACCAAGGGGCTCAAACAAATCTACATACTCCGTTGAGAACGATTCATTGTACTCATCCGCACCAACGGTCAGGTCATCGTCATATTGTCGTCCAGTATGCTGTGCCACCGTACATTCTCTCTAAAGTAATTTTTTTTGTATCGAGACAACAGTCGATGAGATAATCTTCTTCAACGTTGCGGCGACATTATATCCAGTAATTGCGCTAGCCTCAAAATAAGGTACCTGCAACCTACTATTGAGATCCTGCTGCAGAACAGAAATGGGCAGCACCGGAATTCCATGATCTTTCAAATCAACTTTATTATATTGCATGACCAAGGGAATTTTAAAAATAGATTCCTTATATGCCTGCAGATTTTCATGGAGCTGATTCAATGAACGAATATTTTTTTCTCGCTGTTTCTCCATAGCATCTGCGACAAAAACGATTCCATCCACACCTTTCAACACCAACTTTCTGGTCGCATTATATTTAACCTGACCAGGCACGGTATAAAGCTGTATTTTAATATCATATCCTTTAATCTGTCCCATATGAAAGGGAAGAAAATCAAAGAACAAAGTCCGATCACCGTGAGTCTTCAGACTCACCATTTCCGACTGGATCTGCTCCCTGAATTTACGATTGATATACTCAAGGTTTGTTGTTTTCCCGCAACGACCAGGACCATAATAAACGATCTTAACCTGGACTACCTTGTCTTTTAAGTTGATAAAACTCAACCTGTCACCCCCAAGCTTTTATTTCAGTCAAAACATATGACAATAAAACATGACAATTAACCGATCTTCATTCAAAAACAAAGGTACGTCTCAGGGGTCTCCCTACGCCTGCCTGTCCCAAACTTTTTTGATCTGCTCTATGGCTTCAACAACATTTAACCTGAGGAATCCCAAAGAAATATCTCTTCCGAACATGGTTATCAACAAAAGCTCATCATCAATTTTGCTAAAATGGATATTAGAATCCTGTCCCTTATGAAAGAGAAGTGAGAATTCAGTTTCACCAACTAATTTTGCCATGGCATCTACGGTCGCAAAATTACCTGCGGCCAGGGCAGCAAAGGAATAAATATCATATTTACTCTTCGAATTATCTTTAACGGTGATAATATTCCCCGCCATATCAATGATAATGGCACAATCAACGCCTAACTTTATCAACTTCTGGGATAAAATTTCTTCAATTGCGTCCAGCTGTTCCTGACTTACAATACCATAATTCATTCTCTACCTCTTTATTCTTGATTGAAGCCCGTTGGAATCGGAACCTGCTTTTTCTTAATCCACACTTTAAACACTATGGACTTATACTTACGAAACAGCCAAAAACGCACAACTCACTGCCAATTTCGGGTCGGTTATTGCTTTACAAAAGAACATGACATACTTGCGACTCTCTCTTTGTGAAGAGAGAAAACACATTGCTACATACATTATTTGTCAATATACGACAGTTTTTTTTTGATATGAAGCTATTTTTTTAGTTTTTTGTTAAAATTCGTATCGTTTTGCTACTCAGACCATCTATTGACACCATATAAACTCTTCTATTAAGACATCTTTCAACATCCAGAAATAATGAAAAAACTTTACAACCCGCCAGGCACTGGGAACCTCATACTCACACAGCCCTTTCGATCGATCTAGACTGCCAATGGTGTCAAACAATATCCGAAGTTTACCCTACGTCGGAAGAATAAAGCAAATCTTTCTCTTACATTTTCGACATTGCACACAAAAATGACATCTCCTGAATACAGACATACAAAAATTTCCACGGAAAGAGAAGCTGCCCAACTCCCCCAGCTCTCTGAGGATACTTTTCTCATCGACAGCCACTGCCATCTTGACATGGATGCTTACCAGGATGACTTAAGCACACTTCTGGAGCAAGCATACCAAAACCATATTCGTACTATTATCAATGTTGGCATTGACGAAAAAAGTTCTCGCCGCGCAATCTCCCTGGCGGCAGAACACAAGATGATCAAGGCCACCATTGGCATCCACCCCCATGATGTAGCTCATATTCTTCCTCAGACATTAAAGACCATGGCAGACCTCGCAGAAAAGAACAGCCAACACATCGTAGGCTATGGCGAGATCGGGCTTGACTATGTCAAAAACTATACCACCCCCGACATACAACGCACCCATTTTCGTTCACAATTATCCCTGGCCAAGGAATTGAAGCTTCCTGTCATTATCCATGACCGTGAGGCCCATGAGGATACTCTCCGCATCCTCATGGAAACAGCGCCTTACGAATATGGCGGAGTCATGCATTGTTTTTCAGGCAACATGACACTGGCAAAACAGGTAATGGATCTAGGCTTCCACATCTCGATTCCAGGGGTCGTTACCTTCAAAAATGCCACAGACCTTCAGGAGGTGGCAAGGCAAACACCTCTGACGTCGCTTCTTGTCGAGACAGATGGCCCTTTTCTGTCTCCTGTCCCTCGGCGCGGCAAACGAAACGAGCCCATGTTCCTGCTCTATACCGCCCAGATGATCGCAGACTTACGAGACATCTCGATCAATGAAATTGCACGACAGACCAGCGCCAACGCCATGAGACTTTTCCGACTTCCTGGAACCTTGAGGACGTGAAGAAAATGATTGAACACAACCTGCAAGATATTCGAGCAAAAATTTTAACGACAGCCATCAAATGCGGACGTGATCCTGCCACTATCCGCTTAGTCGCTGTCTCCAAAAAATTCCCGGCAACCGATATTCAGAAAGCAATACTGGCAGGCCAACTCCTTTTTGGTGAAAACTACATTCAAGAAGCAGCACAGAAAAAGGAAGAAATAGGCGACAGGGCCGCATTCCATTTCATCGGACACCTGCAAAGCAACAAAGCAAAACTGGCAGCCCAGATCTTTCAGATGATAGAGACCGTCGATCGCTTCAAGCTGGCAGCCGTACTGAATAAAGAACTCAAAATTCTAAACAAGAGCCTGGACATCCTCGTCCAGGTTAATATTGGTCAAGAACCCCAAAAGTCAGGGGTTCTCCCTCAAGACACCGAAGATTTACTCAACCAGCTTACCCCTTTATCTAACTTGAAAATACGTGGGCTCATGACCATCCCTCCACACCATGAAAAGCCTGAACATACCCGTCCGTACTTCCAAGCACTACGCATGCTGGCCGAAGAGCTGAAAAGAAAAGCCTATTTCTTCGACAACACGCATGTGGAGTTGTCCATGGGCATGTCCAGTGATTACACCATTGCCATAGAGGAGGGTGCCACTCTTATACGAGTAGGAACCGCTCTTTTCGGACATCGCCCGACAAAATAAAAAAAGACACTTTTTTTTAAGAACAGATTAAACTTTCCCGAAAAGAGAGCGGGGACATAACGACATACACAGCACATATCACTCCAACAGCATCTTTATAGCCAAAACGCTTTTCCACCAAGTGAAATAAACGTGCACATTCAGAAATATAGGCCATTCTTTAACAAACTATTCACCTTAACATTTCCAACAATCTGAAAGAACAAAAAAAGCAGCGCCGCCTTTTTCCAGCCAGTTATCGTTCCCTCCTTGACAGAGTCAACTTTTTTTAGTATTTTTTCCTGTTTTCAAGTAAAAAAGAATTTATTTTATCAAATATTATCGATACCATTGTGCAGCCTGCATACTGGTATCTTTGAACATTTTTCTTCAATTACGGCCATTAAAACCAGCTGTTATTGATGTTAAGTGACATTATTATATCTGTAACACTGTAACTATTCATGTTTGAGAATCTGACAGACAGACTGGAAGGGGTCTTCAAAAAACTCCGCGGCCACGGTAAGCTGACTGAAGAAAACATTCAAGAAGCCATGGGCGAAGTACGCATGGCGCTTCTTGAAGCTGATGTCAACTTCAATGTAGTCAAACAGTTCATTACCACGGTTACCGAAAAGGCGGTGGGAGTTGAGGTCAGTCAGGCCCTGTCGCCAGGCCAGCAAATTATCAAAATAGTACATGAGGAGCTGGTAGCCCTGCTCGGAGGGAATACGGAGCAGATTCGGCTCGATGGCCGCCAGCCGGTCATCATCATGATGGCAGGATTACAGGGATCAGGAAAAACAACCACATCAGGCAAGCTTGCCCGCATGTTCAAAGAGAAGGGAAGAAGACCGTATCTAGTTCCAGCCGATGTTTACCGCCCCGCAGCCATTGAACAGCTGCAGGTCCTTGGCGGGAAGGTTGATGTCCCGGTACATCCATCCACTACCGAGACCAAACCGGTGGATATCTGCCGCCAGGCTGTGGCAGTTGCCAGAGAGAAAAACTACGACACCCTGATCATTGACACTGCAGGCCGCCTCCATGTCGATGAACTTCTTATGGGTGAACTGAAAGAGATTCAGGCAGCCATCCGGCCTTCTGAAGTTCTTTTCGTGGCTGATGCCATGACCGGACAGGATGCAGTTACTGTTGCCGGCAAGTTCAACGAGGACCTGGAAATAACCGGTGTGGTTCTCACCAAGATGGAAGGTGACGCCCGAGGCGGTGCAGCCCTTTCCATCAAAAATGTCACAGGCAAACCCATCAAGTTTACAGGTGTAGGCGAAGGCCTGGACGCTCTGGAAATTTTTCATCCTGACCGGACAGCCTCACGCATCCTTGGCATGGGCGACGTCCTCACCCTGATCGAAAAGGCCGAAGCCGTTGTTGACAAAAAGAAAGCCGACAAACTGATCAACAAGCTCCGACAGAACACCTTTACCCTTGACGATTTTCTTGATCAGATCCAGCAAATCAAAAAAATGGGCTCACTGGAGCAGATCATGGCCATGATTCCAGGGATCAACAAGCTCAAGCAGTTGAAAGATGCACCACAACCGAACGAAAAAGAGCTGTCTAAGACCGAGGCCATTATCCGTTCGATGACCAGGAAAGAACGACAAAATTATGCCATCATCAATACCAGTCGCCGACAACGAATTGCAACCGGCTCCGGCACAGATGTGACCGATGTAAACAGGGTCATTAAAAGCTATTCAACCATGTTGAAGATGATGCAGAAAATGCGAGGAAAACCCGGCCTGATCACCGGTCAGAAACGGCGAAAATTGCCAAAAGGATTGCGTAAGAACTAAACACACTTTCTGACAAGGACAGCCAGAAAGCATTCAGGAGTTATTCAAAGTTTTTTTTAAAATACATCAAAGGAGTTATCAGTAATGGCAGTGAGAATTCGTTTAACCAGGCTTGGCAGAAAAAAACATCCCTTCTATCGTATTGTAGTAGCCGACAGTGAGCGTCAGCGTGATGGAAAATTCCTCGATATCGTAGGCACCTACGACCCGATGCAGAATCCTGCCGCCATTACTATCAACAATGTGAAGCTCCAGGACTGGATTGGCAAAGGCGCCTTACCATCCACTACAGTGCAGAGCTTGATTAAGAAAACTCCAACCGGCGAATAACGGGCCATGCAAGAACTGGTCACCTATATTGCCAGATCTCTGGTAGACACTCCCGAAGCGGTCAATGTCAGCATGTGTGAAGAAGATGATACCGTCACCATCGGACTGGCTGTTGCCAAAGAAGATCTCGGTAAGGTGATCGGCAAACAGGGGCGAACCGCAAGGGCAATGCGTTCTCTCCTTGCGGTCACAGCCGGGAAGGAGAACAAGCGATCAAGGCTTGACATTCTGGAGTAATATCCAAACAGCCATGATTGACGATTTTATATATCCTGCTGAAACGTATTTGCTGATCGGAAAGATTATTGAACCTCACGGGCTTAAAGGTGAGGTAAAGATTTTTTCCTATGCAGGGCAGCCGGAAAATATCCGAGCATACAAGAAACTATTTTTAGTAAACTTGTCCGGAGAACTTTCCCCAGCCTATAGTATGGAAAAGTGCCGGGTAAAGGGAAAATCTGCCATCGTGCAATTGACCTCTGTCAGAGACCGGAATGGGGCTGAAGCAATAACCGGGAGCGGTGTGTTAATCCTGAAAGAGGATCTTCCACAGCCAGGACAAGATGAGTTTTATCTGTATCAACTGGAAGGCCTGACCGTCATAACCAGTGACGATCGCAGAATTGGAACAGTAACCAGCATCATGTCTAATGGCGCACAGGATTTATTAGTGGTGCAGGACAACGATGAGGAATATCTGATTCCCATCCTTGACACTATTATCCTTCACTACGATACTGAAAAGATTGTGATAGCGCCTCCGCCCGGACTTCTGGAGATAAACTCCGGGGACAGTTTTCTTTAGTGTCTATTGGCACTATGATTTTTGACATACTGACCATATTCCCAGCGCTGTTGGATTCACCACTGAATGAGTCCATCATTCGCCGCGCCAGACAGGAAGAGAAGATCCGTATTGATATTACTGACATTCGGAGTTTCTCTCTGGATAAACATGCCATGACCGACGACAGGCCCTTTGGTGGCGGTGAAGGAATGGTCATGAAACCGGAACCTCTTACTGCTGCTCTGCGTGCAGTACAGCAGAAAAATGGTCCTGGCAAGGTCATCCTGCTTAGCCCGCAAGGACGTACATACACGCAGAAGGTAGCCGAAGAGTTAAGCTCATTGTCCCATCTGATTCTGGTCTGCGGCCGATACGAGGGGGTTGATGAGCGCTTTGTGAACGCTTCCGTGGATGATGAAATCTCGGTTGGTGATTACATCCTGACCGGTGGTGAACTTGCGGCCATGATTGTGATTGATTCTGTGACCCGACTTCTTCCCGGAGTTCTGGGATGTGCAGAGTCAGCCAGCAGGGATACATTCAGTAGAAATTTGCTCAAACACGCGCAATATACACGACCACGGGTTTTTGAAGGGCAGGAGATCCCTGAAGTTCTTCTTTCCGGCAACCATGAAGCGATTGAGCAATACCGTTTCCTGGTATCAGTACAGCGGACCTTGGATCGACGACCGTTTTTTTTAAAACACGCAGAATTCAGCGAGAAAGAAACAAAACTGCTAAAACGTCATGGTTTATACCAAAAGATAGAGGCATTGCAGACAAGCCCGAATGAGTAAGGAAAGACCAAGAGCCATCGACATTGCCCTTATTCATTATCCTGTCATTAATAAAACAGGTGAAACCATCGGCTCGGCAGTAACCAATCTTGACGTACATGACATTGCCCGGGCAGCTAGAACATTTGGAGTGGATAATTACTATATTGTCACCCCTTATACAGACCAGCACACACTGGTTCAGGAAATACTTGATCATTGGCAGACTGGCCATGGAGCAACATATAACCCCGCTCGCAAATCAGCCCTTGACCGAGTTACGGTTACAGAGTCATTAGAGGCAACTATTAATCTGATCGCCAAGCACAGGGGCAGGAAACCATTACTCCTGACGACTAGTGCTCGAGCTCGAAACAATAGTATAAGTTACAGCGATACCCGAAGGCGCATTGAAGCAGGAGAGCCAGTTCTTCTCTTATTTGGAACAGCCCACGGACTTGCCCCGGAGATAAACGAGACAGCGGATTACACCCTGCCTCCAATTGAAAGTACAACCGGATATAATCACCTTTCTGTCCGTTCAGCAGTCTCGATCATTCTTGATCGACTTCTGGGCATTCAGCAGGAATTATAAATTTAGGAGTAGTTACGAAATAACATGTTATTTTTATCAATTTCGTTACGACTCCTTATGCCGCTCCGGTTGTTTCAATTGCCATGTTGTTTTTTTACAGCGGCTTAATGGAATTTTTGAAAAAAGATCTTTTCGAACTTCCTTATAGATAATGGTCCACTACCATTCACTTCAACACACCTTAACGTAGAGTAAAATTATGAGCGTAATACTTGACAGAATCAATCAGGAGCAGATGCGTTTTGATCATCCGGATTTTCGTCCCGGAGACACCGTCCAAGTTCACATCCGGATTATTGAGGGGAACAAAGAGCGCGTACAGATGTTCCAAGGCGTTGTAATCAAACGCAAAAATGGGACAATGGATGCCTCCTATACCGTTCGCAAAATGTCCCACGGCGTTGGCGTGGAAAAGACCTTTGCCCTGCATAATCCGAGAATTGAGCAGATTGATGTAGTAACCCGTGGTCGCGTCCGCCGTTCACGTCTTTACTATCTGCGGAGCAGACGGGGTAAGGCAGCGCGTATCCAGGAACGAAAATTTATTAAATAATTTTCCTCAATTCAGTCTTAACAGTACGTTGCAACGGATTGAAGAGATTCTCTCCACTGTCGTTCCAGATATGAACGACACCTTCCTCCTGGAACGAACCCTGCACGCAAGAGGTTTCTCCTGTGTTGCAGGGTTAGATGAAGTGGGGCGCGGGCCACTGGCTGGCCCAGTGGTCGCCGCCTGTGTGGTTTTGCCACCTCACTGCGACAATTCACTTTATTTTGACTCCAAGATGCTGTCCCACAACCGGCGTTGTCTTCTGGCCGGCAAACTTTCCCAAATCGGCGCCATGATGGGTGTTGGTATTGTGTCCATCGCATGCATTGATCGCATTAATATCCTGCAGGCATCTCTTCTTGCCATGAAAAGGGCCGTGGAGAATCTTGCTGGCACCCTACCAGCACCTGACGTTCTCCTGGTTGACGGTAAGTTCAAGATCCCCATGGACTTACCTCAGTTTACCCTGATTAAAGGTGAATCAAAAAGCGCCTCCATTGCCGCCGCTTCCATTCTTGCCAAGGTAACACGTGACGCCATGATGGATGAACTGGCTGCACAGTTTCCTGGCTACAATCTCTCTCAGAACAAGGGGTATCCCACCCTGGAGCATCGCAAGGCCATCGAAAAACATGGGCCTGCGCCATGCCATCGTAAGACATTTAAAGGGGTCAAGGAATTTGTCTGATCGCAGGAAAAACATTCTTGGCCAACGGGGTGAAGATTTGGCCGCACGGTTCCTTCTAACTGCTGGTTACCAGATCATTGTTCGAAATTATAGAAGCTATTATGGTGAAATTGATATCATTGCCAGAGAGGCCAAGAGTCTGGTTTTTGTCGAGGTCAAGACCAGAATGAACGAGTTATTCAGCCATCCCTGTGAAGCCGTTACCAAAAAAAAACAGATCAAGATCAGCAAGGTGGCCATGGCTTATCTGGCAGAAAACAATCTTACTGAAGTCGCAGCCAGATTCGATGTTGTAGCCATTGTTTTACCTGACAATGCCCCCCCCAAAATTGATCTTATCCAGAACGCCTTCGATCTAAGCGATGCTTTTTGACAGCCAGAGCCAAGCTCTACCCGGCAAGAGAGCGCAGATAAATCCAAACCATCACCATACGTTTTTTCAATTGCGACCTTAATTTTTTTTAGAAATCATCGTTTTCAAATATGACTATGCGTTATATTGCCATCACCATGGGTTGTCCTGTTGGAATCGGACCTGAAATTCTACTGAAATTTTTCACCCAGACGGACAGATCTTCACAATATACTCCTGTGATTCTCGGCGACATCGCTGTCCTGCAACGCTGTGCATCTGAGTTGCAGATCAATGCGCATTTTCTGCCGTGGCATCCTGGAACCCCTATCAGGACAGGACAAATCCCTGTCCTTGAACTCTCCCATCTCAATACCCACAATTTGATATGGGGCCACCCAACCATTACTACCGGCAAGGCCATGGTCAGCTATATTGAAAAAGCTGTCAGTCTTATCCTCAATGGAACCTTCTCGGCGATGGTAACCTGCCCTATTTCCAAAGCAAGCCTGAACCGTGCCGGCTACTCCTTCCCCGGTCATACCGAGATGCTGGCCGCACTCACCCAAAGCCCCAATTACGCCATGATGATGGCCGGGGGCAAGTTGCGCGTTACCCTGGCCACCATTCACTGTCCACTGGCTTCAGTTCCAGCCGCTCTTAACATAGAAAGCCTGACTGCCCTTATCCAGACTACAAACACGGCCCTTCTCCGCGATTTTGGCATCTCAGCCCCACGGATCGCTGTAGCTGCACTGAATCCTCACGCCGGAGAATCCGGTCTTTTCGGCAACGAAGAACAAAAAACTATTTTACCGGCCATTCAGCTGATGCAGGCCTGCGGGATTCAAGTTCAGGGCCCCTTTCCACCCGATACCATTTTCTTCAAGGCGGCATCCGGAATGTTTGATGCGGTAATCTGCATGTACCATGATCAGGGCCTGATCCCCTTCAAACTCCTTCATTTCAAAGACGGGGTCAATGTAACCTTAGACTTGCCTATTGTCAGAACCTCTGTTGACCATGGAACGGCCTATGATATCGCTGGTAAAGGAATGGCAGATCCTTCAAGTCTTCATGCTGCCGTGGATCTGGCGGCCTCGATTGCCGTCAACCGGGAGACTGCTCACAAGGATAATCAGGTATCAAATCACCACAATGCGAGCAGCCAGATACTGTCCTGACCGTATCACGAGAGTATGGGAACAATCTTTATGTCTTTTTCATCTCTTCCTTTCCCTTGCTTCTCACATGACTGTGATTAAAATTTTTAATTATGCAACTAACGCATTTTTTAATTCATTATTTCCGTATTTTTCATCTATTTTTGTGGGTATCTCCGACATGGACATGGTAGGTTGAGCGCTGAGTATAATGCAGGAAATAATATGGTTCGATATCACATGAATAAAGGATTACTCATAGTATTTGAAGGGATCGACGGCACCGGGAAATCAACCCAGATGTCATTACTGGCAAGTTCCCTTAAGGAAAAAGGACTTGCCGTTATTGAGACCAGAGAACCCACAAACGGACAATTCGGTCAACAGATCAGAGCCCTTTACGCTCGTAGAAAGGACATCTCCCGGGAAAAGGAATTGCAACTCTTTATCGCTGACCGACAGGAGCATGTCCACGATCTCCTTATACCGGCGCTGCAGGGAGGAAAAATTATCCTCTGTGACCGCTATTTTCTCTCCACAGCTGCCTATCAGGGAGCTGTCGGCTTTTCTCCCGCGGATATCATTGAAAAAAACAGTTTTGCTCCGCCCCCTGACCTGGCCCTGCTTTTCTGCGCACCTCCTAAAATCGGTATTGAGAGGATCACGACAGGACGTGGAGAAACCCTGAATGACTTTGAACAGGAGACGAGTCTGCAAAAAGTAGCCGCCATTTTTGACAGCCTGGATCTCCCCTACATTCAGCGTATTGACGCCTCTGCTTCCATTGATGACGTTCATCAGGCGGTACTGCATGCCGTCACCCCCCTGATACGCAACATGATTCAGAATGCCTAAGAAGATATCCTTGCTCAACCGTTTTGCACTCTACCTCCTGTGTATTCTCTGCCTGCAGACAGCACTGAGCAGTTGTGCCGGCAAGGAACTGCCGCCTGCTCCAGCAATTACTCCTGCACCTGCTCCACCACAACCACAACCACAACCACAAGCACAAGATGCTACGGGAGAGAGTACGGATCTTGCCTGTTCTTATTTTTATTTTCTCTGGGGAACCCACGCCGAGAGTAACAATAACTACAGTGAGGCCCAAGAGGCTTATGAAAAATCTCTCATCTGTGACCCTGATGCTGAGTATATCCTTAAAAAGCTTCCTGTTCTCCTTATCAAAATGGGGAAGCAACAGGCAGCAGCTCAATGGCTGAGAGAGACCATCAAGAAGAACCCAAACGATATTGACAGTCAACTGCTTCTGGCACGTCTGGACATTAATTCCGGCGACATGAATGAAGCTATCCTGATTTACGAGAAAATCCTTGAGCTTGCCCCTGACAACAGTACCGTGCGACTTCGTCTTGGCTACCTCTATAGTCAACAGGGTCGTTATCAAGAAGGTGAGAAAACCATCAAGCTTCTTCTGGTCAAAGATCCAAACTCATACTTTGCCCTCCTCTATCTGGCCCGCCTTGCTGTTCAATCAGCTGATTATGAAAAAGCGGCTACCCTCTATGAAAAAATTCTGCCTTCAAACTGGTCTCCTGAGCTGGTCTATGAAATGGCTGAATTTTATGGTATTCGTGAGCAATATAAACGGGTCGAACAACTGTACGCATCCATTCTGGCCAAAGAACCCGGGAATGAACAGGCATCCCTCGGCCGCGTCCATGCCCTCCTTCTCATCGACCAGGAACAGAAGGCCTTGGAAGAACTTACCAGAATTCGCACCCTGAGCAGCAAGCCCACCAACATTGATCTTATCTCAAGCCGGATACTTATTCGTATGCAGAATTTAGACAGGGCCAATGTCCTGCTGGAAAAAATTCTGACTAGAGAAGAGTCATCTGCAGCCCGATACATGCTGGCAGTAATTCGTTATGAACAGGACAAACAAGAGGCGGCGCTGGCTCATCTCAGAAAAATAAGCCACGACGACAAAGAATTTGAAAATAGTATTGCTCTGCAGACCAAAATACTGAGTGAGTTGAAAAGATCACCGGAAGCAATCATTCTTCTCAAAAAATTAATTGAGAACGCAAGCCGCCGTCAGCCCCTCTACTACAGCCTTCTATCAGGAGTCTATGTGACAGAGAACCAGCTTGCCAGTGGCCATGAAATCCTGAGTAAGGGAATCGAACGCTATCCGGAGAATGTCCAACTCTTTTTTGAATACGGACTTCTACTGGAGCAGGAAGGAAAACAGAACGAAGCCATATCTGCCATGGAAAAAGTAGTTGCGCTGCAATCTGACCATGTAGAGGCCTTAAACTATCTTGGATACACCTGGGCTGACAACAATATGCATCTTGAAAAGGCGCTGGAGTACATAAAAAAAGCCATCACCCTTAAACCGGACAATGGCTATATCCTTGACAGTCTGGGTTGGGTCTATTTTCGCCTGGGAGATCTGGAAAAGGCTCGGATAGAATTAGAACATGCCATTAGCCTTGAACCTAACGACCCCTACATCCAAGAACATCTTGGCGATATCTATCAGGCATCCGGTCAAAAGAAAAAGGCGTTGACTACTTATCGCAGGGCCAAAGAATTGTTCAAAGATCTGAAGATGAAAGAAAAAATACAGCAAAAAATCGATGAAATATAATAAGGTGTTTCGAGTTCAGGCGTGTCAACCCCTTTTCAGTTTTATTCTAACGCTACTGATCCTGCTCATGCAGGGCTGTGCCGGAAAGCCCTGGACCGGACCGGTAACTGACAGCGAGACCGGGCTCATCACCCAGATTTTTGAAGAAATGCAAGAGCGGGACACATCCTGCTTCTCTTGTCTGGACGCGAAGACTACGCTTTCCTGGGACACACCCGGAGAAGATCGATCCATCGAGGGCTTTCTTCAGTTGAGACTCCCGACATCAATAAAATTCGTGCTGCTGAACCCCCTGGGACAACCTCTTTACGCCCTGGTCAGCAACGGCCGGGATTTTCAATCTATCAACACAAGCTTGAAGCAGCACATCGTCGGCAACATCGGCTCTCTGGCCGCTCAATACAAGATCCCTGAATCTCTCTTCTCTGAGAACTGGGGCTACTGGCTGACAGGACGACTCCATGAACAGGGGGCAACAATTGAGGCCATCAATCATGATGGTTCAGGGCGAGGTATCTGGATTACTGTGCGCGCTCAGGACGAGGCGTCTCAGAATAAAAGCCATCTCTTGATTCAACCGGCGACACGGCAACTCCTGACCAGAATTCTAATTGATCATGACGGAGAAACCATTGCCACCATCTCCTACGATCGCCGGAAGGGAGCAAATGACTGTGAGCCGGTCACCAGGATCATCATCACCGACTTGCCCTACGATTCACAACTCATTATTCATTTTACAGAAATCCTTACAGATCGCTCTTTTTCTGCAGCCAATTTCAGACTGAAGGTGCCAGCAGACTATGAGACTCAGGAGCTTCCTTAGACAACAGTTAGAGGTTTGAGTTCTTCTGTTTCAACAGCTCCCCCTTACTCACCTGCCATTTAATATCGACTCCACAGATTTTTCACCAACTCTCCGGGTGAAGATAGTTTCCAGCAACGGTGCAATCTTTTCCATCTCGTCCTCAAGCAACAAAAAGCCTGGCAATGGTTTTGCTTTGACCAACTGGACCCGAGCCTGATTCACAAAAGAGGCTGGAAGCAGCGTTGCACAGCTTCTGTTTTCCGGAAGGTCACTAAGGGCTGCGAGGACATCAAGCATATTACCCCAATACTCTCCCTGTCCGAGATGTTCAATGATCTGCATAACGGCGGTGGCTGCTGAAAGGTAGGATTCCGGCAAAAGGGCGGCTTTTCCGGAAGTGCAGGTCTGTTCGGAGGCAAAACAACGGCAGGAAAATGGCCGCACCTCATAAATCCGACAGCAATTATTCTCGAGAAAAGGACAGGGAAACATATTTCCATACTGTTCCGGCTGCACATCCTCGCCCTTGCCAAGACAAGCGCCGGCAAAATCATTAGTGGTCATCCGGGGACGGGAAGTGACCTCTTTTTTCTGCAGGCTTTCTGCAAACCACAACTCAAACCCCTCTTCCCGAATCCAGCGATGGACAACTTCTCCTTCAACGGCAGTAATAGTCACATTCTGGGTACAGCAGGCCGCACAGTTTTGTTTACACGCAAAGGTGAATCCAGCCGACCACTCGGCAAAGACATCATAAATGCCATGCAGAATTTCTTCTTTCAATGGTAACATGCGAGCTCGACAGCACCCTCTGCAGGTCGCACATGGCCTGACAACACATCTACATAAAAACTCATGGTTTCACACCACTCCCGGCACCAGCGCCATCAGAGGAATTTACAAACAGGATATATAAATTCTCCTCTTTGAAAAAAATCTGCTGCAAGTCATAATGTCGGTTCGGCACTAACTCAAGCACTACTCTAATCTTTTGAGAATTCACATTCTTTTCCACCCGAACCTGCTTAACAAATTTTCCTGTTGCAGGTATGAGCTCCGGCACATTCTCATCAAGGATTCCATCCATAAAATCGCAGACGATACTGGGCACTCCCTCTTCAATGCCAAAGACCACAGGTGGATGAAAATTACTCAATTTAAACAATACTTTTTCCCCTTTATCAGGGGTCTGTTCAAAGGAGACAGCATGGATCACAAGTTGTGATGACGCCGGAGGAGATGGTTCTTTTCCTGAAACAACGGGAGGTGTAACACGCGGCGGCGCATTTTTTTTCTCGTCCACCTGCGGAGCAGAGGCTTCCTTCTTTTTCACCTTCTCAAAAGAAGGTGAAACTTTTGCAGGAACAAAGTCACTTTTTTTCGTCTTCCCGACCGGCTGTTCACTTTGTTGCGTGATCCCCTTCTTCCCGGCATGAAAAATTGTAATAATCAAGCTGTTATCTTTTTCCCGGAACTTCTGGGAAAAGTCGTAGTCAACTGCAGGAACGAGATCAAGAACCACCCTGGTCTTGAGTTGGGGGTCAGTGTGCCTCCCGGCCCTGATTGCCGAGACCAGATTTCCCTTAACCTTCATTACCCCCTTGACCGATGTGGAGTGCCGGGTATCATAAAAATCAAAAACAACTTTTGGAGACTCTCCTTGAATGGCGAATATCTTGGGGATATATGGGCCATTGAGTTTAAAGGTGATAGTTTCCCGGCTAGTACTTTCCCGGGTAAAAAAAATATTTTCAAGCAGGCCACCAACATCTTCCGCACAACACCGGGCAACTGGCAAAGCAATAAAAATAATAAGAGCCAAAACAAGAACGTGAATAATTTGACGTCTGCCATGTCCCATTGCTAATGGGGCTGGCGCGACCCGATACCACTCAGGATGATCGCAGGAAACAGGCATAAATTGAGAATTCATGACCAGATCTTTATTTTTCATTCAAGCAATCCTTATCGAAGATAACATGCTATTTTTATTCAAACAAATACATCATTAGCTTGAATACATCATCCGCCCTTGTAAAGTCAACCTATTTCCAGTAAATCTGCAGATGAAATATAGATACGAGAGACAGACACCAGACCGGAAGTCCCTTTCAATGGTACCATAAACAATTTCCTGAAGACTCCCCATGCAAGCTAAAATAGCTCGAAACAAACTTCTCCCATTTGTCACCAAACCAGGGCGTTACCTGGGGCATGAATATAATGCAATCATTAAGGACTGGGACCAGGCCCTGGTCCGCTGTGCCCTCATCTTCCCTGATCTCTATGAAGTTGGCATGTCCCATCAGGGATTACAGATCCTCTACCATATTCTCAATGGCCAGGAAAACGTGCTGGCGGAGCGCAGTTACTGCCCCGACCGGGACATGGAGAAATTACTGCAGGAGAGACAAACTCCTCTCACGTCGCTGGAATCAGACCATGCCCTGGCCGACTTTGACATTCTCGGCATCACCCTGCCCTATGAACTGTGCTACAGTAATATTATCACCATCCTCAATCTTGCCGGAATTCCTCTGTGGTCTAAAGACCGGGATGAATCATCCCCCCTTATCCTTGGCGGCGGCTCCTGTTCCATGAACCCGGAACCGGTTGCCGATTTCTTCGATGCTATCCTTCTCGGCGACGGCGAAGAAGCGCTGGTGGAGATCACCACCATGGTCGGCCTGGCCAAAGAGAACAACCTCTCAAGAGCAGAGCTGCTATCTCAGCTGGCCACCATCCAGGGGCTCTATATCCCCTCTTTTTTCCAACCTCAATACACTGACCAGGGAACTATTCGCGAGATATTAACCCTGCAAAGTGACATTCCCCATGTTCAGCGCAGAATTTTATCCGACCTTTCCTGTACCGAACACCTGAAACGACCACTGGTGCCCAATGCCAAGATCGTTCATGACCGTCTGGGAGTGGAGATCGCCCGAGGATGCACCAGGGGCTGTCGCTTCTGTCAGGCAGGAATCATTTACCGACCGGTCAGAGAGCGCAGTCCCGAACAGGTCATGGACATTGCCCGCTCGGCCCTGAATGACAGCGGATTTGACGAGCTGGCGCTTCTCTCCCTGTCCACCGGCGATTATTCCTGTATTGAACCGCTCCTGACACAACTGATGGACAATTTTGCAGCTGACTATGTCTCGGTCTCCATGCCCTCCATGCGCGTGGGCACCCTGACCGAATCGGTTATGGATCAGATCAAGCGGGTACGCAAAACCGGATTTACCCTGGCACCCGAGGCAGGCAGTGAACGCTTGCGCCGCTTCATCAACAAGGGTATCACCGAGGAAGATCTGCTGACTACCTGCCGGGACGCCTTTCGTCTGGGCTGGAAAATCATGAAGTTCTATTTTATGATCGGTCTGCCGACTGAAACGGCAGAAGATATCGACGCCATTGTGGAACTGGCCAAAAAGGCCAAACAGGAGGGCGATAAAGACGGACGCGGACGCCGCCAGATCAATGTCAGCGTTGGCACCTTTGTGCCCAAACCCCACACCCCTTTCCAGTGGGCGCAACAGATCAGTATCGATGAGAGCCGGGAAAAGATCAGACGGATCAAAGGAGCCCTGCCCCGCAGCGGCATCAACCTGAAATGGCACGACCCTGAACAGAGTTTCCTGGAAGGAGTCTTTTCCAGAGGTGATCGCAGACTGGCCGGACTCCTGGAGACGGCCTGGAAGGATGGGGCCCGCCTCGATGGCTGGTCTGAGCACTTTCATTTGAACATATGGCGAACCGCCGGCGAGAAGTGCGGTCTGCCCCTTGACACCTTCCTGCGCCAGCGTGACCAGGACGAGGTTCTCCCCTGGCAGCATCTGCACAGCGGCATCGAGACCAGCTTCCTGCAAGAGGAACTGGCAAAGGCCCACAACGAGACCTATACTCCGGACTGCCGCTATAATGGCTGCCAGCAGTGCGGCCTCTGTGACTTTAAGAAGATCAGGCCCATTGTCCATGGCAGAAAGGCTGGAGACAGTGACGAAAAACACGCTGTCAAGTCGGCAGTAACGCCCGCAAGTCAAGGTATCAACCATACTGTACCTGCAACAGAGGAAGATCATTTCAAGTACAATGTCATCTACTCACGCACAGGCGACATCTGTTTTCTCGGCCATCTGGAGTTCTTGCAGCTGGTCTTCCGGGCTCTGCGCCGGGCGGGAATCACCACCCATTTCTCACAAGGATTCAATCCCTCACCCAAGATCTCTTTTGGACTGGCCCTGCCGGTTGGCACTGAAAGTCTGGCCGAATACTTTATCATGGATCTTCCATCCCCACTCAAATCACCCGAGGATACTGTATCACAGCTCAACAAGCAACTCCCGCCAGGCCTGACGGTGCAGTCCGTGGCCCTGCACTCGGGCAAGGTTCCCCAGAGCCTGCAAAGCAGTTATACCGTCACCTGTCCGCGCCCCTTATTACCAGAAGAGCTTTCCCGCATAGATGAGTTCACGGGCAGAACGGAATTTCCCATCACCCGCAGCCGGAAAGGGAAGAAGTCAGAGTTTGACATCCGTCCCCTGGTAGTGGCCATCACCCCGGAAACAGCAGATACCCTGAAGCTGGAGCTTCTCTACACCAGCAGTCTGCCGGGCGTTAAACCAGTTGAGATCCTGACCCAGGTTCTGCAAATGGACGCGGTAAGCGCCGCCACCAGCAAGGTGCTCAAAACAGCCTGGCACAGCATCGCGGAGGATAAAAAAGCAACATGATCAAAGGCCGAATCATGAGTCACATCATCCTGACTCTTATGGTCATCACCTTCTGGCCGAGGCCAGTAGAGAGTGCCGCTGGCACCAACCTGCCGATCCTGATCCAGCAGACCAGGTTCATCGCCTATACCCCCCGCAGCTTTTCCATTGGTGGCGGCAAGATACGTGCTGCCACCGAGGCCGGGATCAGAGAAGATCTCACCCTGCTGCGACCTTTCTTTAACGGTGTGATCACCTACTCGGCCACCAGCGGTCTGGAAACCCTTCCCCGGATTGCCCATGAACTTGCCTTCCGGGCGCTCATCCTGGGTATCTGGGACCCCTCATCCGAGACGGAGATCAGAAACGTCATCCATGCAGCCCAAAAATATCCCAACTTGATTGGCGCAATTATTGTCGGCAACGAGGGGCTGTACACCAGACGATACCGGCCGCAAGACGTCGACAAAGCCATGCAGCGGATTAAGAAAGAGTGCCCACATATGGCCGTCGCCACCTCCGAGCCTTTTTTCCTCTACTTTGAAAAAGAGTACAGCCAATTTTTTAACAGCCACGATCTGCTGATGCCCAATGTCCATCCGGTCTTTGAAAAATGGTTTAGCGCAAACAATCCAAGCCAGGGTGTAGACATGGTCATTGAGTTGGCTGAAAGATTCAAAACAACCTATACCAAACCGCTGCTGATCAAGGAGACAGGCATGCCGTCCGGCCCCAAAGAAAAGAGTTTTTCCATGGAACGACAGAGGCTCTTCTGGTCAGAACTGCTCAAACGATTTCCTTCTACCCCCAGACAAGCCCTGTCGTGTTTTGAGGCTTTTGACGCCCCCTGGAAACCAGCGGAAATGGCCGCAACCCTTCCAGGCGATCACAGCAGTGAGGCATTCTGGGGATTCTTCAACAAAGACGGCAACGCCAAGCAGGTACTTGAGACCCTCCCCTGACTGAAAAACATATTATCTGAGAATAATTATTAGTGTATTTTACCGAAAGATGAGGCGGTAACTACCAACGATTTCCACTCATGAAAATCGATATCCGCTCCGGATAAAGCTGACCTCCTCCAGATGATGGAATGAAGCTCAAAATAGATTTTTCAGTGTAAGGTTAGAGTAATGAAAGGCAACACCTTCAAGTGGAACGCCAAGTATGAGACGGGACTGGCGGAAGTGGACGTACAGCACCACGGACTGGTAGAGCTTATCAACCGCCTCGGCACCCTGCGTGTCAGCGGTGGAAACGCGGTAGCCGTAACGGCATCACTCGACGCACTGGCAGACTATGCCAAGTACCATTTCAGCACAGAAGATTCACTGATGCTGGCGGCCGGGATCTCTCCGGAACACTATGAAGCCCACAGCCGCACCCATGCCCTCTTCCTGGACCAGATAACCCGGATCGTGGATGAGGCACAGGGCGATGTCATAATCGCCATCGACAGGCTGCTGCGTTACCTTGTCAAATGGCTCACCTTCCATATCCTCGGCCAGGACAAGGAGATGGCCGTGGAGATAGCCGCCCTGAAGCGCGGCATCCCCCCCGAGTCCGCACGCCGCGAGGCGGTCGAATATGTTTTGCGCAATACCGAAGTGCTCTTCGATGCATTCAATGCGCTCTACGACGATCTTGACTCCTCCTATGCTGAACTGCGACAGTCAAGCGAGGCCCAGTTGAAAGAAGCTCAGCGACTGGCCCAGCTCGGCAGTTGGGAGCTGGATCTCACGAACAATCATTTGCAATGGTCGGATGAGATCTACCGCATTTTCGAGATCGACCCCGAAAAGTTCGGTGCCTCTTACGAGTCCTTCCTCAACACGGTCCATCCCGAAGACAGGGAAAGTGTTGATCACGTCTACCAGAATTCTCTGATGGACCACCTGCCCTACGAAATGACCCACCGCCTGCTCATGGCGGACGGGCGCATTAAGTATGTACATGAATGCAGCGAACAGCTCTACAATCCGGAAGGCAAGCCGCTACGCTCTATCGGCACAGTTCAGGACGTGACGTTGCGTATTCTTGCCGAGAAAGCCCTCAGAAAAAGCGAGGAACGCTTCCGGACCGTCGCCGACTACACCTACGACTGGGAATACTGGCGCGGCCCAGACAACAATTTTCTCTATATCTCACCTTCTTGCGAGCGGATCACCGGCTATTCCCAGAGCGAGTTCATCGCCGACCCAGGGCTTTTACTGAAAATTATCCACCCTGAAGATCGAAACCTGATTGAACGTCACATCAGAGATGAGTTTGATCAGGAGGCGGCCCAGCTCGACTTCCGTATTGTACGGCGCGACAACAAGATATGCTGGATTTCCCACGGCTGCCGCCCGGTATATGCAAAGGATGGCCGGTTCCTCGGCCGGCGCGCCAGCAACCACGACATTACCGACCGGAAGATTCTCGAGCATGAACTCCAGCGCCAGGCACAATTCGATTACCTCACCGGCCTCGCCAACCGCCGCTATTTCATCGAGCGCGGAGAGGAAGAGATCGTACGCACATCGCGTTACGGGCGGCCCATGTCCCTGCTGATGCTGGATATCGACCGTTTCAAGGAGATCAACGACACCCATGGTCATCACGCAGGCGACATCACCCTGCAAATGTTCGCTACCCATTGCCAGAAAGCCCTGCGTAAAATAGACATCATCGGCCGCATCGGGGGCGAGGAATTCGCCGTCATTCTGCCCGAGACCGATGGTGAAGCTGCCTACGAAGGCGCAGAACGGCTATGCCAGTCCATCGCCAGCCAAACCATGACCACCGAGGCGGGCGCTTTTATAGGACTAACGGTCTCCATCGGCCTCACCACGCTTGTTGTCGGCGGCGAAGCAAATCTGGACACCCTGCTCAGACAGGCCGACGAGGCACTTTACAAGGCAAAGTGTTTGGGTCGCAACCGGGTATGCACCTTCAGCGGCTAAACTTTTCGACGACGTTTCCACTCTCTTCAGTTTTGTATTAGCATTGTCGAATCCGTCCCTCTTACCATGCCATTCACATACAATTCTTTACCACCGATTGCTCTTCGTTGCAGTTCGATAAGATCACCCCAAAGGGATCAAAATCTTATTTTTTGCGGGCAATAAAACAAGTGCCGGCATAGGTCACAGGAACACCTTCAGGAGTACCAAAACGGGAGAGATAGTCCCGCTCAAAACACCTGAGTGCTGCTCTCGTCCAACAATAGTCGCGTACTCCGCCCACACCGGTGGCCCGCAGATGATACAGGACATCCCTGGGGCTGGGCAACAGCAGCCTGTTCTGTTCGGTTTCCATCTGTTCCAGAATAAAATTCCTCTCCAGCAAGTCGGCAATCTCTTCAGGATTTCGATAGTCAAGACCCACCCCGGTCAGTTCTCTGAACTCCGCCAGGGTACCAGGGCCAAAGATGGAAAAGGCAAGATAGCCATCCTCCCGCAGTGCCTGGGCCAGACGATGAAAAAAGCCAGGCAGATCCACCAGCCACTGGAAGGTGGCGCTGGAGATGAGCAGAGTGAGCCTGTCAGGGAGAGGGATGGTTTCGATATCGCCAAACAATGGCAGCAGATGCGGCATCCTGCCTTCTGGAATCCTGGCCCTGACCGATGCGGCAAAATCAGGGACCAGATCATTGAGGAAAAGGGTATCAACCCGATGCTGCCGGCAGAGCATCTCGGTCAGCATCCCTGTACAGCAACCGACCTCCAGAACCCGCTCGTAGCTGATGGCTGGGATCTGCCCGGCAAGATCAAGCAACCGACCGCTGACCTGCCTTTGCACCGTGGCATGGAGGTCATAGGTTGCTATGGCCTGCCGGAAACAGTGGGCTATCCTTTCCTTGTTCAGAGTCATGACCATGGATTAGGGCCTCGGCAAGAATAAGTTATTCCGTATTGCGCAGGATTTTCAGTCATATTCGAGGAGCGAAAAGAGGCGCATAGCAGGGCTATGAAACTCTTTTCGTAACGAAGAAGACGCAGGCCATGGATGGCCCAGTGTCGCTCGCTCCATGGATGGACAAAGAGCGACTGACTGAAAAGACCAGCAAGACGGGATGTTTTATTCTTGCCGCGGCCCTTACCTGCTATTCCCTTCGTTGTGGTCATACCAGTGTCCCCAGCAAATTATCCCAACTGTTCCAGCCATAAAAGAGAAAGTGAGCCCCCTCGACCCGACGGATCTCTCTCCCCTGCCAGAAGGCAAGCTGGTTGGCGCTGGGTACCACCATATCCTGAGCGGCAATCACGACTTTTCCATAGATCGCACTCTCTGCCGGCTGACAGGTCACCTGCCCTTGCAGGGCCGCAAGCTCCAGGGTCTGACTTTCTACTGATCTCTGCGGCTGATGGCCAAGAAAGGTGTCCAAGGGCTGGCGGTCCCGGCACATACGACGATAAAACTTCAGGCGACTGGTCGCACTGAACTGCTCCAGGGTAGCGCCATAAAGCTGCACCGGAATACCGAACTGATCATGGATGGGACACAGGGTGCCGTTGATGGCCATGGCGCCCTGCAGGCAATGCAACCAGGGCTGGAAGATCTGCTGTCCGGCCCAGACTCCCATGGACCAGGAGATGAGAAAGCTACGCTGATACTGGCTGAAAAGGGTCGCCGGATCAAAATCGAGTGTCAGATCACGATAATCGGAGAGCATGAGGACATCATACTCTCTGGCTCCAAGGGGCTGAAAGGGGGTGGCATCCATGCCCCAGCCATTGCAGAAGATGATCAATTGCTCCTGCTGTTGCTGATGCAGCCAGGTACTTATCATCTCCGGCTCCCAATGCCCTGCCGCATGGCTGCGCCGGGCAGGGCCGGAGTCTCCGCTTCGCTGCGCTTACCTGCCCCAGTGTCGCGACATCCAGGGACGGATGCAGAGCGACGAATCTCCCTGGCCAGGATCTCCGGGAGCCCCTGCAGATCCTGCCAAGCCATATCCGCGGTCAGAGAAAGACGAAAACGGGCAGTGCCTTCCGGAACAGCAGGAGGGCGCACCGGAAAGATAAGAAAACCATGATCCTGCAGGGTTTCAGCAAGGAGTACCGTTTCCTGGTCACTGCCGATAATCAGCGGGATGATATTGGTATCGCCGGCTGTAAGCAGCCTGTACTGCTGCAGCCCCTGGCGAAGCTGGAAGGAGAGTGAGGCCAGATGGCGCCGCTGTTCTACCATGGCCAGCTGTTCCTGAAAGACAAAGCGCGTCCAGTTGAGCACCACCGGCGGCAAAGCAGTGGTAAAGATCAGCGAACGGCTGTAATTGACCAGATAGTCACGGATATCCTGGCTGCAGATGACAAAGGCACCGATGGAGGCCAGGGCCTTACCAAAGGTTCCCACCAGCAGGTCGATATCAGCCACAACCCCCTGCTCTTCCGCCTTGCCAAGCCCTTGCTCCCCATAGAGGCCGACACCATGGGCCTCATCGAGATAGAGCAGGGTGTCAAACTCTTTTTTCAACTGAATAAGACGGACAAGGTCGGCCATGTCACCATCCATGCTGAAGACCGACTCACTGACAATGACCACCCGCTCATAACGATGGCGATGGGTGGCCAGCAGACGCTCCAACTGGTCATAGTCACGATGGGCAAAACGTTTATGGGCTGCCCGGCAGAGCTGCATCCCGTCATGGATAGAGGCATGATTCAGCTTATCAGAAAGGATCAGATCGTTTTTGCCCAGCAGGGCAGGCAGGATACCGATATTGGCGTGATATCCTGAATTAAAGAGCAGGGCCGCAGGGCGTCCATAAGCGATGGCCAGATCCTGCTCCAGCTGATGGGCCAGATCCGTATCGCCTGCGAGCAGCCGGGAAGAGGCTGCACCCAGTCCATAACACTCAAGCAGATTCCCCGCATCCATCCCCTCGTAAAAGCGGCGGAGCAGAGAGGAATCCCCGGCCAAACCCAGATAATCATTGGAGGTCAGATTCAGCAGCTCCCGTCCCTGACACTGAACATGACAGCCCCGGCGACCGGCCAGGGGTCTGAGTTGACGCAGCCGTCCGCACTGTGCAAGTCTTACCAGCTCCTCCTTGTACTCAAGACTCATGAGTACCCCTCACCCGCCACCACCTCGACAATGGCCTCGGTCAGGGTCTGCAGATCAACTGCACTGATACAATAGGGCGGCATCACATAGACCAGACGACCGAAGGGCCGGACCCAGACCCCGCGCTCGACAAAGGCCGCCTGGACCTCCCGCAAAGCCACCGGTTCTTTCATCTCCACCACGCCGATGGCGCCCAGCACACGGACATCCTGCACCTGCGCCAGCTCCCTGCACGGGGCCAGCCCTTCTTCCAGCAGCTGCTCGACCCGATTCACCTGCTGCTGCCAGTCAGATTCGAGCAGGAGTCTGATGGAGGCGCAGGCCACATGACAGGCCAGGGGATTGCCCATGAAGGTCGGGCCATGCATGAAGACACCGGGACTGCCCTGAGACACCCCCAGCCCCACCTCGGCAGTGGCCAGGACTGCGGCCAGGGTCATGGTCCCGCCGGTTATGGCCTTGCCCAGACACATGATATCGGGGGTGATACCTGCATGGTCACAGCCAAAGAGAGTGCCGCTGCGGCCAAAACCGGTGGCGATCTCATCAACAATCAGCAGGATGCCAAAGGTATCGCAGAGACGGCGAACCTGGCGCAGATACTCGGGATGATAAAAACGCATGCCGCCGGCTCCCTGGACAATGGGCTCCAGGATCACCGCACACAATTCCTTGTGGTGCTGCTCGATCAGCCGGGCAAAGGATGCAATATCGCGCCCGTCCCAGACGTGAGAGAAGAGGCACTCGGGGCGGTCCGCAAAGAAGTATTGAGGCAGAGATCCGGCAAAGAGATGGTGCATGCCTCCCTGAGGATCAGAGACCGACATGGCATGAAAGGTATCCCCGTGATAGCCGGAACGAATGGTGAGAAAACGACAACGCCGGGGACGACCTGCAGCATGGTGATACTGGATCGCCATCTTCATGGCCACCTCCACTGCCACCGAACCCGAGTCACAGAGGAAGACCTTTTCCAGACCAGCCGGGGTCATATCCACCAGTAACTTTGCCAGCTCCACTGCCGGTCCATGGGTGAGACCGCCGAACATCACATGCGACATGCGCGTCGCCTGTTCCTGCAGGGCCTGGACCAGGACCGGATGGCTGTAGCCATGGATTGCCGACCACCAGGAGGCCATGCCGTCAATCAGTTCTCTGCCATCCATGAGGCGAATGCGCACGCCTGCCGCCGACTCCACCGGATAGACCGGCAAGGGATCTTCCATGGAGGTATAGGGATGCCAGAGATGGTCGCGATCGTAATTGAGAAGGGTTTGGGTATCCATGAAGATGAAGGTCTATGATTTTAGCGGGCAGAGTCTGTTAAAACGTGAATCCCATCTTGCCGATGGCCTGCAGGTCCTGTTCCAGGCCATTGCCGGCCGTAGTCAGATAGTTGCCGACGATGGCACCGTTGGCGCCGGCAGCAAAGCATTGATACTGCTCCGTCCCAAACTGATTGCGTCCTCCTGCCAGACGGATAACCGCCCGCGGATTGATAAAACGGAACATGGCGATGGTGCGTAAAACCTCGTCAAAGGAAATGGGTTCCAATTCAGCAAAAGGGGTTCCGGCAATGGGGGTCAGGATATTGATGGGGATGGACATGACCTTAAGCTCTCGCAGCTCACAAGCCAGTTGCAACCGCTGTTCCCGGGTCTCGCCCATGCCGATGATGCCGCCGGAACAGATATCCATGCCGGCCGCCCGGGCCAAAAGAATGGTCTCCACCTTTTCTTCCCAGTTATGGGTGGTGCACACCTGCGGGAAATATTCCCGGCAGCTCTCCAGATTACAGTGATAGCGACGTACCCCGAAGGCGACCAGCCGCTCCGCCTTGTCTCGGGTCAGCAGCCCCATGGAGGCGCAGAAGAGCAACCCTGTCTGCCGGCCGATCTCTGCGTACAATTCACCCAGCTGCTCAAGCTGCCCGCTTTCAACAGAGCGACCGGCCGTGACCAGAGAGAGGCGACGCACCCCGGCTCGATCATTTTCTCTGGCCTGTTCCAAGGCTGTAGCGGTTTCTATCTGCTCATAACTGTCAATGGCCGCAGGATAGTGAGCAGACTGGGCGCAATAGCGGCAGTCCTCCGAACAGCGTCCGGAACGGGCATTGATGATGGAACAGAGGTCAAAGGATTCGGCATGAAAAAAACGACAGAGGCCGTCCGCTGCCCGGCATAATTCGATCAGGTCAGAATCTCGCGCCAGCGCCAGCGCACTCTCGTAACTGAGCGTGCCGCCATCGTGAATCTGCTGCAGACAGCTGTGAATGGTCATTGAGAGAGGTTATTGAAGCAATAAAGTGGTCTCGCAAAAGTACAAATTGCCATAATGTCATTTCGACCATCGGGAGAAATCTTAACAGTATCCGTTTGTTGAGGAATAAGATTTCTCGCTGTCACTCGAACTGACAGATTTTTTTTGAGTTTTTACGAGATGATCAATAATAGGTGACCGCTTAGCAGCGGCCTTATTTCTTTTCTACACTGCCAAAGGCAAATTTGCTGATCAGTGACTCCAGATCAACTGCGGACTCGGTATCGGTCAGCACATCCCCTTCAACAAAGAGTTTTTCATCACCGCCCAGGGTCAATTGAATGTACTTGTCACCAACAATCCCCTGCGACTTGACCGAGGCCATGGAATCAACAGGGACTTTCACCCCTTTATCAATCTGCAGGGCCACATGGGCCAGCTCATCCTCACCAAGCCAGGTACGCCTCACCTGGCCCACGACCACCCCGGCGATCTGCACCGCCCCACCCTTTTTCACCCCGGAGATATTGTCAAACTCAGCATTGATCACATAACTTTTCCCGGAGCTCAGAATCCCGACCTCACCAAGCTGCAGGGCCAGATAGCCGAAGGCCAGAAAACCAGCCACCATAAAAAGACCAACAAATAATTCAAGACCGTTCTGTTTCATTATTCCACCAGATGACTCTGATAAATTTCGCCCATTGTACTCTCCACAAACTCACGGATATGCGGTTCCCGCGACCATTGCAGGGCCTCAGAGCTGGCAAACACATCAGTTTTTCCATTATTTAAGACAATAACCTGATCCGCCAGATTAAAAACCTTGGGAATATCATGGCTGACAATCACCGCAGTATACCCGACCTGTTCCTGCATTCTGGCAAAAAGCCGGTAGATATCCTGGGTCATGACCGGATCAAGACCGGTGGTCGGCTCATCAAAAAGCATGATCTCCGGCTTCAACTGCAAGGCCCTGGCCAAACCCACCCGCTTACGCATGCCGCCGCTCAATTGGGCGGGAAACTTTTCCTCATGACCTGTCAGCTCTAGCTGGGTCAGGATGGCCATGACCTGCTCACGGATCTCACGATCCGACTTGCTGGTTCGCTCCCGCAACGGCAGGGCCACATTCTCATAGACACTCAGAGAATCAAAGAGGGCCGCACCCTGAAAGAGCACCCCAAAGCGGGTGCGCAACTGCTCAAGGGAACGTCCCCGCAGCCCGGTTACATCTTCACCTCCAACCAGAATCTGGCCGCTGTCCACCTCCATCAACCCCAGGATCAGCTTCAGGGTAACACTTTTTCCCTGACCGCTGCCGCCGGCAATGACGGTGGTCTTGCCGACCGGGATGCCAAAATCAACATGATCAAGGATCATCTGCCGACCCCCGTTCTGTTTGGCAAAAGATTTGCTCACATCCCGGAATTCTATGGCAAATTCACTCATCATAACAAGACCGCTGTCAGAAGATAGTCAAAGATAAGCACCGAGATCGAGGAAAAGACCACGGCCTGGGTGGTCACCCGGCTGACGCTCTGAGCCCCGAAGCCGGCCCCGCGGATCTGATAGACAAAATAGCCGCGCCCTGTACAGATCCAGACCACCAGCAAGGCAAAGACAAAGGACTTGATCACGCCCAGCCGAATATCATGGTTGGTGACGCTGGTGCGCATCCCCTCCAGGTAACTGCCGGGATTCACCCCCATGAGATGGACCCCGGCAACATAGCCGCCGGCAATCCCTATCACATCAAAGAGGGCCGTCAACAGGGGGATAGAGACGAGCGCAGCCAGGAACTTGGGACTGATCAGATAACGAAAGGGATCAACAGCCATGCACTCGAGGGCATCAATCTGTTCCGAGATCCGCATGATGCCAAGCTCGGCGCACATTGCGGAACCCGCCCGCCCGGCCACCATGATAGCGGTCAGGACCGGCCCGAGTTCCATGATCAGGGTGAGCGATACCGCAGAGCCCAGCATCCCCTCTGCTCCGAACTTGTGCAGCGAATAATAGCCCTGCAGCCCCAGCACCATACCTGTGGAGGCAGCGGTACAAAAGATCACCACCATGGAACCGGCACCGATAAAATGCAACTGGCGCATGAACTCGGCCATCCGGAAAGGACGCCTGAACACTCCCTTCAATGCCTGCATGAGATAGAGACCCATACGCCCCATATCCTGAAGCATATAGAGACCTGTCTCTCCTAATTTTTCCACGGGATTTCGTTGCATACTGCCTTCACCCTGCTCAAACGCCACTCAGATAGCAGCAATTTTTCAGTATATCTTTAAAAAGTCTGCGGATAATAAAAACGACACAAGCAACTGTCAACTTCTTTCAAAAGACACACACTATCCTGCCCAATTCTTCCGGTACGTTCCCATGCTACCTCACCTGACACCAATTCGCACCTATCATTTATCTTTGACAAACAAAACATCCCTATGGTAAAAGCAAATGTATGCCTGGATGGTGGAACTGGTAGACACCCGAGACTTAAAATCTCGTGATCCTTGCGATCGTGCGAGTTCGATTCTCGCTCTAGGCACCATCATAACATTCCACAGACCTCTGTTGAAACGCCTTCACCCTTTAAAATTTTTAATATTACTGGGTTTTCTTACATATCCTGTTCTATGAACTTCCATTTTGAAACCTTGACTTCCGAGAATCAACCGAAAATCAATAAAGATAATAAATTTTCGCAGAAAAAAAGTGATAATTGTCGATTAATTGACAGCAGGATGAAAAAAAATGTGCTGTTAACGACCTGTGTTCAAGCCAGGGAAAGAATTCCTTTTTTTTTATAATTTTTTTTGTTAAAAAATAGGATAGTACATTATTGATGGTTTCGTACAAAGTACAGATTGCCATAATGTCATTTCGACCACCGGTAGAAATCTTAATAGTATCAGCTGACTGAGTGTTAAGATTTCTCGCTGTCACTCGAAATGACCAACTTTCTTGAGTTTTTACGAGATTGTCATCATTTACATTGATGGATTCACCAACGCTGTGCCCTGCTGGCAGGGCTTTTTATTCAAGGAGTTAGAGAGGAGGGTATAATGAGAACAAGGTTAAGAAATATGTCACTGTGTCTTGTGTTCGGTTTTGGAATGATAAGCACGGCAGCACTGGCAGCACAGGGTGGAAGTATCGGACAAGGTGATTTTTCAGTTATGAAAGGTGATCAACTGGTTGATAAACTTTCCGGCCAGAATCCGTTGAAAGACGAGTCCATGCTGGTCTGTGACGGGAAGTGCATGGTCAAATCAGAAGGAATTTCCCTTGTGGCTGGTGATCAGGCAAAATTTGCCATCAAAAATGAATCTGACACCTTCAGATTGTTTTTACGTGAAGGCAGTGTTGATTATGTCATCACTGACAAGGCCCGTAAAATTGCTTTTCATACCCCGGAAGGCGTGTACAGTATTGCTGAAATAGTTTTTAATGCCGCCAGCAGCCCTGTTGTGCGTGGGACTGTTCAGGTAAACAAAGACGGAAAGACTGAAATCAGCGTCAAGGAAGGACGGCTGGTTTTTGCCACAGCGGACGGGATGAAGGCTGTTGGTGTTAATGAAAAAATAGTATTGGCCGCAATTGGAGACACTCTTGGTGCTGGGGCGCCTACCGGTACCGCTACGACTGGTGTGTTTATAGCTGGTGGCTTGGTTCTGGCGGGGGGGACAACAATGGCATTGTTGCAAAAGAACGATAATGATCCTGCTCCAACTCCAACACAAACTCCAGCTCCAACTGTAACCCCAACTCCACGCCCGACTCCAACTCCTAGCCCAAGCATTTAGGGTTGAGAAAGCATTTTCATGAAAAAGAGGGTTGCTGATTTTTTTTGGCAACCCTCTTAGCTTTTGTACAGGATACGTAAGTGTATACTTCTAATTCTTGTAACTACTCAGGAGGATAGTCTGAAGGGATTTAGTCTGTAGGTAACAACAAGCAGGCCAAAGGCCCGAAGGCTTTTACCTTCAGCCTTCCAGCTTTTGTGCAAGCAAAAGCGCACTCCAGACTATCCACCTGAGCAGTTACTAATTCTTAAATGAAAGTACTGGAATATCAATGTCATTTATGAGCATGGTTCGTTCTCTACTATTTATTTTTATTGGTCTCTTTCTTTTCGGATGCGCTGAAGAACAATTTGAAGCTAATACCGACCTCAAACAGTTTCAGCAGATCAATCAAAACATAGAGAAAGAAAAGACAGCGACAGACCGAAGTGTGCAAAAACCATCCGCTGCGTTCCTGGCAACAGACGATATCGGAGATTATCTCCTGGGGCCCGGAGATCTCCTTCAGGTTACAGTGTTTGAAACTCAAGAGCTGAATGCTGAGGTTCGTGTATCCTCGAGAGGGGTTATCAGTTTGCCGCTTCTCGGCAATGTTGATGTCCGCAACCTCACCGCTGCTGACGCAGAAACAAAAATTGAAACACAGCTTAAGGTTAAATATCTGCAGGATCCACACGTCTCCATTTATATTAAAGAGCATGTCAGCAAACAGATCACCTTGGTGGGTTCGTTCAAAAAGCCGGGGACATATGATTACGTCTCTAAAAGAAAGCTTCTGGATGTGATTGCCATTGCCGAAGGTCTGTCAGAGAAAGCAGGATCGGCAGCATATATCACCCGCTTTGATAACAAAACCAAAAAAAATGTAAATTACTTCATAGACCTGGACGAACTTGTACGAAGGGGCAATATGGAGCAGAACATCGTGGTCATGGGAGGGGATGTCGTTTTTATTCCGGAAACCGGCCAATGTTTTGTAGACGGGGCGGTACGAAACCCCGGGACCTATCCTATTAGAAACGGAATGACTATTACTGAAGTCATCACTCTTGCCGGTGGCCTGGCAGGGTATGCAGATAGTGATAAAATCAAGCTCATCCGCCGTGTTGAAAATGGCAAGGAAAGGCAAGTATTAAGCTTGAGTTTTAATGACCTTAAGGGCGGAGTCGGTGATAGTCTATTGATCAAGGATCAGGATATAATATTTGCCGAGTCCAGTACCAGTGGGACTCTCTTTTCCGGCTCAGGTTTCACAATAGGCTTTTTGGGAACAGGTGTGACGTTCAAGGACCCAACAAAATAATGGTACCTGCAGTATCTCTTCAAGCCATCAACAAGTTGCTGGAACCCGAAAAATTAGCACAAGCACTGGTTTTTTTCCTTCTAGCCACACTTCCTTTAATTTTCGGTGCTGTTCATCCCATTGTTCAAGGTACATATACTTTCCTGATCCTGGTCGGGTTTGGAGGCTGGTTGCTCTATGTCCTTCCGGAATTTCCTGGAAAAGCATGGTCCTGGTACTGGGTGGGTGTCCCTCTTGTTCTCATCGTCTATATAATCCTGCAATCACTGCCCTTGCCTTTATCGCTTGTTGAGCTTCTCTCTCCCGAGAGGGCTACCAGGATTGGTATGGTTAACACTCTGGCTCAGACCAACCTGGCCTCTACGTCTATAAGTGATAACGGTATTACCGGCTTGCGCGAGGCATTTTTTGTTTTTTCTCTGCTCCTCTATTATATCGTTCTTGTAACACTACTGAGAAGAAACAAAAACATGGTTTCAGGATTACTCTATGTGATTGCAGGCGTCGGTTTATTTGAAGGCATGTATGGATTGCTGCAGGTGATGAATCCGCATATGGGAATTTTGTGGCTACCGGTAACAAGTAAGGGCGCAGCCCATGGGTCGATTATTTATAAAAATCAGTATGCTTCTTTACTGAATATGTGCTGGCCTCTGGCGCTTGCGGGCGGGATACTCTTTCTTGATTCTTTAAAGAATCCGGCAGAAAAAAAGGCCCGAAAAGGTGCAATCAGAACTTTCTTCTGGTCTTTATCGCAGCTGAATATTCAGATTCCTTTGTTCTTTTTCTCTGCCGGCATTATGATTCTCGCCGTTGTGTTCTCATTTTCCCGGGGCGGGATACTGACCATGTTATTGTTAATTTGTTTTCTTAATATCTTTATGCCCTGCTCCCGCAAGATAAAGCTGTTATTGACTTTATTGTTGATTTTCTTTCTTGGGGGATACGGTTCCCTGTTAGGGATAGATGGCGTTATTACCAGATTCTCTACTATAGACAATTCCGGTTTGAATCGACTGAATATCTATCTCTCCAGTCTTCCCATGTTCCTTGATCACTGGCTGACCGGCATTGGGCTTGGTTCATTTAAGTTGTTGTCTGGAGTATATTTGAAAGGATTTCCAGAAAATATTCTGTTTGATAGAGTTCATAACGACTATATCGAATTGGCCATAGAAATCGGTTTGCCCATGGCGCTTCTTTTTTTAACCTGGCTCTTAAGCGGCATTCTGATTACAGGAAAAAAACTGGTTCAAAAAAAACGCATCATTCACCAGGAATGCAGAACTTCGATATTGGTGGGCAGCGCTGCTTTCTGTTCGCTTTTAGGTTTTTTGATCCATGGTCTGGTAGATTTTGGCTGGCGGCTTCCAGCGAATGCCGTGTATGCCGTAACTTTGCTTGCGCTGATTTCTTATGCGCTGCACGATTCTCCTTTACCAGCAAAAGACTGATCTCGCGCAGAGACGCTGAGGCGCATAGAAGGACAAAACAAAAAAAGCTTTTCTCAACGGCTCTGCGGCTCTGCGCGAGGAAAAAAATCATTATCTTGAATAATTACTGAAAATACGTTCCATGCCTCTGAATCTCTCAAATTTTATAGATATCCATGTTCATATTCTTCCGGGTATTGATGATGGACCAAAAAACCTGGAAGAAAGTGCCGCCTTGGCACAATGTTATACCGATGTGGGAATTACACAGGTCATTGCCACCCCGCATTATATTCCTGGTACTGCCTGGGCTGCTTCCAGTCAGCGTATTGTGGAGAAAATAACCGAGCTGCAGGGCTACCTGCAGGACAAGAATATTCCTCTCACAATATTTCCAGGGATGGAAATTGCGTTTCATAAAAAGTTCCAGGCGCACCTGACGAGTGACACATTTTTACCGCTGGGAGCAAGTTCTTATTATTTGCTTGAGCCTTCCTTTACTGATTCTGCTGAGGCCCTTCTTCTTTGTCTTGACCAATTACTGGGACAAAACAAGAAGATTATTCTAGCCCATCCTGAAAGAATTCCGGCATTGCGGGCCATGGCAGACGTCTTTGACGAATATGTCCAAAAAGGTATGAAAATTCAGATTAATATCGGCAGTTTGCTCGGCAGATTCGGCTCTGACAGTCAAAATGCCGGCTTGCACCTCATTGACAAAAATTGTGTTCACTATCTTGCTTCTGATGCGCATGGCATTAATTCACGTAAACCGCCAACAGAAAAAGAATGGCTGGATTTAGAAACACATCTTGGACCCGATCTACTCGAACAACTGTGCTGCATTAACCCCGTACAACTCCTTGGAGATAAAAACTGATCTCGTACAAAGTACAAATTGCCATAATGTCATTTCGACCATCGGGAGAAATCTTAACAGTATCCGTTTGTTGACAGGTAAGATTTCTCGCTGTCACTCGAAATGACATCTGCTCTTCCCTTTGTCATTCCGAACGCATGTGAGGAATCTTCAACAATGTGGATAAAGATCTCTCCCTGCTGTCGAGATAACAGTCGGCAAGCATAGGATGATTAACTTTCTTGAGTTTTTACGAGATTGTCAATAAGAACTGATCTCGCGCAGAGCCGCAGAGAAGGACAAAACAAAAAAAAGCTTTTTCTGCGTCTCAGCGCCTTTGCGCGAGAAAATAATGTCAGAAATTCTACCCTTAGAAGCATACATATAAAAATCAAAACAACATGACAGATAATAAAGACGAAAAATTTTCAGAAGCAGATAACAGCCTGGTGATCAGGGATGACGTCCAGAAAAATCTTCCCAGCGTCGAGGTTCGGGAGGTGGTTCCTGAAGTCCAGGATGAAATTGATCTGCGGGATTATCTTGACACCCTGATTCGCAGGAAGACAGCAGTTCTGTCAGTAGCATTGGTAGTTTTTATCCTGGCGGCTCTTTATACCTTTCTGGTGACACCGCAGTTCAAGGCAAAGGGCGTTATACGAGCTTCCGCCCAGAATTCAACGGTAACCAAATTCGACAACCTTGAGTCAAATGTCTTGCAGACGAGAGAATTTCAGCAGACTCAGGTGAATCTCCTGCAGAGTAACCAGTTGGCAAACAGGGTTATTGATAAACTTGATCTGACCAATAATTCGATCTTTAATCCTCAGATCGAGGATCAGAAAAATAACAACCAGTCCGGTTCTCTTTTGGATCCCATTAAAAATTTTATTCGATCAGATCAGGCACAAGATCAGATCAGCGTTTTGCAGGAAGATGCCCAGAGTCAGCTCTTGACCTATAATGTCTTGGGATCTTTCCAAAAAAGGCTCCATGTCTCACCGGTTAAGAACAGCGAGCTGGTCGAGATTACATTTGAATCTCCCGACCCGGCCCTGGCAGCCAGTGTTACCAATGCCGCCATGGATGAATTTATTCAGATGCATATGGATACGAACCTTGATGCATCGAAGACAGCCGGCAAGTTCCTGGAAAAACAGATTCGTGGAGCGCAGATCAAACTTGAGGAATCCGAACTGCAGCTCAACGAATTTGCCAGGAAAATAGGTATCGTCTCTTTAAATCCGGAACATAATCTGGTGATGAAGCAGCTGGAGGAAGTGAACTCTGCCCTTGCCAAGGCATCTTCCGACCGGATCAGCAAGGAGGCTATGTATAAACAAAACATGGCGCTTGACGAAAAGTCCATGGATCAGGTGGTGAATAATGTACTCATCCAGAGCTTGAAAACTCAATATTCAACACTTGAAGCTGAATATAGGGATTTGAGTGTCACCTTCAAGCCGGGCTACCCGAAACTGCAGCAGTTGCAGGCGAAAATGGATGAGATCTCAGCACGAATCACCAAGGAAAAACAACAGATCATCAACTCCATCAAAAACAACTATGAGACAGCCCTGAAAACAGAACAATATTTAATACAAAATGCTGAACTGCAGAAGGGAAAAGCTCTGGAATTAGGTGAGAAATCTACCCAGTACAAGATTCTGGAGCGGGAGGTCGATACCAACAAGTCTATCTATCAGAGCCTCCTCCAACGCTCCAAGGAGATTGAGGCAACAGTCGGCGCTGCAGTGACCAATATCCAGATCATTGATCGAGCAACGACGCCACTTTTTCCCTTTAAACCGCAAGTGGCCAAAAATCTGCTGCTGGCTCTTGTCCTTGGCCTGATGCTGGGTGTCGGCACCGCCTTTACACTCGAAGCCTTTGACAACACCATAAAAAATCCTGACGAATTGACCGACCGGTTCCATATCCCTGTTCTTGGTCTTATACCCTTCGATAAAGAAGTAAATGAAAAGCGTCGGGTCATGGCCATGAAATTCTATTCTGAACCAAGATCTCCGATCGCCGAGGCCTTCAGGACAACCATGACTTCCGTGCGGCTCTCTGTTGCCGACAATCCGCCCAAGACTATCCTTGTAACCAGTATCCTGCCGGGAGCCGGTAAGAGTTCATTGTCTACGAATACCGCTTTTTCCTATCTGGCAGAAGAAGAAAAATGTCTGATTATCGATGTCGACCTGAGAAAACCCAGCTTGCATAAAATATTTCAGACATCAAGGAAAAAAATGGGTCTGAGCAGTGTGTTGAGCGGTATGGCCAAACTTGACGATGTGATCTCACACACCGAATTTCCCGGCCTGGATTATATCAGCAGTGGGCCATTGCCCCCCAATCCCGCCGAGCTGTTAAGCTCCAAACGTATGCGCCAGCTCCTGACCATCGTTTCACGGCACTACGACCGCATTATTCTTGATGGCCCTCCCTACCAGGGCTTTGCGGAAATTCTGGTGCTGTCGAATATGGTTGATGGTGTTATTCTGGTCGCTGTTGAGGGCGACACGCCGAGGGAAGGTGTCAAACATTTCAGGAAATCCGTTGTCAATGTTGGTGGTCGTATCCTTGGCGCCATCATTAATAAGTCGGGACGCAAGAAGGGCTTCACCTCATACGGCAGTTATAAATATTACGCCTATAATTATAAGTACGGCGAGGAGAATGCAGAATAAACGTGTCTGAATATTTTTCATATACACGTCACTGGATTTTTCGTGCCGTCTGTTTTCTCATGCTCCTTGGTTTGGCAATACTGCAGCTATTCGTTGCCCGACAGGAGCAGACCGAATACAGCAGCACGAGCGGTTCTACGGCGTTTCTGGAATCTCTGCGCAGTTCGTATCTGCTCACCTGGCATGGCAAGCGTTTCCATCTCATCGAAGGCGAGACAGCACAGGCGCAAGGGCTGTTCAAGAGCGCCTTGATCTATAATCCTTTATTCATTCCTGCCTGGCTGGGGCTGGCGGAGTTGTATAATGATCAGGGCAGAAAACCTGAGAGTCAGGCAGTCCTGGAATATGTGGATACACTCAGCAATGATATCCATCGCTGGCGTTGGGATAAAGCTCTGCTTGCCTTTCAGTTGGGCCGGTTTGACATCCTGTCCCGTGATCTTGCTTACGTCATAGAAAAGATGCCGGGCAAGAGAAAGGACGCCTTGAAAATGGCATTTTCCCTGTGGGAAGATCCGCAGGAACTTCTTACCAGGATGGGCACACAGAACGTCCTCCATTTATTTAATTATGCGTCACAGACAAAACAGATTGATACCGCCCTGCTGTTCTGGCCATATATTGAAAATATGGGGGTGGATAGCCATAAAACAGAGGTTCTGGCATTTTTAAATACCCTGATCTCCAACGGAGAGATTGATAAAGCTATCCCGATCTGGAAAAAATATTTTAATGCCGAGGCGTTGCTCTACGATGGCACTTTTCAGGAAGAGCCGATGAATACGGCTTTCGGCTGGCGAGTGGACAAGCCTAAAGGCAGTACCTGGCGGATCGAAAGTGTCCACGACAAGGAGACGTTTCAGGCCATGCGGCTCCATTTTTCAGGAACCGAGAATATTGCCTACCATCATTTGTCGCAGATAGTCCCTCTCAAACCGGCCCAAAAATACCGCCTGACTGGATTTTTGAAAACAAAGAATTTGACAACAGATAAACGTCCTTATCTGGAAGTCCTGGGCTATAAATGCAAGATCCCGCCGACCAAAACAGAGAGTATGGCCGAGAGCCAACTCTGGACTTCATTTACTCTCTTATTCAATGTTCCTGAAGATTGTAAGGCCGTTCAGGTACAAGTGCGTCGGGATCCCAGTCACCATCTGGACAACCTCCTGGCCGGCGATCTCTGGCTTCGTGATCTTAAGATTGAGGATACAGGTGAGAGTTTCTCAATTTTAGACACGAATCTCAAGCTTCATGAGTTACAGATACATGAATCAAAAGCGACACCTTCTTCTTCAGGTACCAAACCATGATTGCTGCAAAAGACAAGACCAATATCTCACGATTGCTCAAGCAGCTTTCACGGAATTCTTCCACAGAGAACACCATTGCCTTTGTTGCCGATAATAGCGGCATGCTTCAATCCTGTCAGAGGATTCTGACTCTTTGTCGGGAAGGAAAGGAAGAGCCTCTCGAATGGTTACAACAAGAATGTGTCGAGCATGGCGTTCAATACCCCTATTTCCTCCAGGAAGCAGCCAGAGTTCTCGAGCTTTTTCAGTCGGATGATGAAAAAAACGACAACTATGAGATCCTTGGCCTTTCTCCTTCGGCCAGCTTCGCCGAAGTCAAGAGCGCCTACCGTAAATTGACAGTCCTGTATCATCCTGACACAGCCGGAAATGCAGATAAAAATACCACGGAAAGATTTATTGAGATTAACAAAGCCTATCATTCCCTCTGTAACATCAAAAGCCAGGAATCTATTGATGCAAGGCCGGTCAGTACAGATCATTCCTGGCACTATGGAAAGACAGAACGCGCTACCGGCAGGATAAACAAAAAAATCATACTCTGGAGTTTAGCCCTGATCCTGGTTGCAGTCTTGATCTCTTCCCTGATCGCCCAGATATATTCTCAAAAAGTGATGATTGCAGCGCTGCAGAAAAGTAGTTCCGCATTTGTTCCTCCTGCTAAAAAGTCTTTAGCCGGCACTCCGGCAGCGGCAATGACCTTTGCCGAAAAAATGAAGATTGCTGAAACAAATGAAAAGGATCGGCAGGCCGTCGAAAAAAAAGAATCTTCCCCTGCGCCTTTGCCGGCGGAAATCAGTACAAATCAGCCTGAGCAGAAAATTGCCAAGGAAACAATAAAAACACCAGTTCTTCAACCTCCTGAAACGAAAAAAGAAATATCCACAACGAAAAATACAAAATCTCCAGTACTGCAGAAAGGTGATCCTGCTGTACACCATGAGCCGGCGGCGATTGAGAGTAAACAGATCGCCAAACATGATAAGCCAGTCTCTGTACCAACATACGATACAGTGAAAAAAGAAATTGAGGCCCAAATTTCTATAGAAACACGACCGGTGCAAGAATTTGAAAGTAAGCCCCCGGTCACCCAACTTGCTGAGGAAGTAAAAAAGACGCCGGCTCCCCAGGTTTCTCAAACGAAGACAGAAAGCTCCACAACGAAACCCGCAGCGGAAGCTGAAAAGAAAAAACACATCGTTGCAACAGCGGAAAATACAAAGCCTCCAGTGCTGAAGAAAGATGTTCCTGCTGCCCAACATGAGCCGGCGGCGATTGAGAACAAAGACATCGCCACGCATGATAAACCTGCTACTGTACCAACACCAACATACGACACGGTAAAAAAAGAAATAGAGACCCAACTTGCTGTACAACCAGCACCGGCACACGAGCCTCCTAAAGTCGACTTGCCCACTGAAGCAGACATGCAACAGCGCATCGATTCTTTTGTATCGCAATATTGTCGCACCTATGGAGAAAAAAACTTTGTGGCATTCAGTCGATTTTTTGAACCGAATGCCACAGAAAACAATGTAGCTTTTACAGAACTTGTCAGCACCTATACGGACCTGTTCAAAGCTACCCGGACCATCCTGTTGCAGATTTCCACGGTGAAATGGGAGGAATCCCCAAAAGGGCAGATCCTGCTGAATGGCAGGTTCCAAATCGATCTGGTATACCAGAATGCAGAATCTGTCCAAGGTCAGGGTACCATTGAATTCCTGCTCACCGACGACCATGGACAATTGCTTGTACAGAAGATGGATTATGCTTTTGACCAGTAATATCAACGCGTTATCGCTATTCTCCGTTTAAGGTAAACCGCCAAAAAAGTTTTTCTCAGCGCCTCAGCGTCTCTGCGCGAGATCAGTTTGTAATAGTGATTTTTCAAAATATCAGATTCTCAGGATAACAAATGACAGCCTCCTCCAATGTAATCCGGCATAATGCCGCAGTTACCCGGCCCCGGCGCGAGACCTTGAACGGCCATAAGAGTGTTAACCTTTGGTTTACCGGTCTCTCCGGGTCCGGTAAGTCAACCTTGGCTCATGCCGTCGAAGAACGGTTGCATCTGCAGGGCAAAAGGACCTATGTCTTTGATGGTGACAACGTCAGGCACGGGCTGTGCGGTGATCTGGGTTTCAGTATGGAAGATCGGCGGGAAAACCTGCGGAGAGTTGCGGAAATGACAAAACTGTTCCTTGATTCCGGGGTGATTTCACTCACCGCTTTCATATCGCCTCTGGCAGAAGACCGGGCTCGAATCAGAGAAATTATCGGCCCCGATGACTTTATTGAAGTCTATTGTAACTGTTCCCTGGAAATCTGTGAACAACGGGATGTCAAAGGGCTCTATAAAAAGGCGCGTGCAGGAGTGATTAAAAATTACACAGGTGTCTCTTCACCCTATGAACCGCCGTCCAACCCCGATATCGAGCTGAATACGGGAACACAGCCCTTAATGGAATGTGTGAATATGATTGTCGACGCTCTGCGGACCAGGGGAATTATTTTTTAAGATGAAAGAAATCATGTGCCCCCTGAGAAAATAGGGACGGAGCCGAATGGCACGTTTTAACGTGAGGATGTGGGACAACACGACCAAACCCGCTGCAGCCGATGAACGATTGCAGTCCGCCTGGAAGCCAGGCTACCTTTTTTAATTTAACGCGTCGGCTACTTGACAGTTTTTTCCATAATTTTATGTTATCAACTCCTTTTGACAATCTCGTAAAAACTCAAAAAAAGTCTGTCATCCTATGCTTTCCGACTGTCATCTCGACTGCAGGGAGAGATCTTTATCCACATCGTTGAAGATTCCTCACATGCGTTCGGAATGACAAAGGGAAGAGCAGATGGCAACTTGTACTTTTTACGAGACCATCCTTTTTCATCATGAAAAAAAAGAGAGACACCAGGAGATCACCGGGGCCCTGGCGCGCATCAAGCTTGAGCTGCAGGATACTCTCTATCTCGGTAATCTGGATGCCAAACGAGACTGGGGCCATGCCAAGGATTATGTCGAAATGCAGTGGCTCATGCTGCAACAGGACCAGCCCGAAGATTTTGTCATCGCCACCGGCGTGCAGTACAGTGTACGCGATTTCGTCAATGCCGCCGCCAAGGAACTGGGAATGCAAATTCGCTGGGAAGGCAAAGGCCTCAACGAAAAGGGTTTCCTTGAACCTCACACCTTGAACCTTGCACCTTCAACCTTAAACCTTGCACCTTGAACCTTGAACCTACAACCTTACATCTTAGGGAGCTAAAGCGGCATGGCGAGGTTTGAAGAACTTGAGGTCTGGAAGAGGTCGGCGAGGATGAGCGCGGACCTCTACAAGGCATTAGCAGATCTCAAGGATTATGGGTTTCGTGACCAGATCACCCGTGCAGGCTTATCCATTCCTTCAAATATTGCAGAAGGCTATGAACGTGGATCCAACAAGGAAATCGCCAATTTCATGAACTACGCCAAAGGCTCAGCAGGCGAACTCAGAACACAAATTTACATTGGCATGGATATCGGCTATATTGGCCGCGAGCAAGGAAAACACTGGTTAAGTGAAGCAGAAGAAATCTCCAAAATGCTCCACGGCCTGATTCGAACCATCCGCGCACGATGAAAAAAGTAAGGCACAAGAATCAGGGTACAAGGAGCAAAGTTCAAGATAAAAAAACATATCCCCTTGCCCCTTGTACCTTGAACCTTGTACCTTGAACCTTGAACCTTAATCCCCTTGTCCCTTCCCATATTTTTGAGGTGAGTAATGGGTGAACTTAAGATTGTCCAGCAGAGGAAAAAGGAAATCATAGCCGTCGCCCGGGCCCATGGCCTTGTCAATGTACGTGTTTTCGGCTCGGTTGCCCGTGGTGAGGACACCACCCAGAGTGATATCGATTTACTTGTTGATTTGGAAAAGGGTCGCACTTTGCTTGATCTGGGCGGTGCACTCGTTCAACTTCAAGATCTCCTGGGCCGTAGAGTGGATATTGTGACAGAGCGTGGACTGCACTGGTACCTCCGGGAAAAAATCCTCAGAGAGGCTCGACCATTATGAAGGATGACAGGCTCTATCTTATTCATATTGCTGAAAGTATCGATAAGATCGAAACATATATAGCCGATCTCGATTTCTCCGCGTTTATGGAAAATACCATGGTACAGGATGCCGTGCTTCGCAATCTGCAAGTTCTTGCTGAATCCACCCAGCGTCTTTCCGACGATTTCAAATTGCAACATTCTGAAATTGAATGGTATAAAATCGCCGGGTTGCGAAATATCCTGGTTCATGATTACCTGGGTATCGATCTTGAGACAGTATGGGCTGTTTTTGAAAACTATTTACCGGAACTAAAAAGAGTCCTCGGAACGCATCAAGACACCGACAGCTAAACCTTTAACCCTTGCCCCTTGCCCCTTGCCCCTTTAACCTTAAACCTTGTCCCTTTAACCTTGCACCTTAATCACCTTGAACCTCTCCTCTAAAATCTACATTGCCGGCCATCGCGGTCTGGTCGGCTCCGCCCTCATGCGGCGCTTGCAAGACAAGGGATACAACAATCTCGTCACCCGAACCCATGCCGAACTGGATCTGACTGATCAAGCCGCCGTGCGTCATTTCTTTGCTGCGGAAAAACCCGAGTACATCCTGTTGGCGGCCGCCAAAGTGGGTGGCATCCATGCCAACAATACCTATCCGGCAGAATTCATCCACTCAAACCTGACCATCCAGGCCAACGTCATTCATGAGGCGTACAGGGTCGGCGTCAAACGCCTGCTGTTCCTCGGCTCAAGCTGCATCTACCCCAAAGATTGCCCACAACCGATGAAGGAAGAATACCTCCTCACCGGCCCGCTGGAGCCCACCAATCGCCCCTATGCCCTGGCCAAGATCGCGGGCATCGAGATGTGCTGGGCCTACAACCGGCAATACGGCACCAGGTTCATGGCCGTGATGCCCACCAACCTGTATGGCCCAAATGACAATTACGACCTCAACAACTCCCACGTCCTACCGGCCATGATCCGTAAATTCCATCTCGCTAAACTGGCAAGTGAAAACAACCACGCAGGCATCGAAGCAGACGAACAGCTCCACGGCCCCATACCCATCGACTTAAAAGAACGCCTCCTCGCAACTTGCACCTTACCCCTTAAACCTTGCCCCTTAAACCTTAAACCTTGTACCTTGCCCCTTGAACCTTGCATCTCGATATGGGGCACAGGCACACCGAGGCGCGAATTCCTCTACAGCGACGACATGGCGGAAGCCTGCCTCTATCTGATGAATCTGCCCGATGAAAGATTCGCCACGCTGCTCTGGTCAGCCGCTTCCGCTTCCCCCCTTGCCCCTCAAACCTTGAACCTTGAACCTTGCACCTTGCCCCTTGCACCTTTGGTAAACGTTGGTTGCGGTGAAGACCTGACCATTCGCGAATTGGCCGAGTTGGTGCAGGAGGTGGTTGGCTTTACCGGCAACCTTACTTTTGACCCCTCCAAACCGGATGGGACGATGCGGAAGTTGCTGGATGTGAGCAAGCTGAATCAGATGGGCTGGAAGGCGACGACCCATCTGCGAGATGGCATTGTATCTGCCTATGAAAATTACTTGATGAAGGCATCATGAAAATAACAGTTATCGGCACTTGTTACTTCGGCCTGAATGTGGTGGCTGACTGTTGTCGTGGGAACATAACCGGCAGGTGATATGTGCTGGGGATGGAGATGGCGAAATATGGGGAGTGTCCCTAGTACAATCATGGAGGAGCTGTATCTGCGCTACCTGGAGAGGCGCGAGCAGTTGGACGGCGAGAATACCCCATCGGTCTGATTCTCTGCACGGGAAAGAATCATGAGCATGTGGAGTTGCTGCAGCTGGATAAAAGCAATATCCGTATCGCGGATTACCTGACGTTTTTGCCACCAAAAGAGTTGCTGGAGGCCAAACTGCATCGCTCAATTGAAATAGCCCCTCAGCGGTTGGCGCTGGATGAGAGGGAGATGCTGCTGTGAAAGCAAGGTGGAATCCGCCCTGTACTTCTACCCCATGGGCTCTTTTTTCATAATGATTCACGAAAAATGGGAAGTGTCCCTATTTTTCCGGTAGAATAAATTTGCCCCCCTTTTTTACCCATATTTGAAGAAGAACTGATTGGGCAATTATGCTTGATTGCAAGACCTGCCCCCAAAGTTTCATCTGATCCCAAAATTTCATCATGCGCACTAGGCGAGTTCTAAAAAATACGTTAATTCTTTACGTAAGACAGATTTTCGTTATTCTCGTAAATCTGTATGCCCTGCGTGTAGTGCTGAACGTATTAGGTGTTGAAGATTATGGCATTTATAGCATTGTTGCTGGCGTAGTGACATTGTCCACATTTTTTTCCGTAACAATGGCCTCAGCCACGCAGCGTTTCTTTTCATACGCTCTCGGATTGAATGATTATGAAAAGCTTAAAAAAACATTTTCAGTTAGCTGGTTAGTATATGCATGCATCGCGTTACTGGTATTGGTGGTATTGGAAACTGTCGGAATATGGTTTTTGGAAGAGCATCTTGCTATCCCTTCAGAACGGTTCGAAGCCGCACAAGCTCTTTATCATTTAACTGTGCTGGCATTTGTTGCAAGCATTTTCAACTCACCCTTCATGGCCATTCTTATAGCACACGAGGATATGCATATTTACGCGTATCTGTCCATCGTGGATGCCTTAATGAAACTTGGTGTCGTGTTTGCGCTCAGCTATATATCATGGGACAAACTTGAGTTATACGGTTACCTACTGTTAGCTGTTGCGATAATAAATGCTGTCGCATATTTCGCCGTTTGCCTACGGAAATACCCGGAATGTCAATTTCGGAAAATATACTGGGATAAGACTCTTCTCAAGGAGATTACTGATTTCACAGGTTGGACAACATTCGGTGCGCTAACCTCAGTCGCCAGAAACCAAGGCGTGACCATTCTACTCAACCAGATGTTCAATCCAGCAACTGTCGCAGCGAGGGCAATCGCAATGAATGTTGCAAGCCAAGTGAGTGTTTTTGCAAATAACTTTAATACCGGCCTCTATCCGCCAATCATAAAATCTTATGCCGCAAACGAAAAAGCTGAAATGTTTTCGCTAATTACGATTGGATCGAAGTTGACATTTTTCTTGATGTGGATTTTTACATTGCCGCTTCTGCTAGAAATGAGTGAAATTCTGAAGCTATGGCTGAACAACCCACCCCAAGAGGCTATACTTTTTACGCAATTGGCGCTAATTGAAATGTTGATCTTGTCTGCCAGCCTTCCACTGGCAACAGCCGCACGCGCACCGGGCAAGATGAAAAGCTATGAAATTATTCTGGGCGTTATGCAAATGGGAATTTTTGCCGTCTCATGGTGGGTGTTAAAAATTGGCTATCCTTCATATTCTGTATTCATTGTGGCTATTTTATTTAATCTATTGATGCTAGTAGTGCGCCTCCTGATCGTAAGTAAACTGATCGGCTTGAACATGCGCGGCTTCTTTGAGCGGGTGCTTTTGCCATTGAGTGGCGTAATAGCCCTGTCAGCCATACCCGCATACGTGGTACAGCAGGCCATGCCAAATGGTGTTGCCTACGGACTATTTTTGATAGTGCTATGTATGTTTTTGTCAACTATAAGCATGTATCACCTTGGCCTTGATACATACTGGCGCAAAAGAGCACGTATAATTATCTTCAACTGCTTGGCAAGATTTCGGCAATAAATAAAGGACTTATACATGCCGATATTCCAAGTAGGCGCGCGGTTGTCATCAATATTGACATCCATAAGTTTAGAAAAAAGCTGGATAACTCTAGTTAGCTAGAAAAGAGCATGAAAAATATTCTACGTAAAATATTTTACGCTACCCAAAGAATTCTCCTAATGATTTCCTCGTTGAGGAAAATCTATAGAAGGGGGGGGTATGCGACGTTCAACATTGCGTATGTGAACAATGGTGAAACCTTAAGAGGGAAAAAAATCTTAATTACCGGAGGCAGTGCTGGTATTGGTTTTTGCATCGCGAGAAAATGCATACAAGAGGGAGCCGAAGTTGTCATAACAGGAAGAGATGAAAGCAAACTTCTGGATGCAAGCAAGAAAATCTCCAGCCCATCACTAAAGACACTTGTATGGGATGTGGGACAAATAGCAGCATTGGATCAGGGGATTGCAACTACTATCGAACTATTGGGCGGCGAAATAGACATTCTTGTCAATAATGCTGGAATTATTGATGGCATTGATTTTCCAAATGTGCCAGAGGAAGTCTGGGATAAAATTTATGCGATAAATTCTAAAGGGGTTTTTTTTATCACGCAGGCGTTATGCAAGGGATGGATGCAAAATATTAATGGTAGCCTTAAAAAGGTTATAAATATCTCATCGCAAGGCGGTTTTGTTGGCGCAAGCTACCCGTACAGGATGACCAAATGGGATATCGCAGGGCTTACTCAAGGGCTAGGAATGAAGCTAGCACCACATGGCATCATTGTGAATGGCATAGCACCAGGAATTATTGTGACAGCCATGCAGCCAGACCTCTTAAACCAAAAGGAAAATGTATATCACCCGCTAACTCCACTACAAAGATATGCATTGCCTGAAGAGATTGCCGAATTGGCTGCTTTTTTGATGGGAGATTCAGCTAACTTCATTGTTGGACAAACAATAGTTTGCGATGGAGGGTTTTCTCTAAAATAAGTTCCAGTAGCGTCCAGTGTCGAGTTGGGCATTGGGGCTTTACTATATTACTTATTCAACTAAATTTTTATGGCTCTTCCGCAGAATATGTGGGTATTTTTCTCCTTAAATTTACACTATCATTTGATAAGAAATCCACTTTGAAGGGCACCAATAACAAGAGAAAGCTGACCAATCAAGGTCAAGCCCTTCGGGTGTTTCACTTCGTTACGCAGCTTTGACGGCCACCTTTCTCTTGTTGAACCGGCAGTTGCCGATGGCAAAAGGGCGCCAATTCCTTACCTCCAGCTCAAGAACTTTTGGAGGCGCAGTATCGGGGCTAAGTGTTCATTGTAAACTGATAGTAAAAAAATATCATAATGCCAGCTATATAATATGTAATTTCAGACAATTACTACACTGGCGCATTAAAAACCACGGACGAGGCATTTTTATGAACGTACATTACACCCGCGAGAAAAATACTCAGGTTCTTATCGCCTTGTTGAAAGCGCATAGCATCAGACATGTAATTGCCTCACCTGGCAATATGAACACAGCATTTGTAGGCAGTATTCAGCACGATTCGTACTTCAAAGTTTATTCATCGGTAGACGAGCGATCTGCCGCTTACATGGCCTGCGGACTCGCGGCTGAGATTGGCGAACCGGTTGTTATTAGCTGTACTGGGGCAACCGCTTCACGTAATTACCTGCCCGGTATGACCGAAGCGTTTTATCGTAAGCTTCCCGTGCTTGCGATCACTTCGTCACAAATTGTTTCAAGAGTCGGACATCATTCGGCGCAGATGATTGACCGCAGCGTTGTGCAGAAGGATGTAGCTATGCTCAGCGTGTCGTTACCGGTCGTCAAAGATGACGATGATTTGTGGGATTGCGAAATCAAGGTCAACCAGGCCATCCTTGCACTAAAACGTCATGGTGGCGGGCCTGTTCACATCAATCTGCCAACGACCTTCAGCACGCCGTACGATGTGCAGGAGCTCCCCGAATATCGCATCATTGACCGTATCATCGTTGACAATCATTTCCCGGTTTTAGCCGACAAGGTGGCCGTGTTTGTCGGCGCACACAAGGCCTGGACACCAGAAGAAACCGAAGCACTGGATAGATTTTGCTCGGCGAACGACGCAGTCGTGTTTTGCGACCACACAAGTGGCTACAACGGAAAGTACCGTCTGCAATACGCTCTCGCCACCGGGCAGGAAGTACATGACTTCTCCGAAGACCGCCCAGACGTTCTGATTCATATCGGAGAGATCACCGGCGATTACTTCAATCTGAACATATCAGCCAACACGCAGGTTTGGCGTGTCAACGAAGATGGCGAAATTCGGGATACCTTCCGCAAGTTGCGCTATGTCTTCGAGATGCCGGAAAAGACATTCTTTTCACACTACGCGCAGCAAGGGGAGGGTAGGCAGGAAACTTATTTCCCCTCCTGCAAGGCCAGACTAGCAGAGCTTAGGGACAAGATCCCCGTGCTTCCTTTCTCGAATATTTGGCTGGCCTCGAAGCTGGCGCACCGAATTCCAGAAGGTTCAGCCATCCACTTCGGAATTCTGAATAGCCTGCGCGCATGGAATTTCTACGAGTTGCCGCCTTCGGTAGCCTCGGCAAGTAATGTGGGTGGCTTCGGGATTGATGGTGGCCTGTCTTCTCTTGTGGGGGCATCGCTCGCAAACAAGGACAAACTGTACTATATGATCCTTGGTGATCTGGCTTTTTTCTACGACATGAACGTAGCGGGAAATCGCCATATAGGTAGAAACTTGCGTATCTTGCTGGTAAACAACGGCAAGGGGACGGAGTTTAGACAGTACAACCACCATGCCGCCTATTTCGGCGTTGATGCGGATGAGTTCATTGCAGCGGCGGGCCATTTTGGCAATAAGTCGCCTACCTTGGTGAAGCATTACGCAGAAGACTTGGGGTTCGAGTATTTTTCGGCCTCGAATGAACAGGAATTCGATAAAGTCTATAAACGTTTTCTGACGGTCGATATTACGGAACGTTCCATGATATTCGAGGTTTTTACCGACAGTACCAAGGAGAGCGCGGCCTTGCAGGCAATACTGAACATTGAGGAAAACTTCAAGGGCCGGGCCAAGCACCTTGCTAAACAATGGTTGGGCGAAAGCGGACTGAAAACCCTGAAAAAGATTATTAGGGATTGAATCCGTATGAAAATCGGCATACTCACCTTCCATCGTGCCCATAACTATGGCGCCGTTCTTCAGGCCTATGCAATGAAGACCATCTTTTCCCGTTACGGACAAGCTGAGTTGATCGATTATTGGCCTGATTACCATCGGGGCGATTACGATCTGATGGATTTCCGCTTTCTGGTTAAAGGATTATGCTTTAGGCAACGGCTGGTTTTATTTCGCGCGAGCATCAAGCGTACTTTGTTGTTGCCGTTGCGATTGAGGCGACACGGAAAGTTCAAAAGCTTCATAGACACTCATTTTTTGAGCAGCACCAGAAAGGTGGTAAGGAAGGAATCTGAATTACCGAAAGATTTTGATGCTTATATCTATGGAAGCGACCAAATTTGGCGTGTTTACGACATAAAGAATTTTCCACGCCCGGATTTGGTCTATTTGGGTAATGGTGTTCCCGCTGGAAGGAGGAAGATTGCCTATGCGGCAAGCATGGGGGAGGTAAAAAACGAAACCCTGCATGAACCAAAAGTACAGTCATTGCTCGGGGAATTTGATTCGTTAGGTGTGCGCGAAAAGACCTTGCAACATGCGATTGCAAAATTTTGCTCGCGCCCTGTTAAGCAAGTGCTTGATCCAACCTTGCTTGTATCCAGGGAAGACTGGGCTGACCTAGCGGACACCACCCCATACAACAACAAATGCCCTTATCTGCTTTTCTACAGTCTGATTGATTCCCCTGTATCCAGAGTCATTGCCAACAAGCTTGCAAGTAACCTAGGTCTTCTCTTGATCGAAATAAATGGTTTTGAAACTATAACGGGAGTTTTATCTAAGAATCTATTGCAAACTGCGGGCCCTATAGATTTCCTGCAACTGGTGCGCAACGCTGAATTTGTTGTTTCCACATCATTTCATGGTGTGGTGTTCTCCATTCTGTTTCATAAGCAGTTCTATGTTTGTGGTATGGGAAGGCACGCCGACCGAGTTACCAGCTTGCTCGATTTGTTAGACTTGCGTGACAGGCTAATAGAAGACGAGTCGTCCGCTGACGTAACCGCAATCATCGACTACGAGACGGTGGATCTCAGATTGAGTGACTTGGTTGCGCAGTCTGAGTTGTTTATTCGCACCGCACTTTTTTGAAACTATAAGGGCCCCCATTAAGGTTACTTCTTTATGAAAATCATGCACTTAGTTGAGAGCACAGCTCCCTATGGGGCCAATAAAAGCCTGATTGATCTTGTCGATTATGTCCGCGAACGGGGCGTGACGCCTTTCGTCGTCGGATCAGACAATGGGCCACTGGCGGAATGGCTTGAATCTCGTGGCATTTTCTACCGTGCGCTGGGCCACAAACTTTCTATCTATCCAAAGAGCGATTCGCTATTCAAGAAGCTTCTTTTTCCCTCCAAGGTACTTGCCATCCGCTTGCTGAATCTGATTGCACTGATTCGTTTGCTGCTGATATGCCGAAAGTTATCCCCAGACATCATCCACACCAATATCGGTCCATGTACGATCGGCTACTGGGCCGCGCGCATCTTGGGCATCAAACACGTCTGGCACTTGCGGGAATATCAGGATCTAGACTTTGATCTGAGGATTTTCCCCTCCAAGTCGCGATTTATCAGACTGCTGGCAAAGTCTGATTTCGTGATTTGCATTACGGAAGCGATAGCCCGACACTTTTCGAATCCCGGCAAGTTTCGCGTCATTAGTGACGGGGTGGCTACGCGAGATGATCACTACTTTGACCCCGAAAAGGCGGATTATTTTCTGTTCGCAGGCCGACTGGAGCCGACAAAAGGGATAGGCCAAGCCATCAGCGGTTATTTGGCATATTGTGCCAAGTACGATATTTCGCACAAATTGCTCATCGCCGGTGATGGGCATCCCGAATACGTGGAGCAACTGAAGGCGCAGGTCGCTCTCACACAGTTCGGTGAGAACGTGCAGTTTCTCGGCTTCAGAAACGATACTCTCTCATTAATGCGCAAGGCTAAGGCATTGATCGTTGCCTCGCGCTGTGAAGGATTTGGTCGCATCACGCCGGAGGCAATGTTCAATGGTTGTATGGTTATCGGTAGAAACACTGGCGGTACGGCTGAAATCCTCAATTCTAATGATCAGGAAAGGATTGGTTTGCTATTTGACGATGAAAAGTCATTGGTTCAGTGCATGAAAGAGGCTGCGGCCTTATCGGCTGACAACTATCAAAGCTTGGTTCTCCGTGCGCAGGCCAAGGCGATTGACAAGTACGGCATTGAACGGCATGGACGAGAAATATATGGGATTTATCAGGGAATGCATCGTACTCAATAAGCTGCTATTACTTTTCCCCGCTTCATTTGAGAAACAGGATTAATAAATTGAAAAAAATTGGTTTGCTATTAAATCTTTTATACGGATTTTTGCGCTTTAGAAGATGGAGCATTTATATCAGCCCAGGTGCCAGAGTTTACGGATTGAAACACATCAGCATTGGAATGAAATTTGGTGCAGGTAAACATTTCTGGATGGAAGCGATAGATAACTACCAAAACGAAAAATATTCGCCAAAAATAATAATAGGCAACAATGTTAGCTTGAGTGACTTTTGTCACATCTCTGCCATAAATCAGATAACAATAAAAGATAACGTTCTTATCGGTAGTAAGGTTCACATTACAGATCATTACCACGGCAACTACGGTTCAGATGACAATGCAATTTCACCGGACACTTCTCCAATTGCAAGACCATTGCATAGCCCCGGAGGAGTAGAAATTGGCAAAAATGTTTGGGTCGGTGATGGCGTCATAATATTGCCAAATGTCACCATCGGAGATGGTGCAGTTGTTGGAGCCAACAGTGTAGTTAATAATGATGTTCCATCAAATTCAATTGTTGCAGGTGCGCCGGCAAGAGTCGTAAAAAAATATAAGGGCGGCATCTGGTATGCAACTAAAGATTAAATCTTTAGTGTATATGAATTATGCAACGCTATCTTTAAACACTAAATTCGAATTATTTTGATCTGCAAACAATGAATATCATAGCGTATTATCTCGGTCAATTTCATCCGCTGGAAGCAAACAATAGATTTTGGGGCGATGGTTTTACCGAGTGGCACAATGTTTCCAAGGCGCGACCGCTATATCCAGGGCATGTTCAGCCTGTTCTTCCGGGGCGACTCGGATTCTATGATTTGCGTTGCGACGATACTATTCTGGAGCAGTTCGACTATGCAAAAGAGATCGGTGTGGATGCGTTCTGTTATTGGCATTATTGGTTCGCGGGTAAACGTGTTCTGCATCGCCCGCTAGATCGAATGATTGCTCTTCCAGATCGCGGTGTGAAAGTCATGCTGGGCTGGGCGAATGAATCCTGGACCGGCATATGGCATGGTCTTTCCAAGCAGGTGATCTTTCAGCAAACCTATAGCCGTGAAGAATTGCGCGAGCACGCCAAACTGATTACTTCCTATATAAATTCGGACAGGTATCTCAAGATCGGCAATGCTTCCCCATTCTTCATCTATAAGCCAAGGTTGATTCCTGATGCCAAGAACTATCTGGATGAATTGCGCGATGAGGTTAAGAAGCTTAGAGGTGGTGATCTATACATCATTGGGAATTGGGGGCCTGGACGCTCTGAACAGGTCAATAAACCTAGTGATTTAGGGTTAGATGCGGTTGTCGCTAACAATGTGGGGCGTTATTTCCACTCGCGCAATACGCAATCCGCCTATCTGGCGGCTTGGGAAATTGCCAAGAAAATTGGACTAGGGCCGGAAATTCGCAGCTATAAGTCCACTTTGGATACACTGCAAGCCGCCTATCGTGCGGTTGATGGCGTGGTCCATGCCACCGTGGTGACAGGGTGGGATAACACGCCAAGATCGGGTAGGCGCGGGCTGGTGTTGACGGGATATAACAAAAATAGTTTCCTAGAGGCGATAATTGCAGCCAAGAATTTGGAAAATGGTAATGCAACGAAAATACTTTTCGTGAAATCATGGAATGAATGGGCAGAAGGCAACATGATAGAACCTAAATTTAACGAATCTTGGAGTGCAGGTCAGGTGTTGGCTGAGGCACTTTCTAATTGGGCATGATGACTAAACGCCAACGCTTCGAGTGGTTATTGTTCGCGCTGACAGCGACAATTTTTTGTTTGGTGTTAGCATTTCGTCCGATACCTACAATAGACAGTGATAATGATACGGGTCGTTATATGCATATGTTGCACCTGTATTGTGCTGGTTCTGTTGGCGAGAAAATTGCGAACAGAGCAATCTCATTTGCTATGTTTAATGCCATAACATCGCCTGCTTGTTTATTTAAATCGGACGGCTTTTTTTTATTTGAAGTGGCGGCATTTCTCCCTTTGATGTTTTTATTGTTCGCCAAGTGGCGGAAGGGGACATTCTTTTGGGCATGCAGTTTGATGTTCAGTGTGTTTGGCCTAGAGCTAATGACAAATGCAATGCGACAGAGTTTTGCAATGCTCATTTTCTTTGGTGCAATAGCACTTTTCCAGCGTAACCGATTTATGGCGTTGCTGTTAGGGTTAATTGCTGTTGTAGCACATACCTCCACTGTAGCCTTTTTCCCTTTTTTACTATGGATAATCGGCGTACGTTTGTCTAAAAAGGAGAAGCTAATGGGGATGGTGGGGCTGTTATCGCTCGGCATCGTCATTTCGCTTGCTTTCTATGCGTCAATTATTGAATCCATTCAATCTTTGAATGAATGGGGCATGTTCTTTGGCGAGATGTATAGCGAGGAGCTAACACCCCCATTTATTTTGTTTATGACTCTCCCTTTGTATTGGGTCTATGGTGTACGGTATTTTTTTGTGAGAAATAATATCTCAAGCGATGAAAGGAAAGGCGTAGTTTACTCAACTGGGTTGCTCCTTATTTGCTTTTTTTTGTTTCCCTCCATTACTTATCGATTTGCAATTTGTGCGGTGGCGTTACAGATATTTTTGGTGACTCACTCAGAAACCCCCGACTTGAAGGCTGGTCGCTATGCGTTAATCGGTTTGCTTGTGCACTTGTTTGTGATGCTGGCAGTTTCAAACCATTTTGCGGTGCTGATTCATGGATAAGTTGGTATCGGTCATTATTCCGACCTACAACCGAAAAGATTTAACAGACAAGGCCGTTGCATCTGTTGTCACTGCATACCCTGCTTTGGTAGAGATTATTGTGGTAGATGATTGTGGTACCTGTGCCTACTCGTTCGATTCGTTGAATACTAGCGGCGTACCGGTACGTGTTATCAGATTAGACAGGAATGTTGGCGGGGGAATGGCTCGGCAGGCTGGTGTTGCGCAAGCATCAGGAGGGTGCATTGCTTTTTTAGATTCAGATGACCGCTATGATGAAGGCTGGATCGATTATACCCTTGCGCTGTTACAGTCTAATTCAGATGTTTTGAATTGTCGTATCTTTATTACGGGCATCACGCAAGGCGAAAGAAAATTCGGCGCGTTTGTAAGAAGAATGTTGACAGCTATGCCTCAGTTTTTGCAGTTGGGAGCGTCTCGTATTGTGGCTACCTTATTCAACCCGTTTTATATGCAATCATCTGTGATGAGCAGAGAACTGTGTATATTTAAAGACGAGCTGAGATACTGCGAAGATTACTACTCAACGGTATTCGCGCTCTTTGGGGCAAACAAAATACTGCTTCCGAAAATTACTGCATGCCATTTGGGGCGTCTCCCTAATAGCCTTGGCGGCTTGTCATCCGCGAGAGAAAAGATGCTCAGAGGTGAGATGCTGGTAAGATTTTCAATGCTACAAGAACCATGCGTTCCACTTGGCTATAAGCTGTTAATACCATTTGGTATGATTTATCAATGGTGCAGGACTGGCGTAAAGAAGGTGTTTCACTTTTAAAACTTGTGTTTTGGTTCAGCGTGAATTGGACTTTTGGTTCGTTTGTGATAAACAATGACAAATGGAGGAAAATCCATGCGAAAAAAACGTTACAATTACACCCCAGAAGAGAAAGTTTCCATTTTGCGTCGCCATTTGATCGAACATGTCGCAGTGTCCGATCTGTGTGATGAGTATCAGCTTCAGCCCAGGATTTTCTATGATTGGCAGAAACAGTTTTTTGAGAACGGGGCTGCGGCATTTATCCGTGACAGCCGACCTCAAAAACGTGTCGAGGAAGTTAAACTCCAGCAGCTTGAAGCCAAGTTGACCAGAAAACACGAAGTTCTTTCTGAGCTGATGGAGGAACATATCAAGCTAAAAAAAGAACTTGGGGAGCTCTAACCGGCAGCTGGGTTCCTCATGATATTCGCGATGCCGTTGTTGATTATGTCAAAGAGTGGAGTGACAAGACAAAGATTCCTATGAAACGCTTTATCTGCTGGCTGTCCGTCTCAAAGAGCAAGTTTTATACCTGGATCAAGCGGTACGGTAAAGTGAACGAACACAACGCCCCTATTCCCCGTGATTTCTGGCTCGAGTTCTGGGAACAGGACGCCATTATCAAATTCGCCGAGAACAACCCGCTTGAGGGATACCGTCGGCTGACCTTTATGATGCTGGATCAGAATATAGTGGCAGTCAGTCCCTCAAGCACCTGGCGTGTTCTCACAAAGGCAGGCATGCTGCAGAAGTGGAACAAAAAAACATCTCTGAAAGGAACTGGATTTATTCAGCCGCTGCGTCCCCATGAACATTGGCATGTGGACATCTCTTATCTCAACATCCATGGCACCTTCTACTACCTGTGCAGCTTTCTGGATGGCTGCAGTCGCTCCATCATCCATTGGGAGATCAGAGAGCAGATGACTGAAACAGACGTTGAAATAATCCTCCAACGGGCCAAGGAGAAATACCCGGAAGCCAGGCCAAGGATAATTTCCGACAACGGTCCCCAGTTCATTGCCAAAGATTTCAAGGAGTTCATCCGGATCTCAGGGATGACCCATGTGCGGACTTCGCCCTATTATCCGCAGTCAAACGGCAAACTGGAGCGATTCCACAAAACCATTAAAACTGAATGCATTCGTCCCGGTGTCCCACTTTCCCTTGACGATGCCCGCAGAATTGTAGAAAAGTACATTGAGCATTACAATACCGTCAGGCTGCACAGCGCTATTGGCTACGTTACCCCAGCAGACAAGCTGAATGGCAGAGACCAAGAAATATTCAAAGAGCGAGACAGAAAGCTTGAAGAAGCAAGAAAACTGAGAAAGGAAAAACGACAGAAAACCTTCTCTGAAATCATGCGTCCAAAGGAACAAGATACACCCTTACAGCAGGCGGTCTGAAAGTCCATTTCCGACTGAGGCAAAACAAAACATAGTCAATATATGCAACAGTAATAGTACTCGTAAACCACAAACAATAACTGGGCAGAGCCGTTCCGCTGCATGTAAGAAATTTCCTCTTAATTGCCTTGTATGGGGGGCTTAATGAGGAATTTTTAAACGAAGATAGAGAAATGATCAATCAAATTAATAGAATTATTTCTTCTGACAAGAATAAGCAGAGGATAAAAAAAATACTCGATATGGTCCACTATGACTATGGTTACTGGAATAGGACAGTTATGTACCAAGAGTGTTTTAAATTAGTTAAAGAATTGCGCCCAGAAAGTTTAGACGTTCTGGAAATATCGGCAGGGGTAGGTCATATTTGGAAGCCATGGGGGTTCAAATCTTACACAGAGGCAAATTTCCCCGAATTTGATGTCTGCAGCATGACATTATCTAATCAGTTTGATTTGGTCATCGCGGATCAGGTTTTTGAACATCTACTTTGGCCATATCGTGCTGGACGGCATGTGTATGAGATGACCAAGCCGGGAGGTTACTCTCTTATAACCACACCATTTATGATAAAAGTACATCAAGTACCTATTGATTGTTCTAGGTGGACAGAGTTAGGGCTAAAACACTTTCTTGCTGAATGCGGATTTCCTATCGAAGAGATACAAACAGGTTCTTGGGGCAACCGTGCGTGCGTTAAGGCTAACATGAAGAAGAACTGGGCGCGTCGCGGATGGTTCAGGTCTTTGGTGAATGAGCCTGACTTCCCTGTTTCAGTTTGGGCAATAGCCAAAAGAAAATAGAGATAGACTTATAAAAATAAGTCAGTTAGTTAAACAGTTCAACAAGCAATCAAGAGTTGGAGGGAGGTTTCAAGTTGCTTGCGATTGAAGGTCGGTTTATCGGGCCAAAATTGTAACAGTCCCCAAGGTTGGCACGAATCTGCTTCAAGAGCTTGTGCGCTTGTGCTACTTATTAACTGATATGAAAAAGATATCTATTCTTGGTACCGTCGGCGTTCCCGTCAACTATGGCGGTTTCGAGACGCTGGCAGAGAATCTCCTCAAATATCATGACGCAGCATCGTTGCCAGGTTTGCTCACTGTTTACTGCAGCAGCAGAAGCTATCCATCAAGGGAGCGTTCTTTTTTTTCAGCCCATCTCAAATACGTTCCGCTTAATGCCAATGGTGCGCAGAGCATTCTCTATGACATCGTTTCGCTGGTCTCCGCAGTCTGGAATCGCAGCGACGTGATTCTGTTGTTGGGTGTGCCTGGTGCGATCGCACTGCCGTTGGTTCGGCTTTTCTCCTCGGTACGGATCATCACCAATATCGATGGTATCGAGTGGCGCAGGGAGAAATGGCAAGGATTGGCCAAACATTTTTTGCGCTTCTCGGAAAAGATGGCGGTGCGCTTTTCGCACGAGGTTATTTCGGATAATGGTGCCATTGCTGCATACGTGAAGCAGACCTATGGGGCCGATAGCCATGTGATCGCCTACGGCGGCGATCATGCCGTGTTGATTGAGGAAGCGGCAGTGGATGAATTCGCATTGCCGGAATCGTATGCTTTTTCAGTTTGCCGCATCGAACCGGAAAACAATGTGCATGTCGTTCTGGAAGCGTTTTCCAAGCTCAATGCGCATTCCTTGGTGATGGTGGGTAACTGGAACAACAGTGAGTATGGTCGCCGTGTCCGCGAACGCTTCTCCGTCTGCAAAAATCTATTCTTGCTTGATCCTGTCTATGATTTGGGCAAACTTAAAACGCTGCGCTCAAATACATCGTTTTTTGTGCATGGACACTCGGCAGGCGGCACCAATCCTTCACTGGTTGAGGCCATGCATTTCGGCAAGGCGGTGCTGGCTTTTGACTGTGATTATAATCGCAGCACCACGGAGGACAAGGCGCTGTTCTTTGGCGATAGCGAAGGACTACGGCGACTCATCGAGTCTCTGGATAAGACTGTAACTGAACAGGTCGGGCTGGATATGCTGGAGATCGCCAAGCGACGTTACACATGGCAAATTGTTGCTGGGCAATATTTTGCTATAATGGAGACCCGATAATGGGGTTAATCCTACCCCGTACTGTTAAGGTGGTATTTCGTAAATGAAAACACATATTCAAGAAAAGGTCACACTGCTGCTGATAAGTGATAGCGTGGCGATGTTTTCCTCGTTTGTCATTGCGATTCTTCTTGGTCATAGGCCACCTGTGACCCTTGAACTCACTTATCACTATCGCTGGGGCTTTGCAGCCCTCTTTGTCCCCACGCTCCTCTTTTTCTTTGTCCTGGACGGATATTCCCTGCATAAAGTCCGGCAACGTTTTGGCCAGCAGGCATTGCTCCTCGGTTGTGGATTGCTGGTCAGTGCGATTTTATCGACGTTCCTGTTCTTTTTTTTCCGGGATCCGGTCCCACGGGCAGTGTTCATCCTTTTTTACGGAATCGCCTTTGTTCTTGTTGTTTACTTCCGTAAAATTCTCAACCAGCGCATGCTTTCATCTGTACTGTGGCGGACCCTGATTGTCGGTGACGGAATAAGAAGTTTGGAAGTGGCGCAGTTTATCAATTCCAGTGCCTATCTTCGCACAGAAGTAGTCGGCTATGTGTCCGGAGGAAACGGGAGCCAGGCACAGGGCAAGCTGCCTCGCCTGGGAGGCATCGAGGATCTGGTCTCGATTGCCGGGAAAGAGGCTGTGGATCAGGTCATCGTCGCAGTTCCTTCCCGGGACGACGCCCTCATCAGACTTCTCCTGGAATGCATGCAAAGCAAGATCAAGGTCTCAGAATTCAGAAGAGTAATCGAGGAAATAACCGGCAGGGTGCCGATTGATTATCTCAATGACAACTGGTTCCTTCTGGAATTAAGCTGTTCGAATAAACGTTATTTCTGGTACATGAAACGTTTAGCTGATATCGCGGTCTCCTGTATTGGGCTTTGTCTGGCATTACCCCTGTTTCCCTTCATTGCCTTGCTGATCAAGGTCGATTCACGGGGGCCGGTCTTTTATTCCCAGCAACGCATGGGTAGAGGGAGCAAACCTTTCCGGGTCTGGAAGCTGAGGACCATGAGCGACGGTGCTGACCGCAACAACGTCCACTGGACCACCGACAATGACGACCGTATTACCCGCGTGGGCAGGTTCATACGTAAAACGCGGCTGGATGAAGTGCCGCAGCTGTTGAATATCTTCAAGGGCGAAATGAGCCTGATCGGTCCGAGGCCGGAGGCGCTCAGCCTCGTGGAGATGTACACCAGGGAGATTGCCTATTATACCGAACGGCACATGGTAACGCCCGGGATCACCGGCTGGGCGCAGATCAATTACCCATACGGCAATTCCATCGAAGATACGCGCCAGAAGCTGATGTACGATTTCTACTATATCAAGAACCGCAGCGTGGTCCTTGATCTCATGATCTTTCTGCGGACGATCCGGATTGTTCTGACCGGCAAGGGGGCGATGTAGGGGCTTGTTGGATGACGCTGGTGCTAACCCAACTACGGGATGGAAAAAGGAGACGCTACCCTTATTGAGGATATTCTCCAGCTATGTCAAAATTACCCAGAATCGTATTTGCCGGCATGCTACTTCAGAGGACATAACAAGCCTCGCGTCGTGTTGAAAATCTACCTACTACATATAACTGCGAATTTATGGTGAACAATTACCTGTTTAGCAATGCAACTATTGCTGGTCTCGTAAAAAGTACAAATTACTATAATGTCATTTCGACCATCGGGAGAAATCTTAATAGTATCAACAGGTTGAGCAGTAAGATTTCTCGCTGTCGCTCGAAATGACAGACTTTTTTGAGTTTTTACGAGATTGTCACTATTGACAGTCTATTTTTTTTGGTCTACATAAAGTTATATTAACTGTAACCTTATGTAGACCACGGGTGGCTTATGCAACCGATTAAACAACTGTCAAAGATTCTTGCTGGACTTGCGGATGATGAACATTACCTCTTTTCCCTTGCCGACCTGAAGGGTGCAATGCCCGAACAAAGTCAGGGCGGATTCAAGGCGCTGGTATGCAGAGGAGTAAAGGATGGTTTCCTTAAGCGCATCTGCCGCGGGTTATATCTGTATCCCGCGGTTGAGTATGTCAGGGGATTGGTACTCTTTCACGCGGCGGCGAGATTGCGGGCCGATGCGTTTAATTATATCAGCCTTGAGACGGCGCTCAGCGATGCCGGCGTGATTTCTCAGATTCCTATGAGCTGGATCACCTTGATGTCTTCCGGGCGTAGTCACATTATAAATTGTGGTGAATTCGGTCGTATTGAGTTTGTTCATACCAAGAAGCGTCCAGAGAATTTGACAGATCAGCTGATCTACGATGCACGTTGCCGTTTGTGGCGTGCATCCGTTGCCTTGGCAATAAAGGATATGCTGGCCACCAAACGGAGTACCGATTTAATTGACTGGAATGCAGCTAATGAACTTGTTTGATCAACTCGTCCTTCAGGCAATGAAAAATAAGGCTGAGCTTGCGCCGTTGCGTGTGGTGGTTGAGAAAGAACTTCTGCATCACGATATCATTCGCGAAATGAGTGCAGCAGGGCTTCTCGATACCCTGACTTTTATCGGCGGGACTTGCCTGCGGGCCTGTTATGGTTCTAATCGGTTGAGTGAGGATTTAGATTTTACGGGGGGAAAGAACTTTAACCGGAAGACGCTGAGCGATTTGGCTGTTATTCTTGTTGACAGACTGGAAGCGAAATATGGTTTGCAGGTTACGGTGGGTGAGCCGAAGAAAGATACGGGGAATGTTGATACCTGGAAGATGAACGTTATCACCCGACCGGAACAAAAAGCGCTGCCTTCCCAAAGAATAAATATCGATATTTGTACCCTGCCCAGCCATGATAGGCGCCCTATGATGTTGCGCAACCATTATGGTGTTGAGATGGGAACCTCCGGCCTGATAATTCAGGCGCAAAGCCGGGAAGAAATCCTGGCTGATAAACTTGTTGCCCTGGCCTTACGAGCAAACCGGCTTAAAAATCGTGATCTTTGGGATATTGTATGGCTTAAGCAGCAAGGTATTGATCTGCCGCTTGATTTGATCCCTAAAAAGATTTTGGATCGTCATCGGAGTACGGCAGAATTTCTGGATTTGCTGAATGAACGTAAGTCCCAATTACAGATGGATGCAGTGTTGCGCACTGATTTTATTCAAGAAATGAGAAGATTCCTGCCAGCACACATCGTGGCGGAAACGATTGAGAATGAAGCGTTCTGGTCCTATCTGACCAGCGTTGTCTGCGCAGAATGTGAACAGGTGGCGCAGTCGCTCGGGAACGTTTCTAAACCGCCCAAGTATAAGATGTAAGCTGTAAGCTATGGAGAGGAGCGGTTCCTGTCTTGGCGATTTCAGGCGGGTTTCTTGCGCTGCTGCCATTTCCGGCGAAAAGGGTACGCTACCCTTTTTTGTCTCTTGAAGAATTTCCCCTTAGCCGGACATCGCCGATATAATATGCTCAAATCTGTAACTAGCTATATATTCTTAATCATCCTTTGCTATGCAGTGGCTCCCTGTCGGGCAGAGACCGTGCGTGGAATGTACGGGGTCTCTTCTGCTGACCCAGAAAAAGATGTGCAACGGCTGCAGGCTGCTCATGTGACCGCTGTTTTTGTCCCTCCTGATCTGCACACAATTCAATACTTTAAAAAGGCTGGATTTCAGGTCTATCTGACCCTGAATGTCTTTGGTGGGTCAGGGGCGTGGAAGAAATATCCCGATTCTGTACCCATTACTGCCTCCGGCACGGCTGTTGCTTCTCAATATGGGGGCGTTTGTCCGAGCCATTTTTCCTGGCGTGAAGAACGTCTGGCCCTTTTGGCCTCCTGGCTGAAAGAATATGGAACGGTTGCAGGTATTGACGGTGTGTGGCTGGATTTTCTCAGATACCCAGGGCATTGGGAAGAGAAGCAACCTGAAATCCCTGACACCTGTTATTGTCCGCGCTGTCTGCAGCTTTTCCAGATTGAAAAGGGTGTTGATATCCCCGACACTTTATCTGTTTCAGAAACGGCAGGCTGGATACATACGCATGCCGAAGTAAAGTGGCGGCAATGGAAACAGGAGCAGATTCTCTCCTTTGTTCGTGATGCGCGTTCCGTGGTGGACAAGACAGAGGGCGGAAAAAAGATTAAACTTGGTGTTTTCCTGGTCCCCTGGACCCAAGGGGAACGACAGGGGGCGGTGTTGAAAGACCTGGCCCAGAACGTGAGCCGGATTGCCGGATACGCGGATGTCTTGTCACCTATGGTTTATCATGAGATGGTGAGCCAGCCGGCGGAATGGGTCAAGGATATCAGCGAATATTTTCTCGATATGACAAAGCAGCCTGTCTGGCCGATTATTCAGGCAGATGATGTCACCGCTGATGAATTTGCCCTATCCGTGCAGTCTGTTTTTAGAAGTGGAGCGGAAGGACTTCTTGTTTATAGTTTCCCCCATATGCAGGAGAGCATGTGGCCCCTGCTGAAAAATTTTGAGGCCGAAAAAAACCTTCTGGTGAATGCTGAATTGATGATCGATTCAGCCGGCAACCAACAGAAGCCGGCTGCCTGGCAACAAGGTGATGAGACTGTTGATGACAGCAGGTATCTCTTTCAACCCGGGACAGCAAAAAATAGCGGAACACTGGGGATAACCGCCGGCCTTGATCGTCGGGGAGTATGGAAGACAGCTCTGCCGGCATGTGAACCCGGGAAAACATACCGCTTCTCAGCAGACTTCTTTCGAGAAAAACTGCAAGGAGCTGCGTATCCGGAGATTGAAGTATGGGGCCGTCACGCTCTGCTGAACACCCATCGTGTTGTCGGACAATTTCAAAACCTCCGTGTTTCCGTGCAGTGCCCTCAAGAGTTACCTGAATCTGAGAATATTTTATCATTTAAAAACAGTTTTCCAGGGATGACGTTCTGGTTACGGGCCCCTGAGCTGGTTGAAGAGTTCCCCCGGCAGATCAGGCAGGATTTTCATGATGATACCGGTTTTTTCCCCATTGGCGCCTATGGTGCCAGTGTTGAAAATATACCGCTGATGCAGGCAACAGGATTGAACAGCGCTGTTATACGCATGAATGGAAAATCCATCGACGCATGCATCAAGCATAACATGCACTGCCTCCTCTCCGTTCCCCACGACCCTGAAGAGCTGCTCCAGTCTGTCAATGCTCTGGCTGGCCGTGTGCACAAGGGCAGGTTCAGCTTCTATGTCAACGATGAGCCGGGGATTCATTCATTTCCGCGCTGGAAAGCCCGGGATATTCAAAGAATCCTCCATGACAGGTTCCCTGGGATCCCGACATCAATGGCTATAGTACGTCCGCAGGCCATTCCAGACTATGCTGAAAGTTCTGATTACTTCATGCTTGATCAATATCCCGTCCCTTTCATGCCCATGACCTGGCTCTCTGAGTCAATGGATCAAGCAGCGGCTTCTATCGGCAGGAATCGTCTGCAGTCGGTGATCCAGGCATTTGGCGGCAGTGAATGGAGCTCTGCCGGTTGGCCGAGGCTGCCAGGTTTTGAGGAGATGAACTGTCTGGCCTTTCTCTCCATCATCCATGGAAGCAGAGGCGTCTATTTTTATACATTTCCGATTATTGCCGCCGATGAACAGGGGAAAAAAGATTTTCAGCGAGTGGTCGGACGTTTACAGAAGATGCTTCCCTGGCTGGAAAGAATAAACCAGCCAGAACCTGTTGCCATTGAGATGCTGTCCGCCAACAGGTTTGACCCGCAAGGAAATCCGGCAGTCCATTGTGTCTATAAGAAAAAGGATTCCGAACTGATGCTGCTGTGCGTAAACACCCTGTCAACCTATACCACGGCTTCTGTGTCACTTCCGGCAGGGAGGGAATTGGTCTGGCAGGAGTTCTTTGATGGCAGTAAAACGATGGCGGATAATGGAGCTCTGCAGCTTGATTTTCTTCCCCTGGAAGTAAAGGCCTACGTGAAGCAGGAGAAATGAGCAGGGATGTTGCCAGCTTGTCAATCCTTGCCCCCCAAGACAATGGTGGTTGACATCTTCTGGTCCTTCCGGAAAAACTGCAGGGTGACGGGTGTGCCTGGTGCGCTCAGGGCAATGCGATTACGAAGATCGGCGGCTCCGGCAATGCTGATATCATTCATGGAGACAATCAGGTCTTCTACCTGCAGGGAGCTTGAGGCCGGAGAATTTTCTCTGATCTTACTGACAAAAGCGGCATTACTGGTATCGCTGTTCAGCTTCTTTGCCTTGAGTAGATCGGGGCTGATATCCTTGAGAGCTACCCCTAACCATGCCCTGGTCATTTTTCCATCCTTTTGTAATCGTTCCGCAATGATGTTTGCCATATTGATCGGAACGGCAAAACCAACTCCCATATACCCACCTGTTTGGGTCAGGAAGGCAGTGTTTATGCCGATTACCTGGCCATGAATATTGAGAAGCGGACCACCTGAATTGCCGGGATTGATGGCCGCATCGGTCTGGATGAAATCTTCGTATTCGCTGATGCCGACACTGCTTCGTCCCGTGGCGCTGATAATGCCGACGGTCACTGTTTGGATCATCTCAAAAGGAGATCCTATGGCTATGGCCCACTCCCCTACTTTGAGGGATGATGAGTTACCTAAAGATATTACCGGGAGGTCTTCTGCCTCGATTTTTATCAAAGCCACATCAGATTTCTGATCCTGACCGATTATTCTTGCAGTAAACTCTCGCTTGTCTATAAGACGTACTGTTACTTCCTCGGCGTTGTTGATGACGTGGGAGTTGGTGAGGATGTATCCGTTTTTATTTATAATAAAACCAGATCCATGGGAATATGATGTTTGCTGGCCGTCAGCGTCATAGTCCTTGCTGTTCTTTTGTTCTCCAAAGAAATCATGAAGAAGCGGGTCGTTAAAGAATTCGTCCGAGGCTTTTTTGTCGGCGGCGGTTTCCGCTGCAACTTTTTTCACATACACATAGACAACGGCAGGTTTGGCCCTCTCGATGACCACTTGAAAAGCCTCCGCTGTATCGATCAGTGCTGCCGTCCGAGCATCGATGTTTTCCGAGCCGATACAGACAAACGGTATAAGCAGGATAACAATGGTTAGAAAAAGAGAACGGAGTATTCTAAGTTGCTGCAAAGTCATGACCTCTCGTGCCGGGCAAAGTTGATCGTTTTCTTGAAGATGGAAAACGCCATTACTCTCCTGACGTATTTCATAAAATCCCCCTACCCTGTTTCCTGTCAACTTACCCCTCGGTAAGCTTCCGCAGGGCCTCTTCGTAGCGGGATTTCGTCTTTTCAATGATCTCCGCTGGGAGTTTGGGTGGCGGCGGGGTCTTGTCCCAATCAAGAGAGGAGAGATAATCGCGCAGGAACTGCTTGTCAAAACTTGCCTGGCCACGGCCCGGCTGATATTCATCCACCGGCCAGAAGCGGGAGGAATCAGGGGTCAGCACCTCATCAATCAGGATCAGCCGGTCGCCAAGGACACCCAATTCAAATTTGGTATCGGCAATGATGATCCCCTTTTTCCGGGCATAGTCCGCGGCCCGACTATATAATTTAATACTGATATCGGCAATCTCCCGAGCCCTTTCCCTGCCGACTATCTCTTCCATGGTGGCAACAGAGATATTCTCGTCATGATCGCCCAGGGCCGCCTTGGTGGAGGGGGTAAAGAGAGGCTGGGGAAACTGGTCGGATTCCTGCATGCCGGCGGGCAGTTCAAAACCACAGACCGTTGGATTTTTCTTGTAGGCACTCCAGAAGGAACCGGAGAGATAGCCGCGCACAATGCACTCAATAGAGAGAGGCTGGGTCTTACGCACCAGCATGGAGCGGTCGCGCAACTGGTCGGCATAGGGTTGACAGAGCGCGGGATACTCATCCACATCGGCGGTGATCAGGTGATTGTCAACAATATCGCCCAGCAGGTCAAACCAGAAGAGAGAGATCTGGGTGAGGATCCTGCCCTTGCCCGGAACCGCATCATCCATCACCACATCATAGGCGGAGATCCTGTCGGTAGCCACCATAAGCAGCTTATCATCATGACCGGGAATGGCATACATATCCCTGACCTTTCCCCGATGCACCAGGTTGAGCCCCGCAAAATCAGTTTTCACAATTGCCTGAGTCATTTGTCCACAACTCCTTGTTTATGGGTACCTTGAGTTAAAAAAGGAGGCTGACCGGTCATAGCCGAACAGCCTCCTTGGATGGTATCTGCCAGACACCGTAATTTGATAAGCAAAAAAAACACTGCTTATTTCAGCACGGCAGCTAATATTCTACAGATTCAGTTTCGCCTTCACGGCGTTAATCACATCATCGCTGGAGGTGGCAGGCACACTCATCAGCAGGCCTTTCTCGCGGTAAAAACCGATAAGAGGGGCGGTCTTCTCGTTATAAGTCTCAAGACGATGGGTGATGGCCTCCTCGGTCTCATCCTCACGCTGGACAGCCTTAGCGCCGCACTTGTCGCAGATGCCCTCTACCTTGGGGGGATTGGATTTCACGTTATAGATGGCCTGACATTTTGGATTCTCGCAGGTCCGGCGGGTACAGAGACGGTCAAGAATGATATCACGGGGAACATCAATATCAACGGCCATATCAAGTTTAATATTGAGTTTTTCCAGAAGCTGGGTCAACTCCTCGGCTTGAGGAATGGTCCGGGGAAAACCGTCCAGGAGAAACCCCTTGGCACAATCAGGCTCCTGCAATCTTTTTTCCATGATCCCCATGATCAGGGAATCCGGCACAAGATCACCGCGTTTCATGAAGGCCTCGGCCTCTTTACCCAGCTCAGTCCCGGCCTGAACAGCGCCACGCAGGATATCGCCGGTGGAGATCTGGACAGAACCATCGAGTGCGGTCAACAATTTGGCGACGGTGCCTTTTCCAGCGCCAGGGGCGCCCAACAGAATCAGTTTCATTACCTTCTCCTTCTTATTAGAAAAAAATCTTCATGCAGTAATTGCAAAATTGCAAATTTCACATCATGCCCCTGTTTATCCAAGGGTATAAAATGGAAAATAATATAAACACTTTTTCATTCAACGCCAGTCAAATATCAAAATAGCTCCATCAGTTTTTTAAAAATAAGACAATCTCCTAAAAACTCAAACAAATCTGTCATCCTATGCCTGGAAGCGAGAAACATTATTTTTCAACCAATCGATACTATTAAGATTTCTCCCGATGGTCGAAATGACACTATGGCAATTTCTATTTTTTACGAAACCATCAAAATATGCCTTTGACAAAGAACTCTTACCGGCTTAAGTTACGAGTAATAAAGGAGGAGTTACCATGGAAGGGATCAGCACCACGGGAAGTGTATCTATTTTAGTCTCTGCCAACAGACAACCGGAGCTGGCCCTGCAGCTTCTGCAAAAATCACTGGCAACACCTGCCTCTGCTCCAAACCTGCAAAGCCCGACACCGGTCCCCGCACCTGCATCTTCCACCGACACCACAACCGGCAGGATCATTGATATCCGGGTATAAAAGATAAGGCCCAGGAACTCGCCTCATTCTCCCCTGCCTGTCTCTTTTCTTCACCACCGGCAGAAAATACGCCCGCACTTCCCCTTCATCCAACACACTCCGGACTGTCCCGGCCAGATCTTTAGTCCCTACCGGTTTAATGAGATATTGGCGGTGCCAAGCACTTTTATCAATCGCCCTTGACCTTCAACACCTTCTTTTCGAGATCCCAACGTCGGCCGCAGGAGTAGCCATGATAGGAGACCAGTTCGGCAACCAGCGAACCGATCAGGATCTTTGAGCGGATCAATACCGGTATCCGGCAGGCATCATCGGTGAGCCAGATCACCGTATCGCCGCTCTTGTCATAGAGGCCCTTGAAGGTCATGCGCGGCAGCACCTCGATGACCTTCACCGGCCCCAGCAGGCTGTTCTCAAAAAGGGTCCACTGCCGGGGAGTGACCACCACCTGATGCCTTTTTTCATCGGCAAAGGTGGGCACGATGACGGAAACACCCGGTGTGAACGGCAGCACACGGCTAAGGAAAAATGAGGAGAACTCATTGTGCACCGGCCCGGCGACCACAAACTCCTTCTCCTGCTCCTCGTTTTTCCGGTAACGGATGCGGCCCCCATCCTGATCATAGAGGGTCAGACGACGCGCCCTGTAACTGCGCCCCTCTTTCTGCTCCACCTCATAACGGCGCGGTAACCTCTCCGGTCCCTGCACGACCGTGACAAAGGTGTCATCCACCGGATAGAAGAAACGAAAGGCCCCGTAATCGGTGACCCGGGCATGGATCTCGAAGCTCTCCTCAGGCTCATCCAGCCGCTTAATCTCCAGGCGCAACTCGCCGATCTTGATCCCCCCGCTCCAGGAGACATCATAGCGGAAGCTTTCATCTCCTCCATAGGCGGAGGCCCGCAAGGCTGGATCAGGGATACCAAGGGCAGGCATCTCTGTCGAAAGAGCGCTACCTGCCCCCACACAGAAGACAAAACAGAGCAAGGCACAGAGTCTTCCCATCATCTCACCCTTTTCCGGTAAACAGGGCAAGCCAGGTGGCGACAAAGAGGGTGAGGCTGATCACCCCGTTCAGGGAAAAAAAAGAGCCCTTAATCCGTGACAGATCTCTGGGATTGACCCCCAGATGCTGGTAAAAGAGGATAGCGGCGGTGACCACGATGCCGATATAATAACAGAGGTTGAGACGACTCTGCGCCCCGGTGAGGACAAAAAGAACAAAGGCGAGAACGTGAAAGGCAATTGCCAGCCGGAAGGCCTTTTCCCGCCCAAGTAGGGAGGGCAATGAATGAAGGCCGGCACCCTTGTCAAAATCTGCGTCCAGGCAGGCGTAGATGGTATCAAAACCGGCCACCCAGAAAAGGACACCCAAAGAGAGCACCCAGGGAAACCCGGTCAGGCTTCCCGAAACCGCCACCCAGCCGCCCAGGGGCGAAAAGGCCAGGGCCACCCCGAGCACCAGATGACAGAACGAGGTAAAGCGCTTGGTCAGGGAGTAAAAAAGGGTCAGGGAAAGGGCCAAGGGCGCCAGCTTCAGGGTCAGGGCATTCAGATTATAGCAGGCAAAGAAAAAGAGGAGCCCGGCCAGAATCACCATGGCCCAGGCCTCCACCAGATGCACCTCTCCAGCCGGTATTGCCCTGCCTGCCGTCCGGGGGTTGGCACGGTCAAAATGGCGGTCAACAATGCGGTTAAAGCCCATGGCACAGGTCCTGGCCCCGACCATGGCCAGAATAATCCAGAGGAAGGTCAACCCTTCCGGCACACCGCGACCCGCGAGAAAGGCACCCATCAAGGCAAAAGGCATGGCAAAGATTGTGAGTTTGAACTTTACCATCTCCAGGAGAACAGCTATCTTCTTCAACATTTATTCTTCCTCTATTCCCCAACGCCGCCGACCGGGGATATCGATCCCGACCTGGTCGGCAAGCCGCCAGGAAAAGGTATCGGCAGCCTCTTCCAGGCTGGCGGGCTGCAGGTAATAGCCAGGCATAGGGGGGCAGATAATAGCGCCGGCATCATGGGCCGCCAGCATATTCTTGAGATGGGTCCTGTTGAAAGGCGTTTCTCTCACCACCAGCACCAGATCCCTCCGTTCCTTAAGCATCACATCGGCACAGCGTTGGATCAGATTGGCTGAGATCCCGGCGGCAATAGCGGCAAGGGTTCCCATACTGCAGGGCAGGATCAGCATGGCATCATAACCGCTGGAGCCGGAGGCCGGAGGTGCTGCAAAATCACGGCAGTCAAACCAGGTGGTGACCGCCGGCAGGTCCTCAGGGCTCAAACCCTTTTCCAGCCCCAGCACCTTCTGCCCCGCCTCGGAGCAGATGCCATGCACCACTAAATCAAGGTCGGTAATGGCCGTCAGAAAAGACTGGAGATAAAGCATGCCCGAGGCACCAGTCACTGCCACCAGGATCTTTTTTGCTACCTGCCTGCTTCCCATCACCTGCTCTCCCCTCTTTCGTCCCTCATTGTTTTACCATTAGCTTGCAACTATCTTCAAAGGCAGCGATTGCGCCGAGCCCTCATCCCGATCTATCAAATAGCGGAAAAACCTTTCCAGGGCCAACTGTTTTTCCGCACCAAGATCATACTCGATGGCCCGCAGGTAGACATAACATTCATCAGGATGCATGGGAATCCTCGGAGCTGCCAACTGGCAGATAGCCTCAAGGTTCTGCCGCCCTTGCCGAACGCAGCCAATAAGTTCCCGATGTATCAGGGCCAAAGTCTCAGGCTCTCTCCGGCAAAATTCCTCCCGCACCGCATACACGGCAAAGACAAAGGGCAAGCCGGTATGATGCCGCCACACAGCCCCCAGATCAAGCTGATAGGGGAACTGCGGATCTCCCACCAAACGCAGGGCCTGATCGCCGATAGCCAGAAGAGCGGTCGCTTTGGCATTCATATCACCGCTGACATCGCCGGAACTATAAAGGGGCTTGACTCCATAAAATTCCTCCAGAATAATCTTAACCAGAAAGACTGAGGTCTGTGACTGCCCACTGAGCAGCACCGGACAGCCATCAAGTTTGCTGGGATCAATCCTTGAAAAGAGAAACACCGAGCCCACTGAACCGCTTGAGCTGATCGATAGATCGGCCAGGATCCGGTACAGTTCCGGACGTACGCAATATTCATGGGAGGAGACAAAACCGAGATCCAGTTCTCCCCCCGCCAGCATCCGGTTCAGGGTAGAAGGCGGAGCCTCAACCAGATGCCATTGGCCAGGATGCTTCCTTTTCTTCCAACTCTCATAGATCGGCGCAGTATTGATATAGTTTACCATACCGATCCTGGCTGTGATTGGCAGTTTCATCCTTTTTTATCCCTCAAATCAAGCCATTATTTTCAACCGCCGGATGATTGTTTTTTCCACCCAGGTTACCAGAAAGGCGGTGAAAACAAGCAGCACAAAAAACCAAACAAAATACATTCCCGGCTGCACAGCGACATCTTCAGGAAGAATATATTTATACAGAGTATGCATGGGTGCCTGCAATATATAGAGAGCGTAACTTATTTCTCCCCAAATCACAAAATTATGCCACGACAATATTCTTAACAAAGAGTTAGTTGACAGGGTCATATGACAAAGAACCAGCAGAACAACAGGCGCGTAAAAGCTGGAAACAAAGGGCAACTTCCAGCCCGCCAGTTTACTTAATTCAGGCTGGAACTGAACCATCAATCCCACTGCACAGAGGATAAACAATGTCAGCAACAAGGACAGTGTTGTTTCCTGCCGCCTTGCGACGCCATTGCTTTGAATAAAATATGCTCCGCATATCCCCATGAAAAAACTACAAAAATGAGAAAGAGGGAAATACATGACCAACTCATAAAGAGGGAAAGAATGGACAGCATACAAGCCTGTGTTGAGAAGCTTGATCAAGATTATCAACACGCCTTGCGTGAAGGCCCAGAGCAGCAAACCCACTGTTACCATCTTCAAGCCATCCGGTCTTGATTTTTTCAGAACGAACAAGATAGGGGGAAAAAGACAATAAAAGAACAGCAAATCCGAAACAAACCAACTGGTAAAATTCAAAGAGAGCGGATGCGGAAACCAGGATTGCAGGCAGAGAAGATTCAGAAGGAACTCGGTAAAAGACAAATGACCGGAAAGAATCCTGAACAGCACCGACATCAAGAATGCCAGAAAATAGAGAGGTAATATCTTTATTGCGCGCTTCAGAAAATAGTGTCGTAAGACAAGTTCCCTCCCTTGATACCCCTGGAACAACACGAATCCGGATAAAACGAAGAAAAATGTAACCACCTGGGGCCCTGCCCTGAATATCACCGGTACTTGTTGATAATACTCAATCTTCTGGCCAAAGTGAAAAAAAACCACGATACTGGCCGCGAGAAATCTGAAAATCGGCAATACCGATGTATTTATGGCAGTCGTCTTCATTCGTCGGGGAACAGATTAAACCCCAGTATTTCTTCATATCCGGCCTTCCATGGCCAGGAATCCGTGCTCGACCAGATAGCCATCAAGTTTCAACGATCCAGCAAATCTTTTCGGGACGACCGCCGCCGGTGAGGGTATCAAGGAGTTGATCCCCGTTGCCAACGCCTTGCAGGACAGGGCTGTCAACATTGAGCAAGATGGATTTTCGGCCAGGGGCCAAAGCTCCAAACTCCTCTTCATACCCCATGGCCTCGGCCCCTCCCAGGGTTGCCATGGCCAGGACCACGGCAGGAGCCACTCCGGGATGATCTTCACGCAGGATCTGCATCTCCCGCCACAGATCCAGCTCTTCATTGGAGGCGATGGAGTCGGTGCCCAGGGCAGGCAGCAGCCGATGAGCCAGCATCATCTCCAGAGGTGCGACCCCGACTCCAAGAAAGCGGTTGCTGCCGGGACAGAGACAGACCTTACATCCGTGCGCCGCCAGCATCTGTACCTCTTTTTCACTCACATGGACACAATGAACACAGAGCAGATTCGCATCCAGCAGCCCCAGATGCTCCAAGTACTCCACCGCCCCACGACCGTCCATTCCCGGACAGGGGAAAATATTCTCCCAGGCTCCCCGTTCTTCAAGGAAGCTGCGAAAGCAGCCTTGACCGCTCTGCAGAAGTTCAATCTCATCGGCTGATTCCGCCACATGCAGTGAAAAGATGTGACGCAGACGATCCGCCCTCTGCTTCAGGGCCATCATAATTCCGGCAGTCGTCGAATAGGGGGCGTGAGGGGTGGCCGCCACTGAATCAGGAAGGGAGGCAATCTTGACCAGAACCTGTTCTTCAGCCTTGCTAGTGGGTCCCAGCAGTTCAAGAAGAAAGGAAAGGTAAACAGCAGGCGAGTTGGTTGCCGGGAAAGATGGCAGGATATTGCCGATATCGAGCAGGAGAAGAACTCCGGCATCATGCTGCTGCTGGAGCATATTCCGGGCCGCACGTGCCACCTCTTCCGCCTCGATCCCGCCGTCCTGCCTGAGCTGAAGCAGGGAGCGAATCCAGTCGCAGAACGTTTCCTCAGGGGTCGGTCGCGGAACATGGTGATACGCAGACAGCTCAAGATGGATGTGGGCGTTCACCAGACCGGGCAGCAGCACTCCCTGACAGTTCTCGATACGTGCATCGGCAAACTGGGCTCGAAGGGAAGAAGAGCTGCCTACAGCAAGAATCCTGCCATTACCAACGGCAACAGCACCGTCCCGGATTACCGGCGAGCTGATGGACACGACCCAGGGAGCCAGATAGAGAGAAACAGGGAAAGATGGGAGCTCGTTCTTTGTAGCAAGGGATGTAGATAGTGGCGATGACAAGAAGAGACCTTCCTTAGATCACCGTATAATTCATCAGCCGCTGCCGCGGTTCAAAGCCGGCATCAACGACCAGACGTCTGATCTCCTGCTCTGAGAGCCTGAAACTGACCCCGGCCGCCGCCACCACATTCTCCTCGAGCATGGTGCTGCCAAAATCATTGGCCCCGAAGAAAAGAGACAGCTGGGCAATCTTCGGTCCCTGGGTCACCCAGGAGGCCTGGACATTCTCAAAATTATCAAGATAGATCCGAGAGAGGGCCAGCATGCGCAGATAACCCATGCCGGTGGTTTTTTCGATCTCCACCTGTTGGGAAAGGGCGGTATTGTCGGGCTGGAACGGCCAGGGGATAAAGGCGGTAAAACCGCCGGTCCGATCCTGCAGTTCCCGCAGACGACGCAGATGCTCCAATCGCTCGGCAACAGTCTCGATATGGCCGAACATCATGGTGGCGGTGGTACGCAAGCCCTGCTTATGGGCCTCTTCCATGACCTCAATCCACTGATCAGCCGAACACTTCCGGGGGGCAGTGGCCTCCCGCACCCGATCGGACAGGATCTCGGCGCCTCCTCCGGGGATGGAATCAAGACCGGCAGCGATCAGCCGTTGCAGTACCTCGCGGATCGAAAGACCCGAGAGGCTGGCAAAATGACAGACCTCCGGAGGCGAAAAACCATGGACGTGGATGCCGGTTGTCTTCATAAAGCGCAGCATCTCTTCGTAATATTCCAGTGGTTTATCTGGGTGGAGTCCACCCTGGAGCAGGATCTGAGTCCCGCCCAGATCCTGGGTTTCACGAATTTTCAGTGCAAGTTCATCAAAGGTGAGCAGATAGCCGGTCTGATCCTCAGGGGCCTTGAAAAAGGCACAGAATTTACAGGCGGAGATACAGATATCGGTGTAGTTCACATTGCGGTCAACGACATAGGTGACATTGCCCTCCGGATGGAGGCGCCTCCTGATGCCATCGGCTAAAAATCCAAGCTGGTAAAGGTCTGCGTCCCGTTCGAGCGCAAGAAACTCCTCGTCACTGATCCTGCCGCCTGCCATAACCTTTTCAGTAATGGACTCCATCACCTCTTTCTGCAACCCCTTCATCTGCAACCCCTCATCAATCATGAACCTTGATCACATTATACAACGTATCCCGTTCCACAGGAACCCGGCCCGCCTCTTTGATCAACCGCACCAGTGTCTTACTGCCGATGGCCTGATCGGTGTCGGCACCGGCCATGTGAGTGATCACCTCTTCCTTGACCGTGCCGTCCATATCGTCAGCCCCGAAGGAGAGAGCGACTTGGGCCATTTTGGGCCCGATCATAACCCAGTAGGCCTTGATGTGCGGGAAGTTATCAAGAAAAAGTCTGGCCACGGCGATATTTTTCAGATCATCAATGCCGGTGGTGCGGGACAGACTGCTCATCTCGGTGTTTTTGGGATGGAAGGAGAGCGGGATAAAGGCAAGGAAGCCATTGGTTTCATCCTGGGCCGTGCGCAAAGCGTCAAGGTGTTCCAGACGCTCCTCCATGGTCTCGATATGGCCATAGAGCATGGTGGCATTGGTGTGCAGGCCTTGACGGTGGGCGGTCTTGGCCACCTCCAGCCACTGCTCGCCGGGCAGCTTCTTTTCACAGGTGATCGCCCGGATGCGCGGGGCAAAAACCTCGGCTCCGCCGCCGGGAATGGAGCCTAAGCCCGCATCCCGCAGGATATCAAGGGTCTGCGCCACAGACTTACCGGCCAACCCTGCCAGATGAGCAATCTCGACACAGGTGAAGGCCTGGATATGAACATCGGGCCTGACCTCTTTGATACCGCGCAACAGTTCCAGGTAATAATCAAAAGGCAGGTCAGGATGAATCCCGCCCACCATATGGATCTCGCTAATGGGCTCATCAAGCCGGGCCCGCACCTTTTCCTTGACCTGAGCCAGATCCATCTCATAGGCAAGGTCAGAGCTTTTATCCTTGCCAAATGCGCAGAACTTGCAGAGGTTGGTGCAGATATTGGAGTAATTGATATGCTGGTTGTAGATGAAATAGGCCTTATCACCATTCATCCTGTTGCGGACCAGATTGGCCATATAGCCAAGGGCCAGGATTTCCTTGGTGTTATACAGGGCCAGCCCGTCTTGCAGGTTCAGCCTCTCACCGGCCTCCACTTTTTCCAGAATATTCCCTAGTCCTGCCTGTTGCACAAAAGATTTCATAATTAGCCGCAAATAAAAAATAAAATTGTTATCTGGATGTCAAAACCGGCATACAAAACCAGTTACACTTGACATTCGTCCTTGAAACAAGCGCTACTTTACCGTCCATGGCCGAGGTTACGAAATAGTATTCAAGGCTTGCAATCTTTCGTAACGACTCCTAAAAAAAAAAGCCGGACACAAAGTCCGGCTTCATACTTAAGTACAATGTTATCTCTTAATCAAGAAAATATTTCAGTTGATCACGTCTGCTGGAATGGCGCAGTCGATTCAAAGCCTTTTTTTCAATCTGGCGAATCCGCTCCCGGGAGACATTAAAGCGCTTACCAATCTCTTCGAGAGTATATTCAGCCTTTTCTCCGATGCCGAAGCGAAGACGGATAATTTTTTCTTCCCGTTCACTGAGGGTTGACAGGATCTCGGTCACCCGACCGGCAAGCTCCCGGGTCTGCACCGTATCATAGGGAGACTGAGATTCATTATTTTCGAGAAAGTCACCCAAAGTCGAATCATCATCACCAACCGGAGTCTCCAGGGAAATGGGTTCCCGTGACGCCTCCAGAATGGCCAGGATCTTGTCCATGGGCAGTTCGGTACTTTTGGAAATTTCAAGTGGAGTTGGTTCCCGGCCCAGCTCCTTGAACAGGGCATAAAAGGCCTTAAAAAACTGACTGCGCAGCTCAAGAAAATGCACCGGCAAACGAATGGTCCGGGTTTTATCAAGAATCGCCCGGGTGATAGCCTGCCTGATCCACCAACTGGCATAGGTGGAAAACTTATTACCTTTGGTATAATCAAAACGAAAGACCGCACGCATCAAACCCAGATTTCCCTCCTGGATCAGATCGGCCAGGGTCAGTCCCTGATGCATATACCGTTTGGCAATGGAGACCACCAGACGCAGATTGGCGCGAATCATCGCATCCTTTGCGACCTCAATAGAACGACTGTAGGCCTCAATCTTGGCCTGCAATTCATGCAATTCGCGCTTATCAGAATATTTCTTGGCAGCGCTGATCACACTGTAACGCATGAAATTGAGCTGCTGTTTTTTAGGCTTCAGGGTCGGATCACGCTTTTCCCAGAGATCAATCCGGCCACACAGCAAGCCCATCTCCGCAACCCCGGTCACATCTTCGCGTATCGCCAGAATAATCTGATCAAACCCCTCTCGAATACACTTGGAGTATTTAGCCTCCTCGTCAGGGGTCAAGAGATCAAACTGCCCCATTTCCCGCAGGTATGTGGTTGTGGTCTCTTCTGCTTCATGGCTGACATCGCCTGCAGCCATGATCGAGCTATCTGTCAGATCATCATCATCATCACTTTCAGCCTTATCATGATCCCACGCCTCTCCAGACAAGGTTCTTTTTTCACCGTTTTTTTCAACAGTGACGATCTGAATATTGTTGGCTCCAAGAAAATTAAAGATATTTTCAATGGCATTGGGATCTTTAATCTCATCAGGCAACAATTCATTCAAGTCGCTAAAGCTGAGACAGCCTTCAGTCTGACCCGCTTTCAGTAGATTTTCTTTCAATTCAGAGAGCACTGGGACATACTCCATTACTTATATTTTTAAAACAACTCATCTATTTACAAAACCCAATAATTACAGTAAAAATTTAATATTACACATTGACATATTCAGAAGTACGGCCCCCGTTGACACCACATTCTCTAGCAACCTGGACATCCCACCGCCTGCAAAATCCTTAACAGAACATAATAGCGTACAACGCCTGACCACAAAAAACAAATAAATAAATTGGGGGAACTCACCAAAAGAGGAATAATAATTTTTTCTAAACACAAAAGTTATATTTTAGTATTGTAAGATTGATTTATCAAACAGGCAAGAGAGGCAACAGCATCTTTTTTCGTCACCACTGATAAACACTTATAACATGCTGAAACAAAAATATTTATTTTTTCAAACAACGACAATACACATTTTATGCGAGCTCTCTCCCCTCCCAAACGCGGCAGTGGCATCCTGGTCCATATAACCTCTCTCCCTTCTCCCTACGGCATTGGAGATTTGGGTTTTTCCAGCCACGCCTTTCTTGAATTTCTGGCCCGGGCCGGGCAAGGACATTGGCAGTTTCTCCCCACAGGACCCGGGAATCCTGTGTTTGACAATTCTCCCTACATGAGCAGCTCAGCCTTTGCCGGCTCTCCGCTGCTTATCTCGCCAGAGCTACTGCTTGAGCAAGGATTGATCGAGGAGAGTTCCCTGAAAACCGCCCCGGTTTTTTCTGAGTACAGTACCGACTTCCCGCAAGTTGGTCTTTTCAAAGCAAAAATCCTGCACGAGGCGTTTGCAAATTTTTCTCCAGAGTCGCAACCATTTATCACCTTCAAAGAAGATACTCCATGGCTGGAAGATTACAGCCTGTTCATGGTCCTGAAGGAGGAGTTCCATGGCCTTGGCTGGTTTGACTGGCCTGCTGAGATTGCCACCCGCAGACCAGAGGTCTTGACGGCCTTACGCCTGAGACACCATGACCGTATGCAATATTATGCCTTTGAACAGTTTGAGTTCTTCCGGCAATGGCAGATTCTGCGAACAAAAGCCAAAAAAGAAAACATTAAACTCATCGGTGACATCCCCATCTATATGGGCTGGGACAGTGTGGATGTCTGGGCCAATCAAGAGATATTTACCCTTGACACCGAAAGCCTCCGCCCCACCCATGTTGCCGGTGTTCCTCCCGATTATTTCAGCATAACCGGACAACGATGGGGTAATCCTCTTTACAGATGGCAGAGCAGTGATCAAAATGTCCAGGAGAAGCTGACCGACTGGTGGATCGAACGATTTCGTACCGTATTTCAAATGGTTGACACTGCACGTATCGACCATTTTCGAGGTTTTGAGGCCTACTGGTCCATTCCGGAGGAAGAAAAAACAGCCATAGGGGGCGAATGGCTCAAAGGACCGGGCAAACTCTTTTTTGACAAAATATTCAGCGCCCTCGGCCCACTCGATATCATCGCCGAAGACTTAGGCATAATTACTCCGGAAGTCACCACGCTTCGTCGCACCCTTGGATTTCCGGGCATGAAAGTGCTGCAATTCGCCTTTGATGACAACCCGCATAATCCCTTCCTTCCCCATAATTTTAGCAGTTCAAACTGCGTCGTCTATACCGGAACCCATGACAATGACACCACCGTCGGCTGGTTCCTCAGTGATCACCTGACTCCCTCGCAGAGGTGGCGCATCAAAAAAAATGCCAACCGTGATGATGACAATCCCTCAACAATACATAAGGACCTTATCTATCTGGCCATGGGCTCCATCGGACGCCTGACCATCTTCCCCCTCCAGGACATCCTGGGGTTTGGTAACGACTGCAAGATGAACAGTCCCGGCACCTGTAAAGGCAACTGGACATGGCGCTGCGCCCCTCGTTTTTTCACGGAATCATTAAGTTCCTGGCTGCGGGCCGAAACTGAGCTCTTTGGTCGTAGCCCCGAACAAGCCGTAAGCACCAATCACCCTTGAGAGGAGTCCCCATGCATACCCTCATCATCCTTGGCAGTCCACGCAAAAATGGTAACAGTGACACCCTGGCCCGGAGTGTCGCTTGCGGCATAGAACAGCACCCTGAAGCTACCATTGAATCCATACGGCTGAACGACCTGCAGATCTCTCCCTGTCAAGGATGTGGCGGCTGCAACAAGACCTCAACCTGTGTCATCGACGATGACATGACACACCTCTACGACAAGGTCGACAGCTGCGACCATCTGATTCTGGTAAGTCCCATATATTTCTATGGACTTTCGGCCCAGTGCAAAACCTTTATCGACCGTTTTCAGGCCCGCTGGGCGAGGAAATATCTGTCAGGAATCCCGTTCAGAAAGGAGGAACACCGCCAGGGAACCCTTCTTGCTACTGCAGCAACAGAAGGGAAAAAGGTCTTTGATGGCGCTTTGCTTACCGCGCGTACCCTTTTTGATGCTCTCGATCTGGAAAACGGAGAGTCTTTGCTGGTCAGAGGAGTCGATCAACGTGGAGCCATGCAGAAAAAGACTGAAATCCTGGCCCAGGCTGTCGCTCTGGGGCAAAAAATTGCTCGCGGCAAGAGTTGAGAAATCCTGATAAATATCCATTTTCATTGCCACCCGGCATTTATCCTCAAAACTCCTGGAACAATTCCTTGACAATGGAATCTGATTCCTGTAAAAAGACATCGACCTTCAGGCCCCATCGTCCAGCGGTTAGGACAGCGGCCTCTCACGCCGTAAACAGGGGTTCGATTCCCCTTGGGGTCACCATTCATTCAAGGCCTTCTGCGATTTTCGCGGAAGGCCTTTTTTTGTTATATGGCTTGCTACGTATTTAGAACGAGTCTCTTGCAACATGAGGATTTTTGTTCAAAATCAAGGCATGTTAAAAATGTCACAGCAGGCATCTGATTAATATGCCGATGATAAAATTTTGAGCGTAACTCAGAGTTGCAGCGAAAAGGCCATCTTACAAGAGACTTGACCCTGTCCGTTCCCGGGAAGCTCTTGACATCGTTGTCAGCGATGGCTATAAAAATATTGCTTTTAAAGAAACAAATCCGCCCCGTAATAAAAGTATCCGGAGAAAAGAATGGTTGAGATGAACCTGCGTCAGATGAAGAAAGATCAATCCGGGATCATTTCCTCCATAAAAGCCGGCGGTGAACTTGGTCTCAGAATGCGCGAGATGGGTCTGGTTCCCGGCACAAAAATTACCATTCAGGGGCGGGCCCCGCTTAATGATCCGGTGGCTCTGCGACTGATGGGTGGAGTTTTGACCCTGCGCAACAATGAGGCCGATCATATTACCGTCATCGTCGATGATAATGACTGAATATCAGCAACAAAATCATTGTCTTTTCTAAGCAAAAACCCTTCCGGCAAGGCTCTCTCTTTGAGTCCCTGGCGTCAACGCCCCTGTTCATGAACAAGCACAACACAGGACCGGCACAGCCTGCAAGCAATGCTGGTCATCCTTTGTCCAGGCCTTGCTCAACGCATCTTCCGGCGAAACGCCAATAGGCAGCGGAACAAAATATCCGACAAAGAAAATGGTTCCGAGATTACGACCTCTTTGATATCCAGCCCCCCCCTTTTCCCTTGAAAAAATATTGACAGGTATTAATGTTTGGTGTACCTAAACATTGCTTTATTTCACAAAGGGAAACATGAGCATGACCTTCAAAAGACTTAATCAAAAATGTACCTGTTTGGCGGACAAGGTCAAAAATTGCATCAAGCAATCTCCTTGCCCCGGCCAGATCACTCCCCTTTCAGAGTCCTGTCGATCTGGGCGGGTGAAGATCTGCAAGATCACCGGGGATAGAAAGCTTTGCGCCAGAATGGCATCACTTGGCGTTTATGCCGGAGAAGAAGCTGAATTGCTCTGTCCTGAAAACGGTTCACAGTGCCTGCTAAAACTGCAGGGCGCTACCCTGAGTCTTGACAGCACTGCCACCCGCAACATCATGGTGACAGAAGTATAAAAAACAACAACCCGCAAGCTTTGCGGTTTTTTTTGGCCCCTCAAGTTTAGGAAGACCTAACTATCAATTCCGAGGAATACCATGTGGCAATCTCTCTCAATCGCCTTTGTGCTTATACTCTGCCTTTTCTTTATCGGTAGAAAGTTGTACAGACAGTTCAAGATCGCAACAGATCCCAAAGAAAAAATGAGTTGCGGCTGCGGGTGTTCCGGTTGTTCCTCTCAAGGTTGCGCACCGAGCCAGAAGAAAACAAGATAATTTACCGATGAAACAGAATATACGCATGGCCCTTGCCGGCAATCCAAACGCCGGCAAAACCACCCTCTTCAACACCCTGACCGGGGCCAGACAACATGTAGGCAACTACCCCGGCATTACCGTTGACTACAAGGAAGGTGTTTTCACCCATAATCATCAGGAAATCATCCTCACCGACCTGCCCGGAACCTACTCCCTGACGGCCTACTCAGTTGAAGAGGTTGTGACCAGAGATTATCTGGTAAACGAGAAGCCGCAGGTGGTGATCAATATTGTTGACGCCTCAAACCTCGAACGTAATCTCTATCTGACCACCCAGTTTCTGGAGCTTGGCTGCCCTCTGGTCATTGCCCTCAACATGATTGATGTGGCAAAAGATCGTGGCATTGAGATCAGGGCCGAAAAATTGGCTGAACTGCTGGGAGTGCCGGTGGTTCCGATCATCGCCCGTTCCGGACAGGGCACCGAGACTCTGATCAGTCAGGCCATACTGCAGGTAACACAGGAATGGCAGCCCCGTGACATATCGTATGGTGAAGATCTGGACGAGGCCATCATGGAATTGATCGCCATCATCTCAGAAAATAGTTTCCTGGCCCATACCTATCCTGCCCGTTTTACCGCCATCAAATATCTTGAACATGATGACCAGCTCCTGCAGAAAGGACAACAGGAGGACAGCGCCACGGCGGTACGCCTTGAAAAAAAGGTCACCCAGGTCTCTGACCACCTCCTGAAGACCATGGATGCCTACCCCGAGGCAATCATCGCTGACCATCGCTATGGATTTATCAAATCCATCCTCCGTCAAGGCGTTCAGACCCATGCCTTTGACACCGACCGGCTCTACACCTCCGACAAAATTGACAAAATCCTCACCAATCGTCTCCTGGGTCCCATTTTCATGCTCATGATTCTCTTTGGCCTCTACCAGTTCACTTTTTCCTGGAGCGAGTTTCCGGTAGCCTGGCTGGGATTGCTTTTTGGCTGGCTGGGCGAACATGTCGAAGCCATCATGCCCGACGGCCCGGTTAAATCCATGATAATTTCAGGAGTAATCGACGGAATGGGCGGCGTGCTTGGCTTTGTCCCCTTGATCATGTTCATGTTTTTGGGGATTGCCGTCCTTGAAGACTCCGGCTATCTCGCCAGGGTCGCTTTCATGATGGATCGTATCTTCCGTATTTTTGGCCTGCACGGCTCCTCGGTCATGCCATTTATCGTCTCGGGGGGGATTGCCGGAGGCTGTGCTGTACCTGGGGTCCTGGCCACCAGAACCCTGCGTTCCCCCAAGGAACGGATGGCCACCCTGCTCACCGTCCCTTTCATGAACTGCGGTGCCAAGGTGCCGGTTATCGCCCTCTTGATTGGCGCTTTTTTCAGTGAGAACAAGGCAATGTACATGTTTCTCTTTACCCTGATCTCCTGGGCAGTGGCCCTGCTGGCGGCAAAGTTTCTCCGTAGCACCGTACTCAAGGGTGCAGCCACGCCCTTTGTCATGGAACTGCCTCCCTACCGCTTCCCCACCCTGCGCGGCCTTGCCATTCATACCTGGGAACGCACCTGGCAGTACATCAAAAAGGCCGGAACCGTAATTCTGGGCATATCCATTCTCCTCTGGGCCTTGATGACGTATCCCGGACTGCCGGCGGCAACCAAGGCTGATTATGAACAACAGAGACAGGCCGTGACTTCTTCATTTGCATCAGAGATCATCGGCGAAAGCACTTCGAAGCACAAAGTCGTGTCAGAAAAAGCACAGAGCCTCCGGCTGCAGCTTCTCGCCATTTCCAATCAGGAATCGGAACAGGCGCTGCGCAACTCTATTGCCGGCAGGATAGGCATCGCCCTGGAACCCCTCTCCAGACTGGCTGGATTCGATTGGCGCACCAACATTGCCCTGGTTGGCGGTTTTGCGGCCAAAGAGGTGATCATCTCCACATTGGGAACCGCTTACTCCATGGGTGACGTCAAAGCAGAGGCCTCTGATTCTTTAGGGAAAAGATTGACCCGTGACCCCAACTGGAACAAGGTGGTGGCAGTGGCTGCCCTGATTTTCATCATGTTCTACGCCCCCTGTTTTGTCACAGTGGTCTGTATCGCCAAAGAAGCAGGGCACTGGGGATGGGCACTGTTCTCCATGTCCTTCAATACGATTTTTGCCTTCCTCATGGCCACAGCCGTCTTTCAGATCGGCACCTGGCTGGGATAACACGTTCTCTCATCTTTACAGCCATCACCTCTTCCAGGTAACATTACGAACGTTGAGAAATCAAAGAGAGATTATTTTTCAGCTGTTAAACAGGTATGCGGCCCCTTTATTTCTGCAGTTTCCCGGGCAGACATAAAGGGGCTGGAGGAAAGGAATAAGCTTTTTCTATTCCAAACAAAGCTCATTGCCGGCTGGCATGATACTCATTAGTAAGCGCCTCGACAGCCTCCCCCTGCTCTCTGGAAAGGGGGCCAAATTCAACACCTCTTCGACGGATGTGAATCGGACCAGTTTTCTGTTGAGCAAGAAGCCTATAAATAGGATGATTCGTGTCAGTTACCTCAGCATCATAGGTGGTGATCAACGATACGTTCTCCACATTATATTTATCACCAAAGAGATAGAAAAGTTCTGAGCTGTCCTGAGGCCAATCCTCATCTTCATGGTAGAAAAAAGCAAGTCCACCCTTACTTATATCAACAATTAAACCCGGCAGGACCGACAGATCATGCCGGAAGACAGCAAAAGAGCCGAGTTCGATGTTATAACGGATATATTTCCTCTTATTCTGCTCTGTTTGTTCCATAGTCATTCGCTGTCCCCGTAGCTATAAAAAATATAATCGCCTCTGAAGTCGACACCTTGGGAGGCAAAACAAACTTTCTATTCAATTCCCACATTAGTGTACGACAAGAATCCAATCGTTTCAACACCCTTTGGATTGTGGCTGAACTTTATCGTCAACGACAAACGAAATAGTTTCAAACTGGCCGACAGTAAGGGTATTGACAGCAACGCTTGCCGCCCGTTGCCTCAATATTGATTGTTTCCTGCCGGCATTCCATGCAGCCTATGCCTTGCGTCCCCGGCGCGGTTTCCGGACACTGTTTTTTGGTTCTTCATCGGGTTTCCGGCCTTCACCTCGCACCTGCACCGGCTTTATTTTTTTCGGCCTCTTCGGTCGCGCCTGCAGCCGGCGGGTCAAAGGAACATGATGGTTGGGGATAAACCCGGTCACTACTTCGCGTACCAGCAGTTGACCGATCAGCGTCTCTATGGCCGAGAGCAGCTGTACCTCGTCGGCGCTGACCAGCGAGATCGCCTCCCCCTTGCAACCGGCCCGACCGGTGCGGCCGATACGATGGACGTAGTCTTCAGCCACCTTGGGCAGATCAAAATTGATCACGTGCGGCAGCTCACTGATGTCGATACCGCGGGCAGCAATATCAGTGGCGACCAGGACCCGGACCTTGCCCTCTTTGAAGTCGGCCAGGGCGCGGGAACGCTCGGACTGAGACTTGTCACCGTGGATCACCGCTGCCAAGATGCCGTCGCCCTCCAGTTTCCTCGCCAGACTGTCAGCCCCGTTCCTGGTGCGGACGAAAACCAGTACCTGTTCCCAACCATGCTTGCGCACCAGATGACTGAGCAGGGCCGACTTCTTGCCCTTATCAACCTCATAGAGCCACTGTTTCACACTCCGGGGGGCGGAGTTCCGCGGACTGACCTCTATCTGCACCGGATTTCGGAGAAGTCCCCCTGTGAGCTTGCAGATGTCACTGGAAAAGGTGGCCGAGAAGAGCAGGTTCTGACGCCTGGACGGCAGCAGGGCCAGGATCTTACGGATATCGTTGATAAACCCCAGATCAAGCATCCGGTCGGCCTCATCAAGCACCAGGGTCTCCACCTGCGCAAACTTCACGGCATTCTGGTTGAACAGGTCCAACAAACGGCCCGGAGTCGCCACCAGCACATCGACCCCGCCACGCAGTTTCATCATCTGCGGATTGATCTTCACCCCCCCGTACACCACACCCGATTTCAGCGGCAGGTATTTGCCATAGATGGCAACACTCTGCTCTACCTGCACCGCCAGCTCACGGGTCGGCGTCAGCACCAGAACGCGGATGTGATTCGCCTGCACCCTGGGGCCACCGGTAAGACGCTGCAGCAAGGGCAGGACAAAACCAGCGGTCTTACCGGTTCCGGTCTGGGCCGCAGCCATGACATCCTTGCCGGAAAGAACAGCGGGAATCGCCTTGAGCTGGATCGGTGTGGGGATGACATACCCACTTTCATCAATGGCACGAAGTAGGGCGTCGGAAAGTCCGAGGGAGGCAAATGACATGGGGCATGTTTCTCGAAAAGAGGTTGATGTTCTCTCAATAGTAACGGATGTCGCCTATCGAAAGAGAGGTGTTGGGACCTGGCCAGAAATCATCTTCCCCGACTGAACACCCTTTCCCTCACAGGGTTGACGGAGCTGAGCTTGATGGCGAGAGCCGCCTGATTCCGCAGGGTTTTCAGGGCATCCAGCTGACGCTGTTCAAGATGGTGCTCCGGCGAGATATGTGCACCATAGATGAGGCCGGTGGATCGTTTATTCACGATGAGGGGATAAATCACAAAGCTTGGTGAAAAAATCATCCCCCGAAACCAGGCGGGGGTGCGCAGGGTGAGGTCGGCAACAGAGATGTTATCAATATAGAGATCCCGGCCTTCGGCCAGGGCCATATTAAAGAGATCTCTGGAATTCTCCTGTACCGGAAAGCTGAACTCCGCCAGCAACTCCTTAGCATTCCGGCCAAAACCGTAACGGGGCTGCATGATATTCGTCGTTGGATTGCGAAAGAATATGAGCGTCTGGTCAAAACCAAGCCCACGGTAAACGCTCTCCAGGATCAGTGTGAGCAAGGGATCGAGAGTAAAATCATCCAGCATGGCATCAGTGATCTCCTGAATAGCATCTGACAGCAGTTGCTGCCTGTCCTCTATACTGATACTAGCCGATGATGGTGGCACGCCGTCACTGATTTCAAAATCCGCAAGGGAGACAGCGGCCTCAGAGGGCCTCACCTGTTCCTCAGGGGTATTGACGGAGGCGAGCTCAGATTGCCCCCTGAAGCTACGCTGATCAAGTTTGGACAGATCCTTCTGTTTGAGGTTGAGCACATCGGCGAAGTCTCGCATCTTGGAGAGAGCCGAATCCATCATCTTGATTATTTCTTTTTCCGGAATATTATAGGAGGCCTTGTATTTTTTCAGAACACTGCGAAGCTCCTCTTGCCGCTGCTCGGGTAAGGAATCTATTCTGATACTACAAAGCTCATTGGCAAAATTGACCAGTTTCCTCTGTCGGTCGATTTTTGCGTTTCTGTCCTTTATCTCCTGCACCGGAATCATTTTCATGCTGGTAATAATTAATGTCGGCAAATTCCATAAATCGGCCACCTCCATTCCCAGTTCGTCAAAGGTGGTGCCAAGAGTTTTCTGCATGGCTATCTCGTCGGTCAGTTCCCCTTCCACCACCAATTGCCGATATTCCTCATACTTGTCCGGAAAACAATACATGACAAGCAGCCGCCCGAAATTATGGAACATGCCACAGATAAAAAGATCCTCCCCATCTTCCATCTTCAAATGTTTTGAGAGATCCTGGGCCAGTATTCCGGTGAGAAAAGAAGAAAACACCTCTTCTTTGACATACTGTGCTGTGGTTTTATCCTGCAGATTTGCGAAAAACATAAGCCCGGTCGCGGTAATCCGGACCTGTTCAAAGCCGAGGATAACCACAGCCCGTGAGACGGTTGAGATCTGACCTGAGAATTGCCGGTACATTGCCGAATTTACCACTTTAAGCAATTTGCTGCTCAGAGAGAAATCTTTGAGAACAAGACTGGCCAGTTCATTGGCAGAAGTCATGCTTAAAGGAGAGGTCTTTAAATTTATTTCGGTGATATGTTGAAGCACTGCCGGGAACTCACCCTTCTCATTCATCCGCTCAAGCAATTGTTCACCGGTGATCTTATTTGCTTTGCTGATCGTCATTCACTGCTCCGAGAAAGATTCCAAAAAGGTTTTGGTTGTGAGATATAGCTAATCTATTGCGGGTTGCCGATGAAACAATATGTCCCCTGTAATCCATATCGGTAAACTTTTCAATAAAATGACTAAATACGCTGAACTGGCATAATTTTCACCACGAATACGGCATAAGTCTTTTTGAGAGTGTCATCCCCCGTATCTGTAGGTCGATTCCACAGTGACATGAACGACTAATCGCCTCTGGCGATGCCGGCGTGTAAACAACCATCGACAAGATATTCTTGCTAGTACCCTTCCAGCGGATGCATAAGCGCCGCGATCTGTTCCAGACCCTTGACAAAGGTCAGGGGCGAGGGGCTGCAGATGATATCCGGATCCACGACAAAGACCTGCCGGTTCCGCACCGCCGAGATAGGCGCGAAACGTAGCCACTCCTCCTTTTCCCTGGCGCCGATCCCACCTTCGCTGCCCATGACCGCGATAATGATCACATCCGGGTTCTGGGCCGCCACCTTTTCCCGGTTATAGCGGCCATCCCTCTGGCCGGCGGCAATGTTGACGCCGCCGGCCAGCACGATATAGTCATTGGTAAAGGAACTTGCCACCGAGGCAAACAAGGGATGGGCACCCACCTGCAGGAACACCTTTTTTGGCGGAATCCCGCTAACCCTCTGCTGGATGGCCCGGACCTCTTTCCTGGCCTGGCCAATGATCTCACGGGCTCTGGCTTCAAGACCCAGGAGTTTCCCCAGCTCCAGAAACTGAGTGCAGATTGCGGCAAAGTTTGAGGGTTGGGAGAAATGAACCACCCGCACCCCGGAGGCCGCCAACTGAGCCACCTGCTGCGGACTGGTCAGCCCGGTGGCCAGAATAAGGTCCGGCTGCAGACTCAGGATCTGTTCGATATTGAGCTGCATCACCGAGCCGATCTTCACCTTGTCCCGGGCCGCTGCCGGATGCACGCAATAGCTGGTGTCAGCCAGCAGACGATCCCCCGCCCCCAGCAGAAAGACATTCTCGGTATTGATCGGCCCAAGTGAGACAATCCGCTGGGGGTATTGCCCATCATCACTCACCGCCGCAGCCGGAGACAAGCCCGTGACTGCAAGCAGCATCAGACAGAGAAGGTATCGAAACATTTGTTAATACTCCCACTTCAGGCTGACCAAGGCCGACCGCCCCGGCATGGGGTAGCCCTTGACATAGGCATAGTCCTCATCAAAGAGATTGCGCAGCTCGCCGCGTACAGTGAAGTCGCCCAGAGTTGCATCCTGCCGGAAACGATAACTGAGGGTCAGGTCGGTGACCACAAAGCTGCCCTTCTCCACCACCTCATAGCTCTCTTCCCAGTCATCCACCTGCTGCGGCCCGGTATAGGTCACATTGAAACGGCCGGAAAAGGCGCCGGAATCAGAAAAGGCAAGCCCCGTTGACAGGGTCAGATCACTCACATAGGTGAGATCAAGACCGGTTGAGTCATCCTCATACTGGTTGAGCCAGGTCATATCAACAAAGGGACGGACCTCCCAGGCCCAGCGCAGGGGAGCGCCGAGGTCATAGGAGAGCGCCGCCTCCAGACCATTGATGGTGGCACTGCCCAGATTGGTATAGGAACTGGCCCCACTGGCCACTTTATTGCTGACAATCTTATCTTCAAAATCAGTGGCAAACCAGGTAAGCGAGCCGGAAAAACCTGCTTTGCTATAATCGGCGCCGCCCTCCCAGGTCAGGCTTTTTTCAGGATCAAGATCGGGGTTGCCAATGGTGCGGCGGCCAAAAGAAACCATATCAATGGCGAGCTGGTCGGCCGAGGGCATGACAAAACCCTGGGCCACCTGACCCCGCAGCTTGAGACCATCGTTCACCATCCAGGCCATGCCAAGCTGGGGCGTAAAATGAGAGTCATCGACCTTGGAGCCAGTCGGTTGCTGCACTTCAACAGCGTACCAGTCCTGGCGCACCCCGCCGGAAACGATGATACGGTCTTCAAGAAGGCCAAGCCTGGCCAGCAGAAAAAAGGCCGGATTCGTATAACTGGTCTGCTGGGGGCTCCAACTGTTTTCCACCGCATAATGGAGCCAGTCCACACCGGTGGTCAGGCTCAGCGCTCCGAAGGTTCCGCTGATCTGGGCCTGCCCCCCCTGCTGATCGGTGGTGTTACGGGAATCGATACCGTTATCCCAGCCCGTAGGATTGGATGACATTGGGTCGACCCAGACGTTTTTATCCCTGCCGAAGAAATAGCGGCCCATCCACTGATAGCGGCCGGAACTGTTCCGGCCGCTGTAGCGGCTATCCACGGAATAATTGCTGCTATCGGTATAATTGTCGCTATCATTGACACTCAGATAGCCGGGATTACCGGCCTTATTGACATCAAAATCGGTGACGATCACCCCCACCCGGTTATGCGGCGCAAACTCATACCCCACGTTGGCGCTGGCCCCAATCTGAGAATGGAGAGCGGTATTGGCATAGGTGACGCCACTGGCCGTCTCATAGTCATCATGGGTGGCCGCGGAAAAGGCCCCGGCGAAATCAAACCCCTGTCCTTTGGCGGTGCCGCCGAGACTCCCCTCTGCCTGCCCGAAGGTGCCGCCTCCAGCCTCAAGGAAAGCGGAATTGGCAAGGCCCTGGCGGGTGATAATATTGACCACCCCGCCCATGCCGCCGGAGCCATACTGGACCGCTCCCGGGCCGCGGACAATCTCGATCCGCTCCACATTTTTGGTCAGGATCTTGGCCAGATTGCCGGTCCCGGACCTGCGGCCATCAAGGAGGATCAAGACATGGCCCTGAAGATCATTGCCGTGGGTCTCGGTGCGAAAACCACGAATACCGATGGTGGTCAACGCCCCAGGATATTTCTGGACATGGCCAAGACCCTTTTCAGCCAGGAGATCGCCTACATTATCGGCCGCGGCCCGCTCCAGCTCATCCCGATCGATCACCGTCAGATTGGCGCTCACCCCGCTGCTCTTTTCCGGGACCCGAGTCGCCGTGATGGTCAGATAAGTCTTGCCGTTGACGGTCTCGATTTGCGGCAATTGCTCGACCGCCGGGGAGACAGCCGCCACATCGCCCGCCGGAATCGGCGGCGGCCCACCTTCCACGGCCAGCACTCCACTGACATCAGAGAAAAACAAACTACAAACTGCTAAACAAAAACATTGCCGAGGATACCGCTTCTTCATTTTTTCTCCTTCAAGAAAAGCAGTCCGGGGCAGGCCAGTAAAAAAGCAAAAAAATCCCCGGACCAATAAATATTGATCCGGGGATTGCCTTGTTTTATCCACAGATGACACAGGTCTGCCCCTTGTCCACGGAGACATCCTTCTTTATTTCAGACAGGTCTTCTGACTCCCGGATCGTCCTCCCTGTTGCGCCTTCCCAACCTGAAAAATAAGGTCAGTGGCTTGAATGCAACGGTCGTCCCCGGTCACAGCGGCGGGCCCGTCCCGGATTGTCACCGGGTTCCCTTTTAAGCTCAGTTATGAGCATCTGAAATTTTCTCGTCAATGATTACTGAAAAAGCCGGCACAAGTCAACGACAAAAATGTGCTCTTCTCATGGCTGTCAGGTCCAGCAAGTATCCGTCATCTCATGTCAGGGAAAGCAGATAGGTACGCAGATTCTTGGACCGATCGTGCAGCCCCAGTTTACGGCGCAGATTTTTACGATGAAAGCTGACCGTACTTACTGACACGCCCAAGACATCGGCTATCTCCTGGCTGCTCTTTCCCGGACGAATCAGAGCCGCCACATCAAGCTCCTGGGGAGTCAACAGAAGATTGAGGGAGGAAAGTCGATATAAAAAAGGAGTGATTATGGTATTGAGATTGCTCTCAATGATATCAATCAATGTCCGCTCCCGATCTCCCCTCAGGCGACCTCTCAGCTTCTCAGTATAAGGCAGTACCAATTCGCGAATATTGGAGACCACCCGTTGTTCCAACTCCTCCGACCCTCGCTCACGGTGTTCAAGCAGTACCTTGAGGGCGACGTTCATATCCTCCAGCTTTTCACTCTTCTGCCGCAGTTCATCCTCTTTCCGGCGGAGCTCTTCCTGCGCCAGGACTATAGGGGTTATATCCTCATGCACAACAAGAACCCGATGTTCCACCTCCGAGAGATAGGGTAGAACCCGGAGATTGAACCACTGACGCCTGGTCGGCGAGTGACAGGGATACTGGATGACAAATTCCCCAATTTCTCCAGCCAGTATCTCTTGTATGCCGGCAGCAACAAGAGCTCCTTCCTCCTCACCACTTGCACTCGCCACCTCACAGACAGCAAGGTAATTCACGCCAATGCAGTCGGGGTATTCCATCATTCCATTGTGGACAGCAAATTCCTGCCAGGCACGGTTGGTTTGAATAATCACCCCCTGGTCATCCAGAACGGCAACATGGGCAGAAAGAGAATTAACAATAATCTCATAGATGCTATTTTTCATCACACTCCACCTGATGATGGTTTTCACTATCATTTATTCCAAATTTAACTATCATTGCTATCTTAATTATCAAAGCTTATTTTTAAAGTAAAGATGAAAATCTCCACCGGACAAGGATGAAGGAGAAGCTGGACAATATTGGTTGCCCGGGGCTCTCTCCCACAAAGTGTTTTGATACAGGGAGCAGTAGAAGAAGATGTCATGGAAAAAAAATATGATGAGACCCTTTACAATATCATACACTTTTATACAGACAAGATTGCCGCCGATCCAGAAGGCATACTTGACCAGGTAAAACAGGAACTGCAGAGCCAGTGGGTAAGGCTTGGCAATGACTGGACAGGAAGAGGGGGTCGTAATGGGATATACCATACTCACGGCAACCATATCAGCCTTAGACATTGTCAGAGCCTCATGCCTGCAAAAACTAGAGAACAGCAACCATCACAAGGAGAACAAATAGAATGAATTTATCTAGTTACTTCAAGGAAACGAATGGAACAGGAGTTATGGCCACCAGTAATAAAAATGGCGTCATAAACACGGCAATTTACTCGAGGCCGCATGTACAGGGAATAGATGAAGTTGCCTTTATCATGCGTGATCGACTTAGCCATAAGAACCTTGAGGAAGTCAAACATGCAAATTATCTTTTCCTTGAGGATGGACCTGGCTATAGCGGAATTCGTCTTTTTCTGACCAAGCTCGACGAAAGCACAGACCCGGAACTGATCGCCTCCCTGAGCAGACGTCATCAGAACTCTGAGGAAAACCTGTCACAGGGGGAAAAGTTTCTGGTCCGGTTTAAAGTGGATAAAGTGCTCAGCCTCATTGGCGGCGAAGAATTAAGAGTTGAGTGAGTGGAGCGGCCAATGAGGCCGCCTGAGAGAAGATGATTTGAGGCAAGTGTCCCAACGATCCCCTGTCAATCCCTGGAGGAGAGTATGCATCACAACCCGGAAGTATCAGCACGGTCTGTCTTATATATTTCCCATGGGGGAGGCCCCTTGCCGTTACTGGGAGAGCTCTCCCACCAGGAGATGGTCGCTGGTCTGCAAAAGATTGTAACCCTTCTGCCCAAGCCATCGGCTATCGTCCTCATCAGCGCCCATTGGGAAGAAGAGCAGGCAACCGTTACCAGTGGGACGAATCCTGCACTGCTCTACGATTACTCCGGATTTCCTCAGGAATCCTATGAAATAAAGTATCCCGCACCGGGAAAGCCGACACTTGCCCGAGAGATCTGCAACCTCCTGGGAAAAAAGGGGAGGCAAGCTGTTCTGAATGAGAAAAGAGGTTTTGACCATGGCCTGTTTGTTCCACTGAAAATCATGTATCCAGATGCCGATATCCCCTGTGTCCAGCTGTCTTTGCTCAAAAACCTTGATCCAGATGAACATATTGAGCTCGGCAAGGCTCTGACCGGCTTACAAGAAGAAAACATTCTTATCATAGGTTCCGGTTTCTCATTCCACAACATGAGAGCGTTTTTTTCACCCTCGACAGAGGCGATAGATTCGATGAATGAATCTTTTGAGCAGTGGTTGATCGAGACATGTTCAAGTCCTGTACTCAATGAAAATGAGCGGGAAGAAAGGTTGATCAACTGGGAACGTGCACCGGCTGCACGATTTTGCCACCCGAGAGAAGAGCACTTGTTGCCATTACATGTCTGTTATGGTGTGGCCCAGTCACCGGCAAAGCATGTCTTTCCATGGCAGGTACTGGGAAGGCGGGTCAGCGCCTATCTCTGGTGACACTCCACCTAAACTCCCGCAGGATCAATGAGTAGCCGCTGCCTGAACAGTGAGTCGCTGCCGCACACAAGAGGAACGTGCATGAATGAACTGACTGAAATACAGATAAGTGTTGACAGCGGACTTTTCATTCTGATCTGGCTCGTCCAGCTCATCATCTATCCCTCTTTCCGTTACACGAAAGCGGAAGATTTCATCCAGTGGCATAGCCGTTACACCTTCCTGATGGGTTTGATTGTCAGTCCGCTCATGCTGATCCAGGTGGGGATAGAGGGATTTTTCCTCTGCCGGGGCGAGATCCGCTGGTGGCGCCTTGCCACCATTGCCCTGATCTGGCTGGCCACATTCACCCTTGCAGTACCCTGTCACAGACAACTTCAACATCACGGCAAGGTATTATCGACCATCGACCGACTGGTGATCACCAACTGGCTCAGGACCGTGCTCTGGAGCCTGTTGTTTTTCAACACCGTATTTGCAGCATATAACCTGCCATTATTACCTTAGGAGACCTGTCCATGGAACAGCCATTCCCCGTTCAACTCAGTGATCTCTCCGACAGTGGTCGCGGCAGAGAGATCCTGTGACAGGCAGACACCGACCAACACCACCGCCTCGCCTTGTGACCGCGCGGCATGCGCCCTGCTTGCATTCACAAATCTTTGGTTAAGAGTATTCCCATGTTATTCAGATACATCGTGGACCAGGAGCGCGGCCGCCTTTTGCAAAACGGCCGCAAAGGTGAGGGGCCGGTTATCTACTGGATGGGCAGGGATCAAAGGGCTCATGACAACTGGGCCCTGCTCTTTGCTCAGGAACGGGCCTTAGCACTGCAGCGGCCCTTGATCGTCCTGTTCTGCCTGGACATGAGCAGCCCCGCTGCCACTCTCCGCCATTACGGCTTTCTCATCCGAGGTTTAGGCGAATTGCAGGCTCGACTTGCCGAGCACGCCATCCCCTTTTTCCTTCTCCAGGGTGATCCGCCCCGGACCCTGCCGGACGTTCTCAAGGAAGAGGACCCTGCCCTGCTGGTCATGGATTTTGATCCTCTGCAGATAACACAACAATGGAAGAAGGCTGTTGTCCACCAGTGCGAGTGCCCAGTCTACGAGGTTGATGCCCACAATATCGTCCCCTGCTGGCTGGCTTCAGACAAACGGGAATATGCCGCTTACACCCTGCGGCCAAAGATACAAAAACTGCTGCCCCGTTTTCTCACCGATTTTCCTGCACTTGCAGTCCACCCCTACAAGGCTGCGCGTCACGACAATAAACTGCTTGCTGTGCATGCATTACTGGGCTTCATCAAGGATCAATCCGTTGACGAAGTGACCTGGCTGAAACCCGGAGAGCAGGCCGCCTGGAAGACTTTTACTGATTTTCACCCGCATCTCCTGCAATCCTACCCCACAGACCGGAACAACCCCTGCCTCGATGGCCAGTCCAACCTGTCACCCTATTTTCACTTTGGCCAGCTTGCACCCCAACGGGTAGCCTGGGACATATGGCAGAGTGACACGGACCAGGAAGCCAAGGACGCCTACCTTGAAGAACTGATCATCCGCCGGGAACTGGCGGATAATTTTTGCCATTACACGGCTGACTATGACCGCACCAGCGCCTTTCCCGACTGGGCTCGCACAAGCCTCACCGCCCACCGGCAAGACCCGCGTCCCTTTATTGCCGACCTTCAGACCCTGGAGAGTGGCGCCACCGGAGATGTGCTCTGGAACGGCTGTCAACGGGAGTTGACAGGACGGGGGAAGCTGCATGGCTACCTGCGCATGTACTGGGCCAAAAAGATCCTGGAATGGTCCGCCTCACCGGAAGAGGCCATGTTCAATGCCATTTATCTCAACGACAGATACTCTCTCGATGGACGTGATGCCAACGGATATGCCGGAATCGCCTGGAGTATTGGCGGCGTTCATGACCGGGCCTGGCAGGAACGAGCTATCTTCGGGAAGATACGATATATGAACCAGAACGGCTGCAAAAGAAAATTCAGCATCTCTGAATATTTACAACGGGTCGACTCGCTCACATCGAAATGATCAGGACACTCTGCGGATCAATCGTTGAATATCTGGAACAAGCTTGAAGACAGGAGACCAGAGCTGACAACCGGCCTCCTGCAAAAGAAGATCATCCACGGGAACACCCTGGCCGCCGACAACAAAGAGAAAAGGATGCCTTCTGACCAAGGCCGCGAGCGCAGAACGATATTTCCGGTATCTTGCTGAGTCACTTACTGATAACCAGACACTCGACGGCTGCAGTTGATCTACGGTCTGTTCAAGATCGGCCAGGGGTAATGCCGCCCCGAGATAAACGACATCACAGCCCTCACGGGTCAGGGCATAGGCGACGACAAGCAGCCCTATCCTGTGTTCATCACCGGGAAAGCAACTGCAGACAACCGTTGACTGCGCCCCGTTAGTTCCGGGTCTTGCCCTGCGGGCCTGATCAATGCAGTTGTGCAGGTAATGTTCTATCATGCAGCTGACAAGGTGTTCACCGGCCACACCGACCCTGCCGGCAAGATACGATTCACCGATCACGACCATGGCCGGAACGAAGACATCGTACACCACCTGATCCGGACTGAGTTCCAGCAGGGCACGATCGAGGGCAGCGCGGAGCTTCAGGGCATCAACATCTTGAGCGGCAGCAAGCAGGGGGGCGATATAGCCGGCCGGCACGGTTGCCTCCGGCTCTCTGAGGGATGCAGTCGCTCCATCTTTGTCTCCAGGCCCGCCCTTGCTCCTGACCTGCCGCAAAAGCTGCTCCCGTCCAAGTAAGGCCAGTTCTCCAATGCGATGACCACCGGCAACAAGCTGCGCAACAGAGCAGACCAGAAGCACATCCTCATGACTGTACAGACGATGCCCCCCAGCTCCTCGCTGTGGAGCCCACAGGCCATACCTTTTTTCCCAGACCCGTAAAAGGGTCGGCGAGACTCCGCTCTTTCTGGCCAGTGTCCCGATTTTGTACCATATTTTATCCTCGGTCATGCCCTTGCTTCCTCCCCCAGACCATATAGACCGGGTCACTGGCTGGAATTTCCCAATGCGGATCATCATCCGGTCTGGGCAAACCTCGTCGACTCAAAGTGGCCAGATCCTGAAACCCTGCAGTCCTGTGAAACATCTCCAAAACCATACCAAGCCGCTCGAACTCATGCAATTGACTCCAGACCTTGATCGCCTTTGGCGGAAACCAGCGATTTGAAAAGGCCATAGCCAGGACACCACCTGGCTGCAGGACCCGATAAGTCTTATATCCTGGTGTTGGAGGAGAAAATTGTTCCGGCCTGACAGCTACCAACTTATCCCGTCGATATGGAGGAAAAGAGCCCGGGGCAACAGGCACCCTCACCCTTTGCCCCTCTGCCTTCCCCTGAAGCGCCACAGCAAGCCCGGGGACAAAACAGTCTCGCCACATATTGACAGAATCAGCCCACAGACTGTCACTGTGCCGGACCCCGTCAACAGACCATTCCAATGTAAACTCAATTATTGCCCTGCTGTTTTTTTCAATTACCTTCATGACATCCCTCACGATTGATGAATTTCCGGAATTATTAAACATATCAACCACACACTCAAAGCCCTCTGTCAGACAGAAGATACGCCGCATGCAAAAAAAAACAGATGAGACACGAAATACAATTATATAAACAAAAATTAGACACCGATCAACACATGTCAACATAAAGCGGAACAAAACATTGACACAAAAACAGCCAGGTCTTACTGTCAAAGAAAAGAAACTTTTCTGATAACATACTTATCCCGCATGCCCGGGTTTGAGGAGAAAATACCATGAAAGCACTGATCACCGGCGGAACAGGATTTGTCGGGCAGCACCTGGCCCAAAGATTATCAAGTCCAATTATTGCAGGTCGCAATCCAGATAAAATCAAACAGCTATTTACCGGCAGTGAGGTTCGCAAATGGGATGGGTCAGCGAGCGCAGGGTCGTCATTTTTTGACGGGGTAGACACCGTGTTCCATCTGGCCGGCGAGTCGATCTTTCAAGGCCGCTGGGATACAGCGAAAAAAGAACGGATACGGGCCAGCCGTGTAGACGGCACCCGTCATCTGGTGGACCTCATTGCCGGATCTGAAAAGAGGCCGGCAACTCTGATCTCATCTTCCGCGGTGGGCTATTACGGCTCACGCAAAGACGAAAAATTGCATGAAGGCTCAACCCCTGGAGATGATTTCCTTGCCAAGGTCTGCCTGGAATGGGAAAAAGAGGCAATGCGCGCACAAGAATACGGAGTCCGAGTGGTCCTGATCCGCACGGGGGTCGTGCTGGGTAAAAACGGCGGGGCTCTGGCACAGATGCTGCCCCCGTTTCAGCTGGGACTGGGTGGCAGACTGGGAAGCGGCAGGCAATACATGTCCTGGATCCATATGGATGATCTTACCGCAATCATGCTCTATGCGCAGGAGAATACAAATCTGCAGGGCCCGATCAATGCGGTGGCGCCCAACCCGATCACCAACCACGAATTCACCCGCAGTCTGGCAAGATCCCTGGGCCGCCCGGCTCTTCTGCCTGTGCCCGGCTTCGCCCTCAAGATCGCCCTGGGCGAGGTTGCAGATGTCCTGTTGGGCTCTCAGCGCGTTATCCCGGAGGCCCTGCAACAGGCTGGTTACACCCATGCCTTTCCGGACATCAAGGTTGCCCTCCGAAACCTGCTGTAAAATCCGGGATCCTCGGCTGGCAGTCACATCCCCATAAAGAATAGAGCTGTTGTCTTATCAATTAGGATTGATTCTCACCATATTTTTTGTTAAGTAATTTCCTCGACAATCATCTATCTATTTTTACCAAGATATGTCTCCGGCTCTGCCGGGATACATGCAACTGGAAATCAACCACGCTGAAAGGAGTTTTCTCATGTCCAGAACCGATGAACTGAACCAGGCCTTATCAAATTTACAGGCCGCCTCCGCCGACATTGAGGCCTGCGCGGTGGTCTCCGAAGATGGCCTGACCATCGCCAGCTCTCTTCCCCAGAATATGGAGGAGGAACGCATTGCCGCCATGTGCGCGGTCATGCTCTCCATGGGGGGCAGAACCGCCAAAGAGCTGCAACGCGGAGAACTCGATCAACTCTTTGTCAAAGGGAAGAACGGGTATGTCATCATCAGCCATGCCGGGGAACACGCCTCACTGATAGCCATCACCCGTAAGGAAGCAAAACTCGGCCTGATCTTCCTCGACATGTCGCGGACTGCCGCTGAAATCGCCAACATCCTGGCATAGCTAACTCCCCTGACTTTCCCGTCCTTACAGCATAGCAAGGAATTAAACATGTTAGAACTTTACTCAAACAACGAGCACAAAAGTATCTTCTGCAACGATCTCTCGGTGGGCAGTATGGTTGAGGCCAACCAGCATATCATCATTCATAACGGAGAGGGAATTCTCCTTGATCCAGGTGGCCATAAAATCTATACCCGCCTGTTTGCCCAACTTTCTTCCCATCTCACCATCTCCGGCCTGAAGTACATTTTCTTCTCCCATCAGGACCCTGATATTATTGCCGCCACCAACGGCTGGCTTATGGTAACGGATGCCAACGCCCTTCTCTCGGCTCTGTGGATGCGTTTTATCCCCCATTTTGGCGTTGACGAACTGGTCGTAGGCCGGATCAAACCCATTCCCGATGAAGGTATGGTGGTTAAGGTCGGTGGAGTAGGGCTGAAGCTGATTCCAGCCCACTTCCTTCACTCCCCTGGCAATTTCCAGCTCTACGATCCGATCTCCAAGATACTCTACACCGGTGATTTAGGAGCGTCCCTTGGCACCGATGACCCTTTTGTGAAAGATTTTGACGCCCATATCCCGGCCATGGAAGGCTTTCACCGCCGCTATCTCCCATCATCCAAGCCATTAAAAATGTGGGCAAAGACAGTACGGCAATTAGATATCGAGATCATTGCCCCCCAGCACGGAGCAATGATGGCCGGCAGGGAAAATGTCGATCGTTTTATCTCCTGGATCGAACACCTTGACGGTGTGGGCTATGAGTTAATGGGAGATTCATTCCCCATTCCTGAATAACAGCGAATAATAGTGACGCCCCCCCCCCACATGGACAGCCTGGGTGAATCTAAAAAACTCTTCCTTGATAGTATCACCCTGCTCTCCAAGATCCTTGATCTGGACGAAGGAGCAAAACTGGATCATGGCCAAAGGGTAGGATTGCTGGCTCATGCCCTGTCAGCCCCACTCAACATCACAAGCCCAGGACTATTGTATATAGCTGGTTTATTGCATGATATCGGCGGAATGGGCCTGGCAGATCATGTGCTGCACCATGCCTTGCGAAATTTTCAGGACATGGAGGCACGCAAACATGCCGAGCAGGGCGCCCTGATTCTTGCCACCTTTCATCCCTTTGCCTCGCTGTCTGCATGGGTGCGAGATCATCATGAACGCTATGACGGTGCAGGGTTTCCGGCCGGCAAGTCAAAACAGGAGATCACTCCGGAGGCAGGAATACTCCATCTTGCCGATCTGCTGGACATCTTTGTCCGTTCCAGCACAAACCTGAGCAAAAAAAAAGTTCTGCAGTTCATTGAACAGCAATCGGGCCGGACCGTTTCTCCGGCTATTGCCGCAGCCGGTAAACGATTGTTCTCTGCAAATCAGGACAGCATGGAACTGCTGACAAGTCCCTTTCCCCTGTCACGCCCCAGCAACTCGCCGCTGCCGGATCTTCCATGTTTCTCCGATTGCAGCAACCACGATCTTCTCTGCCGGCTCCTCTGGTTTATCGCCCATGTGGCTGACAGTAAACACCCTGGACACCAGAACCATTCTATTCATGTTGCCTATTACAGCCATCACATTGCCTGCGCCCTCACAAATCCGATCCTCCCCCCGCTGGAGACACTCTGGGCAGCCCTCCTTCATAACATTGGAATGGCAGCGGTTCCCAGAGAAGACCTGCTCATTGATTATGACATCCGGCCTGAGATTTCTCCCTTTTACCGACGGCACCCGGACATATCGGCACAACTGATTGCCGACATATCCGGCCTCGCCCATCTGGCCCCGGTAGTGGCTGCCCAGCATGAACATTTTGATGGCACAGGTTTTCCCCATGGGCTCCAAGGCACACAGATTCCGCAAGCCGCCCAGATTATAGCTCTGGCCAATACCTATCACTGGCTGACCGGCAGACAAGGACATATGCATGCCCTTAAGGTTATCGAGCAAGGCAAAGGAAATCTTTTTGATCCACTCCTTGCCGAAACGGCGCTCAAAATCTTCTCCATTCATGGCCCGCGCGATATCAACTGGCTCGACACCCTGCCTAATGTGTATGCCTTTTTCCAGACACAGCAGAAAAAAAACATCGCTCCGGAACAGGATCAAACTCCGGCCACCATGAACATCAGGAACGAAGAGGCACAGCTTCCTCGACAATGGCATTTCAGCAGACTTACCGATACCTTGCGGATTCTTTCCGGTGGCGCCTGTTTTTCAGCCCTGTGCGGCATCAATGACTGTTATCACCTGAATCAAGCCCTGAGCGATCAAGGTTTTCTGGAGTTGACCAGGCAACTCTCCACCCTCAAACCCGAATCAACCCTGACTCTAACCCTGCCCAGCAGAAAGAATACCGTTCTGGAACTGATTTTTACCAGACAGTTAAGCGGCTATGATCTTCTGTCACGAGGAGTCAACACAGCACCCATATTTCAGCAGACAAACTCTGTCTTTTATCAAAATTTTATCACCAATTCAGAAGCGGAACTTCTTCTTGACATAGATGGCCGGATCAAAGAGGCCAATACCGCTTTTATGGAATGTTTCCAGATTCCCAGAGCAATGCTGCTGCAAACGACTATTATCAAACTGTTTGAGCCATTCCTCACCCCGGCAAAATTCGTGGGCCTTCAACGCTTTTTCTCTACACCGGACATGGAGATCTGGACAGACGAATTTCCCTTCATTAACGGTCCTGAAAAACACCTGATCATCCAGGCCACGCTCTATCGTATTGGCGGAGGCGAACAGAATAAATCAACATATTTATGTAGATTTATTAATATTTCTGAAAGAAAAAAATTTGAGCAAGAACTCATCCGACGCGACGATGAACTGCGGGCCAGTGTCCATAATACCGCGGGCATGACCGGGGAAAGTTTCTTTAAAACGCTGCTCTATCAGTTCATCATGCTAACCAAGGCCCGAACAGGAATGATTTCAGAACTGACGGACAATGGCAAATCCCTTCTCCCCCTGGCCTTCTGGGAAAATAACAAATTCTGGCCGCCACCGGACCAATTTCAACTGCAGACCTCACCTTGCCTACTGGTAGTGAAACGGGGGGAAACCTATTTTCCTCGCCGTCTGCATGAATTTTTCCCCACCAATTTTCTTCTGCAGGACAGAAATCTCAGCAGCTACTGGGGTCTTCCACTGCGACAACAGGATGGGACTCTCAGCGGGATACTCTCGATCTATGATGACAAACCCATTCTCCATTCCAGGAACATGCAGACCATCGCCCGGATTTTTCAAACCAGAATAACCAGTGAACTGGCTCGACTGCAAACCGAACAAATCCTGCTGGAAAAAGACCGACAACTGGAAATCCAGAACAACGCCCTGATCCGCATGAATCAATTCAAAAATGATATGATCGCCATTACCTCACACGACCTGAAAGCACCGCTCTCGGCCATCATCGGTTACGCGTCTCTGTTGACCGAACATTCAGCCCGACTGGACAAAGACAAAACTCTGCACTATATCCATAGGATTCATGACGAAGGACAGAAACAACTCATATTCATCAACAAGATGCTCGATCTTTATCGAATTGAGTCCGGCTCCATAGAGTTGACGCTGGAGCCCCATCGCCTGGACATGCTGCTCGGAAGTGCCATGAGTTCTTTAAACGAACTTGCCCGCACACGGGCAATAACCTTCAGTTTTACCATTACCGGCAAGGCGACCTCATTACCGATTGACCATGTGCGTTTCGGTCAGGTCTTTTCCAACCTGCTTTCCAATGCCATCAAATTTTCTCCCGAACAAGGCCAAATTACGGTATGCTATGACCAGAATCCGCACAATGTGACTGTTCATATCCGCGACCAGGGCCCCGGCATCAACGAAAAGGAGATAGACCATATCTTTGATCGGTATTATATGGGCAGAACTGATTTTAAAATTCGCCCGGAGGGTTCCGGTTTGGGACTGTATATTGTTAAAAATATAGTCCAACTCCATGGTGGTACAGTTTCCGCCCGCAACAACAGTACCGGAGGCAGTTGCTTTACCGTAGAGCTGCCTGTCACCAATCAACAGGATACAAATCATGAAACAGCAGAATATTCTTATCATTGATGATGACCCAGCCCAGCAGGAAATTCTAGGAGAACACCTGCTGCTGAGCGGATTTCAGCCTCTCCATGCCCTGGGCTGTAACAGCGCCTTTGATGTTTTACAAACTACTCCCGTTGACCTGATCCTCCTTGACATCAACATGCCTCAGGTTGATGGTTTTCAAACCATCGAACGTCTGCGCCGGAATGAAAAAACCCAAAGCACCCCTGTCCTGTTCCTTACAAGTCTTGATCGTCAATACTTGAAGATCAAAGGACTGGAGCTTGGCGCAGATGATTATATCACAAAACCCTACAACAGCGCCGAGCTGATAGCCCGCATCAAGGCGATCCTGAGAAGATCCGCGCCTGTTCCTCTCCCGCCGGGCGTCATTCAGGGTGATATTACCGCCATCGGATTATCCGAACTGTTGCAGAATATCGGGCAAAGTGCGCGTTCAGCCCGTATTAGCTTTCCGGACATGAACGGTACAATTATTACAGCCAACGGCAATATCCTGCTGATTCGTCAAGGCACGTTTTCAGGCCTGGAAGCACTGACCCGCCTCCTGCTTCTGGAAAAAGGCCAATTCTCTGTGCAGTATGATCACCTTCCGAATCAGCTGCCGGATCCGGAAATCACTATTTTTGCAGCACTGCTGAACACCGCCGCCCAAGTTGACCATCTCAAAATGGCGGCGGAAAGCACTGGTCAACAAAATCCGGTGCTCACTCTTAGCCCACAGGGAAGCGGGATTCTGGAGATTGATCTCTGGAGATCTTATTTTCCTCTGCCCCTGTTTTCCCTCATCAGCATAATGGATGACGCCATTGAAGATAATATGAACAAGGTCCTGAAAGCGATCATTGAAGACAGACTTCACTGTCTGCCGGCGGATGCGGAAGCTCTTTCAACAGAGAGTAACGACTCTTCACCCGGCCAGTCCACAATTTAACCCCCAAAACAAAAAATGAGCAAAATCATAGCAATAACCAGCCAGAGAGGCGGGGTCGGCAAGACAAGCACCTGCTTGAATCTGGGAGTAAGCCTGGCCAAGACAGGTAAAAAAGTTCTACTGATAGATACAGACCCGCAGGGAGCGCTGGCCATCGCCTGCAATCTGACCAGAATCACAAAAAAAGGGCTGACGCAGTTGCTCCGTGGCGAGGTCACGGAAGATGACATCGTCATTCAAGCAGGTAAACGTTCCCTCTTTTTCGTCGGTGCAGGGGTGGAAACCCCGCAAGACGTTTTTTTTCTGAAACAGGAATGCAGCAACGGCCATCTGGGAATGGCCATCAGAGGACTGGCAACCGGATATGATTACATCCTGCTTGATACCCGCACTGGACTGGACAATGCGCTGCTGCAATTACTGGTGCACGCAGATTCCATTCTTCTGCCATGCCCCTGCCAAGTCAGCGCCATAAAGACCCTGCCGCTGCTGCTTAAAGGGATCCAAAAAATTCAGAGTGAACAGAACCCAAGGCTTACCATTGAAGGTATTCTCCTCACCCTGACCGAAGACAAAGATCCCTGCGCCCTCGAGATCAGACAGGAGATAGAGAGAGCCTTCCCGGCCGGAATCTTCTTCACAGCCACCATCCCTTTCCTCCGCTCATTTGAACAAGCCGCCCTGCATGCAGTGCCTGTTGCCCTGTTGAAAAATGCACCTGCCGCCAGTCAGGCCTTCGATGCCCTGGCTGAAGAACTTGATGCCCGAACAGATTCCAGAGAGGAATAAACTCCGATGAATAGATTAACAAATTCCAGCGAACTCGAAGAAGCATCTTCCCTTTTCTGCGCCCTCCTTGATCCTGTCATCTCTGCTGCCGATTCTGCAGACACACTCTCCACCGAGGCTCCTGACGCATCCGAGCCGTCTACAGATCTGCCGCTCCCCTTCCGCGGAGACCAACTGGAAAAGATTCTTTACGGTATGTGCAAACGAGGAGGATTTTCCAGTGCCGTCGTGGCAGACCGGCAAGGACTGGCGCTGGGGGTCTATAACAGCCCTGTTGATATGGAAGTTCTGGCTGCCTTCACTACGGTCCTTGGAGAAACCATCAATAAGGCCGGTCGTTTTCTCGATCAACACGAAGCCAACAACATCTCTCTTGACATCAACTATGCCGACAAAGCAGTGGTCCGACAATTTTTCCTTGCCGAAAGCCCTTGTTATATTATGGTTATTTGTCCACAATATGTTGATGAACGCAGCGAGATCGAGCTTTCTCTTGATCAGATCATCACCCTTTTACAGAAGAGATAAGCCCGCTTTTTACCCGTAACGATCCGGCAATTCCAACCACCACAACCCATGGAGAGTAATAAATGAGCTTACTTAAAGAATTCAAAGAGTTCGCCGTCAAAGGAAACGTCATCGACATGGCCGTTGGTATCATTATCGGGGCAGCCTTTGGCAAGGTCGTCTCTTCCATGGTAAGTGATATACTTATGCCGCCGATTGGTCTGCTCATTGGCGGCATAGACTTCAGCAAACTCGCTATCACTCTGCAGGCGGCATCCGAGGGCACGGAAGTGGTCGTTATTTCCTATGGCAAGTTTATCCAGACAGCCGTTGATTTTACCATCATCGCCTTTGCCATCTTCATGATGATCAAGGCAATAAACTCCCTGAAACGCCAGGAAGCAGCCAAAGTGGAATCTCCACCCGAACCGGCGGCACCCACCAGGGAAGAACTGCTGCTCACCGAGATCCGCGACCTGCTGAAGACAAAATAAGCTCCAGGGCATGAACATATGTGGTTCATGCATGGGAACCACATAGGAATAGATAACAACAGATAATGACAGCCGATATCTTTGACACTCACAAGGAACCGGATGAGGTTTTCCTGCCGCTGAGCAATGAACGATACTGTCAGTTTTACGATATGGAAATGGCAGATTTTCATGCCGATCTGCCATTTTACCTGGAGAGAATAAAGAGTTCCGGCACCGTCCTCGAGCTTGGCTGCGGAACCGGACGCCTGTGCCGGCAACTGGCGGCAACCGGGGCTGACATCACCGCCATCGACCTTTCCCTGCCCATGCTGCAGAGGGCCAAGCTCAAGGCCATGCCAACAAACATAGCCTATGCCTGCATGGATATGACTGAACTGGCTCTATCCCGCCAATTCGACACCGTCATCATCCCCTATCATACCCTGAATCTCCTTGTCACCCCAGATAAGATAAAAAAATGTCTGCAGCAGCTCAGGACTGTTCTCAAGAAGGAGGGCAGTCTGCTCCTGCAACTCTTTATCCCTGACCGGACGACCCGGGACCTGGGCAGCAAAAAGCTCTTTCAATTCCAGATCTTTGATCAACCGGGAGACGGCAAGGTCATCAAAGAGACCCTTCGCCATTACTCCCATGAACAACTCACTCTCGAAGAGCGCTATCGGGTCCGTCTCCGGCAACCGGGACCGGCCAATGAAGACCTGAGTCACACTCTGCACCTTGCAGCTTTCCCGGCGGAAAGATGGCAGGCACTGCTGCACGACTCAGGATTCACCATCCACCAGCAGTTCAGCGGCTATGAACTTATGCCCTTTACGCCTGGGGACAACACCTGCCTGTTCATCGAGGCCTATCGATTCTAAAAGGCTCTGAATTTCAGTTCTCGTGATTCCACATGGACATCTGTTCCCCAGCTTGTTATTGTATAGAAAATTGAGTTCTTCCTTGAAACTGCGCTCTCTTTTCATCACTTCACATTTTCTCCGGCTGCCCATGACTGCTATTGCTCGAGCCATCTGCCTCTTTCTATTCCTTCTCTTCCCCTCATATCTGCCGGCCGCCATCCCTCAAACCATATTCATCGGCGTCCTTGCCAAAAGCGGAGAGGATATTGCGGTGCAAAAATGGACGGCAACGGCTGACTATCTCTCCGCCACTCTCCCTGAGTACCATTTTACTATTGTCCCCCTGGGATTTAGAGAAATTCATGAGACAGTAGAACAGGGCAAGGTCGATTTCGTCCTGACCAACCCGGCCTATTATGTAGAGCTGGAAAAGCTCTACGGAGTCAGCCGGCTTGCCACCCTGATTAACCAGAATCTCCCTGGACAACAGACCACCACCTTTGGCGGTGTGATCTTCACCAAGGCTGACCGTCTGGATATCAACACCTTCACGGATCTTAAAGGAAAGTCCTTCATGGCAACGGACTCGCTTTCATTCGGCGGCTGGATTGTCGCCTGGCGGGAGTTTTTTCTGCAGGACATCGAACCGCTCGCCGATTTTTCTTCTCTGCGCTACGCCGGCACCCATGAAGGTGTTGTCCAGGCCGTCCTGAATGGAACCGTTGATGCCGGAACAGTGCGCACCGACACCCTTGAACGCATGGCGGAAAACGGAACCATACATCTGGAACAGATAAAGGTTTTAAACAAACAGCGGAACGACGATTTTCCCTTTCTCCTCAGCACCGCCCTGTACCCGGAATGGCCCATGGCGGCAATCAAATCAACACCGGACAGGCTTTCCCGCCTCGTTGCCGGCGCCCTGATGACCATGGAAAGCAATGCCCCCGCAGCCTTGGCCAGTCATTCGGCAGGATGGACCATTCCCCTCAATTATCAACCTGTGCATGACTGTCTTTTTGATTTGAAGATCGGTCCCTACAAGGACTATGGAACATTTTCCCTTACCGATGTCCTCTCCCGCTACTGGCGGCAATTCACTCTTCTGGGCCTTACTGTTCTTCTGATCCTGATCACCGCCTGGTACGTCCTTCTCCTGAATCGAATCCTGCAAAAGAAAAAACTGGAGGTGGAGAGACTGAATGTCACCCTTGAAAGCAAGGTAGCGCAACGGACAGAAAAGATTAATAGCCTTCTCGATCGTCAGATCTATCTCAAAGGCATTCTGCAAACCGTAGCCGATATCAACAAATTACTGATCACCTCCCCCAACCTGATAGTCCTGCTCAAAAAGTCCTGTGAACTCTTTGTCCAGCATGGGCACTATGGATTCTCATGGATTGGCCTGCTTGATGAAGAGAAAATTCATACCGTATACAGCTCCGATGATTTCGAAAAATATCTGGCTCCTCCTCCGTATGCGGTCAACGACCCGGAGCTCCCCTTTTATCAAAGCCCGACGGCCAGATGTCTCCACGAAGACAAGACCGTCATCAGCGACCGTAACCATGACCAGGACCTTACCCCCTGGCGGGATCAGGCTGAAATAAAGGGATTTCAGGCAGCTATCGCGCTGCCCCTGCGGGCTCGAGAGTCAGCCAAGCCTCTGGGCACACTGACAATCTATACCTGGTTGCGAGAAGGATTTGAGCAGGAAGAAGTTGCCATGCTGGAAGAACTTGCCGGGGATCTCGGTTTTGCCATCAGCTCCTTTCGCCACCGGGAGGAAGTCGCCAGATTGACATTTGAACGAACGGTCAATTATCAAGAGACCATCTTCACGTTTGTGAACATGATTGAGCAACGGGATACTTACACCGCCGGCCATACGGAGCGCGTGGCCGGCTATTGTCAACAAATAGCCAAGGCAATGGGCATTGCCGAGCAGGAGATAGAAAAGCTCTACAAAGCGGCAATCCTCCACGATATCGGCAAGATAGCCACACCGGACTCCGTTCTTCTCAAACCGGGAAAACTCAACAGCCTGGACTATGAGCTGATCAAGCTCCATGCCACCGCCGGCTACGAAATGCTTTCCAATATCGACATGTATAAAGATCTGGCCGAAATCATTCACCATCATCATGAACGTCATGACGGCAAGGGCTATCCCGACGGACTACAGGGCGATGAGATCCCCTTTCTCTCCCGCATTCTCACCGTGGCCGATGCCTTCGACGCCATGACCACCAACCGTATCTACAAGCCACGAAAACAGATCCAGGAGGCCTTAACTGAACTGGCGTCTCTCAGCGGTCTCCAATTTAACCCTGATATTGTCGCCGTGGCCATTCAGGCACTCAAGGAAACAACACTCCCAGTGGCCGTCACCCAGAACCCAAGCACGGATATTGAAAAAAAACGATTTTCTTATTTCTTCAACGACAGGCTGACCGGACTGTTCAACGAAGACTACCTGAAAATTTTCCTGCAGAACAACCTGAATATCCACGAATACACCTGCCTGCATATTCTCCATCTCAGCAACGTTATCGAATACAATAAACGTGAGGGCTGGGAGCAGGGAAATCGTATAATCCAGGAATTTGCGGTCGAGTTGCAGGCCCACTATCCTCACGCCCTGCTCTTCAGGGCCTACGGCAACGATTTCGCCATCCTCACCCGCAAACATTTTGAGCTGGCAGGAGATACCTTTGACTCTTTCACCAGCATAGCCGACTCCGAGATCACCGTTGAGCCCCAACATATTGATTTAGAGAAAGATCAGACCTACACCCTTGATAAACTAGAAAAAATGGTAATTTCATGCCCAATCCCAGAAAAGGGGCAAGGTACTGAATAATCAAGGCGGAACAACTAACTATCCCTTCTGCCCATATTTTTCAAAACTCACTTTTGCATCCAGCAGAGACGAGCGGGGATGGCCGGGCAATTGTTCCGCCGGATAGCCAATAGCAATGATCGACTCCACCACCATGCCTTCTTTCAGCCCGAGAATTCCAGCCACATATTCCTGAGCCGTCTGCCTGGCGTCATGCTCCCGCAGCCGTATCTGTACCCAGCAGCTGCCGAGGCCAAGATCCGCTGCCGCCAGATGCAGAAGGATTGAGGCAATGGAGCAATCCTCCACCCACACATCACAATGCGTTGGATCGGCACAGACAACAATGGCCAGCGGCGCATCTTTCAGGAATGACGCGCCATGCGGTTTGGCCTGAGAAAGTTGAACAAGGGTTTCTCTCTCCGTAACCACCACAAATTCCCAGGGATTTAAGCCCCGTGAAGAGGGCGCACGCAACATTGCCTCCAGCAACAGAGCTCTCTTCTCTTGTTCCACTTGCTGATTTTTAAATCGACGAATACTTCTTCTGGCTCGTAAAAGATCGATAAACATTTTTCCCTCTCGTTGTAACGTTCTCAACTCTGCATTTTTCATCTACCGCAACAGGACAGTAGACGTATATCTGCCTAATCATCTCCATTTCCTATGAAAAATCACCCTATGTGTCAAGAGCTAAAACATCCCCTTAACCAGCTTGCCTGCAGCCCCTGTTCATGTTTCAATTGCATGCCGTTGTCCATGAACCTTCAAGATCTTTTCTGCCAAGTTACACACGCATAAAGAAAAATAATGTTCCCCAATCCGGGAGCGAGTGTGATATCATATTTTTATCATCAACAGCTCATGACCGTTCCAGCACAGCGCCGCTGAAAAATAAGGTGCGCACTTCCCTGATGGACAAGCATGCAAAACAAAACATCCTCCGGCAACCTTACATCCATTGCACTCTATCTCCTGCTTTTACTGGTGGGAGCAGCCACATTTTATCCTCCATACCGGATGGTTCGTGACAATACCATTCAAGCGCTGAATGCCCAGCAGCTCATTTTGGCTCGTCAGGCTGCCAAGGGGATCGAAGAACATTTTGACCATTATCAAAGTATCCTCGCCTATCTGGCAAAACAGGACGCCATTATCCGGATCAACGGAGAAGGAAAACAGCTCATGGAGGACATGTATGGCTTTAACCAAGGGGCGGTGAGCGCCGTCACCCGCATTGATGCCTCCGGACATATTCTCGCGACTGCGCCGGGCAATCCGAAGGTTCTCGGCATGGATGTCTCCAACCAGGAGCATAACCGACGTATCATTCAGACCCATCAGGCCCAGATCAGCGAGGTCTTTACGGCAGCTCAAGGGTACCGGACCGTCGCCTTTGCCTATCCGGTTTTTGACGGCGGTGTGTACGCCGGCTGCATATCCATTCTGATTCCGTTTGAAACCATTACTAAACGATACCTGGCAGATATCGTTATCGGGGAAAACGGCTACGCCTGGCTGATCAGCGAGGCAGGGACAGAACTCTACTGCCCTGTCCCCGGCCATATAGGTAAAACAGTGAGCGAGACCTCTTCCGAGTTTCCTTCTGTGCTGATCATGGCCGGGAAAATGATGGCCGGGGAAGAAGGAGCCACAACATATGATTATAACAGGATAAAAGATAATCAAGTCCAAAATATCCGCAAACAAGCCGTCTATTCGCCGATTCAACTCCCGGGGACCCGTTGGTCCGTTGTGGTCGCGACTCCGGAACAACAGGCGTTACAGGCGGTGAATGCCTTCGGCAGATGGTGGTTCACTCTGTTCCTTGCCGTTATGGCGGCAGGGGCTTTTCTGCTGCGTTCCCGTATCACGATCCGTGAATCCCGGCAGCGGGTGCAGGCTGAACAAAGGCTGCTGAAACAGGAACGGATCTTTTCCCGCTTTATCGACAACTCCCACATCCCTATTATCATTGCAGGCTCTGACGGCAAGACGAGACTGATCAACAGACAATGCCAAAAATCCTACGGCTACACCCTTGAAGATGTGCCAACGATCGAAACCTGGTTCACCAGAACCTTCCCCGACAAAAGAGTACAAGAAGAAGTGATCCAGGACTGGCGGAAGAAACTGCACACAGCCAAGGAGACCGGAGAGGCCGCCACGTTCAAGGAACAAGCTATCGTCTGCAGGGACGGCTCACTCAGGGACGTTATCCTGGCCTTCACTCTGGTCGACGATACCATCATCATCACCCTGAACGACCATACCGGCTATAATCGGCTCCAACGGGTGGAACAGGATCTGCAGAACCATCAAGCCCGAAGCAGCAAGATGGAGGCCATCGGCCTCATGGCCGGCGGGGTGGCCCACGATCTGAACAATATCCTTTCCGGCATTGTCGGTTACCCGGAGCTGGTAATCCGCCAGCTCCCCCTGGACAGCAACCTGCGCAAGCCCTTGCAGTTGATGCACGAGGCCGGACTCCGGGCCGCAGCAGTCGTGGCCGATCTGCTTACCATTGCCAGAGGAGTGGCCAGTACCAGAAAGCCAGCCGACCTCAACGTTCTGATAAAGGAATATCTTGAGTCTCCGGAAGGGGTGGTGATGCAGGCCCTGCATCCGGAAGTGCAAATCACCTCCACGCTGACCTCCGGCCCCTGCACTGTTTCCTGTTCGCCGGTGCATATCCGCAAGAGCATCATGAACCTGATTACCAACGCGGCCGAGGCCATTACCGGGCCGGGCAACATCCATGTTTCCACCAACATCTGTGATATTGATGATTCTTCAGGAAACACTCTGAAGATAAGGCCGGGAAAATATGCGCTGCTGCGCGTCAGCGATTCCGGTTCCGGTATAGCACAGGCGGATCTGGAACACATATTTGAGCCATTTTATACCAAAAAGGTCATGGGCAGAAGCGGCACAGGCCTTGGTCTGGCCGTGGTCTGGAGCACCGTTCAGGACCATGGTGGAGGAATCAGTGTAGAGAGCAGCGAGAGAGGAACTTCCTTTACCCTCTATTTTCCAGCCTCAACGGATGGAGAACCCGAAGCGAGGAAAGAGCAGACTGACCTTGCCACATTACAGGGAAAGGGTGAATCCATTCTGGTCGTGGACGATGAGCCGCAGCAGCGAGATATCGCCTCACGCATGCTCGAGCAGTTCGGCTACTCAGTAGAAACCTCAAACTCAGGAGAAGAGGCGGTGCAATTCCTCCGGAAAAAACCGATGGATCTGATCCTTCTTGACATGCTTATGACCCCAGGCATGAGTGGCCGGGAGACCTATGAGCAGATCATCGCCATCCATCCCGGACAGAAGGCTGTGATTGCCAGCGGCTACGCCAGAAGCGTCGATGTGGAGGAGACGACTGCGCTTGGAGCCGGGAGTTTCATCAAAAAACCCTACACCATGGAAGAACTGGGCCGAGCGGTAAGAGACGAGCTGGCACGGTAAACATCTCCTTCCACCAGAAAATCACTTTTCCCCAGAAAAAAACTCCTTTCCTTGACCTAGATCAAAGAAACATTCTCCCATAATGGATAGAGTGTCAGACATAAACGATCCAATTTGTGAAGAACATTTTCACAATGGGCAAAAAATGACTTATTTTATGTAAAGAACATCTTCATTCACCCCAACCAAGGAGTAAACCATGTACTGCAACCAATGTGAACAAACTGCTAAAGGAATCGCCTGTACCACCATCGGTGTCTGTGGCAAGAACGAGGAAGTGGCTGGACTCGAAGATCTTCTTACCCATGCAGTCCAAGGCCTTTGCCTGATGGCTGATGCCGGACGCAAGGTCGGATTGGTCGACAATGCGGTTGACCGTTTCACCTGTGAGGCGATCTTTTCCTGTCTTACCAATGTTGATTTTGACCCGGCCCGTTTTGAGCCCATGATCCGCAAGGCCGTTGAACTGCGCGAAGGACTCAAGACCAAGGTCAAGGACGCCGGCGGCAAGACCGATTTCACCGCCGCTGCCGCCACCTTCACCCCGGCCGCATCGCTGACCGATCTCGAGGCACAGGGCGCCGCCCTCAACTTCATCAACACCCTGGATGCCAACCCCGACCTGCAATCCCTGAAGCAGATCACCATGTACGGACTGCGCGGCCTTGCCGCCTATGCTGATCATGCTGCCATTCTCGGCCAGGAAGATGACGCTGTCTACGCCTATATTCATGAGGCCATGGCCGCATTGACCGGCGACCTGGATCTCAACGCCCTGGTGGGCCTGGCCCTCAAATGCGGCGAGGTTAACCTGCGGGCCATGGAACTGCTGGATGCCGGCAATACCGGCACCTATGGTCATCCGGTCCCCACCCCGGTACCGCTTGGTCATATTCCCGGCAAGTGCATCCTGGTCACCGGCCATGACCTCAAAGATCTGGCCATGCTCCTGGAGCAGACCAAGGACAAGGGCATCAACATCTATACCCATGGCGAGATGCTGCCCTGCCACGGCTATCCTGAGTTGAAGAAGTACAGCCATTTTTATGGCCACTTCGGTACTGCCTGGCAGAATCAGCAGAAAGAGATGCCTGAATTCCCAGGGGCCATCCTCTTTACCACCAACTGCATCCAGAAGCCGAAAGACTCCTACAAGGCTAATGTCTTTACCACCGGTCTGGTTGGCTGGCCGGATGTCGCCCATATTCCCGAGGCCGGCGGCAAAAAGGACTTTACCCCGGTGATCAACCAGGCCCTGGCCCTGCCCGGCTTCACCGACACCGTGGACAGCGGCTCCGTGCTCGTGGGTTTTGCCCGCAACACCGTTTTGGGCGTGGCCGACAAGGTGATCGAGGCGGTGAAATCCAAGGCCATCCGTCACTTCTTCCTGGTTGGCGGCTGTGACGGCGCCAAGCCCGGCCGTAACTACTATACCGAGATCGTCGAGCAGATCCCCAGCGACTGCATGATCCTGACCCTTGCCTGCGGCAAGTTCCGCTTCTTTGACAAGCAGCTGGGCGATATCGGCGGTATCCCCCGTCTCCTTGATGTGGGCCAGTGCAATGACGCCTACTCCGCCATCCAGATTGCGGTGGCCCTGGCCGGCGCCTTTGAATGCGGGGTCAATGACCTGCCCCTGTCCATGATTCTTTCCTGGTACGAACAGAAGGCGGTGGTTATCCTGCTGACCCTGTTCAGCCTGGGGATCAAAAACATCCACCTCGGACCCTCGCTGCCGGCCTTCATCACCCCCAATGTGTTGAATGTCCTGGTGGAGAACTTCAGCGTCAAACCAATTTCCACTCCCGAGGCGGACCTGAAGGCCATCCTCGGATAGATAAAATGGGGACAGCCCCCGATACTGCTGGGGACAGTCCCCATTTTATCTAAGCTAACGGCACTTGTTTCCCCCCGGCAGGACACGGCTCAGCCCGGCGTGTCCTGCCTTTTTTTTCTGCGCAGCGGAGACGAAAGAATGAATCAAAAAACCTACACCGTGGTTCCCGGTCTGAACATGGGGCTGTTCTCGCCCAAGGACCTGGAACAGATCGTGGCCATTATCAACAAATACGATGTCCCCATGACCAAGATCACCTCGGCCCAGCGTTTGGCCCTGCTCGGCATGAATGAGGAGGACCAGCAGAAGCTGAAAGACGAACTCCAGCACCTGATCAGGCCGGTGGCCGTCAACGGTGTCCATTATGTCCAGGCCTGCCCCGGCTCAAAGTGGTGTAAATACGGCACCAGCGACTCTCTGGCCCTCGGCACCAGAATTGAACAGCTCTCCTTTCCAGAACCCCTGTTTGCCAAGGTCAAGGTCGGCATCTCCGGCTGCCGCATGTGCTGCACCGAGCCCCATGTCCGCGACGTGGGCATCTTCGCCACCAAAAAAGGCTGGACCCTGGTCTTTGGCGGCAACGGCGGCGGCAATCCCCGCCTGGGCGATATCGTGGCCGAAGGTCTGACCGATGATCAGGTGGTTGAACTTGTAAAAAAATGCCTGACGGTCTATCAAGAGAAAGCCAAGTATAAATCACGGTCTGCCCGCTTCATGGAGCGTTTCGGGATTGAGGCCTTCAAAGAGGCCGTCCTGAGCGAATAATTCATCACGGAGGCTCTATCATGCAATGCCCTGGACAGGACAACCGATACTGGAGCGGCGAGGCCGTTTATGAGATCCCCTGCCCCCACTGCGGCAATATGCTGGAATTTTTCAAGGATGACAGCCAACGTACCTGCAAGCAATGCGGACACCGGGTGCTGAACCCCAGGATCGATTTTGGCTGCGCCTCCTACTGCCCTTATGCCGAACAGTGCATGGGCGCGCTGCCGTCCGATCTGAAGAGTGGACTGGCTGACCTGTTCAAGGATCGGCTGGCAGTTGCAGTGCGGAAACGTCTGCTGGATAATGAGCAAAAATATCTTCTGGCCGGCAGAAGGGCTGAATTCGGCGAGAAACTCTGCCAGGAGGAGGGAGGAAACATGGCCGCCATTGTCGCCGCCGCCCTGCTCAGCGAGATCGATCAGCCCCTGGCCCTGCTGACGGAGCTTGCGGCGGAAGAAAACTTTATCAAGGAGGTGAATGCGCTTCTCTCCCGGCAGCCTGCCACGAATGATGAAGAGGCCAAGTCAGCCGCGATTTTCCATGATGCCTGCCGCCTGGGCGACATGAGCATGCAGTCAGACATATCTGCCACATGCCTGACTGCAGCGGGCATACGAGAAGCCAAAAAACTTACCCCTTAGTCACCATCGACTTCTACACGGTTGCGGCCGGAAGATTTGGCCCGATAGAGCATTGCATCCACCAGGGAGAGGATGTCTTCAATGGATTGCCGCACAGTACAATTAACCGTCAGAACTCCAAGGCTGGCTGTAACCGAGTCTGCTACCTTTGATCCCTGGTGGGGTATGGCCAGGGCATAAATGGACTGGCGGATATTTTCGGCCATGCTTACAGCACCATTCAGGTCTGTTTCCGGCAAAATGCAGGCAAATTCCTCCCCGCCATAACGGGCAGCAAGGTCTGTAGCCCGGTGAGCGCAGCCCGCTATCACCTTGCCGATCTGACGTAGACATTCATCACCCTTGATATGACCATAGGTATCATTAAAGGCCTTGAAGTAGTCAATATCCAACAGAATCAGTGACAGTTTCACCCCTGACCGGGCACACCGGCTATACTCCTGCACCAGCGTTTCATCAAAATGGCGCCGGTTGGCAATACCTGTCAGTCCATCAGTAATACTCAAGGCCGCCAGCTTTTGGTTGTATTCATCCAGCAACTCTTCTGCCTGTTTCCGCTCTGTTATATCCCGCTCAATAAAAAACAGGGCACGAGGATTGCCGTTATCGTCACGAAGTATCTCGGCATTGATTTCGATGAAAAATGTGCCGCCGTCTTTCCGGATCATCAGAAACTCGACAGCACCGGCATGAGTGCCTTTTACCAGTTCACCAATCATGATGTTAGCCCTGGCGTGCCAGGCTGGATCAAAGAAGTCAAATATGTTGCGGCCTATAATTTCATCTACTGAATCGTATCCAAACATGGCTGACACCCTGCTGGAAACCTGGAGAATGATTCCATCTAAAGAAGCAATGGTGATCCCGTCCGGTGAGGTATTGATGATGGTACGCCAGAGCCTCTCCCGATCCGCCAGTTCTGCTGCTGTCGTGCGGTTTTCCATTATGCTCCTGGCTAAACGGCGATTAATCCGGAAGATATAGAGAATGATGACAAGAACAACGAGCATGACCGCCATGGTAATCATTCGCCAGATGTTGAGCCATTTCAGATTAAACTGGAAGCGGTGACTATTGTACAGCAGCCCTTCTATGTTCGCATCCCGTGCTAACAAGCCCAGATCAGCATAAACTTCGGCAATATGCTGCCAGCGGCCGGATTTACTATTACCGATTTCGATCTGATCCTGGCGAATAAGTGACACCATCTCCCTGGCCTGAAAGAGATAAAAATCAAGGGAATGGGTCTTGGAATAGCTGGTGGAAATCAAAGCAGCAATTTCATCAGGGTGTTGTATGGCATAGGACCACCCACGCAGGCTGGCATCACGAAAGGCCTCAAGCCTCTGACCATGATTTTTGGCCTCCAGTTCAGTAGTAAAGAGGTTATCCCCATAAAAATCAATACCTGCCGAACGAGGAGTATACACCTGATAGGAAAACCGGGCTCGATCCAGATAAAAGAGATCTTGCGTTGAAGAGGCGGAAATGGCATCCACCTTATTTTTAAGCAGATCACGAGGGTTAACGCTCTGCGGCTGTGCCTCTAATTTTTCAGGAAACAGTCCTTCCTGTTTGAAATATGCTCGTAACTCGTCCGCCTGCTTGGCGATGAGAACCTTTTTCCCGGCCAGATCATGGAGAGACTGCCCTCCCTGCTGTTTTTTGGCCACGACGACCAGAGGCGAATGTTGAAAAATGACGGCCAACACCAGCACCGGTTGATCGGCAGCACGGGCCAGCAGCAGGCTGCTGTCGCCGACACCAAACTGGGCACTATTGGTAATAACTCTCTTGACGACATCGGTATCGGCTGTCGCCTCCAGAAAATCAACATCAAGACCGGCCTCACGATAATAGCCATGCTCCTTGGCCGCATAGTAGCCGGCAAACTCAAAAGAGTGCGTGCCATTAAGCTGCAGGGAAACAGTCTCCAGGGCCGCGACCGGCACGGAGGACAGGAGTGACGTTACCAGCAGGCACCAGAATAAGAAACGGGAGCGAAAGGGATAAAGAGACATTGAGTTTACACCAGAAGACGAAGCTGCAACATGGACTGTTTTCACACAGTACACTGTTCGTGCTGGAAGCTCAAAGAGTAATTCTTACGGGATGCGGATAAGAGATATGCAGAGGACTTGGAAAATACAAATTTACCATTGTCGAACATATAGGTCAAAAGTCATTCCGGTAACGCTGGTATTTCTCGGGATGAAGGGACTGTGTAATATGGCTTCAGTGATGAGATGAAGCAAAGTGATGAACAACTTTCTACAGTGATCTGCGATACAATCCAACTCTAGTTCCCGTGCAGTATGAGAACCAGGGTTGGATTGTTTCACTCCAGAGACAGAGTGTGTGAATATGTGGAAAACCTTACAAAAAGATTTTCCACTGGCAGCATTAATCTTTTATTTACAGGAGAGTACCGGAAAATGTCTTTGTGCCTGCTCCAGCCGCAGTAACGGTTAATCCTAGTATTAAAGTATCTCCAGCTCCTAATGGGGAGACCGCACCTGTAGCTGTAATCGAACCGGAACCAGTTGCAGCAGCACCAACACCGGCAGTTGCACAAGTCGGGGCACCATAGGTGAAATACTTTCCAGCAGCTGGGGTCTCGAGTGTAAAAGTTGTAGCAGCAGCACCGGTTTCTTTTACTTTTAATATTTTACCACTACACAGGTCCATGACTTGGGCTAAAACGGTGTAAGCTTCCTGTGCCGCCGCCTCTTTCTTGTAGCCGTTATAAATCGGTACGGCAATAGCGGAAATAATGGCAAGGATGACGGCCACGACCATCAGCTCGATGAGGGTAAAGCCGTTCTGATTCTGGATTACTTTTGTTACTTTCATGTTGTTGTTCTCCTTTGAAAATGGAATGAGTAATGATGTGGCGAAGGGACCACGGTTATTTATAATCTGGCGGAACACCCGTCAGTTTATGGATTACTTAAGGGCCGTTAAGAAATAACCATTACATTTTCATCTATTTCTTTACGGCGCCTTATGCCGTTCACGATACGAGAATGTTATAGTTATTTTATTTACCACGGCTTAGCACTTCCGGTTATTTTTGCACCATTGGCGGATAAGCGCCCTGCTTTTGACCCGGAACAGCAACAGGAGTGCTTACCACTGGTGTTGCCGATTTCATCGAGCTTGCTGCTGCATCCGGCACCCCGTAAACATGTCGTCGCATATCCTGGACCAGGCTGGCGGCAGCCTCTTCCATGGCCAGGGCAAGAAGGTGCTGCTGATCGTAACGATCAAAGGCATTGCCCGGGGTAACGGTAAACTCGGTTCGGTTGGCCCAGAGTACCTGGCCGTTACTGGTTGATTGCAGGGCCAGCTCCAGTTGAATACGGGCCTCGGGCACATCACCGCCCTGATTGGCAAGATAGGCAACTCCAGCACCCACCGCGCCCCAGACCAGGGCATTGCTGCCATGGGCACTGGGATTGCCGTTAAATGGAGTTCCGGCGTTGGTTCCAATCAGGGCACCAGCAGTGCCGGCGGTCGCCATTTCCTGCCATGTGTCATACTGTTCGGATTTGGCTATCCCAAAGAGAGTGGTGCTGGTGCCATCGACGACAAAGGGGAGAATCCCGCGCCGGAGGGGATTAAAGGTGCGATCCTGGCCGATACGGTACTCGACAATCCGGCCTCGTAACAGGTATTTTGCCTGGAAGCGATTCCCCAGCTCCTGAATAACCTGCGGACTGACACCTACGGTAGCAGGAGTTTGATTGCCATTGTCGCCGGCCATGATGGCGTCTGTAACACTGTTGACATAACTGCCCCATTTTTCCGCATCCAACTGGCTGATACCTTCCTGCGCCGGAGCGATAATATGCTCTGCAAACAAGAAGGCATTGACATCCTCCTGGATAGCCGGCATCAAGCCCGACCCCGACAACTGATGGGAAAGGGCGGCCATAATCTTGGCCTGACGGCGAGTGGCCTTGTCCGGCGTGGTGCCGCTGGAATAATCGGCCAGAGGCATGATGACCACATTTTCTTTGATTCCGGAAGTGATTGAGGGATCAAAATCCGGACGAGCCGGGTCAATGGTCCGGGTGACAATGGGCTGACAGCCTCCGGCGCACAACATGGCTGTACTGAGGACAAACAGCACTGTTTGTTTTGTTATTTTTTTGTTCATTACAGCTCCTTTTTCTTATAAATCCCTTATATCCAGTCAGTTGAAGCCAGTTGCAGGTCCGCCTGTAAACTGACAAAGCCCGCAGCCCTTCCTTAATGCCCCTTCATCGCCTTGCCGAGCATAAAGATCGGCATATACATGGCGACCAGCAAAACACCTATCAAGGCCCCAAGAAAAACGATCATCAGCGGCTCAATAAGTGAAGAAAGAATCTTTACTTTATTCATCACCTTACGATCGTAAAAGGCCGCTATTTTATCCAGCATATCATCTATGGTTCCGGTATGTTCACCCGCCGTCAAGAGCTGATTGGCAATGGGCGGCAGGACTTTATACTTCTTGAACTGAGCGGAAATCATCTCTCCTTCCGCCACCCCCTCTTTCGTGGTAATGATACGGTTACGGTAGGTAATCCAGGGAGTGGCCATTGCCGTATGCTGCAAGGCTTGCAGAACATGGATGCCGCTGCGGATGAGAAGCCCGAAAGTCCGGGAGATCTGGACATAAATATATTCTTCAATCAGGCTGCCGAAAATGGGAATACGATAGACGAACTGCTCCATTTTTTCCCGATACTTAGGGATGCCCCACAACCAGTTAGCAACAAAAATCACCAGGGCAACCCCAATACCGCACAAGATAAAATGATCGCGAATGGTATGGCTGACAGCAATCAGAGAGCGGGTGATAAGAGGTAGTTTTGACCCGAATTCAGCATAGATGGCCTCAAACATGGGCAAGACCTTGAGCAGCATCACCAACACCATCCCAAAAGCCACCACCAGGGTGATTGCCGGATAGGCCAGGGCCCCAATGACATTACCACGCACCTCATGGAGCCGGTCCATTTGAAAGCTGATACTTTTCAAAACCGTGTCCAGCTGCCCACTGGCCTCGCCCACGGCCACGACATTGACAATAACCTCTTCAAAAATTCTGGGATACTCGGCCAGGGCCTGGGAAAGGTCCTTACCTTCCTGGATGCTTTTGCTGATCCCAAAAAACATCTGCTGGGCCCGAGCATCTTCCATCTCTTCCCCTAAGGCTTCAAGGGCCGGCATCAAGTCCAGCCCTGCTTCGAGCATGGCAGCCAATTGAAAAAAGATAAAGGCCTTGGTTGCAAGAGACGGGCGATAAGGGAACCATTGGGCCAGCAGACTGCCTTTTTTACGGGTCGAGTACTTCCTTTCAAGAATGGCTGCCTGTTCCGCATTAATCTCCTCCAGCGACAGTAAAACAGCAACAAAGGCCCGGGCCATGACCATGGCTCCCTGCTTATTGCCGGCAGTCAGGACTCCGGTTTTCAGCTGGGAATTCTTGTCGCGGCCCTGATATTTATAATAGAGGGTGTCCTTATCAGCCATGAATCAGCACCTTTGCCATTTCTTCGAGGGTGGTCACTCCGTTTTTTACCGCCAGCAGTCCGGGACGTTCAATAGTATCATAGAGACCAAGTTTATAGCCGGTTTCCTTGATTCTGGAGGACATGACCCCGGTGGCAATCATCTTGATCAATTCACCTTCAACAGATAGATATTCCAGCAGCGACATCCTCCCTTTATAGCCGCTCTGATTACAGGCTGGGCAACCGCGCCCCCGTTTAAAGTTGAAATCGCTGAAATTAAACCCGGGAAACATATTGAGGGCAGTCTGTTCCGGTTGATAGCTTTCCATGCACTCGGAACAGTTGCGTCTGACTAACCGCTGAGCACCGATGAAACGGAGAGAGGCGGCCAGCAGATAGGGCGGAATCCCCATATCCAGCAGACGATCCAGAGTGGCGGAGGCACTGTTGGTATGGAGAGTGGAAAGAACCAGATGGCCGGTCTGGGCCGCCCGGATGGCAATCTCGGCTGTTTCCTGATCCCTGATTTCACCAACCATGATAACATCGGGGTCCTGCCGCAGGGAGGTGCGCAAAACCGAGGCAAAAGTCAGGCCGATAGCCGGATGGATATTGACCTGGGTAATCCCGGGCATATGATACTCTACCGGATCCTCAATGGTGATGACATTGAGTCTGCGGGTATCCACCTCCCGCAGCAGGGAATAGAGGGTGGTGGACTTGCCGCTGCCGGTGGGACCGGTAAGCAGGATAATGCCGCTGGTATTTTTGATGGCCCGAAGCATGGCTTTTTCGGTATTCTTGTCAATACCAAGGCGATCCAGGCGCAGCATGCCGGTCCCCCGCCGCAAAAGACGAAGCACTAACTTCTCGCCGTGGATGGTAGGCAGGGTGGAAACCCGAAAATCGACCTCCACCCCTTTATTGATGGTGGAGAATCGACCATCCTGGGGCAGTCGCCTTTCCGCAATATTCATATCCGACTGCACCTTGACTGTGGTCATAAAGGGGACAAAGCGCTCCTTGCTGACCCGGGTGATCTCGTGGAGCACACCATCAATCCGGAAACGGACAATGGCCTCTTCCCGTCCCGGCTCCACATGAATATCCGAGGCATTGAGCTGAATAGATTTCTGAAGGAGTTGGTGAAGTAACAGCTGGGCCGGAGCAAGGTCCTGGCCATCACCATCTTCCAGATGGAGATGTGATTTTTTGCCGGCGCCTTCCACCTCTTCCTCGATGTCTTTACGGCCGCTATCCGAACGGTTGGGCGATTGCAACTCAAGACTTGCCAGCAAATCGGCATGCATCCTGATTCCGCCGTCAACGCCACTGTCATCATCATAGAGGACAGACATGCCGGTATTAAAGATCTCCGGTGAGATCAGCAAGGACTGAATCCTTCTGCCGGTTGAGATCCGTAGAAGCTCTATGGTGTCGAGATTAGTAGGCACGGTCATCCCGACCTTGAGGGTCTGGCCGTTATCATGGAGCGGCAGGGACTCATGATTTTTGGCGGTTTCCTGATCGATGAACTTGATCAGGTCACGGTTCCACTCAAAATCTCGGCCCGGCCGGGCAAACAAGACACCAATCTGGCCGGCCAGCACATCCCAGGAGTGATGATCATCGGCCAGAACACCCAGACGGAGCAGCGCGGAAAATAATTGTTCGTTCTGATGCCGTTCGTGCATGGCAAAGGACAGATCTTTTTCAGTGATCAGCCGATGCTCAACCAGCAGCTCACCAATGAGTTTTCTTGAGTTCTCAGAAAAAATCATTCTTTCAGTTCCGTATGGTTCAATTCAGCGGGTGGAAGTTTGATCCGCTGTCTACTGTTGGTGGAAATGATAGTGGGACGGACAATCATCATCAGCTCTCCCGTATCCTTTCGATCCTCTTTATAACTGAAGAGAGCGCCGAGCAGAGGAATATCCTTGAGATAAGGCACCCCTTCCGAGGAGCGGTTATCCTGTTCGACCTTAAGGCCGCCCAAAACAATGGTCTCTCCATTTTTTACCAGCAGGGTGGTGTCAATGGAGCGCTCGGTGACCTCTGGAATACCGTTCACTGTCTTCTCATCAGCGGCTCGGTTCTGCAGGGTAATCCGCATCATCAAGGTCCCTTCAGGACTGACATGGGGGGTAATGGTGGCAATCAGTTTGGCTGGAATCTCCTTCAGAGAAGTTCCATCTGCGTTTTCGTACCAGGCATAGATATTGCGGCCCGAGGTGATGGTGGCCTCACGGTTATCCTGCACCGTCAATTCCGGCTGGGAGAGGATGTTGATATCACCATTGCTCTCCAGGGCCTGCATCTCGGCCACTAAGGAACCGGCGTCGGTGGTAATACCCATGCCAAGACTATAGGCATTGCCATTATATGGGGATGACTCGGTCTCATGTGTAAAGGTATCACTCCCCTCTTCAGTTACAAGCGGGATGGCACCATTGCTGATCCCTGCCAGGGGATAATTAAAGGCGCTCGTTGCCCCGTCATAGATATCCCGGCTTTTTCCCCAGACCAGCCCGTCGTCAAAATTGAATTTGCCGGCCCAGCGTACCCCAATGGACTTGGCGACTGAAGAGCTGGTCTCAATGATCCAGGCCTGAATCTTGACCTGGGGCGCCGGTTGATCAAGTTCTGCCAGGACGTTCATGATCTTGGCCAGATTCGTCTCTTCATCTTTCACAATGATACTGTTAGTGGCCTCATTGATGGTGACCGCAGGCGGCTCTGAGACATTTTTAGGATCAGAGAGAAGACTCTTGACCAGATTTTCCAGATCAGCCCTTTTTACCTGGTCGGAGGCACCAGTAGTGGTCTTGTCTTGAATCGAACCATCTACCCGCAGGTAATTATCATTGAGATGACTGGTCACCTGGAGGTATTTGAAACGGTACGGGGCACTGGTCTTCACTGGAGCTTGCCGTTTAATCTCGACAATTTTAGTCTGTGGACGGATATGGAAGGTATTATTTTCTATTTCATAGCCCAGGCCGCACATATTCATGATCTGGGTGATCGTGCCCCAGAGACTGACATCACGAAGACGAAGGCTCACCGAACAGACACCGGTTGAGCTCCCGTCTGCCGCAGCCTTCTTCTCGCTCATATCCATGATGACATTGATTCCGTAATCACCAAGGACGTTGACCAGATACGGTTCAATATTAGCCCGGTCAAGTTCAACCGATGACAGGATAATGGGCTTGCGGGTCTTATTTTCCAGAAACATCTCGGGGATTTCAATCGCCCCCTTGGGCAGCTGCGGCTGGTATGCCTGCTGCTCAGGTTTTGGCACCGGCAGAGAATCAAAGGGATCCGCTGCTTCGGTATTGATATTGACCGAATTGGCGTCAATAATAGCCGGCGCCAGGGGGGCAGGCTGATAGATAGTGGGCGGCGGCATCTGATCCTGAGCCCGCATGCCCTTGATAGTAATTTCTTCTTTGGCCTGAACGCTCTCTGCCGCAATAACCGGGAACAAAAGCAAGCACACAATCATCGTCGAGATTGCTCCTCGCAGGGGAAATTTTCGTGCTGGTTTCATCATAGTTTCACTCTCTTTTATTCTCAAAGATGGATGAGCATTAGTACTGTTTTCGTGCTATACGCAGGCGGTATCTGAAACGCTCTTTACCAAGGATGACTTCATCAGCGTTGATCTCAACAATATGAAACTCCTCAAAATTCATACCTGCCTCTAAATATTTATTATTGATTAAAGCCTTATAGCCATCTTTTATAGCCATAATACCATTGAGCTGCAGTGATTCCGGTGCGGGCCGGAATACTACGTCCTCTCCCTTCTTGTTATTTTTTTCCGGGATGACCGTTGTCTCCTGTGCGTATGACCTGAAGGGATTTCTCTCGACTTCCTGGTTTGCCAGGGCAGGGGGTGTGACCACGGAGGTAAAATTCTTGGGGACCCCTTCCACCCAATGCCATTTCAGTGAAAAAGAGAGCCAGTCGTCTGGTCTCTGCAACTCCATGTTGTCAAGGGCGGGAGGCTCAACGGCCTTGCCGTTGATAGTGGCTGCTTTCTGTGATTTTTTTCCTTCATTTACATCCACAGCAGATCCTGCAATGGTGAGTCCGGAAACAACCGCATGTTTTTCTTCCTCCAACCAGCGGACAAGGCTGACGATATCAGCAAATCGGGCCCCGCCGGTCAAGGTAAAGGAGACAATGGTCAGGAGGTCCTGCTTTTCTCTCTCCTGCTGTACCAGGCCAAGGAAATCCATCTGGTGTTCTTCAAAGAAGGGTGTCAGCTCTTTGAGAAGCCGGGGCTGGATCGTAGGCAGCGGGATGTCATCTTTGGTAAAGTAGTTGAAACGAGTTTCATAGACCGCATCACCATTCAGACCACGAGCCAGTGCCTCATCCCAGGCCTGGCGAGCACTTTTCACCGTTGCCAGCTCCTGATTCAGTGTCTGAATTCTGGCCTCGTTGGGCGTAAAGTATTTCTTGTTATACTGCCACCCACCTGCAACAACGATGAGGATGGACATAACGACAAGAAAAATGAGGGGCTGCCAGTTTTTAGATTCCATGTACCTTGGATCCTCTTGATAAAATATGGTTACTGGATGGCTGCACGTAAGGTAAAATCAACATCCTCGGGGGTGAAACGAGCCAGCTTTCTAATCTCCCAGGGGCCAAGGTTCTCCTTAAGAAGCGTATCATCAAGACATTGAAGGGTATAGTCGCCTAATTCCGTCAGTCGAAGGACATTGGCTCTGGAAGAGATACTACCATTTGCCTCAAAGGCATCATCAAGAACGGCGAGGGAGGCAAGCTGAAGCTCCATCGGCAACAGGGAAGTAAACTGAATAATTCGCCGTCCCCAGAAAAATTTCTGTTTCTGTGACAACTCGCTCATGGTGCGCTGCCAGTCGGTCTGGGGGTCGTTAGCCGGTGGCCTCGTGGCCTCAATCTTGGCCTCAACATCTTTAATTTCAATGAGTTGTGTCTGTTTTTTCTGCTCTGCCCAATTGTAACTGACTATTAGAATCATCCCTCCAATAACCAAGCCCAAAAGTGTGGTGGCAAACGATGGATGTTTTATATAATTTTCGAGAGATTCCATGGGCTATCCTTTGAGTTTATTTCTTGGTAACTCTTCATCAAAGCAGTCTTCACCGAAGCAGAAAAGGCTGGATCAAAATCAGATACTCGGGGCTTCGCGGCCAGTGCACCCCTCTCTATGAAAGGACATGCCCTTCATCCTGCGTAACTATCCCGCAGGTTTAATGGTACCTATCTGTTTTGTAGTATTTTTCGCGCGGAGGCGCAGAGACGCAGAGAAAAACTTTTCTGGTCCTTCTCAGCGTCTCTGCGTCTCAGCGCGAGATCAGTTGTTAATCTGTAAACAAGGTGGAGAGCTACATCCTCCATTGCCAGCTATGCCTTTTTATGCCAGAGCATGGCGGCACCGGCCAGTATTTCAATGGCTGGACAATTCTCGGTCACGCCAATTGCCAGCTCAACATCAGCCAGGAGATTGATATGTTCAACCTTCATGGCCAATTGATCGGCCAATACATGCTCAGGGTCCGGCACTGACGGCACACCCGGGCCGGCCAGATACAGGGTATCGACAACCTTTCCCGATTGACGGCTATAGAAGCTGATGGTCTGTCGAATGTCGGGAAGAAAGTTGTTCCACTGTTCTATCGGATCATGGATGTCTTTATATTCCACCACTGCTGCCGGCGCTTCTGTCTCCATTTCCAGGGAAAAAGAGGGCAGATGCAGGTCAATCGGGGCGGAAGCACCAAAAATTCGGCGATTGATAAAGCTGTTGTTTTCCTCCAGAATCAGAAGAATGCCCTCATGTTCATTGAGACGATATGCCAAAACAACACTGCCCGATCTCTCCGCTTGCACACAGAGACGAAAGCGATTGAGCAGTGCCATTTCCATACAGACAGTGCCGTCTTCCGCCAGATTCATGGCCGACCATTCACGGCCATTGCTGTCATTATCGGTAAGGACAAGGGCCTGCACTGTCATCTCTTTTTTCTTCCGATCCCGGACTATCACCATACTGTGAATGGTGTCGGACTCCTCATTATAGGGGATGTTCATGTCTTTGAGCTTCCAGTGAATGGCGGGATGAATTTCGTTCCCGGCCAAAAGTGGAAAGGTAAACTCCCTGAGAACGAGTCGATCACTATTGAGAACAGTCACTATTTTCATGGCTGATTTATGACCAATATCCCGCAAGACTTTACGAATCCCTTGCTCACTGAGGGCATTTCCACTCTTACAGGCAACGAGATGCAGTTTTCCTCGCCAATCAAGGCGGCTTTGCAGGGTGATCAATTTGTGATTCAGCAGCAGCAGGACGGTCAACATTTTCCTCTTGCGGTTATTGCCCAGCATGTTCGCAGTGAGCAGGCCGACAACAAGGAGCAGGGCGATGAAGGCCCCGCCGCTCAGATACTGATTCTGCATGAACTGAACGAGGAACGATCGAGTGGCTGTGCCTTGGGGGACGATCGGCGTCACGGCAGCACCGGCACTTGCTGATTCCGGCGAGGACACGACCGCCGCCGTTACAGCATTCTTGTCTGCATGTCCATCTGTTGACGGTACAGCTGTCACCGCCCCCGAAGTGTTTGCGTCTACCGGGGGCGTGTTCGACGGTAACACCGCTTCAGGATTTGCGTTTTCAGGGATTGCTCCCTCCTTTTCTTCTGTGGATCGTACCCATATGGAGTCAACCTGGGCGCTATTTTTTTCAACCGTATCGTTGAGAGTCTTGTCTATGCCCGCATCGACAATGATTTTTCCGCCGGGCTGCGTTTTGGCTGGTGCCTGAGGATAGGAATCAAGCTGGCTGACCGGGCTGGCAAATCCATGAAATCCCATGGGAAGGAGTATCTGCTGGGCGGCATAATCATTACTCATATTGATGAGAACCGATTGCAGATTCCACCAGACGGTTTCAGGCAGGAGAATGGAGGCGACCATCGGATCCATGGCATAGGCCGGAGATCGCTTAATGATCTTAATCCTTTTGGTGAGACTGGGATCAAACTTGCTCAAAATTTCATAGGCAGTGCTGGAAATGCAGGTGGTGACAACTTTACCGCTGGCCACATTATCTACGGCCTCTTTCAGGTTTTGAAACACGGTGATCTTGCCAAGAAAATCCTGGGGTTTGGCTTTGAGACTTCCGGAGAGAAAATAGCATTTGAGTTGATTGCTTTCCATCACCTGCCCGGCCGACTTCCCTTTCAGGTCGTCAAGGTTCTTGATACCGGCAGCAGCGTTGGTAATGATGTACAGATACATATCCGTGCTGCTGTTATACTGCGGCGTGGCTAACAGGTGCAGCGATTCATGCAAGGCAGGATATTGATAATTGGGAATGGAGCCAAAATGGACTGTATTCTTCTGGAGTGCACCAATCAGGCTGTCAGCACTGTCTGTTTTGACGGCCTCAATGTGCAGACGGCTCCGGTCGCTCAGGTATTTGGCAAAGACCTCAGCCCGCCGATCGTCCATGGAAAGTGAATCCCCTGGATACCAGCCGAAGTAAAGAGTTTCTTCAGCAAAAACGGGGCCATGTGACAACACCAGGCTTAGCAGGATACAAAGAGAGAGGAAAATCTTTTCTAATTGAACCGACCGAACTTTGATGGACTCGTAAAAAGTACAAATTGCCATAATGTCATTTCGACCAGCGGGAGAAATCTTAATAGTATCCATTGGTTGAGGAATAAGATTTCTCGCTGTCACTCGAAATGACAGACTTTTTTGAGTTTTTGCGAGATTGTCAACTTTGAAAGGGGTGAAGCTGTTTACTCTCATGAATCTCAAATAACAATAGAATGTGATGATAAAATATCAAAGCCTGGGAAAACATGGGGGCACACTGTTAAGGACCCATCTACTTGTCCCTGCGGGATTTCGCCCGCAGGGGCGGGCTCCTACCTTTTCGATATGCGCTTAGCGTTCCTTCCTTATCACTGTTTACGTATCCTCTTTTGCATCTTTCCCGTCCTCTGTTGTGGCGGAAGGTACCGGTTCGGTCCCGCCCCCTTGCTCTTCACCGGCGGCAAAGTTATAGACGCTGGTGCCACTGACTAAATTCAGCAGGGCCAGGGAGCGGATCAGTTCCAGTTTGGAAAAGATGAAGTCTTTATCACCCATCCGTCGCTCGACCTGAGTTTTCAGGACATCATCGACATCAGAGAGCATCATCGGATAGCCGCTGCGAACCACATCCAGTTTGTGCATGGTCTGGTTTCGGGCAAAGTTGTACTGGATAACAGCGTTATAAGCCTCCTGTACCCGCAGATAGGCGTCCCGCACATTGAGGCGAATATCCTCCTGCAAGGCAAATCTCTCTTTTTCCAGGATGATGAGACGTGCTCCGGCCTGCTCGACCTTGGCCTTGTTGATGCCGGCATCAAGTTTGCCCCGCAACTGAATGCCGGCCATGGCATGAAACTCCTGACTTGGATCATAGTCGTCTGCCAGGGCGCTGCCCCTGGCCACCAGCTCCAGATCAGGGAAATTGACCTTTTCTTGAATAGCCACTTCCAACCGGGCCCGTTTAATCCGTTCTTCCAGGGCCCGTAAATCGGTCCTGTTGGTATAGGCGGCAGCAAGGCAGGTATCAAATGCCACTTTCACCCCATTATAGGAGACGATAGTATCAACGATGTTGATCTGATCTTCAGGCAGGCCGGTGGCGATAGAGAGAGCCTGCCGCGCCGTACCCTCCCAGCGTTTCAGAGTTTCACGCCAGGCCTCCATTTTGTGGATATCAATCTTGATCTGGATGACATCTTTCTCCGGGGCATTTTTCATCCCCTTTTTCATATCTTCAGTGGCGGTCTCCAGAAAGAGGCGAAGCTCATTGATGGTAGCATCCAGATACTGCTGGGCCTCCAGGGCCGAGGCCAGTGTCCAGTAGGCACAGATGGCGGTCTTGATCGCATTTTCCCTGACCCTGACCAACTCCAGTTTACGGGCCTCGAGTTCATGACCGGCGGCCGCCTGCCCATTCTGCACCTTGTTCCAGGTAAAGACCGGCCAGTTGACGCTCACCCCGGCCCGGGCCTGGCTCTGCCCTTCCATGACGATATCGCCTTTACCGCCCGGGGCAAGCTCCATGCCCTCCAGTTTGAAATCATCATCCCAGTAGTTAACCCCGGCGTAATAAGAAAGGGTGGGAAACATATGGGCCTGTGCCTCGGCGATATAGGCATCAGCCTCTTCCAATCTGGCACGGGCCGGACCGATTTCAGGATGGAGCTGGTCGGCCCTCCGCATACAGGTAAGAAGATCCAGGGCGCCAGGCCGAATTGCCTGAGCGGCCGTCGCTATCACGATGGGTGCTGGAACCGCTTCTTCCGCCAGACCTGCCGTCGGCAGGAGGACAGCGGCATGGGCGGCAAACAGCAGGGCCAGGGTAATAGTACGATATGATTTCCGGGCTGGCATAAGGATGTGATTCCTGGTCTGGTATTATGTTATATAATGAACGCCATATGGGTGTTCGCTAAAATTCTAAATGGTTCTTTCCCCTCATCCCTGCGGAGTCCAGCCGATATCCTGAAGCTCTCTCAACTCTTGGAGAATCTGCGGCCGATCTGCATCTCAGTGGTTTCATCGGCTGTGCCCGCTGTACAACCACAGGTGCCTGTACCAGTTGATCCCATGCTCATAGAAAACCCGCTAAATTCTTCGATATCGTGTTTAGCAAGGAGCCGCTGGCGATTAAAAAAAGACATACTCATTCCTTTCTTCAGATTAATATTATTATTTGCCATCATGGTGCCGGACCCTATGCCACTCCCTGACATCATGGCAGTGTTGGTAATAGAGCCTCCAGCCAGTACGACCAAACCAGCATCTGCCATGGTCATATTCATCATCTGAAGCGTTTTCACATCACCACTGGCAATAAGGTAAAGCTGACCGGAGTTCATGCCGGTCCCAGAGCCCATCTGGAAGGTATTCATATGACCATTCACATACACATAAGTATTTCGAAACCGGAACATACCCATATTGAAAGGAAAGGCGTCAGTAAGCGTTCCTTCGTGATAAAAATAAGGGCTATCAATATCCGGGACACCGTTGTTATTAGTGTCTCGAAAATACCAATAACCAGTCAAAGAAGTTCCAACCTTGCCGACATCACCGTCGTCGTTCATGGCTGCAAAGGCTGCAGCATGAGTGGTGGCGCTGCGGGCATTTTTACTGATATGGTCTATTATGGTTTTTTCCATGGAATTAAAAGGATATGGATAAGTTGAAGCATAAGGATTTCCATCGTTCCCATTTATATTCACCTTATGAATTGCATCGTGATCATCGGTTTGTCCATTCTGATTTGAATCAGATTTACCATAGAGTGCATTTTCAAAGGTAATTGGGGGAGTAATGTTACAATCAACCCTACTCCAAGGACAGATATTGATAGGGAAAATAAGGAAATATTTATAAGCATCGCCAGGGGTATCTATACATTCATGGCTCATACTAAAATCAAATCCACTTGAACTCCATTTGTTTCCTGCATAAAAGGCAGCATTTGCACCGAACCCCATAGAGAAAAAAACAGTTTTTTTATACTCATTTTCGGCAAAGAAATCATAGTTAGCTGCACAGCCGCCCACTTTGACCAGGCCCATATTAAATTCCTGCTGGGTGACATGTTCAACATTGGGGCTAGTATTCCAAGAGGGATTGGCAGTGTTATAGGTTCGGGTGGTGATCTCTATAGCGATGGTATTGGCCTCAGCCCCCTCTGCCATAGCACTCTGGGGAAGTTTTTTCACTGTATAAAGAGTAGCGAGTTTTTCGTAGCGGGGGCTGGTATCTTGACGGATCAAGGTTGCAGGTGTTGTGGTGCTGGTATTGAACAACCATGCATCGGCAGCGGCATCGACAATCTGATCCCGCTTGCCTGCATTGTTGCTGATATCACCAATAAGAATATCCACAACTGATTCTGAAGAGAAGACCGCATCTTCTTCCATGGCCGCCATCATGGTAACAGTGGCACTTTTGTTGGCCATCTGATAAGCGGCAAGGCTGCCTGCCGCCAGAACCGGCATGAGAATAAGGGCGGCGAGCATGGCCCCACCATTGTTTCCTTGTAATCTCTTCAACATGATATACTCCTTGATTGTGATAGGTAACAATGTGCAAAGACCTTTAACCCTTAATTCGGATTTCGCACATTATTTACATTCCCCAGCGCTTCTATATAATAAACCTGGTTATCGATATTGTGTTGATTCCCTGCCGGCCCTTCATTCTGGCTGAGTACCAGCTCAACCCGAATATAATGCTTTTCCCGGGTGCTCAGGGTGCCGTTCCCGTCCACATCAACACCCCGCCGGAAGATGGTGCCGTTTGCAGCCCCGGCCACAGTGGTTATGCTTTCGGCCCCGACACGGCCATTATCCCAACTGGATAATATGGACTCAGCTGGGGTGCAATCTGCAGCACTGGTATGGCACCAAAGAATCTGTTGATTGCCTGCATCAATGGAAAACTCAACCCGTTGCTCAACAAAGGCAGGAGGGGTGGCTGTTGCATCCCAGACCATACTCCTCATTTCCAGGGTTGAGGCCGTTGTCGTCGTGTTGCCTGTCGGTTCAGCCGGGCTGGTGATTTCACTGGCCTGCTTGACATTCTGGGTCAGAAGATAGCTGAGGGTCAAGGCATCTTCATCACGGGTTGTCGCGTGGTAGGCGCGCTGCTTCATCGGCACAGTCTTTACCATATAGCCGATTCCAACAAAGATGATCGCCAGCATTAACATGGCGATGGAGGCCTCAACCAAGGTCAGGCCATGATTATTAAAAAGAGTATTCCTTCGCATGCTCAGGATCCCGGCTGCATCAAATCAAAGGGGATCGAGGCAATGGTCGTACCACCGGTTGCTGTTCGGACGCGGATATAACCATTCCAGACATTGGTGGCATCATCGCAGTCGAGTACAGCTTCAATCACACAGTCTGGACATTTGGCAAAAAGAGCTGGAGAGACTGGAGAGACTGGAGGCAACAAAGCCATCAAGTTATTAGAGTCTGCAGTGAAAGTGTAGTCGGCGGTTGTTACGGTATGAGCATAATTGCTGCATCCGCCATAGGTCCCGCCGCCTTCTGACCCAGTCCCGTAATTATCCTTGAACCTGGAGCGCAATCGTTCTGCCACATTATTGATCGCTATCTTGGCCAGGATGTCACGGGTATCGTGATCCTGCTGCTGAAAACCCGTCACCAGGAGCTGCGACGTACCAACCAGCATGATAGTGAGCATGATAACTCCGAAAATCACCTCCAGGATGCTGAATCCCGCCTGATTCTCTCTGATGCCTGATCGTTTCATTGTTTGGCAGTCGGCTCAGAAGTTATAGGTTTTGCTTTCATGCGGAGTCGAAGCGACATTATACGTCAAGGTGATGGTCTTGCCGTTCAGGTCGCTGTTGGTTGTTACCCCTGTGGCTGTTGCTGTAAAGGCATCGGTGCTTGTGGAGGTGTAGGTAAAAGTCCATTTGTTGGTTGATCCTTCGTCAACATACCCTGCAGCAATAAAATTTGCCTTGGTGCAATCAGCATGATTAAAAGCCCCCTTCAGCAAACGGCAACGCTGTGCAGTGGTTGAATACGAGGCCAGCACCGCCTCAGCCTCGGGGACATAGGCCTCGACAACATTATCCCGTAATAACGGCATGGCAATGGCGGTAATAATAGCCAGCAGGACCGCCACCACCAGCATTTCAATGAGCGTGAATCCCCGGCAATTATAAAGCAAACGGTGAGAAAATTTTGAATACATACCTACCTTAGCGCTAACTATTTTCATATTTTCAGGCTATAAATGAATGAAGATTCATTTATTTATGCAAAAGCGATATAGAGACATATCACATCAAAATTACAGATGCAAATTTATTTAATCTTTTCTGATTTTTTTCCGACAGTAAAAAAAATAAACAACAAATCAGCATGATACAGTTAAGTTAAATATTATCAGGAGGGTTTATCATTCCTATGTGTTTTTGTCCCGTTCCTATGCGCTGCATGGGAATGCATGCTGGATGCGTCGCGCGTCCAGCTCGAGTCGTTTATATCCGATGGTTACAACGGCCTGCAACGCAGGCAGGGAGAGGGGGGCAGACAACAACCATGAATTTGTCTTGTCAACCTGCAGGGAGAGATCCAAACTTTTTTTTCGCGGCTTGACCCAAGTCAAGGTGACAGGGAGTATTTCTGCTACAATGGGATCATACAAAACAGGATCCCCACGCAAGAGATCACCCCTTACCTTTTATCCGGGAGAATAGTAACATGAAAATAATGCGTAAGATTATATTGATAGACGAAGAGCTGTGCAATGGCTGCGGTCTTTGTGTACCGGACTGCGCCGAAGGATCACTGCAGATCATTGACGGCAAGGCCCGACTGGTGGCCGACAATCTCTGCGACGGCCTGGGCGCCTGCCTTGGTTCCTGTCCCACCGGCGCCCTGCAGATCATTGAGCGCGAGGCCGAGGATTTCAGCGAAGAGGCCGTGCATGAATTCCTGGCCAATAAGAAGAAAGAGGAGAGTGCCAAGAGCAACCCCAAGCCCTCCGGCTGTCCATCGTCGAGGCTCCAGACCTTTGCCCCGCAGACACCATGTCAGACAGCCAACAAACCGACCTTGGCCGTTACCGGCGGCACCTCGGCGCTGAGCCACTGGCCGGTCCAGATTCGCCTGGTTCCGCCTTCGGCTCCTTTCCTGCAGAATGCCGACCTGCTCGTTGCTGCCGACTGCACGGCAGTCTCCGCCCCCAATTTCCAGACAGACTTTCTCGCCGGCAAGGTGCTGATGATGGGCTGTCCCAAATTTGACGATGCCCAGAGCTATGTCCAGCGCTTTGCCGAGATCATTGCCACCTGCAATCTCAAGAGCCTGACCATCCTGATCATGGAAGTTCCCTGCTGTTCCTCCATGACCGGTATCATCAAGCAGGCCATGGAACAGGCCGGAAAGACGGTTCCGGTGGAGCAGGTTATCCTCTCCACCAGAGGCGGGGTTATTGGCCGAAGTCAGTGGTGACAATCTCGTAAAAACTCAAGCAAGTTTGTCATTTCGAGTGACAGCGAGAAATCTTACTGCTCAACCAGTGGATACCATTAAGATTTCTCCCGATGGTCGAAATGACATTTTGGCAATTGGTACTTTTTACGACACCATCAGTGGCAGGCCGCTGTAAAAAATAACATGGCCTGTGCAGTTTTCTCGTTCCCATGCGTCGCATCCGGTTCGAGTTCTTTATATCCGATGTTTACAACGGCCTGCAACGCCGGCGGGAAGGGGTTCCCATGCGGCGCATGGGAACCAGGCATCATCAAACACAAACAATGAAGAAAGATTGAACAGCGGGAATCTCACACCAAGGCCTCAAGCAGCCTCTCCTTTTTCATCCAGCACCTTCCGTACAGCCAAGGCCAGATCCCGAACGGTAAGGGGTTTCTCAAGGTACCCCTTGATGCCCAGCTCCTGGGTCTGTTCCTTATTGACCTGTTCACTGAAACCGCTGCAGAGGATTATCGGCATCTCCGGCCGAAGGGCCAGCACCTTTTCACTCAAATCAAGGCCGGTCATGTGAGGCATGGTCATATCGGTCAGCAGCAGGTCAAAGGCGGCAGGCACCTTCGCAAAAAGGGCCAAGGCCTCCTGACTGTTGTTGAAAACAACGACGTGGTAGCCAAGACCGGTGAGAACATCCTGGAACATCTCGCTGACAGCCTCGTCATCATCCACCACCAGTATGCTTTCCGTACCCGTGGGCTTGGAAAGAGACCATACGGCTCGTTCCCGGGATGATTCTTCATCAACACAGGGAATATAAACCTGGAAGCTTGTGCCCTCCCCCGGCTCACTTTGCACGGTAATCCGCCCATGATACTCTTTCACAATGCCATGGACCACGGAAAGGCCGAGGCCACTGCCTGCCCCTATTTCAGATTTGGTACTGAAATAGGGTTCAAAAATCCGTTCGAGGACCTTACACTCCATGCCGACTCCGGTGTCACTGACCTCGAGGACAATATAATCGCCGGGAGCAAGTTCTGAGCCAAGGGCCCTGCTCCTTTCTTCGTCAAGATTCACCCTTGCCAGGCTCACCCGCAAGATTCCGCCCTTCTCCATCATGGCATGGTAGGCATTGGTACAGAGATTCATGACAATCTGATAGAGCTGGGTTGGATCGGCCAGGATAGTACCGCAATCAGCATCAATCTCCATCATGACCTCAATGGTTGCCGGCAGAGAGGTCTGCAGAAGTTTGAGGGCCTCCAGCACCACCAGATGCGGGGGAAATGGATATTTGGTCTGTGGCCCCTGACGACTGAAGGAGAGTATCCGCGAGATCATATCCTTGGCCCGCATAGCAGCTTTGATGATATGCCGCAGATCCGAGGCCATGGGATCATCCGGGAGAATCCGTTCCGCAGCCAGTTCGGCATAGCCAAGAATCGGGACCATAATATTATTGAGATCATGGGCAATACCGCCGGCCAGGGTGCCAATGGCCACCATCTTCCGGGATTGTTTGAGTTGCTCCTCCATCTGCAGATGTTCAGTGATATCCCTGGCGACTGAGACAAAACCGACAAGCCCGCCGGCATCGACAAGGGGATACGATGCAACATCAAAGGTTTTCTCCAGATTTTCATGGTGAATATTCGCCCGATGATGCTCCAGAGTCACCCCGGTACGAATTTCAGGACAGCCCGGACAGGGCGCCTTGGCCCCCCGGAACAGTTCATAACAATGTTTGCCGGCAAGTTCAGCCGGGGCCAACTGGAACAAAGCGCCTGCCGCCTTATTGGCCCGGACGATCCGCATGTCCTGATCATGAAGGGTGACGACATCTTCAATGGCATCAAAGGTTTTTTCCCATTGCTCTTTACTGGTGCGCACCTCAAACTCAGCCAGTTTCCGCCTGTTGCAATCACTCATTACCAGGCGACATCCAGGCATGCCGTCAACGTCCGGTGCCGACATCGCCTGCAGATCAGCCCAGAATATGGAACCGTCACCACGCAGCATTCTCAGCTCACAGCCTTGAGGACCTTCGCTCTGAGCGATCTCCTTCCAATGGAGATAATAGATATCCTGATCTTCGGGGAAAATGAAGTGGGAAAGCGAGCGGTTGACAAGCTCGTCTCTGGTAATGCCAAGGAGCTTGGCACTGGTGAGATTGGCCTGAACAATAAGCCCCTTGTTGTTCAGGGTCAGATACCCCACCGGGGCCAGATTATAGAGATCAAAGTAGGATGCCCGCGAGATTTCCAGTTTATGCTGGGCTTGGCGTAACTCCTCATTCTGCATCTCCAGTTCAACCTGATGCACCTGCAGTTCATGAAGCAGCAGCTTCGCCTCCTGGTCTGACACTCTTTCTTCGACCGCAGTCGTGTTTTCCCGGAGCTTTGCTTCAGCCTTCTGACGCAGATACTGGTCTGCCTTACCGGGTGTATGCGCCATAATCCGCCCTCCCTATAGTATACTGCATCTACAATATCGTTAACTTAAGCGAACATCGTTTCATTATCCATGCGCCGTATCCATACAAAGATGATGGGCACGCTATGCTTTGCCCATCCTACATGTTGATTTTTCGACAAAAAGGTGACGCAGGATGGGCAGGTAAGCGAAACGAAGTGGAGACTCCGAAGGCCGACAGACCGTGCCCATCAGCTCTGCTTGCCGACTGTCATCTCGACTGCAGGGAGAGATCTTTATCCACATCGTTGAAGATTCCTCACATGCGTTCGGAATGACAAAGGGAAGAGCAGATGTCATTTCGAGCGACAGCGAGAAATCTTACTACTCAATCAGTGGAGACTCTTTAGATTTCTCCCGATGGTCGAAAATGACATTATAAGCATCGGGCCTTGCGGCGAGAGTATCCAGCCTTGGCCTGCTTGAGACAAAAACAACACCACATCAGGCTCAGCAGCACCTGCTCACCCACAGGGACAAACAGGCCGGCAGAGAGAAAAATCTTACTTTGTATCCAGCACCTCTCTGACAACTTTGGTAAGGGTCCGTATATCAAGTGGTTTGAGAGCATATTTTTTAATGCCTAAAGCCAGAACCTCTTCTTCTGTAATAACCGAACTATACCCCGAGCAGAGGATAATCGGCATCTCCGGCCTTATTTTCAGGATTTCCCCGGCCAGCTCGACACCGGAAAGATAAGGCATACTCTGATCGGTTATGACCAGAGCAAAATCATCCCCATGGCTGCGAATTTCTTCCAGGGCCTCTCTACTGCTTGTGGTCGCTGTCACCGTATACCCGAACCGTTCCAAAATCCTCGTATTCAGGCTGACAAGAAGAGGTTCGTCATCAACAACCAGAATCCACTCTGTTCCCCCGGGAAGATCTTTAATCTCAGTGGAGGGGGAAATGGCAGCAACCTCTTCCAGAGCGGGGATATAGACAGCAAAAGCAGTCCCTTTACCAGGCTCACTCTCCACCTCGACAAAGCCATGCAGCGATTTAACGATTCCGTGTATAACCGCCAGCCCAAGTCCACTCCCCTTGCCCACCTCTCTGGTGGTGAAATAAGGCTCAAAAATCCGTGCCATTGTTTTCTTGTCCATGCCGCATCCTGTATCCTGGATGGACAATTTAATAAAGGGGCCCGGGGCGACATCACTTTCTACACAGTCATCTTTTGTTATCTCTTTTCGAGATAAGCTCACCGTTAAGGTGCCCTTTTCATTTTCCATGGCATGATGGGCATTGGTGCACAGGTTTACCACGATCTGGTGAACACTCGTTGGATCTGCCAGAATAGAGCCACATTCCTGATCAATATATTCTTCGATGATAATTGTGCTGGGCAGTGTCGACCGCAACATCTTCAAGGCCTCTCTGACAATCAAATGCGGTTGAAAAGGATGTCGCTGCTGCTCCGACTTGCGACTGAAGGTGAGAATCTGCTTAACAAGTTCTGCTGCCCGCCGGCCTGAGCTGATCACTTGCTCAATATCCTCCCTGGGCTTACTGTTTTCAGGAAGCGCACGTTTGACAAACTCGGAAAAACCAAGAATCGCCGTCAGGATATTATTAAAATCATGGGCAATACCGCCGGCCAGGGTGCCCATGGCCTCCATCTTATGGGCCTGATAAAGTTCCTCCTCCATTTTCTTCTGCTCTGTGATATCCTGGACAACGTGGACAATGTAGCGAATATCCCCATCCTCGGAAGGGATCAGGGCGGAGGACACATTAAAAATCTTACCCAGATTGTCATGGGTAAGAACAGCTGAATGTTCCCCCCTATCCTGAAGTGTTTCCAGCACTGGACAATCCTTGCAAGGGATAGATGAACCGGTAAAGACCTCATAACAGTATTTACCATTCAGCTCTTCAGGGTTTGCCTGGAGAAACTGATACGCCGCCTTATTGGCCCGGACAATGCGCATTTTGTTGTCCTGGATGGTGATCATTTCCGGCATGGCATCAAAGGTTTTTTCCCAGAGCTCCTTACTGCTGCACACCTCGACCTCGGCCCGTTTCTGTTTGGTACAGTCACTGATCACCATGCGGCACTGGGAGCCCCCGGCAATTTCCGGCACCGAGAGTGCCTGCAGACAGGCCCAGAACAAGGACCCATCCGCGCGCACCATTCTCAACTCGCAGACATCTGCTCCTGCCGCCCCGGAGAGTTGTTTGCGATAGAGATAGTAACGATCCTGGTCTTCGGGAAAGATAAAATGGGAAAACGACCGTTGGACAAGTGCACTTCTGGTCACGCCAAGGAGATTGGCGCTGGTGAGATTAGCCTCCATGACAAGCCCCTGTTCACTGAGGGTTAGGTATCCCACCGGGGCAAGATTGTAGAGATCGAAATAACGGGCCCGCAAAAGGTCCATATCATGCTGGCTGCGACGCAACTCCTCATTCTGCATCTCCAGCTCCACTTGATGCACCCGCAGTTCATGGAGCAGTTGCTGCGACGCCTCGGAGGATAGTGTTTCCCGGCTTGTATCCTCGGTTTCCCGAAGTTTTTCTTCTGCCCGAATGCGCAGTTCCTGAGCTGACTCACTGGTTTTTTGCGCCACGGCCTGCCCCCCGCCCTTCTCTTAAATTTTGTTTACTCTGCCAATCCCTGCTTATTTATAGCCTATCACACCATAGTCCTCTGTCAAGAAATGGTGCCATCTGCGACATTTTCTTCCATGGGCACCTGCCGCTCCGTCGTTGCAATGGCATAGACCTGTCCCGTTCCATCCAGCAAGGCCGTTGCTGTCAACCATACTTTGACGACAGTGCCATCTTTGGCAATCCGCTCCGTGAGATACGGTTTCAAGACCACAGAGCGTATCAACTGCTGCACCCTGGCCAGCTCCTTTTTGCGTAATCTCTGGGGAACCAGTTCTCTGATATTCATGGTCAACACCTCAGCCTCGCTCCACCCATACATTCTCTGCGCCGCAGGATTCCAAGCCATAATACGTCCCGTCAAATCCTGCAGCAGGATGGCATCGCCGGAATCCTGAACAATTGTGGCCAGGCGCTGAGTAAGCTCCCGCACCTGCCTTACCTCCATGATATTGACAAAGGTGATCACCGCCCCTTCGATCACATTTTCCAGGGTGCGATAGGGGCGGATACGGAGCAGAAACCAGTCACCGCTGGTGGCCTGGACTTCAATCTCTTTGGGAGCCAGGGTGTCAAGCACCGCCTGCACATCCTGCACCAGGTTGTCATAACCGGAGAGATTGGAAACAATATGTCCCAGGGGCCTCCCGACATCAGAGAGAATCAGATTAATCACCTTGGTCACAGCCGGGGTGAAACGCTGAATCTGCAGTTGATGATCAACAAAGATCATACCTATATCGGTGCCGGCCAGCAGATTATTCATATCATTATTGGCGCGTGACAGATCAATCACCTTGGTCTGCAGCTCACTGTTGACCGTGGCCAACTCTTCGTTGACCGATTGCAGTTCCTCCTGAGAGGTCTCCAGCTCCTCATTGGTCGACTGCAGTTCCTCATTCACCGACTGCATCTCTTCGTTGGAACTATCTAATTCCTCAATATTGCGTTGCAGATATTGCTCCTTGATCCGCAGTTCCTGTTTCAAGGCGGCGATTCGCCCATCAAAATCAACAAGATCCTGTTCTCTGCTTTCACTTGCATGGGCAACGCCTGTTTGCGCTGATACATTCTGCGGCGCCTCCACGACATCCTCGAGGACAACCAGATAAAGGCTCTGTTCGCCGTCCATCCGGCGAAATCTGAAGTCATCAAAAGGTATCGACGCCACCGGTACAACGGTCAAGGTGACGACGGTAAAATCGCCGTTGGTTTTCACCCGCAGGCCCGGATGGCACACCTCCTGCTGATGGGTTACAGCCTTATAGAGGGCCGTGGCCAGATCATGGCGTAATCCTTCGCGGGCCATTTTCAGGATATTTAAGCTGGCCTCTCCCGGATACGGTTCCAGAAACCGACCTGTGCGGCCATGCAGATACAGTATTTCACCACGTTCGCCGACCAGTATCCCCACCGGGGCATAGCGGTGAAGCAAGAGCCTTTCCGTCAACTCACGCAAGGAATACTTCCCCTGCTCCTGCAGGCTGCCGACGGATCTCATTGACACCCCGGACTCAGGCAGCGGCAGAAAAAGTCGCTTCAGGATCGGACGGTAGACACTATGAATATCATCTTTGCGTTGATACAATTTCCACTGACGATCCAGGGGCTTGAAGATCTCCTCGAAGTCACCTACAGTCTCAGAGGTTCCCAGGAAAAGCAACCCACCTGGCCTCAAGGCATAGTGGAATAAGGGAAGCAGTTTTTTCTGCAGCTCTCCACTCATATAGATCAACAGATTGCGACAGGTAATCAGGTCAAGTCTGGAAAATGGTGGGTCTTTAATCAGATCATGTTCGGAAAAAATAACCATATCCCTGATGGTTTTACTGATTCGATAGGTAACACCGTCTGGTTGCAGGATGAAAAAGCGGGCCAGCCGTTTGGCAGAGACATCAATGGCGATGCCGGCAGGATAGATCCCGATACGGGCGACATCAATGGCCCGGCTGTCAATATCAGTGGCAAAGATCTGCACCTTGAGATGGTGATGAGACGCCTCCATCTGTTCCTGAAGAAGCATGGCCAGGGAATAGGCCTCCTCACCGGTGGAACAGCCGCAGATCCAGATTCGCAAAGTTGAGCCCAACGGTTTATCGGCAAAAAGGTGGGGAATAGCCTTGGCTTCCAGGGCAGCAAAGGCATCGGGGTCACGGAAAAAATTGGTGACCCCGATCAGCAGTTCATGAAAAAGTGCCTTCAGCTCGCTTGGGGTCTGCTGAAGGAAACGGACATAATCAGCCAGATCAGTGATCTGATGGACAGCCATGCGCCGTTCAATACGGCGGTTAATGGTGTTGTGCTTATATTGAGAGAAATCGTGCCCGGTATGGCTGCGCAATAGAATAAAGATCTTCTTCAATACGTCTTCAGAGCTGGGAATATAGGGAGAGAGTGGACTGACTCTATTCCCATAGGCGTGGGTGGCATAGGCAATCAGGGCGGCAGGCATCTCGGACACCGGCAGGACATAGTCCACCAGTCCGGTGGCAATAACACTGCATGGCATGCCGTCAAACTCGGCGGACTCGGGCTTCTGGGCCATAACCATTCCGCCTTCACCCTTCACCGCTCTGGCCCCGAGGGTGCCATCTCTGCCGGTACCGGAAAGGATAATGCAGATGGCTCGTTCATGCAGGTCCTGAGCCAGGGAACGGAAGAAAAAATCAATGGGTAAATGCTGACCGCGCGGCAGGACCGGCTCCAGCAACTGCAGCGTCCCATTAAGAAAGGCCAGATCGCGGTTAGGCGGGATAATATAGACGCAGTTAGGTTGCACCTCAACCCCATCCTTGATTTCAAAGACCTGCATTCGGGTATAACGCTTGATCAGATCGACAAGAATACTTTTATACGCCGGGGCCAGATGCTGCACCAGAACAAAGGCCATACCCGGCTCTACGTCGGCAGGCATGGCGGAGAAGAAGGCCTCAAAGGCCTCCAGCCCCCCCGCCGAGGCGCCGATCCCGACCACTGGAAAGCCGGCAGCAGATGTGGGGACTGTGGAACCTGCCCCTGGCTCGACCTTGGTTGAAAGGGGTTTCTCTTCCGTTTCCGCTACTGGGGCCACTGCTGACACATCCTGTTTTTTTCGTTTGCTCATATCTTTTTCACGAGATCATCGATGGTATCTCAACGATTTTTTCGAATAATCAACTTCAGCCCCTGGGGAGATTCAGAAACAGCTATCCCAAAAGCTTGCAGCAGTTGAAAAAGTGGTCGGCCAAAGAGAAACAGTTCGAGGGGTAGAGGCAGGTTACATTCTTTCACCACCTTGTCCCGGAAGGCAAGATCAGCATTGACCTGCTCTTCGAGTGACGGCAAGATATTCTCTGCCTGCCCGCTCAGGGTTTTCTCAACCTCACCCATATCCGGACAGGGACACAAGCGCTCATACTCCAGCACCAATGGCCGCAGAGGGTCATCAGCATCCAGGATATCCAGACGGCTGAGCAGATCCCTGCCAACGAGGGCGAGTGTTTCCTCGGGCTGCCAGCACTTCAACACCCCACAGGCCAGGGGCCGATTACCATAAATGGAACAACCCTTGCTTGCCGGCTCATAATAGCAGCAGCACCACTCCTGACCAGTACCCCGGATTTTTACCAACTCCGAAAGCACCGGCTCAATGATACCGGAAAGAGGATTATGGGCCAACTCCCCGCGCCGGATGGTTATCAGGTTTTCCAAGGGTAAACGTCCGCCGCGCACCAAGGCCAGATCCTGCCCATGCAGGGCCGGACCACCTTTCCGACAGCAGACGCCGCAACGATAACACTCAGTTTGTTTTTGCTTCATATTCCTTACTGTTCGAAAAAACCGGCCATACATTCTTAACTCGCGCAGAGACGCCGAGACGCTGAGAAAAGCTTTTTAGTCTTTCTCTGCGCCTCTGCGTCTCTGCGCGGGACATACCATCTGAAATCATTATCAGAATTCAATCTTGAAACTGCACACCCCTTCCTCCACCCGACTCTGGACCTTGTAGCCTGAATGGTTGAAGATCGCCTGCATCCGTTTGTTATCCCGCAGGACCTCGGCGGTAAATCCGCTGATACCGCTGGCCTTGGCAATGGTCATCAAATGGCGGAAGAGAAAGCTGCCCAGTCCCTTGTTCTGCCATTCATCCCGGATCACAAAGGCAACCTCGGCCATGTTCGTGCGCTCATCCAGATAATAACGGCCAACGGCAATGATATCTTCACCATAGGCCTCAGGCAGAGTGCCGACAATGGCCACATCCTTGCGGTGGTCGACATAGACAAAATTCTGGATCTGTTTCTGGCCGAAGCGCTGATTATGACTCATAAACCGATAATAAAGAGTTTCCTTGGAGAGATCATACAGCAGATCCCGCATCAACGGTTCATCGGTGGGATGAACGGGCCGGAAGTTGACCTGGGTGCCATTGTCAAGCAGGGAACTGGTCTTCATCAGGTCCAGTGAAGCGACCACAAATTTCCCCTCGACATCGGCAAATTCACGCCGGAGAAACCTGGCCTCAATGGCCTGTTTCAACAGCTGCTCCCGATGATCCGGATGGGCAATGGAAACGAGCGCCAGGGTGCGATCCTGCACAGATTTTCCGTGCAGATAGGCCACCCCGAACTCCGTAACCACATAGTGCACTGTGCCCCGGGTGACCACCACTCCTGAGCCGCTGCTCAAGGATGCCACAATACGTGATTTACCGTCTCTGGTGGTGGCCGGCATAACAATAATAGCCCGGCCGCCGGTTGATCTGGCTGCCCCGCGATTGAAATCTACCTGACCACCGATCCCGGAGTAAAAAATCCCTTCTTCAGAATCAGAACAGATCTGGCCGGTCAGATCAATCTCGAGTGCCATATTGATGGCAACCATCCGGTTCTGTTTACCAATGACCGTAGAATCATTGACATACTCAGTGGGGCGGAAGGAAAATAAGGGGTTATCGTTGACATAGTCATACAATCTTTTGGTTCCCATGCAGAAACTGGTAACAATCTTGCCCCGATCCGTGGATTTACGGGATCCGCTTACCGCCCCTGATTCAATCAGGTCAATGATATCATCAGTGATCAGTTCCGTATGGATACCCAGATCATGCTTATTGTACAGGGCCTGCATTACCGCCTGGGGAACCCGGCCGACCCCTGGAACCCGGCCCAGTCCAAACTCAATCGTGGCACCGCTCGGGATCAGGGCGGCCACCAGTTCGGCAATGCGGGCGCTCACCTCGTGTACCGGTTGTGATACTCGCTCCAGCAGAGGCATATCGGCCGGCACCAGGATATCAAGGTCGGCCACATCAATCAGGCTGTCGCCGCGGGTCCATGGCATCTGCGGATTGACCTGGGCAATCACCAGTGAGGCATTCTCGGCAGCAGCCTTGACGATATCAACAGATACCCCCAGGCTCATCTTGCCTCTGGCATCAGGCGGAGTCACCTGGATCAGGGCCACATCAAGGGGTAACTGCCCGGAGTTCAACAGTCCCGGGATATCCGACATGAGGATTGGGGTATAATCCCCCCTGCCTTCCTGAATCACTTCCCGCACATTATGACCAATAAAAAAGGAGTTAACCTTGAAGCAGTCGGCATATTTCCGGTCGGCATAAGGGGCATCGCCCTTGGTCAAAAGCTCAACAATCTCCACATCGCAAAGCGTGCCTGCCATCTCAGTCATGGCCTGCACCAGCACAGTGGGTTCACCGCAGCCCGTCCCCAGAAAGACGCGCTGGCCGGAGCGGACCTTGGCCATGGCCTTCTTCGGGGTCATGATCATATCCTTATAGGTCTCTTTCCAGTTCACATCATATTCCATGTTTTTCTCCTCAGATGCCGTTAGCAAAAGAGCAAGGGCTTGTTCTTGATCTTTTGGCCTACGCCGCCTTATGCCGTTGACGACACTGTTTCGTTATAGTTATTCCTTGACGACGGTCTCCTCCGGCAAAGGAGCCAGGGTCATACGCGCGTCCGCCACCACCGGCTCGCTACCGAACTCTCCAACAATAAACGGATTGATATCAAGCTCCAGGATCTGCGGAAAATCGGTGGTCAACTGGCTGATCCGCTGCAGGCCGGATGCAATAGCCGTGATGTCCACTCCCTTCTGACCCCGTTTGCCTTCAAGCATGGCATAGGAACGGGTCGATTTCAGCATCTGAATGGCCTCATCTTCGGTGATCGGAGCCAGATGGAAGGTCACATCCTTCATCACCTCCACAAAAATACCGCCCAGACCAAACATGAGCATAGGTCCGAACTGGGGATCACGAGTCATACCGATGATAATCTCCAGGCCCTTCCTGGCCATCTGTTCCACATAGATCCCTTCAATCAGGGCATCCGGCACCCGTTTACGGATCTTCATCATCATCAGATCGTAGGCATCGCTGACGGCCTCACCATTGGCCATATTGAGCATCACTCCGCCCAGATCACTTTTATGGACGATATTGGGAGAAACGATCTTCATGGCCACGGGATAGCCAATGCGCTCGGCGATTTCCACGGCCTCCTCAGTACTGCCGGCCAGAGCCCCATCCTGCACCCGGAAGCCATAGGCGCCGAGGATATCTTTGCCTTTCACCTCGCCCAACTGAAGCATGCCGGTACGCTGACGACGGCTGATAATGCGCTCCACCCGACGCCTATTCACCCGGAACCTGGTGACCAGACGTGGCGGCCGCTGCTTCCAGGCCGCGTATTCCACCATACCCTTCAGGGCCGAGACGGCCCGTTCCGGTGATTCATAATCAGGAAGTCCGGCGGCGGCAAGTTCCTTGCGCCCGGGCATTACATCCCGTCCCCCCATGAAGGAGGCGACCACCGGCTTGGAGCCGTCCAGGGCCCGGGCAATGGCAATGGCTGTTTCTGCCGGCCTGGTCATGGCCTGAGGAGTCAGGATTACCAGGATGGCATCAACGGACGAATCGGTCTGGGCCGCCTCAATGGCCGCCACATAGCGCTCTGGATCGGCATCGCCCAGCACGTCAATCGGATTACCGACGCTTGCCGCCTGCGGCAGTTGCGCCCGAAGCGCCGTGGCCGTATTGCGGTCAAGTTCCGCCACCTCCATCCCGGCCTTTTCCACCGCATCGGCAGCCATGGTTCCAGGGCCGCCGGCATTGGTGATAATAAGAATCCGGTTTCCCTTGGGCAGCGGCTGCATGGACAGGGCCGTGGCATAATCGAAAAGAGCATCAAAGGTGTCGGCCCGAACCACACCTGAGCGTTTGAAGGCCGCACCGTAGGCGGTATCGACCCCGGCCAGGACTCCTGTATGGGACGCAGCCGCTTTCAGACCGGCAGCTGTTGTTCCTGATTTGAGAATAATCACCGGTTTCCTGGTAGCGGCCTCTTCCGCCGCCTTGACAAAATTATTGCCGGTGGCAATATCCTCAAGATAACCGACAATCACCTTGGTCTGGTCATCATGGGCAAGATAGGAGAGCAGGTCAACCTCGGAGATATCCGCCTTATTACCGATACTGATCAGCTTGGCCAGTCCCAGATGTCTGCCCGCGGCCAGATCCAGCATGGCGGTACACAACGCCCCTGATTGAGAAAAAATGGAGATCCCGCCCGGTTCCGGCATCCGGCCGGCAAAGGAGACATTGAGCCTGGCCTCCGTATTGATCAGACCCAGACAGTTTGGCCCCAGCACCCGCACATTGTGACGTTGACAGAGTGCGGCTATCTTCTTTTCCAGGGCCAACCCTTCCGGCCCGGTCTCGCGAAATCCGGCGGTAATAATAATGATGGCCTTGGTTTTAGCCTTGATACTGTCTTCAATCGCCGCAATCACTTTGGCCTGTGGCACCACAATAACCGTCAGATCTATCTCTTTACCCCAGGCGGCAAGGGAGGGATAACAAGGCAGGTCAAACAGGGCATCCACGGCCGGATTCACCGGAACAATGACCCCGGGGAAGCCATCCTGCACCAGATTGACCAGAATATCATGACCAACCTTGCCCGGAGTTCTGGAGGCGCCAATCACCGCCACCGACTCAGGGCGAAAAAGGACATCAAGACTCATATCAGCTCCTAAAAAAGTTATTTTTCACGTACCTATCCACCTTGTTTACAGATGAACAACTGATCTCGCGCAGAGGCGCAGAGACGCTGAGAAGGAACAAAAAAGTTTTCTCTGCGTCTCTGCGCCTCTGCGCGAAAAATACTACAAAACAGGTAGTTACCGATTGTAAGTGCTGGATAGTTACTTTTTCACACTCCATTCTAACAATGACAATCTCGTAAAAACTCAATAAAGTCTGTCCTTTCGAGTGACAGCGAGAAATCTTATTCCTCAACCAATGGATACTATTAAGATTTCTCCCTCTGGTCGAAATGACATTATGGCAATTTGTACTTTTTACGAGACC
>JBDRQE010000043.1:0-52141 GCA_043826415.1 Pseudomonadota bacterium
AGTAAATACAAACAGTCCTCAATTCGGCTGAGAAAACGGCACAGCTTATTGCCGCTATGTCAATAGTTTTTTGTGCTTTTTATGCAAATTTTAAATGTATAGTTTCAGTCATGCTGTTGGCTGAAACTCCAAACTCCAGTGGGTATTTATAACCGTCGATATCTCGACCGTCGACTGAGTGAAGAGATCGAGCGGGCCAGGAGATATAAGGTACCATTTTCCATTTTTCTCCTTGATATTGATTATTTCAAGAAGGTAAATGATACCTACGGTCACCAGATTGGCGATATGGTCTTGAAAAAGCTTGGGGCTGTGATTGTCGATTCGGTGCGAGAACTTGACGTTGCAGTTCGCTATGGTGGAGAGGAAATTCTGGTGATTCTGCCAAATACCAAAGTCGTGAATGCGGTTGAACTGGCTGAGCGATTGCGGCAGAAAGTTGAAGAGACGATGATGGCAGCGCCGGACCTGGAAAAAGAGTGGCCAAGCATCTATGTCACTGTCAGTATCGGGGTGGCCGGATATCAATTTTCTGACGATTTTGATACTGTCCGCAACGTGGTGGAGCGTGCCGATCAGGCGCTGTATGAGGCAAAGGAAACAGGCAGGAACAAGGTGATTTCCAGCTCTTGATACGATGACCTGAATTGATCATCATGACCAGAGATTGATTATTTCCCCTCGTGTATGAGGGTTCCTTTGATTTTGTTAGCGGGTCTCAATGCCATTCCTGCGCATGGCCTCTTTTACTTCACTGACGGGAACTTCCTGACGGTGGAAGATACCGGCTGCGAGTGCCGCCTCCACATCGGTTTCCCGGAAGACATCGACAAAATGCTGGGCCGAGCCTGCACCTGACGAGGCGATCACAGGTATGGTCACCGCACCTCGCACCTGCCTGATCAGTTCATGATCAAAACCGCTGTTGGTGCCATCTTTATCAATGCAGTTGAGCAGGATCTCGCCTGCCCCCAGCAATTCACAGGTCTGGGCCAACTGCACGGCGTCGATATCCCGTCCCTCACGGCCGCCTTTGACGGTGCACTGATACCAGCAATAATTCTCTCCCTGCGGCCCGGGGGTTGTGGTCTGAATAGTGTTATGGGTGGAGCCCTCATGGGCTTGAACGTAGACCCGTCGTGGATCAACGGAGATCACCACTGCCTGGGCGCCATAGACCATGGAGATTTGCTCAATGGCACTTTTACCGCTCTTCTTGCCTGTTCGCATAAATTCCTCCACCGCATAAACCGCATCACTGCCGATGGAAATCTTATCTGCGCCGGAACGGAAATATTCAGAGGCCACATCAAGCGCGGAATAATGCCTGCCCTCTGAATCGGTAAATTCGCGGATGCCGCCACCAATGGTTAACGGGACAAAGACATTCTCAGAGGTTCGTTGCAACACCTCAAGCATGGGCTGATCCTGCATGGGGAAGTCCCGAAAACCGGTGATATTGAGAAAGGTGATCTCATCCGCACCCTCTTCATAGTAGCGGCGGGCAAGTTCAACCGGTTTTCCCAGATTGCGGACCTCGCCATCGTTACGCACATCGTATTGATCGCCTTTGGTGACCACCAAATCACCCTGATCGTTGGTGCGCACGTCGAGGCAGGCAATAATTCTTTTGGCGATATGTGTTTTTCCGGTTGTGACCGGCAGGGCAGGGCGTACAGTGATGGACTCTTGACCCTGTAATTCGAGATAATTCTTGAGGATGCCCAACCCGGCCTCGCCGCTTTTTTCCGGGTGGAACTGAAAGGCCGTGACATTTCCCCGCTCAACACCACTGACAAAAGATTCGCCGTAATCGGTGGTGGAAAGTAGCCAGTCCGGCCCCACATCGGCCACTGATGCCCGGTAGGAGTGAACAAAGTAGAGTTTCTGCTCCTGGTAGTCTTTGAGAACAGGAGACTCCTTATGGAGCACGATTCCGTTCCAGCCAATCTGGGGTACAGAGAAGTTTCTGTCGGTGAAACGTTTGACCTGGCCGGGCAGGATTGACAGGCCGGCCACACCCGGTGATTCTTCACTACCTTCAAACAGGGCCTGCAGGGCAACACAGATGCCAAGGAAGGGTTTGTTGAGAGAAATTCGTTCAATAAGGGGCTCTATCATCCCATCATGATGCAGGCGCTGCATTACCGAACCGAAGCTGCCAACGCCGGGGAAAATCAGTTTTTCCGCGGACAGGATATCCTGCGGGCCCTGGACATCGCGAACCGTATAGCCCAGTCGGGTAATTGCATTTCTGACGCTGCGGATATTACCGGCACCGTAGTCAAGGAGTGTTATCATTATGAATTACGAATTATGAATTACGAATTATGAATTACAGCACTACACCACGCTGTACTTCACATTTCAAGTTAGGAGCCGTTACGAAATAACATGGCCATTTAAATCAATTTCGTTACGGTTCCCTATACCGCTCCGGTTACTGCAATGGCCATGTTATTTTTTTACAGCGGCTTAGTTATCTTGGAAGTTATTTCCGTGTATAATATTTCCCATGGGCACAACCCCGGCACAGCAGTTTGCCATCCAGTTCGACATCACGACAATCCTGAACCCAGTCACCGCAGGATTGGCATTGGATTCGTTTCAGAGGGCGTCCCGGCATGTCCTGTTCGGGGACGATGACCGTTACCTCTTCAACGGTAAAGAGTTCCTCCTGGGGCATGACCCGGTAGGCGTCAAGTTGCCGGGCGTATTTGTTTTCGATTTCCGGACAATATTTTTTAGAGAGCTCCCTTGATTCTTCGCGGGCAACAATCCGTACCGCTTTGCCCGTGTCAAGATTGACAAAGGTGGCAGCCATGATCCCATAATCAATCCAGCGCATGGAGCGTTTTCCAAGGCTGCATCCGGTAACGGACTGGATGGCGTCGGTAGCACAACGATCAATTTCAACCAGGACGTAGAGCTTTTTGCGATCCAGTCCTTTCGGGTCCTGGATGCCAATGGCCTCAAGTCCGATCATGGACATCCGTACCCCGATCACCTGCCCGGCGCAGATATGACCATGAATCTTGGTTGATCGTTCAAGCAATACATCAAATGATTCCATATTTTTTCTCCCTGTTATATAAAAGTGGGGATAGTATCAATAAAAAAAACTGACAAAATTATTTACCTTACTTCTGTGCAGCTCAGGTGTCAATATCGAGACATGTCAGGATGGTGAGTGAAAGCGTGTCTGATCTTTTTTAGAATTCTATCCCTTTCTGCGCCTTGACCCCATTCTGATATGGATGTTTGATCTCACGCATTTCGGTGACCAGGTCGGCAAGGTTGATCAGGGATTCAGAGGCATAACGCCCGGTGATGGCTATATGCATGGCAGGAGGTTTGTCGCGGAGAACGGCAAGGATCTCATCTTCTTCGACAATCTTGTAATGGGAAAGATAGGTGAGTTCGTCAAGAATCACCAGCTCATGCCTGTTTGCCCGGATGGTATGCACCGCAAACTCCCACGCCTCTCTGGCCGCTGCCTTGTCTTTTTCCAGATCGTCGGACTTCCAGGTAAACCCCCGACCCATCACATGGAAATCAAGGAGGGGTTTGAATATCCTGGCAGCCTCAAGTTCGCCGTATTTCCAGCTGCCCTTGATGAACTGGATGATGGAAACATGATGGTTGTGTCCCAAGGCCCTGAAGGCAAGACCGAGTGCCGCCGTGGTCTTACCTTTGCCGTTGCCGGTGAAGACGGCGATCAGTCCTTGGGTGGAGTTCTTCTCCTTACATTGCTGAGCGACTTCCATGGCTGAATTCCTTGTCATAGAGTTTTGAAACAGCAGCAAGCGGTAAATCAGCAAAGACCCTGCCCACACAGATGAGTGCGGTCTTGCAGATACCGGCCTCACGAATCTTGACAGCGATATCGGCCAGGGTTCCCAGGATGATTTGTTCACTGTCCCAGGTTGCTTTTTCAACCACGGCCACCGGAGTGCTTTCACTGTAGCCGCCGGCCAGAAGTTCAAGCACGACAGTCTCAATCATGGTTACTGAAAGAAAAATAAGCATGGTGCTCTGGTGGGTAGCCAGAAGACGCAGTTTTTCAAGATCCGGTACTGGAGTTCTCCCTTCCTGGCGGGTGATAATGACAGTCTGGGTTATCTCCGGCAAGGTCAGTTCAGCTTTTAAGGCGGCAGCAGCACCAAAGGCAGAGCTGACACCCGGCACCACAACATAGGGAATGCCGATAGCATCCAGTCGCTGCATCTGTTCCTTGATAGCCCCGAAAATCGAAGGGTCACCGGTATGAAGACGGACCACGGATTGGCCATTGTTCCAGGCTGTTGCCATTACCTCAATAATCTCATCCAGATTCATGCCCGCAGAGTCATGGATTCGGGCCTGGCAGCCAGCCAGAATGGCAGGATTGACCAGGCTGCCGGCATAGACGATGCAATCGGCTTGATCAAGCAGGCGTTTCCCCTTCACAGTGATCAATTCCACGTCTCCTGGTCCAGCCCCGACAAAGGCTATTGGCCTGCCGGGCGGGGTTGGTTTCATAGAGGGGGAGCCAGCGGTGGCCGCAGTGGACCGATCAGGTTTGCTCATCTGTTTTCTCCTGGGCCTGATTCTTTCTGGCCGACAATAATGGTAATAGGGTGCATGGTTTGACTTTTTTGCTCAGATCGTTCTTCGTCGGTGAATGGGGTGAGCGATACAGGGCCACCACTCATGGTTTGAGGGTAATTTCGCCGTGTGACCCTGATCTCACTGAGGCTTACCTTCAATCCTTGTGTATGGAGAAGTGCAGGGGCATTCTGCGCTGTTTTTTTCAGGACAGCATTGACCACAATCCTGCCCCCCGGATTCAATCTCTTGGCGGCATGTTCGATAATGGCAGGGAGCTGACCTCCGCTGCCGCCAATAAAGACACGATCAGGAGCAGGCAGAGTTACCAGAGCATCAGGGGCGCTGCCATGGAAAACCTGAAGATTCCAGGTTTGAAATTGGTCACGGTTTGTTTGAATATTAGCAATCTGTTCAGTTTCCCGTTCAACGGCACAAACCTGAAGTTCAGGAAAAAGACGCGCTGCCTCAAGACCGACTGCTCCGGAACCGGCACCCACGTCCCAAAGGACACCCTGCTGCGGTAATCGCAGGGCATGCAGGCTTGCGGCCCGCACTTCATTTTTGGTAATCAGGCCACGACTGTGAGTGATTTCCTCTTCCGCCAGACCAAAAAGGGGAATTGTGGATTTTGGCGAGGTTTTAATCAGGATCATCACATTAAGAGGGCAAAAGCTGCGATCAGCAATCTCAGAGAGGGTACCGGTGTGCAGCTGTTCATTGTCCGTTGCCAGATTTTCAGCCACATGAACCATATATTCAGAGTTGATCGCTTCACCGCATTCAATCAGCAGAGAACGTGCAATCATATCAGGGCTGAATCTGTGATCGGTAAAGAGGAAGACCTTGTCGTGGATGAGGATAGTAGATGCAAGGTTGTTTGTCTCCCGTCCATGCAGGGAAAGAAATCTGGCGTCATCCCAGGGAATCTTGAAGCGGGAAAAAGCGATCTGCATGGATGAACGTGCCGGATAGATCGTGATACGGTCAGGGCCAAAACAATGGAGCAGGGTGCGGCCAATTCCAAAGAAAAGGGGATCACCCGAGGCAAGAATTGCCACATCGCCCTGTGTCAACTCGAGAGCCGCTTGAGCGAGTGCTTCCTGAACCGGGGCAATTGGAATAAGGCGTTTTTTTGCTGGTTGCTCCTCCAGGATTGAAGAAAACATGGTTCGGTGTCGTTTTGAGAGAACAAGCGCCCGGCAGTTTAGCAGAAGAGGAATGAGCTTATCAGAAATCTGCTCACCACTCTCTACTCCGATCAGATGCACTTTTGTCTGGCTCATTGTGACAGCTTCCCCTGTACTGATTCGACAATCTGTCGGGAGCTGTGCACAAGATAAACAGTGACCGGCAGACCTGATACTTCCTGACAGTAATCGCGGGCGGCGCAGCAGACTTTTCTGATAGTGTCATTGGCCTTCATGGCGACCAGTCGTTCATAGATCTCGCGAGCGGTGTTCGATCCGGCAAGCTCATGCAGAATAGCCGGTGCCGTTCCCATGCTCTCCAGAAAGGAAATGGCGTTTTCGATTTCAAGGGCACCATGGCGGACATGGGTCTGGGGAATGCGCATTGCCCCTTTTAAAACCTTGGCCCACATGGCAGCCAGATGGATAGCGGAAAAACCATGGTTCCGTGCATCTTCCAGTGAAAAATGAAGGTAGTCGCCCATCATGACATAGGCTTCATCCGGTAGCAGCAGTCGCTGTTGTACTGTAGATTCGGATGTGCGGCCGGTGGAGAGAACGATTGTCACCACCCCTGCTTCACGGGCAACATCCATCGAGGTGCTGATGGTGGCAGTCCAGGCCTCAGCCGAAACGGGCCTGACAATCCCGGTTGTTCCCAGGATGGAAAGGCCTCCAATGATTCCGAGGCGACGGTTGAGAGTCTTTTCAGCAAGCTCTGCACCTTTGGGCATAGAGATGGTGATGATCAGAGGGCGGATAGCACTAACAGCAGCGAGGGAAAGGGCCTCTATTACTGCTTCCCTGATCATTTTTCTCGGGACCGGATTTATTGCGGGTTCACCAACTGGAATTGACAACCCAGGTTTGGTTACCGTACCAACACCGCTACCCCCAACAATAATTATTGGGTCATCTTGCAGATCATCGGCTGGAGCGAATCTGACAACAGCTTCAATTCTGGCCTTGTTGGTCACATCCGGGTCATCGCCTGCATCTTTAATGACTGCCGCCAGGGCTGCAGTATGAGCTGAATCCAGCCACTGACAGGCGCAGAGCTGGAAAGTGACCCGTGAACCATCGGGGAAGGGGATTGTTACCTGCTCCTGAGTAGATCCAGTACTCAGCATGAGGGCGGCCGCTTTCGCAGCCGCAGCTGCACAGGCCCCGGTAGTATATCCTGACCGTAATTTTTTCATCCGGAGAAACTCATGGTGCTTCATTCAAAAAAAAAGCCGTACAGTAACTATATACTGTACGGCTTTTTCCAACATATCATGCAAAAAACGTTATTCCATTAAACCTGCGAGGTATCTGATCTGTACCTGATAATAAGTCAGATGGAACACGTATTGATCGTAGAACTTTAATTTATAGCTTCGGAAAGTTTGGAACCGGCCTTGAATTTAGCAACATTCTTGGCAGGAATCTTGATGGTTTTGCCAGATTGAGGATTTCTTCCGGTACGTGCTTCACGCTTGGAAACTGAGAAAGTACCGAAACCTACAAGGGTAACTTTGTCATTTTTCTTTAAAGCATCTGCAATAGCAGCAAGAGTTCCGTTTAATGCTTTTTCTGCTGCTGCTTTACTGATATCGGCTGCCCCTGCAATACTTTCAACTAATTCCTTCTTGTTCATGGATTCCTCCCGGAAAAAATCATTCTTTACCTTCAGGGGCAGATAGTATCGTTCCCCTTCCTCCCAATACTTGATAGTGCTTTAATAGAAGCGTTTCGAATTGTCAAAAGAAAAAGAGTTTTTTTCAGCAATTTTTTTCATGTTGACCTTTCTACACTCCTTTAAAATCAAGCTATAACGAATTACATACTAAAAAAATATCATATATGAATCCAATTGATGAATCAAGAAAAATGAATATTCCTCAGAAAAATTTATCAGCTCTTCTCGCGACCTTGTATCACCAGTTGATTCTCGACAAAGCCAAGGTTCTTTAGGAAACAAATCATATCAATGCGTAAAGAGAGGGCGTTTATTTTTTCCAGATCACAATGTAGAACGTGTATTTCAATAGTATTTTGACCAGGTTTGACCCGACACCCCAAAAAACCTTTTTCCAGGAGAAAATGTTCGGCCAGCTCTATACGCTTCAATAAAGGCAGAGTGATTTTTTGATGAACTGGTATCCGGGTGGCGAGGCAGGAATTAGAGGGTTGATTCCAGTTGGTCAGGCACAGCTGCTCGGCCAGGAGGCGGATATCCTTTTTGCAGAGCTGAGCCTCAGCCAGAGGAGTTTTTACCAATAATTCCTGAACAGCCTGCAAGCCTGGTCGATGTTTTTGGAGATCATCGTTATGGGTGCCATCCAGAAGAACAGCGTCAGCAAATCGGCAACTCGAATTTTTGAGCTCGCTTTGAAAGACACCGTACATTCTTTTTTTACAGAAATAGCAGCGTTGTTCTGAGTTGCCTGCAAATTCATACCAACTCAGTGGATAGATCTTTACAGGCAGATACGAGCAGTGAATACCTTTCGGGCCCGTCACCAGTGCTTTACTCCTGATCTGATCGGCTACGGGAGTGAGGCAGGAAAGTCCATGAAGTGCTGTAACATTTTCTGGCCCCAAGGTATCACAGGCCACACGTAGAAGCAGGGTGGAATCCACGCCACCGGAAAAGGCTACTGCCACCTTTCCGTATGTGTGCAGCAGCCCTCGTAGCCGATTGAGTTTATTTTCCAGCTCCCTCACCACCGGTCATGTCTGCATCAGGCAATAACTGGGCCGGCTGGTTGAGCAGAAATTTACGATCTCTGATCCATCCCTTCAACGTCTCGGCGATCTCTCTGGCTTTGACCATGCTGGACAAAGGTGCAGTGGGGACCTGTTTACCATTTACCTCAATGGAGCCGGATTTAAGCTGAGCGTAACTGACTTCCCCATAGTTGCGGGCTATACCATTGGAATAATCATAGCCATAATCAACAACCTGGGTAAAGATTTCTGCGTCAGAGACCCCGGTGTAGGCGGCCATTTTACTGTTCAGGATAGGAATTGGTATGCCAATGCCAACGGCCATAGTGTTACCATAGCCCAAAATAGAGACCCCACGCAGCCATTTGGCAGACATCTGCTTCAGGTCCCCCTGTACCATGATCGTGCCGGCCGGTCTGCGGGGAACGCCGCCTGCGGTGCGGGGGACATTGGGATTATGCTGGCTTCCATGCCAGGTGACATAGCCGATCCCGCCTCCAAGGAAAATCCTGGTTCCCATCCCTATGGTCTGGTAGTGGGGATCGTTCAGCAGGGGGCTAAGTTCTCCGGCACTGCAGAAATTGGCATTACGACAATGGGGTTTGAGCATGCCCATATAGGTGTAAACGGTTTTATCAGAGAGGTTAACCGCACAGTTATAATTCTGGTAGCCGTTTCTCGGATTGCACAACAGGGCGTAGGGGAGATCGGCCAGAGTCACATCTTTCTGCATCTTACGGGCCAGATAACAGTCTGTCCCATAGGCCTTGGCCTCGAGGAAAACTTTTCTTCCGGCCACCAGATCTTCAATGACATGACCACCTCCGTATCGGAATTCCCCTGGATAAATTTTATTAAGCGGGTCATCTTCTGTTGGTTCAGTAGCTCCTATATAGGCGTCTACTGCGGCAAGGCCGGCGTAAGCCGGCACCTTGTTCAGCCAGACCTTGGATGCCTTAATGGTAGGAGTCATCTGGCCAAAATTAAAAAAGGCTCCAGATGAACACATGGGAGAGAACGTACCGGTAGTTACCACATCGACTTCTCGGGCAGCCTGCTCAGCTCCTTTGGACCGAACAATGTCAACCATCTCTTCTGCCGTCACCACGACAGCCTCACCAGATTTGATCCTGGCGTTAATCTCTTCATAGGTCTTTTGAATATTGCTCATATCTATTTCGCTCTCAATGAAATGGCTTTCTGTTGTTTCAAGTGGAAATGCAGATTATATTTTTTCACCAACCAGTTATTAAATAGATTTTGATCTTATCGCAGATTTCTATTTTATATCAACCTTTTTACAGCTTGACATACTTTTTTCTTTCACCTAAATTCTTTCACCTGTAATAAATGCATTGCTGAACGATTCATTACTCAGCGCCGATACCACTCCTCAATCATAAACAGGAAAGTTCATGGCAACTGAAAAAAAACCGGATATTGCCCAGGTGCGTGACAAAATAGACACCATTGATAATCAAATTCTCTCCCTGCTCAAAGAGAGAATCGGTTGTGCAAAGGATATAGGCAGGCTTAAAAATGAAAGTAACCGTGCCAAATGGGACCCGTTACGTGAACGACAGATCTATGAGCGGCTCACTGAGTTAAACAACGGTGTTTTTCCTGAGACGGCCCTGCGTTTTATTTTTAATGAGATCATTACCAGTTGCCGGCTGTCACAGAAAAAAATTTCTGTGGCCTATCTGGGACCTGAAGCCACTTTTACCCATCTGGCGGGGGTAAAATATTTTGGTCATTCTGCTGCCTTCAAGCCAATGGAATCCATTGATGATGTCTTCTCCGAGGTGGAAAAGAACCGGACCCATTATGGTATTGTTCCGGTGGAGAATTCCATTGAGGGCTCTGTCTTTTCGACCCTTGACTCGTTCATGAAATACAAGGTCAAGATCTGTGGTGAAGTCCTGCTTGAGATCAGCCATAATCTGGTCTGCCGCTCAGGTAATATCGAAGATATCCAGACCGTGGCCTCACATTCCCAGCCCCTGGCTCAATGCCGTGAGTGGCTGCGCAAAAACCTGCCGCAGGTGCCGACTCTGCCAGTCTTTTCCACTGGGGCAGCGGCGCAGATGGCCGCTAATAATCCGAATATTGGAGCTATCGCCTCTTCCCTTGCCATCAAGACCTATGATCTGCAGGTGGTGGTGAAAGGCATAGAGGATTATCGGGGCAATACTACTCGATTCCTGGTCATCGGCAACCAGTCGCCAACTCCCAGTGGTGCGGATCGCACCTCTCTGCTACTGGGCCTCATGGATCGCCCGGGAGCCTTGAACGAGGTGCTGACGGTACTTTCTGAAGAGGATATCAACCTGGCCAAGATTGAGTCTCGCCCTATTAAGGGGAAACAGTGGAAGTATTTGTTTTTCCTTGATATGATGGGGCATATGGAAGAAGAAAAAATCAAACGGGGCTGTGAGCGCCTGAAGGAACTCTGTTCCTATTTCGAATGGCTCGGCTCCTATCCCTGTTATGAAACTTTACCCGCCGATGCGTGACATCTGACCTTGACAGTTGACCTGGTCAAGACCGGCCAGGTCATCCTGCAAGGTGTGTCCTTTTGGCTTGTTCAGGATGGTCTGGTGGATTGCCTTCTGAATATCACTGTCTGTGCCACCTTGGCGCAGCAGTGTTTTCAGGTCGGTTTCATGACTATGCAGCAGGCAGGCTCGCAACCTTCCCTCTGAGGTCAGGCGCAAACGATTGCACTTATCACAGAAGTGGTGGCTGATAGGGCTGATAAAACCAATCCTGCCCGTCTGACCATCGGCTGTGGTCAGACGATAGACCCTTGCCGGTCCTTCCAGTCGGGAGCCAGGAGATGGTTCCAGCGTTCCCAGGGTTGAAATTATCCTTTTGAGTTCGTCGGCAGCAATAAAACGTGTCTTGTCCCAACTATCCTTATTGCCAATGGGCATAAATTCGATAAAGCGCACCTGGATGGAGTGCTGGATTGCAAGTCGAGCAAAATCAGCAAACTCATCATCATTGATTCCTTTCATGGCCACTATGTTGAGCTTGACATTAAACCCCAGTTCGCAGGCCGTCTGGATTCCCTGCCATACCTGATCGAAGAGATCTGCCCCGGTAATGGCCTGAAAACGCTCACGCTTCATACTGTCCAGTGAGATGTTCAGATTTCTGATTCCGGCATCATGGAGCTCCCTTGCCTTTTCATGGAGGAGAACTCCGTTTGTGGTCAGACGGATTTCTTCCAATCCTTTTATCTCTGCAAGTTTACGGATAAAATCCATTACCCCTTTTCTGACCAGTGGCTCACCTCCAGTCAGGCGCAGTTTGTTCATCCCCATGCCAACCGCAATACCCACGATCCGCAACAGTTCTTCATAACTGAGCAGATCCGCGCATTTCAAGAGAGAAGAAGATGGCATACAGTAGAGACAGCGCAGATTGCAGCGATCGGTGATGGAGAGACGCAGATAGGAGATCGTCCGGAAATATTGATCTACGAGCTGCTCTCTATTTCTGTTTTCATTCGATGAATTCATGACGAAAAATTCCTGATACGGGTGGACGTTGACTTTTTCCCAAAAAAGGATCATATGGATAAAGAAATTTTCAGGAGCCGTAACACAATAACTGGGTCTTTAGAGCCATTTTGTCATGGCCCCCTTATGCCATTTTCGATAACTATTTGGTCATATCGTTTATTTACAATGGCTTATTACCCTGAATGCTCTGCTGCTGCCAAGAGATATTCGCCTTTTTCCCTCAAAGAATTCATATAATGCTCACCCTTGGAATAGAAACTTCATGCGACGATACGGCCGCAGCGGTTCTCAAAGATAACGATATCCTGCTCTCCAGCGTTCTCAGCAGTCAGGATCAAATCCACACCCGTTTTGGCGGGGTGGTGCCGGAGCTTGCATCCCGCAGACATCTGGAAGCCATAGTTCCCATTGTCCAGGAAGCACTGGATCGGGCATGCGTAACACTCAAGGAAATTGATCTGATTGCGGTTACTCAGGGGCCAGGTCTGATCGGCTCACTGCTTGTTGGCTTTTGCTACGCCAAGGCTATTTCGTATGTTACCAGCATTCCTTATATCGGAATTGATCACATGGCAGGGCATCTGCTCGCCGCTTTTCTGGAAGAAGATAAGCCTGAATTTCCTTATATTGCCCTCATCGTCTCCGGCGGGACCAGCTCGATCTATCTGGCGCAGAGCCATACATCCTTTTCCTTACTGGGAAGAACCCGAGATGATGCCGCAGGCGAAGCTTTTGACAAAGTGGCAAAACTCCTTGGCCTGCCTTATCCCGGCGGCCCGCGGGTGTCTGCAGAGGCCATGACCGGTAACAGTGCAGCCATCAAATTCCCCAGGGCCTGGCTTGGTCGCTCTTTATCCTGCCATGGAGGTCATACTTCCGCTGGAACGAGTCCTGTAGCGAGTGATACTCTGCCATCCCCGACCATGGAGGATGAATCCCTTGATTTTAGTTTTTCCGGCCTGAAGACGGCGGTCCTGAATCATTGTAATCAGTCCAGACAGAAAGACCTGCCCCTGCATATACCGGATATCTGTGCCTCATTCCAGGAGGCCATTGTTGATGTCCTGGTGGAGAAGACCCTGCATGCTGCCAGGCAGCATACTGTTCAGACCATTGTCCTGGGCGGCGGTGTTTCCGCTAATCCACGACTTCGCCAATCTATGCTCGACCGTTGTCGGCAGGAAAACAAGGCTCTCTTTGCCCCTCGTCCCTCTTTTTGTACGGACAATGGGGCAATGATTGCTCTGGCCGGTTTTTATTACTCCCGGCAATCTGCTCCGGGCTCTTATGATCAGGACGTTTATTCACGTTCTCAAATTTAGGAAACAGACGATAAAAATGGATCTGAAACGAATTGCCAGGTTTTATTATTTGAAATTTATGCGACTGAAAGGGGATCCCCAATCCCTGGCCGTTGGTACCGCCATTGGTGTTTTTATTGGAGTCACTCCCACCATGCCTCTGCATACTATTCTCATTCTTTTGATTACTGTTGTGACCAGAACCTCTACCATTGCAGCATTACTGGGAAGTTTTCTGGTCTGTAATCCAATAACCTACGTTCCCCAGTATTATCTCTCCACCGTTATTGGCAATGCTCTCACTCCGTATCAGCTCTCGTGGGCTCGGATACAAGAGGTGCTGGATGTCCTGCTTCATCATTCCGGCTTGCAGAAATCACTGGAAGCCCTTTTCGGGCTTGGCTATGAAGCGGCGATTGTCCTTGTTGTCGGAGGGATTGTGCTGGCGCTCCCCTTTACCGTTGCCAGTTATTTTCTTTCTCTGCGTTTTTTTGTGAAAATCAAGAAGACGCGCGAGCGAAAACATCTTCTGAATTAGGGTACGGAAAGTGTGCGAGTGTAAAGAGGTCTTCAGGTTTCCTGTTATCACTTTCATAATACTTTGGTGTCCACTTCTTCCATCTATCTCTTCTCTTTAGTCTGGTAGTACCCATACATACCATAAATGCCCTTTGTCCGGCCTCTCACGATGTCCGTTTTTTTTCTTTACACATGATTTGCTGCGGTGATAGCATCAATAATAATGGAACAGTTCCTCTTGAAAGTAATGATGTGCTTTGAGAATTATAAAAACCATCTGCGGGTGAATTCTATTGCATCTTCGTGCCTCACGTCACACCTTGAACCACCTGCTCTTCTGCTGCCTCTTTTTTATTTTTCCTTCGCTTGCCTGCGGCAGTGATGTTATCCCTGTAAAAATCGGCGTACTGGCCAAACGGGGAAGCCCACATGCTGTGCAGCAATGGACGGCCACCGCAGAATATCTGAGCGTTGCCATCCCACAATACAAATTTAGCATCGAACCCCTTGATTTTGCACAAATCCGTCAGGCTGTGGAGCACGGCTCCATAGATTTTTTATTGACGAACAGCGCTTACTATGTGGAGTTGGAATACGAATACGGCATCAGTCGGATCGTCACCATGAAGAATCTGCTCAATCATATTCCCAAAAGCATATTCGGCGGTGTCATCTTTACCCGTGCTGATCGGCAGGATATCAACACCCTGAAAGATCTGCGTGGTAAATCCTTCGAGGCCGTTGATCGAGACTCCATGGGCGGTTGGCTTATGGCCCTGCGGGAATTGATTGAAGATGGCCTTGTCCCGGAAAAGGATTTCCAGCTGCTCACCTTCAGCGGCACGCATGATGCGGTGGTCCACGCAGTTCTCAGTGGTCAGGCTGATGCCGGCACCGTGCGAACGGACACCTTGGAGAGAATGGCCCATGAAGGGAAAATCAAGATTGAATCCCTGAAGATTCTCAATGCCCAGCCTTCCAAAGGAAATTTTAACTACCTCTATAGCACCAGACTCTATCCGGAATGGCCTTTCGCCAGGCTTCGACACACATCGGACTCACTGGCGGAAGAGATCGCTATAGCCCTGCTGCGCATGCCACCTGATAGCAAGGCCGCCAAGGCCGCCCACATCGGCGGCTGGACTGTACCTTTGGATTATCAGCCTGTCCATAACCTGTTACAGGATTTACACCTCGGCCCCTATGCGCATCATAAAGGAAAAATTAACCTTGCCGATATCTTTGAGCAGCATGGCCGGGAGGTATTATTTATCTGTATCCTCTTCTTCCTTCTGGCCTTGGCTGTCATCTACACCCTGCGTCTCAATCAGAAGCTGCGTACCGCTCGGAACAAAATTGTCGTTCAACTGGAGCAGATACAAACTGCGAACCTCGCCCTGGAGACCTCGGAACAAACCTACCGGGAAATCTTTCACGGTACCAACGAGGCCATTTTTGTCCACGATCTGCAAACAGGCGCCATTCTTGACGTCAACAAACCCATGTGTGAGATGTACGGCTACAGTCGGGAAGATGCACTGGCCGGCACCATGGAAGCTTTCTGTGTCAATGTGCCTCCCTATACCATGGAAGAGGCCGCTGTCTGGATCACCAAGGCCCGTGATGAAGGTCCGCAGACCTTCGAGTGGCTTGCCCGGCGTAATAACGGGGAGCCGTTCTGGGTTGAGGTTAACCTGAAAAAAGCCTCTATAGGCGGCATGGAACGCCTTCTGGCTGTTGTTCAGGAAATAAGTGGCCGCAAGAAGTATGAGGAGGAGCTTGAACAGCATCGACACCATTTAGAAGAGCTTGTCGCAAGCAGAACTGCAGCCTTGACTAAAAGTGAAACAAACCTTGCAGCTGCCCAGCGTATTGCCAGATTGGGCAGCTGGGAGTGGATAATTGCAGAGAACACCCTCTGGTGGTCACAAGAGGTGTATCGAATTTTTGGCGTTGATCCGGAGACATTCACAGTTTCATATGATGCTTTTCTGAAGATGGTGCACCCCGATGACCTGGAGATGTTGGAACAGGCTGTCAGCCAGTCTCTGATGGGAAGCTGTCAGTACAACATCGAGCACCGTATTCTGCTGGCCGACGGCAGTGAGCGGATTGTCCATGAGCAGGGCGAATGCTACCATGATGTCGGTGGACTGCCGTTGAAAATGGTTGGTACCGTCCAGGATATCACGGAGCGAAAGATTCTGGAGCTGGAATATTCCCGGTTGGCCAAGGCCATTGAGCATACCGGTGACTCCATTCTTATCACCGACAGGGCCGGGATTATCCAGTATGTGAACCCCTCGTTTGAGAAAATTACAGGCTATACCAGGGAGGAAGCAATAGGTAAAACTCCTCGTCTTCTGCAGAGCGGCCAGCATGACAGTATTTTTTATCAGGAAATGTGGAAAATCCTTATGGGCGGCAAGGTCTGGTCAGGTCATTTGATCAACAAGAAGAAGGACGGAACTCTTTTTGAAGAAGAGGTCACTATTTCACCGATTTTTGACCAGGCAGGAGAGATTGCGAATTACGTTGCGGTCAAAAGGGACGTCAGTGAGCGCATGGAAATTGAAAAACAGCTCCGGCAGGCCCTGAAACTCGAAGCTGTTGGTACGCTGGCTGGTGGGATCGCCCATGATTTTAATAATATCCTCACGGCCATTCTCGGCTACGGGGAAATGCTTCTCATGGAGCTCCCGACAGGAAGCTCGAGCCGAAAAAAACAGGAGACAGTAATGGCCGCGGCCAAGCGCGCCGCTGAACTCGTCAAACAGATCCTTGCCTTCAGCCGTCAGGGAGAGCAGGAATTACAACCGCTGCGAATGCAACTTATTCTCAATGAGGCGCTGAAGCTTCTGCGCGCCTCTATCCCTTCTACCATCGAATTCAGGCAGGAAATTGATCAGAATTGCGGGGCAGTCCTTGGCGACCCGACCCAGATCCACCAGATTGTCATGAATCTCTGCACGAACGCCTATCATGCCATGCGCGAGACAGGCGGCGTTCTTGCTGTATCCTTGAAGTCACTGTATCTGGAGCCCAACGAATTGCAGAATAAAATAGCTCTGCAGCCGGGGAACTATGTCCGGCTTGAAGTGAGCGATACCGGTCAGGGCATGGAAAAAATTCTTTTAAATAGAATCTTTGAACCTTATTTCACCACCAAGGTCAAGGGCGAGGGAACCGGCCTGGGATTGTCGCTTGTTCACGGGATTGTTAAAAATATGGGCGGTGAAATGACGGTTTACAGCGAAATTGGAGTCGGCACAACCTTTCATCTTTATCTCCCTCAGATAGAAACGGAGATAGCTCAAAAGGAGATTGCCGGAACGATTCAAGGAGGTAATGAGCGCATTCTGATAGTGGATGACGAACAAGCGATTCTGGAGTTGCAGCAGATTATTCTGGAAGGGCTTGGTTACCATGTCACTGCTTTTTCAAGCAGTGTTGAGGCCCTGCAGGAATTTCTGTTGAGGCCGATGGAGTTTGACCTGGTGATTACCGACATGACCATGCCGCATCTGACCGGTGCTGATCTCAGCCGGAAGATGCTGAACGCCCGTCAGGATCTTCCCATTATCCTCTATACGGGATTCAGCGCAATCCTGAGCAAGGAAGACGCGCTTTCTCTTGGTATCAAAGCTTTTCTCATGAAGCCGATTCTAAGAGACGAGCTAGCCCGGGTGGTCAGAGAAGTTCTGGACGTCGGGTGAAAACTCAGCCGTAGATTAATACTTTAATTTCCCCAGGAAGAAATTGAACCTCATAAGTCTTGCTTTTAATCCCTTTTATGGCAGAAAAGACAGCGGTATTTGGGGGGATGACCTTCGGGAAGGGGAGAAACTCCTTCCGGGGCATGGCATTCCATGCAGAATTTTTCGGCCTCTTTTTTTCCCATTTCCTGGAAGCGTTTATGATCAGGATCCTTGGGAAGTTTGGCAGTGGTCTCTCCTGGGGCATTGAGCAGGAAAAAAAGAATGGCGCCACAGGAGAGGACAAAGGCGATATTGAGAAGCAGGGAGTTTGTTTTTCTGTCTGATATTAGAGGCATGACTCAGGTTTTGGTTGCTGAAGAGTTAAGGGCCTCGGCAAGAATAAATCATCCCGTCTTGCTTGTCTTTTCAGCCATCTTCTTCGTCACGGAAAGAGTTACATAGCGCTGCCATGCGCCTCTTTCCACTCCTCGAATATGGCCGAAAATCCGGCGCAATACTGAACTGTTTATTATTGCCGAGACCCTAAGGAAGAATGAGTGGTATTCTAAGCCGTCGTTCAAAAATAACTCATACTTTTTTAGCTCCACGAACGGCATAAGGGTCCGTAAAGAAATGGAAAAAAATACAGGTTATTTCTTAACGGCCCCTAAACTGCCATTTCAAGTTTGCTGAATTTGATTAAACCACATCGCAGCCCGAGAGTCACGCATTCTCCGGCAATGCTGTTAAAAGTGGGACTGGCGCTCGTCCAAGCTGCCATTCGGCTGTGCATTTGGTGTTTTCGAAGCAGGCTATCCATCACCTTGGTGCTGTGTTCACGATTAATGATAGTACGGGCCGTCTCTTCTCCCGAGATGATGGCCGGGTAGATGCCCTCACCGGTCAGGCCCGAGGCGAGACCAGCGGCATCGCCTACGAGAAAGGTCCTGCCGAATTTCCACCCCTGGTAGTCGTAATTAATATATCCGGCCCTGGCCTGTTCCTTTTCAAGGGGAAGTCCCTGAGTACCAGCCCAGGCAATCAGATTCTGCTTCAGCTGCAGGGTGGGCATGACGGTGTCGGGAAGATAGGCGCCGATGGAGACGGTGTCGCCATGGGGAAAGATCCATCCATACCCGTTCCTGAAAAAATGGCTGTTCAGATGCCACTCCATCTGCTGCAGATCGCCGCTGATCTGGTAGTTGAGACCGATCCCCATCCTGGTACTCGCAAGTCCCAATTGCCTGCGGACCAGCGAATTTGAGCCGTCTGCCCCGACCAGGTAGTCAAAGGTGATATCTTGCTGTTTTCTGCTTTCTTTCTGCTCGATTATAAGTGTCTTCCCGTTGATCTCCTTTACCTGCCAGCCGGTCATAATCTCCGCCCCGGCCTCCAGAGCACATTTTGCCATATAGTTGCCAAATTTGACTCTGTTGACGGTGGCGATGATGGGGGTCGGCTCTTCGATACGTACCTTTTGGAGTCGGGTGATGATGTGCTGCACCGGAAAAGATTTTTCCGCAAGATCCTGCGGCACCCGGCTGATCAGCCCCCCCCACGTAATTCCACCGGCGCATACCTTTCCCCCAATAATCTTTTTTCGTTCAATAACCAGGGGCTGAATACCGTGTTCAGCAAGAATCCTGGCACAGGCAAGCCCTCCAGGCCCTGCACCAACTATGACTGTATGGAAATGCATGGCTGTTATTCGACATCCAGATCCATGGGAACGGATTTGCGCAGCCGCAATGGTTCAATCCTCTTGGCGCGCAGTCGCATGTTAAGGATTTCCACAAAGACCGAGAAGGCCATGGCAAAGTAGATGTAGCCTTTGGGGATATGGAGGGTGAATCCTTCACCAATCAGGGCCATGCCCACCAGCAGCAGAAAACTGAGGGCCAGCACCTTGATGGTCGGGTGGAGTTCAACAAAGTTGGAAATGGTTTCTGCCAGAAAAAGCATTACCCCTACGGCAATGACAATGGCTGTGACCATGATTGCCAGTTGGTCTGAAAGTCCTACTGCCGTAATCACCGAATCCAGTGAAAAAACGATATCAAGGATCATGATCTGGACAATGGTGGGCCAGAAAGAGGCATGTTTTTTATGGCTGGAATGTTCCTCAAGGACCTCGCCTTCCAAACTCTCATGCATCTCCATGGTACTTTTGGCAAGCAGGAACAGGCCGCCTCCGATAAGGATCAGGTCGCGGCCGGATATCCCATGTTCAAAGAGGGTAAAGAAAGGATGGGTCAGGCGCATGATCAAAGTAATGGAGAAAAGAAGGGCGATCCGGGTAAGCATGGCCAGGGCCAGCCCTATGGTTCTTCCCTTTGCCTGCTGATCTTTAGGAAGATGTCCGACCAGGATGGCAATGAAGATGATATTATCAACCCCGAGGACGATTTCGAGCGCAGTCAGGGTGACAAGGGCCATCCAGATTTCAGGGGAAGCAAGCCATTCCATTATTTTTTTCCTTGGTACAAGTTTACGGTGTCTGCCTTTTAGGGGCCGTCAAGAAATAACCATTACAATGTAATCTGTTTTATTGCAGTCCGTTATGCCGTTCATGGCATATAAAGGAACTGATTATTTTGGAACAACGGCCTGTTGAGCTAAAAGGCGATCCAGTTGGTTGGCAAAAGATTGGCGATTTTTCCGGCTCAAAGGTGCCGGGCCGCCGGTATTGATGCCGCTCTCCCGCAGTTCGGTCATGAAGTCTCTGGCAGAGAGTCGCTCGGCGATATTTTCATCCAGTAGCATCTCTCCCCGTTGGCTGAGGACCAGAGCTCCCTTGCCAACCACTGCCGAGGCCAGCGGAATATCATCGGTTATAATCAGATCGCCAGGCTGTGCCAGGTCAATAATGCGGATATCCGCAGCATTAAGCCCTGATTGGACCTGAATTTTATTGATATGTGAAGATGACGGAACTGTCAGTGGCCGATCAGCCACCAGGGTCATCCGGGTTCTGGTCCTTTCCGCTGCCCGGTAGAGTATGTCTTTGATGATTCCGGGACAGGAATCGGCGTCCACCAGAATATGCATTTATGAAGATCCTGACAAATAGTGTTGATGGTTGTTCTCCCCTTTACCGGAGGAGAAATGGAAGGGGATCAATAAATACGACATTGGCACTGGTGCTCATGTTCTTCCAGTTGAGCTCTTTTACCAGTTGATCTTCATGTATCCAGGCACAACTGATATGAAGATGAGCTGGGACCTTGCTTGTTTCAGAAGGAGGGCTTATCGTCCCTACGATTTGTCCCTTGTGGAAGGGAGAGGAATGCAGGGATGTCCGGGTAAATGAGCCTGGAGTGAAACTCGGAGTCGTCTTCACTTCAGGGATAGATGAAACGTGACCATAGAGCGTGTGCAGAACAGCACCTTCCTGTTGAATATCTGCATGTCGAATATAGAGGGTTTCTCCTAAAAAATCACGATGAAAATGAATCAGCTCTCCTGGCAATATGGCTGGAATCAGCATCTGGGGCAAGACATAGCTTGAGCGCATGTCAAAATGCTCTATCTGATAAATGTCGATTCCTTCATGGAGCCGTGGTCGCAGGGCAGGGAGCTTCCAGTGCTGATAATGACAGGGCTCAGCACGGCGAAGGAACGATCCTTGTTGCACTTCCCACCATTGGATGGTGTCATTGAACAGCATGCCTGGCTGAAACAGAAATCGTGCGGCCTCATTCAGCTGGTTCAGCATTGCAAAGAGTCTGAAAAATGAGTCCGATGGTAACTCTGCAAGGGGCGGTGATGCAACAACTCCATGTCCTGATGGTGCAGGTTGTTGTCTGGGAATAGGCATACTATTGGAATATATTGTCTAAGCCGCTGTGAAAAAATAACATGGCCATTTTAACGCCCGGAGCGGCATAAGGAGCCGTATCGAAATTGATATAAATGACCATGTTTTTTCGTAACGGCTCCTAAATTGTAACTGGCGAGATAATGCCATTGCCTTCGGTTTATGGTTCGTGTTAGAAATATTTTAAGCCGCCTAAATAAATAACATGGCCATTGAAGTAACCGGAGCGGCATAAGGAGCCGTAACGAAATTGATATAAATGGCCATGTTATTTCGTAACGGCTCCTAAATTTGATGGTCTCGTAAAAAGTACAAATTGCCATAATGTCATTTCGACCAGCGGGAGAAATCGTAATAGTATCCTTTGGTTGAGGATAAGATTTCTCGCTGTCACTCGAAACGACAGACTTTTTTGAGTTTTTACGAGATTGTCAAATTTGTACAGTCTAAAAAGGATAAGAACGCAGATCAACTTAAAACTTTTAACGTATGCCTTTTGCTATGGATATTCGTGGTGTGATTTTCGATCTTGACGGCACTTTGCTTGATACCCTGGAGGATTTGGCAGATGCCGCCAATGCAACCCTGACTCATTTTGGATATCCCCTCCATGCTGCTGCCGCGTATCGCTATTTTGTCGGTGATGGCCTCACAACCTTGATAGAACGCATTGTCCCCGAGAAAAATCGTTCACAGCAGGATATTGCTGCCTGTATGGATATTTTTCTGCAATTGTATGCCCAAAGTTGGGATCTGAAAAGCAGGCCTTATGCAGGGATTATGGAAATGCTTCAGCAACTGCGGCAGGAAGGATTAAAACTGAGCGTCCTCTCCAATAAGCCGCATGCCTTTACCAAACTCTGCGTTGATCGTTTTTTTGCCGCAGATACCTTTGACTTTGTTTATGGCCAGCGTGAAGGTGTACCCAGAAAGCCTGATCCTGCCGGGGCCAGAGAGATCGCAGCTCTGATGAGTATTTCGCCCCAGCAAATGCTCTATGTGGGAGATACCGCCACTGATATGCAGACCGGCAATGGAGCCGGGATGTTTACCCTGGGTGTTCTCTGGGGTTTTCGGGAGCGTAAAGAACTTGAAGAGAATAAGGCTGGAAAAATTATCAGTCATCCTTCGGAGATTGTGAATCATGTCAATAGTAAACGCTGATCTTTATACTGTCCTGCCCTATGCCACTCCACCGGTAGTGGGTGCCTTTATCGGCTATTTGACCAATAAGGTGGCTATCAAGATGCTCTTTCGCCCCTTGAAGGCCTGGCAGATTCTGGGTGTTCGTGTACCGTTGACCCCGGGTGTTATCCCTGCCAAACGGGGCGAGCTTGCTGTCAATATTGGCGAGATGGTCGGGGAACATCTCCTGACCAGCAAAGAAATTGGCCAGGCCCTGACCAATGAATCGTTTCAGAACCATCTCCACGGTTTGATAGAAAGCAGGGGCAGTGCCCTGTTAAATCGGGATCTCGGGCCTCTGTCAAGCCTTGTTCCCAAAGGATATCAGAGCTATTTTGATGTAGCTGTCAAGACCGTCACCCATCAGGCGCAAGAAAGCATACATTCCTTTGTGGCCTCTTCCGCCTTTGCAGCTATTGTGGAAACAGCCCTTGATCGGCAGTTTGAACGCCTCTGGCAGACCCGTCTCTCTGAGATCATTCCAGGGGGAGAACGGGAAGGAGGGTATGCCTTTCTCGAGAAGAATCTGGCTCGAATGCTGGCAAGTCCAGCCATGGAGCAATGGCTGGAGACCTTTGTCCAGCAGAAGGTTTACGCAACCCTCAGCCAGGAAAAGTCCCTGGCTGATATCCTGCCTGAGTCTCTGCAGGATCTTGTTATCAGCACCATCGAAGAACAGACCCCGGCACTTCTGGGTAAGTTTGCGGTAGTCCTGAGTGAACCGGAAATTCGGGATAAAATAGTACATGGGGTTCGCGTCGGCGTGGAGAATTTCATTTCCTCCATGGGGCCCATGGCCGGGATGGTCAAGACCTTTCTCAGCATGGAGACCGTGGAGAAGAAGGTTCGTGAGTATCTGATTGACAAAGAGGACGAAATTGTTGACTGGCTGCAGAACGGAGAGGTGCAGCAGCGGGTGTCTACCGTTCTGCGTGAAAGGAGCCGGACCTTTCTGGCCACCCCGCTTGTGAAGATGGTGAGCGCCGGAGATGGAGGAGACGCGACTGACGGCCAGGGGGACAAGGTGGAGCGCTTCTGCTCGCAGCTGAGTCTGCAGCTTGCGGCCTTCCTTCGTGAGCCGGAAACCACTGCCGCTGTGGCCTCAATGATTCGGGATAATGTGGAAACCCATATAGAGAATGGCGGTTTGTCGCTCGGTGAGGTGCTGCAGGATTTGATGGGTGATGCCGGGACACAGCGGGGAAAGAGGTGGGTCAAGGATGAGGTCCTGGCCATCCTCCGTTCCGGGAACACCCGAACGAATCTTAATTTTATGACCCAGACTCTGTTGCAGGATCTTCTCAGTCGGCCAATAGGGCGTCTTTCCGCTCTGCTTCCTGCCGGGGTGCGGGATGGTCTCTATCTGTCAATTCAGAAAATGGCCTCTGCCATGCTGGCCGATGAGGTGCCCGGCCTGGTGGCATCTTTGAATCTCAAACAGATCGTCAAGGAAAAAGTAGATTCTCTGGATCTGATGCGCCTGGAAGGGCTGCTCCTCTCTATCATGGAGGAACAGTTCAAATATATCAATCTCTTTGGCGCGATACTCGGATTTCTGATCGGCGGGCTTAATGTACTGTTCCTGGCCGCTTTTTAAGAGATTGATTCCCTGGGACAGATTAACATACAAGTAAGGTTACCCGAGGATAGCTGGATGTAATCAGATATTCGTTCCGGCAATCTTCATTTTGTGAGTCAGAGCCAGAGTTAACAGTCTCGTAAAAACTCAAAAAAGTCTGTCATTTCGAGTGACAGCGAGAAATCTTGCTGCTCAACCAGTGGATACTATTAAGATTTCTCCCGATGGTCGAAATGACATTATAGTAATTTGTACTTTTTACGAGACCATCAGAGTTAACATTTTGGAAGAAATGTACGTAACTTACGAAGAACCCGAATTTGTCGTGGTGGTCAAGTCAAGTGGGCTGCTCTCTGTTCCCGGACGTGGTCCGGAAAACCTGGATTGTGTCAGCGAGCGGGTGAAGGCACGGTATCCTGGCTGCATCGAACAGCCCGCAGTTCACCGCCTTGACATGGACACTTCGGGGTTGTTGGTGGTCGCTCGAACCAGAGAGGCCCATCGCAACATCTCTATTCAGTTTCAAGAGGGCGAGGTAACGAAACGCTACATTGCCATTCTTGACGGCGAATTAGAGGGCGAGGAGGGGATCGTCGAACTTCCTTTCCGCCTCGATATTGACAATAGACCTCATCAAATTTATGATCCGGTTCACGGCAAGGTGGGAATTACCCACTGGAAAAAGCTCCTGGTAAAGAACGGCAAAACGCGAATCGAGTTTAAACCCATCACCGGAAGAACACATCAGCTCAGGGTTCACTCCGCCTCCGAGCACGGTCTCGGAATTCCCATTGTCGGCGATCCGCTCTACGGAACTGGAACCGGCCCGGGATTGCTGAAGCTGCATGCCTGCTATCTTTCCTTTGCTCACCCAATGACAGGTGAGAGTCTCGAATTTAACTCGGAACCTCTGTTCTGAGTTTTTTGCCGAATCATGTTGTTGCCATGAAAAAGAGTTGCGATATAGAGCACTTGATTACGTCTCTTCCCAAAGACGCGACCTGCTATGGGTATTGTCCAGCTTGTGAGGAGGTTCATTATCTGACAGAGGGAAACAGTCGCAGATATGCTCTGGAGCTGATGGCAGAACTCGAGCAGAACAAACGGATTGACTTTCACAACCCGGATCCGGAACTAATATTCTCCACAGACTGCCTCTGGGGAACAAGAGGCGGACAGATGTTTGGTGTGTTGGAATGTGTCGATGCCGATGGAAAAACCGTAGTACTTCGTGCATTTTCCGGACAGTTCAACACCCGCTGGCAAGCAGAGGGCTGGGTTCCACCGACTTTTGACCTGGATGGATACTATCGGATGCTGCCGGAAATTGAGTCGTCGGTCCAGCAAATGACCGACGATATTGAGTCCTGCCGACAAAAAGCAGACCTGTGTCAACTGAAGTTCGAAGAAGCTACGCGTTCCGGTGGTCGTGCGGCACTGAAAGATTGCCGCAGGCAGATACGAGAGGCATTGAAAGCGCTCGAGCGTTCAAAGAAAAACCGGAGAACATATTCCCGATCGATGCTGGTTGTCTTTCATGATCTGTATCAACTGCAAAATTTCAAAGGTGATCAGCGCTCCATCCGGAATGTCTTTTATGAAGACCGGGGAATTCCCACCGGGTCCGGCGACTGCTGCGCCCCAAAACTCCTCCACGCCGCCGCCACAAACGGGCTGACGCCTCTCGGATTGAGCGAATTCTACTTCGGCAAGGAAAATAAATCTTCGACAAAGCACCACAAAGCATTCTATCCCGGCTGCAAAAACAAATGCCAGCCAATTCTAGGCTACATGCTCTGCGGCCTTTAAGTGGTCCAGATTGATATTCACTGGCGCTTTCAATCTCGAGAGAACAGAAGGAAACTAAAAATTGTTCCTGGAATATCAGAAGCTACTCCAGGGCGCCCAAGCGAAGGGGTACCTGCATGCGCTGACCATCTCTGACGATGGTCAGGATTACCTCTTCTCCCACCTGAAAACGTTCCAGCTCGTTGCGGATATCGTCATAGGACTGCACTTTTTTGCCGGCTACCTCAGTGACAATGTCACCAAGAATAATCTCGTTGCCGCGTTGTTCAGTGGGGAGCAGTCCTGCCCTGTGGGCCGGTCCATCCTTTTCAATATTAAGGATCAGCGCCCCTTCCAGGCCCAGCCTTTTTACCAGACGAGTGTCGGCCAGGGTGGCACCGATTCCAGGCCGGATCAACTTGCCATGGCGGAGGAGTTGGGGGATTACCTGGTTGACATCTTCCACCGATACGGCAAAACCAATGCCTGCATAGGCCCCGGACGGACTGTAGATGGCGGTGTTGACCCCGATCAGGCGTCCGGCACTGTCGAGCAGGGGGCCACCGGAATTTCCGGGGTTAATGGCCGCATCGGTTTGAATTACTCCACGGATTTGACGGCCGGTAATGGCTTTAATCTCCCGGCCCAGGGCAGAGATGATGCCTGAGGTCATGGTCTGGTCAAGGCCAAAGGGATTACCGATGGCAAAGACCTTCTGACCCACCAGCAGATTCCGTGACTCTCCGATGGGGATCGGCTTCAGCAGGTGTGTCGGGGCGTCTATCTGCAGGACCGCCAGATCTTTGTCCGGGGCGGCTCCAATGAGGACGGCCTTCCAGACGCTGTTGTCAGACATGGTTACCTGGATGCGGTTGGCGTCACTGATCACATGATAGTTGGTTACCACCCGTCCTTTGTTATCCCAGATAAAGCCGGAACCTGTTCCCTGGGGGATCTCTATAGCATTGAGCGAAAAAAGATCATGACGCAGGGCGATGCTGGTGATGTAGACTACGGCCGGTGAAACATTTTTGAAGATATCGATGGTGTTTTGCTCATCGGCAGCCAAATCGCCTCTGGCGGAAATCACATGGGGGGTGGCCGCAGGATCATGGCGTTGTTGTTCAACAGGCTTATAGATTAACCACAGGCCAACAAGAAGCAGGAGGGCGATAAGGAGCAGAGGTGAAGGTTTTCTGCGGAAAGAAGTAGGCATGTTGATGTGGTAAGTAAGTGAATGGGTTGAGGACGCTACAGGTGCAGAAGTAATTTGGCGATCCACAGAAACATAAAGACGCCAAGGACATCGATGGAGGTGGTTACAAAGGGACCGGTCGCCACGGCGGCATCAATATCAAATCGTTTCAAAACAAGTGGGATAAAGGCTCCAACCATGGCCGCCATGGACATGGAGAAAAAAATGGATATTCCGACCACCGCACCCAGGAGCTTGGGCTCAGCGTACCCAAAATAGGCAAAGACCCCAAGGAGTATGCCGTAAATCACCCCGAGGATCAGTCCAACCCGCATCTCCTTGAAGATAATCTTGAAGAATTGATCCATATGGATCCGGCCGGTGGCAATGCCTCGGACAATAATGGTTGATGACTGGGTGGCTATATTACCGCCCATTCCCAGGACAATCGGGATAAAAGAGGCCAGTGCCAGAACCTGATTCAGCTCTTTGGTAAAGGAGTTGATGACCAGAATACCCATGACTCCTCCAAGCCAGGAGGCGAGAAGCCAGGGTGCGCGAATCATGGCACTGGCAGGCGTGGATTTCAACAGGATCTCCCGATCCTTACCGGCACCAGCCATCTGTAGAAAATCCTCTGTGGCCTCTTCCCGGATAACATCAATGATATCATCGACTGTAACGATTCCCACCAGAGTATAGCTGGAATCAACCACCGGAACTGCCAGGATATTATATTGAGACACTACATGGGCAACCTCTTCCTGGTCAGTATCCGTGCTGACCGATATCACGTTGCATTTCATGATGTTCTTCAGAAGACGGTGGGGGGGGTGCATGAGCAGTTCACGTAAAGAGACCACTCCTGCCAGTTTTCCCTCGCCATGGGTGATATAGAGATAAAAAACCATCTCCTTTTCTTCGCTGCGTTTCTGAACCTTGGCAATGGCCTCTCCAACACTCAGCTCTTCGTCCAGGTACATGTAATCGGTGGACATGAGTCCGCCGGCAGTCTGAGGGTCGTACTGCAGGAGTTCATCAACCTCTTCCCGGTCCTCCTTGTTCATGTGCTTGCGGATATTATCAGCCACCTCTTCAGGCAGGGCGGCAATCAGGTCAGCCGCATCATCAATTGGCATCTTGCTGATAACACTGGCCATAAACTCATTTGACAAGTCTTCCACCAGAGAGAGCATGATAGACTTGTCAAGCTCACTCAGGAATTCCCCCACAAGATTAGTCTGGGCGATAACCTGAAACACATCGTTCCGTTCTTCCTTGGAAAGATAACGGAAGACCCATGCCATATCAGCAGGGTGGGTCTTCGAGATCAACTTTGACAGATGGCCAGTAGCCTTGCGCCGATTGAGGCGTTGAACCATGTCCAGGATAACCATCCCCTCATTGCCAATGAGTTCTTTTTTTGTCGTTTCTTCCATGGCGTTTACCGGTGGTAATATATTCAGATCGAGTTAGGGAATGATTAAGGTGTTGTTATGTAAAGATTTTATTTGTAAAAATTCAAAAAAGCATTCGCAGTATACTACCTTTATTGGTCAGGCTACGTCAATTACTTTATAAGAGAACACTGTTGATGAAGGGAGGATAAAAAAGGGGAGGAGGAGGTCTCTCAGGACAACAAACTATGCGGGAGTTTAAAACAAGCTGTCACCCTGAATTATCCAGCAGAGCAAAAGGCCGGTAGCCATAGCCATGAGCCCCATGACCCGAAGCTGTCCCGGAGGCATTTCGCTGATTTTTTTCAACCAGGACTGCATCGATTCCGGGGCAGCCACATAGGGAATTCCCTCAAAAATCAGTACCATGCCAATGAGTAAAATAAATAATTTCATACCTATCTGGTAGCATATTCTCAAGGATATTTCAAGAGATAGAACCTTCGTTGACTAGTTGCACTGTCATGAAGTTTGATGAACAGGAGGACCCAAAGGTGATTTGGGGGGTATTACCTTGCGGTACCGCAAGCACGAGGAATTTTATTCTCGCATCCATTTTTTATAACATTTCTTTTCTGTGATAGATATATGTTCCCTTATATGTACGCAGGATGCGAGGCATTTTACTGTTTTGTACTATTGGAAAAATCTCGGGCTTTGTCTCCCCGGAGCAGTTCAGCAAGTCCGAGCAGACCGTCATTGAGGTATCTGGCCTTGTATCCTTTGGTAATGAGATAGAGCCGGGCCATGCTGGACCGGTCATAGTGAGGGCAGGCGGTGACGATGAGTTTATTTTTGTCCAGCTCGTTCAGTCGGGATGGCAATTCGTTAAGCGGAATATTTTTGGCAAATCCCATGTGCCAGGCTGCGAATTCCTCAGGAAAACGGATATCGATAAACTGGACCTCGCCTGTTTTGAGCAGCTCTATCAGCTCCACGCTGTTGATCTTCATGTTCTTGCGTTCCCGATAGGTGAAGCCTGTGAGGTAGTCATCCAGTTTTTCGGCTTGGGAATGTGCAGGTAGTATGAGGGCCAGGCCCAGTAATGCGGTGAGCAAGGTGATTTTTTTCATAGATGTACATCCTGTAAGGTTTAGAATTGTTTAGATTTTGGCTTCAAAGTCGGGGCCTTTGGAGCATGCCCCCCATCCTTGCGTCTAACCCGGCAAATAAACATGGAGATATCGTGCAGGTGTCAGGGAAATGACTATGGTAAGATAGGCCAGCGGCCATGGATCCCCCTTGTCCCGTAACCTTCAGTCAATAGCTGAAGGAGCAGTTACCTTATCGTTTCATCCACTCAAGTGCCTCATTTTTTGATGGTACCTTGCCCACACATTTGACCTGGCCGTCGATAACGACAGCCGGGGTGGAAAAAACACCATGTTGAGCAATCTGCTGAAAATCGCTGATCTTCTCGATGGTGGCCGCCACACCTGTCTCATCGACTACGGCCTGCATGAGTTTTTCAACCTCTGAACATTTGGCACATCCGGGTCCCAGTACTTTAATTTCCATATTTAGCCTCTCTATCAGATGATACTATTAAAAAGATAACCTACCAGCAGGATGCCGATACCCACCACGCCAATGAATACAGCAATGAGGCGGGGTTTCAGAACTTTGCGGAGAATAACCATCTCCGGCAGAGACAGGGCGATGACACTCATCATGAACGCGAGCACCGTACCCAAGGCTGCCCCCTTGCCGAGCAGGGCCTCAACCACCGGCACAATACCCGCAGCATTTGAGTACATAGGGATACCGATCACAACAGCAGTCGGCACCGACCACCAGGCATCTTTGCCCATGATCGAGGCCATGAAACCCTCGGGCACGAAGCCGTGAATTCCAGCACCCACAGCGATTCCGGCGACCACATATATCCATACCCTGCCCACAATATCCCGTACCGCAGTGGTCCCGTGCCCAAAGCGATCGGTCCAGGTCAGACTCTGGTCTGGAATGTCGGCGGCATTCATATTCATTTCCCTTACCCAGTCTTCAATAGAATTCTCCATTTTCAGGCGCCCTATAGTCCACCCCGCGATGATGGCGATCAGAAGCCCGGTGCCCAGATAAATGGCCGCTACCTTCCAGCCCAGAAGGCCATAAAGAAGTACCAGGGCAATTTCGTTGACCATGGGGGCTGAAATCAAAAAAGAAAAGGTCACACCTAAGGGCACGCCGGCGGTGACAAAACCAATAAAAAGCGGTACAGCCGAACAGGAGCAGAAGGGAGTGACAATACCAAGCAGGGCGGCAAGGATATTGCCCACGGATTCACTTTTTCCGGCAAGTATTTTTCGGGTCCGTTCCGGTGTGAAAAATGATCGAATCACGCCCACCACAAAAACGATGAGCAGTAACAGCATTAACACTTTTGGGGTGTCGTAAAAAAAGAAAAGTACGGCCTCTCCAAGATGGCTTCCTGATTTCAGGCCAAGCAAAGAAAAGGCAAGATATTCGGCCATGGCGTGCAGTTGCCTGTAGAGGGCATACCAAAGACCAACTCCGACAAGAGCAATCAATATATATTTAATTTTTACCGAGTCCGGAATCGTTGGTTCAGATCCCGGACTCGGTCCCTGACTGTCTTGTTTGAGAGAAGGGATGGGCGGCATGGCATCTTTCCTTAGAGATTACAGATGTCGTTACGGTTAATGGTGGGCAGTAGCCGGTGGATTTCTTTAATTTCCGGTGCCTCGTCCAACCAGTTTTTGAGATGCCCCAACATGGAGACGATGTAGGGCGAATCGCTATCCGGGTGCAGCCGAAAGTTGACCCAGAGTTTGTCCTTTTCAGAAGTGACCAGTCCAGCTTCCTCCAGCACCTTGAGGTGTTTGGACACAGTGGGTTGGGCCAGCTTCAGTACAGCCCGTAGTTCGCAGACGCACATGCAGTCTCTGAGCTGGAGCATCTTGATGATCTTGACCCGATTCGGGTCAGAAAGAGCTTTCATAATCTTGACAAAGTTTTTCATTCCCGCTCCTTGTATTTCTATATTGCTATTTAGCTATATAGTCACAAGGGGAGGATGAATCAAGCTTTTTTATTTCTGTAAGCCGCTGTAAAAAAATAACATGGCCATTTTAACGCCCGGAGCGGCATAAGGAGCCGTAACGAAATAGATATAAATGGCCATGTTATTTCGTAACGGCTCCTAAAAATAAGAAGAAAGGAAGGAAGAATATAAACCTTCCTCATGTGTTTGCTTATGATGAGTGTAATGACTTACCCTTACAATCTGAATTCAGGTTGCTTTTTTTAAGCACACCTTATAATATGCAGCGTTTGTGACGTCTTGACATAGTGCTGAAAGAGCCTTTTTTTTACAATTACGTTACTGTAAAAAACAACATGGCCATCCGGAATTCCACAACGGTTCCTGAAATATCCATCTCAATTTCCCCTGATTTAAGGGCATATCATGACCGATTTACATCAATCAAAATATAGCGAGGCAGGCGTTGATATTGATAAAGGAAATGCCTTTGTCAAGGGAATCAAAGATATTGTCGCCTCAACCCATCAACGTGGGGTACTTAACGATATCGGCGGGTTTTCCAGCCTGTTTGCCATCGATACCAATACCTACAACCACCCTGTAATTGTCTCGTCCACTGATGGGGTCGGTACCAAGCTTGCCATTGCAGGACTCTGCAATAAGCATGATACTATCGGCATTGATCTTGTCGCCATGTGCGTCAACGATATCATTGTCGGCGGGGCCAAGCCTCTCTGTTTCCTTGATTATTTTTCCATTGGCAAGCTGGATCTGCATATTGCCACCGAAGTGGTCAAGGGGATTGCCGAGGGCTGCAGGCAGGCAAAATGTTCTCTGGTTGGTGGTGAAACAGCTGAGATGCCGGGTCTGTATAATGGTGATGATTATGACCTTGCCGGTTTTGTGGTGGGGATTGTTAATCGCGATGCCATTATTGACGGCTCCGAGATCAAGGTTGGCAATAAGATTATAGGCGTGGCCTCAAGCGGTCTGCATTCCAATGGGTTCTCCCTGGTCAGAAAGGTTTGTTTTAAAGATCTTGGACTCTCAGTAGGGCAGCAGATTGAAGAATTTGGCTGCAGTCTGGGCGAAGAGCTGCTCAAACCCACCCGAATTTATGTCCAGTCAGTTCTGGGCGTATTAAAACATTATAAGATTAATGGGATGGTGCACAATACCGGTGGTGGCTTCATTGATAATGTGCCTCGAATCCTGCCTCGAAGCTGCAAGGCAATTATTGATTGCTCTTCGTGGACAATCCCCCCTGTTTTTACCTTCTTGAGTGAAAAGGGCAATATTCCCATGGAAGAGATGTACCGCACCTTTAATATGGGTATTGGCCTGATGGCCATTGTTGAAGAATCTGTTGCCGAAGATGTCGTCCATCACTTTGGAGCGCTTGGTGAGCAGGCCTGTATCATTGGTGAAATTGTGGCCACAGAGAATGGGAAAGAAGAACAGGTTGAACTGATCAATTGATCTCCAGTTGACAAAGAGTTTCTCTTGAAACAAGAAAGGGCGTTTATCCTAGGATAAACGCCCTTTCTTGTTTGTGAAATAGTTGTGTTGTAATGGTCCTTCTATACCTGCATGCAGAGCCGTTAAAAAAAAGAATTCATTCCTTGGCAGCTCTTAAATTGGCACAGTCGCTGGTTCCGCCCTGGATTTTATCAAGGGCATGGGGCAGGGCAGGGAGGAGTACCTCTATATTTTCCCTGGCTGCTTTTTGACTGCCGGGGAGGTTGATGATCAGGCTTCTTCCACGGATTCCGGCCATGGAACGTGAAAGAACAGCATGGGGCGTCTTGAGCAGACTGGCGGCGCGCATGGCCTCAGCCATGCCGGGAATCTCTTTCTCGATGACCTTCCGCATGGCCTCAGGGGTGACATCTGTAGGCGAAACTCCGGTTCCCCCCGTAGTCAGGATAAGATCAATCCTGTCCTGATCCACCCACTGCACCAAAACATTACTAATGGCCTCTATCTGGTCCGGAACCATTTTGTAGCCCCGCAGCTGATAGCCTTCTTGCCGCAGCATTTCCTGGAGCATTGCTCCGCTCTCATCTTCACGCTCACCCCGGGATCCTTTGTCGCTCATAGTAAGCACCGCGCAACTGAATCGATCGGCATCGTGTCTCATATTCTTTCAGCACCCGTCTGGACTTTTTTCATTGCTGCTCGCTGGCAGCAATGATCTTCTCGGCGATATGAGCCGGTACTTCTTCATAGTGGGAAGCTTCTATGGTGAAAGTTCCCAATCCTCCGGTCATAGCCGTGAGATCCGTAGCATAGCGTTGCACTTCAGCCAGAGGAACCTGGGCAATAATGATCTCATTTTTGGCATCGGCATCCATGCCCATCACCTTTCCCCGCCTGGAGTTGAGATCTCCCATGACATCACCCACATGCTCTTTATCAACGCGGATGGTTATTTTGGCATAGGGTTCAAGCAGGACCAGGCCTGCCTCCTGCGCTCCCTTTTTAAAGGCCAGTGATCCTGCCACTTTAAAGGCCATCTCTGAGGAGTCTACTGTGTGATAGGAACCATCAACCAGCTCAACCTTGAGATCGACAACCGGATATCCGGCCAGAACACCTTTCTCCATAGCCTCAAAAATGCCCTTTTCAACGGCCGGACGATACTGCTGAGGGATAACCCCTCCGACGATTTTATCTTCAAAGACAAAGCCACTGCCATGGGGCAGGGGCATGATTTCAATGGTGCAGTCACCAAACTGTCCACGGCCGCCACTCTGTTTCTTATGTTTCCCCTGAACCCTGGCGGATCCTTTGATGGTCTCTTTATAAGCAATTTTGGGCAGGGTCAGCTCCATGTCTACGCCAAACTTTCTTTTTATCCTGGCCCCAAGCACCTCCAGGTGAACCTGCCCCATACCGGACAGCAGAACCTCCCCGGTAAGCTGGTCGCGGGTCAGGCGCAGGGTAAGGTCTTCATCCAGAATCCTGGTAAGGGCGGAAAAGAGTTTTTCCTCTTCGCCCTGTTTGGCATGTACGGCAAAAGAGATGACAGGAGAAAAGGATTGGGGAGGAGAGTATACAATTGGGTGAGCAGCATCACAGATGGTATCGCCGGTAGTTGTCTCTTTGAGTTTTGCCACAGCAACAATCATTCCCGGTCCAGCCATATCAATGGCGCGCTGTTCCTTTCCCTCCATAAGGTAAAGCTGTCCGAAACGCTCGGTTACTTTCTTGCCGGCATTATAAAAAGTGTCACCGGAAAGGGCTCCTGAGAAAACACGGAAGATGGTGAGCCTGCCGGCATAGGGATCAGCCATTGTCTTGAAGACCATGGCTGAAAAATGTTCATTGGCAAAGGGTTTACGTTCTTCAATCTCGCCCGTGACAGGATGAGTGCCCACCAGCACAGGACGCTCAGCAGGGGAGGGCAGTAAATCATTTATCGTATCGAGCAGGGATAAGGTTCCTTTATTTAGAAGGGCCGATCCCAGACAGACAGGGGCGAGACTGCCGTTTGCCACTCCAGTTCTCAGTCCAAATTTTATTTCATCTTCAGTGAGTTCACCATTTTCAAGAAACTTCTCAATGAGCTCGTCATCGGTTTCCGCCACTGTTTCCATAAGTTTTTCCCGGTATTCAGCCACCTGACCGAGCAGGTCTTCGGGAATAGCAATCTCTTTTATGCCGGTTACATCATCAAAGAGATAGGCAGATTCTGTGGCGATGTCAACAATTCCCCTGAATCCTTCTTCCGCTCCGATCGGCATATGGAGGATAACTGGGTTGATGGGGAGCGAGTTTTTTATCTCATCAATAGTTTTTTTGAAATCAGCACGCTCCCTGTCCATTTTATTGATAAAAAGAAGGTGGGGAAGCTTTTTGTCGGCGATAAAATTGGCAAACTTTATTGTCTGACCTTTAACTCCAAGTACCGCACCAACAATAAAAACAGCGCTGTCAGCGATCTGCGTTGCCTGGTAGGTTTCGTTGAGAAAATTATCATCTCCAGGGGTGTCAATGAGAAAGACGGTATGTCTCTTCCAGGTATAGTTGTGAAAAGAAGAATTTATGGAGAGGTTGCGTCGGATTTCTTCTTCATCAAAATCCATGGTGGAGGTGCCTTCATCGACCTTGCCCTGTCTCTTAATTTTTCCAGCACTATAAAGCATGGCCTCGGCCAATGAGCTTTTCCCACAATGCCCGTGTCCGATTATGGCAATATTCCTGATCATATTAATATCTTGCATGCGTATCTCCTTTTATGAAGGCCTCTGGAAATGAAAGAAAAAATTCCATGAAGTTTTTTTACAGCGGCTTAGCGGATTCATTAATCATTAAGGAACTCTTTGTTATATATTCAATATATTGTTGTGAAGTCAAGGATGATTGACAGGTACAGTCGTTTAGTTTTTATGATCTGCAATGGGTTTAATCCCCCGATCCTGGCATCAAAGTATGAAAGCAGCTTGATAGAAAAACCAGAAGATAATGAAAAACAGAATAGCGATTTCGCAAGAGTTTGCAACCAGAAAGTCTCATGATTTTCTGGTAATAACAAGATGAAAAAGGTATGTATAGCAACCACAGGCACGGACAAACTGATACCGTTGGAGTCGCAAAATGTCTTTATTGAAAGAATAAGGAAGTCAGGGTGAAGGAAGAGGCACGACAGAATACGGCCATAGCAAAATCGGCTGGAACCGTGGGCATCGCCGTGATGTGCAGCCGGGTGCTGGGGCTGATCCGCGAGCAGATTTTTGCCGCCATGTTTGGCGCAGGATACGCCTATGATGCCTTTGTGGTCGCCTTCCGGATCCCCAATCTGCTCCGCGACCTTTTCGGGGAAGGGGCGCTGTCAGCGGCCTTTGTCACCATCTTTTCCCGCTATGACACAAACAAGAGCCAGGAAGAGACCTGGCGTCTGGCCTCCAATGTCCTGGTCTTTTTTGCCATCCTGCTCTCGCTGCTCACCCTGCTGGGCATCTTCATGGCCGGGCCTCTGGTCTCTCTGCTGGCCCCTGATTTCGCCAAGGTTGCCGGCAAGGCGGAGCTTACCGCCACGCTGACCATGATCATGATGCCCTTTCTGGTTGTCATCTCCCTGGCCGCGGTGGTCATGGGGATGCTTAACACCAAGGGGCGTTTCTTCGTGCCGGCCATGGCCTCCTCCTTTTTTAATCTCGGCTCCATTGTCGGCGGCGTCTCTCTGGCTCTGCTCCTGCCCCGTTACGGCCAGCCCGCCATTGTCGGCATGGCCATGGGTACCCTGGTCGGCGGGGTGCTGCAGCTCGGAATCCAGATCCCGGCGCTGATGAAGACCGGCTTCCGCTTCTTTCCCCATCTTGACCTGCGCGACCCCGGTCTGCACAGCATCCTGCGGTTGATGATCCCGGCCACCATCGGCCTGTCCGCCACCCAGATCAATATCTTTGTCAATACCAGCTTTGCCGCCTCCTGCGCCGAAGGCTCCGTCTCCTGGCTGAACTATGCCTTCCGCCTGGTGCAGCTGCCCATCGGCATCTTCGGCGTCGCCTTTTCCATTGCCGTCATGCCGGTGATGGCCAGGCATGCCGCCAAGAAGGATGTGCCTGCCATGCGCGGGACCCTGGTCTCCTCGCTCACCATGGTCTTCTGCCTGACCATCCCGGCCACCGCAGGTCTCATCTTTCTTGCCGAACCCATTATCCGCCTGATCTTTGAACGGGGGGCCTTCACCGGACTCGACACGGTGGCCACCGCCCAAACCCTGAGCCTGTATGCGGTGGGGCTTTTTGCCTATTCGGCCAACAAGATCCTGGTGCCGGTCTTCTACGCCCTTGATGATACCCGCTATCCGGTGCTGGCCAGTTTTCTGGCCGTGCTTGCCAATATCGTGATCATCAATCTGACCATCGCCTTCTTTCAGCATAAGGCCATTGCCCTTTCCACCTCCTGCACCATGCTGCTGAATTTTCTTTTTTTGAGCGCGGTGCTCTACCGGAAGATGGAGGGCTACCCGCTGCGCGCCCTGTTCAGGGGGGTGGCCAAGATCCTTGCCGCCACCTGCTGCATGAGCATCCTCCTCTATCTCGGCAGGATGATGCTGGCGGGCCTGCTGACCGGGAATCTGCTTGAACAGCTCTCGGCTGTCCTGCTGCTGATTGGTCTGGCAGCATCTCTCTATACCGTGGTTCTGCACCGGCTGAACCTGCCGGAGCTGACCGAGATTGTCGACAGGGTCCGGGCAAGATTCCGCTGAACAACCACAGAACAATCTCTTCAGAGACCGCGTGTAATGAAAGAAAAAAAGCACATTCCTGCCCCTGCAAAACCGGGAAAGACTGAGCTGCTGGCCCCGGCAGGCAGTCTTGAGGCCTTTTTTGCCGCCATTGATTCCGGCGCCGATGCCGTCTACTGCGGCCTCAAGGAGTTTTCCGCCCGGGCCCGGGCCAGGAATTTCACCCTGGCCGATGTGGAGCGGATGACGACCTATGCCCACAGCCGGAAAAAACAGCTCTATATCACCCTCAACACCCTGATCAAGGAGGCCGAGCTGCCCAAGTTGGTGGATCTCCTCGCCTCCCTGGCCGCCATCCCGGTGGACGGCCTGATTATCCAGGATCTCGGGCTCTGGCGTCTGGCGCGTCTTCATTTCCCCCAACTGCCGCTGCATGCCTCCACACAGATGACCGTCCATAACGCCGCAGGCGTCAGGATGCTGGAGCAGATGGGCTTCACCCGGGCGGTGCTGGCCCGGGAGATGTCCCTGGCCGAGATCGCCGAGCTGCGCAGCCAGACCAGCATCGAGCTGGAACATTTTGTCCATGGGGCCCTCTGCTTTTCCATCTCCGGCCAGTGCCTTTTCTCCTCGGCCCTGACCGGAATGAGCGGCAACCGCGGCCGCTGCGCCCAGCCCTGCCGCCGCCGTCTGCATAACCGCAGACAGCCGGGCTACCATTTCTCCACCAGTGATCTCAGTGCCATTGAGCTGCTGCCCCAGCTGATCAAGGCCGGAGTCATGAGCTTCAAGATCGAGGGGCGGATGAAGAGCGCCGAGTATGTGGCCCGGGTGGTTGCGGCCTACCGGTTGATGCTCGATGCCCGTCCAGATCAGCGCAAGTCCGCCCTGCAGGAGGCCTCCGAGCATCTGGAACTCTCTTTCGGCCGACAGGCCACCAGGGGTTTTCTCACCGGATTCGTCCCCACCGGCATTGCCGATTCCGCCCAGCATGGGGGCTTGGGGCGGCATCTGGGCGAGGTGGTATCGCTTCGCGGCGGCATGATCGGCTTTACGGTCAAGGAGCGGCTGCATGTGGGAGACCGGATCCGGATCCAGCCGCAGAATGATCAGGCCGGGACCGGCTTTACGGTGCGGGAACTGTTCTGCGAAAAGAAAAAGGTGAGGGCGGTCAAGGCCGGTGACTTTGCCCAGGTCAAGATCCCGGAAAAGGGATTTTTCCGGGTGGGGGACGCGGTGCTCAAGGTGGGCGGCAAGTCGCTGTTTACCCTGAGCCCGGAGGCGTGCCTTGAGCGGCTGGCCAAGGTGGCTTTGTCTCCCCGCACCGAGGAACAGGTAAGGCTGCGGGAGGCCTCTGTTGCCCAAGCCCTGGCCGCGCTGCTGCCCAAGGTTACGGTGGAGCCGAAAACGCAGCCGGAGCTCACGGTCCGGGGGAGGGAGATCCACGATATCGGCCTGCTCGATGACAACCAGCAGCTGGCGCGCCTGGAGCTGCCGTTGACCCCCAGGAACCTTGCCGCTCTCAAGGGTGCCGAGCGGCAGCTGGCCCAGAAGAAAGAGCGATTGATCTGGGAGATCCCGGCCATGCTCTTTGGCCCCGACTGGCTGGAATACCGGCGGGCGGTGCAGATGCTGCATGCCGGCGGATACCGGCGCTTCAGGATCAACAATCTGGGCCATATCCCGCTCGTTGCAGGACTTGCGGACGTGATCCTGCTCGGCGGCTTCCGATGTTACACCCTCAACAGTCAGGCTGCGCTGGCCTGGCAGGAGCTGGGCCTTGGTGAACTGACCCTGAGCCTGGAGGATGAACGAACAAATATCAGCGACCTCTATTATCGATCGCTGCCAATCCCCCTGACGCTTACGGTCTACAGCCCTGTCACCCTGCTCCTGTCCCGGATCCCGATCAAGGGGCTGCGTTCCGGCAATGTGCTCCATTCCGATAAGGAGGAAGAGTACCGCATCATCACCGAGAGTGGCTTGACCGAGGTTATGGCTGGCCAGGATTTTTCACTGCTGGGCCGCCTGCACGAGCTGCGTGAGATGGGCTGCGCCCGGATCGTGGTCGATCTCACCCATTGCGGCGGGCTTTCAGCAAAAGGGCGGCAGGTCCTGGCGGCCCTGGCCTTAGATCAGCCTCTGCTGGAGACCTTCACCTTTAACTTTTTGCAGGGGCTGGCCTGATATTTGAATTGTAAAAAATGGCTCCAAACCAACTAAATTTTGTGACAATAGAAAAAAAGAGGATTTTATGATTAACGATGACCTGAAAAGGTACAGTGATTTAACACGGCGAGATTTTGTTAAATATTTTGCCGGAACAACCACCTATATGTCTTTCGCCTCGTTTAGCTTACCTGGTCCTCTTTTTCTCCTGACCCGTAAACAAAGATGGCCGATTGCAAACGATGTCTATACAACAGCAGAACACCAGATCCATCCGGTTCCTGTATCTGTAGACGATCCACAGATCAATCCCAAAGACCTCGCGCTCTATACCCAGTATAATTACAGCTCATGGACAGTAGGACCGGGTTTACCCTGCACGGTATGGGACACTATCGTCGATCCAGAATATAAGAATTCACCTAATGTTGCGCTCCTTCTATCATTCTTTACCATAACCGACATCCATATTACTGATAAGGAATCTCCGGCTCAACCGCTCGATTACGGGTGGAGCAAGCCGTACGGCCCAACCTGCAATTCGTCGGCCTATTCACCGGTTGTACTGGCGACGACCCATGTTCTTGACGCCGCTGTCCAGACCATCAATGCCTTGCATAAAAAATCGCCGTTTGACTTCGGAATATCTCTCGGTGATACCATCAATAACACCCAGTATAACGAGCTGAGATGGTATATTGATGTTCTTGACGGCAAGGTTCTCACCCCCAGTTCTGGGGCTCATATCGGTGCATCTTCCATTGATTATCAGAAACCCTACCAGGCAGTGGGACTCGATAAGTCAATCCCTTGGTACCAGGTTCTGGGCAACCACGATCAGTTCTGGATGGGTTCCTGTTATGAAAATGACCAAATCCTGGCGGCCCATATCTCCAGTGCCATTCAAACCTCGGATAATTCGGACTCGCCCTGTGAGAGCATAACTCAAACCGGTTTCTATTCGGGGGTGATCGATGGCTCGGACCCATTAGGGGCAGTTATCAAGTCAGGACCAATCGGAGACTACCCAGTGCCCCCGACAGTTGTTGCCGACCCGAATCGCCGCTCGCTCTCAACACCGACATCCTCAAGTCTGAATTGGATCAATGAATTTTTCACGACAACCTCAACCCCGGTCGGTCATGGTTTCAACCTGGTGGACCCGGCCATGAAAAGCAGCGGTTTTGCCTGCTACAGCTTCGTACCCAAGACAAACATACCGATCAAGATCATTGTGCTTGATGATACCTGCAAGGGGCCAGATCAGCCGAACTATGCAGGGGGCAGTCTTGACCAGCTTCGGTTTGACTGGCTTAAATATCAGCTTCAGGCAGGTCAGGACAATAATCAGTTGATGATCATCGCTGCGCATATCCCGTTTAAGGTGTATACGAAGCTGGTGACTGATCCCGCCCAGGTGGCGTCAAATCCGGACATTATGAACCTGTTCCTCCCGGCGCCCGCTTATTCAGTTGTAAATGATGCATCATTGCTCACAACACTCCAAAACTATCCAAATCTGATCATGTGGATCGCTGGACACCGCCACATGAACACCGTTACGCCTCAAATCTATGACGGTGACCCAACACGCAGCTTCTGGGAGGTAGAGACCTCGTCACTTCGGGATTTCCCGCAGCAGTTCCGCACCTTTAAAATTTATCGCAACAGCAACAACACTGTTTCAATCATCATAACCAACGTTGATCCGGCCGTAGCGGCGGAGTCGCCGGCGACAACCTCGAGGGGAAATGCGATCGCCACTGCCCGGATTACCGCAGCCACTACCATTGATGATACCACATCCCACGCAATCAATGCTGAACTTGTGGTACAATTGAGTCCGGTAATGCAGGACGTTATTACCAGTGCAGGAACGCCGGTATCGTAATCTTTGCTTGGATAATATATTTTTGCTGTCTGCCGGCTTTGCGGCTTTATGGCTGGAGGACTCACACTTCAGCCATAAAGTGGATTTTTTTGCTGATTGAAAATACAGGTTAAACTCAATGAATTCACTCACACTAATTTTTGTGGCAGCGTGTCTCTTCGCTATCGCCTACCGATTCTATGGTCTGTTCCTGGCCAATAAGGTCATGAACCTGCAGAAACGGCGGGACACGCCGGCCGTTCGCTATGCAGACGGGCATGATTACCTGCCTACCGACAAGTATGTCCTGTTCGGCCATCACTTTGCTGCCATTGCCGCGGCCGGCCCGCTGCTGGGGCCGGTCCTGGCGGCCCAGTTCGGATTCCTGCCTGGCGCCCTCTGGATTCTGATCGGTGCAGTGCTGGCAGGTGGCGTCCATGACATGGTTGTTCTGTTTGCCTCGGTACGGCATAAAGGCAAAAGCCTTTCCGTTATCGCCGAAGCCGAGATTGGCCTCGGCGCCGGGAAAGTAGCGTCAATCGCCATTCTCTTCATCCTGGTCCTGACCCTGGCCGGGCTCTCCATCGCCGTTGTTAACGCCATGTTCAACAGTCCCTGGGGGACCTTCACCGTCTTTGCTACGATCCCGATTGCCATGATCATGGGGATCTATATGCATAAGATCCGCCCCGGTGATATTAAGGGGGGCAGCCTCATCGGCGCTGTGCTGCTGGCACTGTCTATCTATGTTGGCCCCTATGTTGCCGCCGACCCGACCCTGGCGTCTTTGTTCACCTTCTCCAAGAAGCAGCTTGCCCTAATCTTGCCGGCCTACGGATTTGCCGCCTCGGTACTGCCGGTCTGGTTCCTGCTCGTGCCCCGTGACTACCTCTGCACCTATCTCAAGATCGGTACCATCGGCGCACTGGCCCTGGGCATAGTTTTCGTTCATCCCACTCTGCACATGCCGGCCATTACCCCCTATTTTTTCGGTGGCGGTCCGATCATCCCGGGCGCCGCCTTCCCTTTTTTATTCATCACCATAGCCTGCGGAGCGTTGTCCGGGTTTCATGCCATTATCGGCACCGGCACTACCCCCAAGATGATCGCCAACGAACGTGATATTCTTTTCGTCGGTTATGGCGCCATGCTGGTGGAAGGTTTTGTCGCCATCATGGCCCTGATCGCCGCCTGCGTGCTTCTCCCCACTGATTATTTTGCCATCAATGCCGTGCCCGATGCCTATGCCAAGCTTGGCATGACGCCGGTTAACCTGCCGGAACTGGCCAGAGAAGTAGGGGAGCAGGTTCAAGGACGCCCAGGCGGCGCCGTGTCGCTGGCAGTGGGTATGGCCTACATTTTTTCATCAGTCCCTTTTATGAAAGGAATGATGGCGTACTGGTATCACTTCGCGATCATGTTTGAAGCGGTCTTTATCCTGACCGCAGTTGATGCCGGAACCCGCGTAGGGCGCTATCTGCTGCAGGAAATGTTCGGCAAGCTCTATGCTCCCTTTGCCGACAACGCCTGGTCCCCCGGAATTATTGCCACCAGTGCCCTGTTTACCTCTGCTTGGGGGTATCTGGTCTATACCGGCGATATTTCCACCATCTGGCCGCTGTTCGGGATGAGTAATCAGCTGCTGGCCACCTGCGCCCTCATCGTCGGCACCACCATGTTGATCAGGATCGGCAAGCTGAAGTATGCCTGGACTACGGCCGTACCCGGCCTCATGATGATACCGATCTGCATGTGGGCCGGGTATCTCAACATCACCAGCAACTTTCTGCCAAAGGGACTCTATCTCCTGGCAACTTTGTCCATTATCCTGATGATATTGATGTCGATTGTTTTCATCGAGGCCTTCCGGCGCTGGTGCGCACTGATACAGACAGATAGAGCAATAACGGACAGCTACGGAGACCAGGTACTTGCCTTGGCCAGGGATTTTGAAGAAGCGGCTACACGGGTAGAACGCTAATGGGTGATGGGCAAACGGTACCGATAAACTGCGGGGCCATGATCCAGGATTCCAAGACCGGTTATCTTTTGCAGGCGGTGCGAAGCGCTCCTGTCACACGATCTTAACAGGATTTTTACGATATGTGACGCTGGGTGCGCCGTCAATATAGATGCCTTCCAGGTAGGAGAGTTTTCTTGGCAGCTGCTGTACTGCGCCCCTGGTGATCAGAAATGTTGCCTGCCGTCCGACCGTGAGCGCCCCCAGTTGCTCCATGCCGAAGAATCGGGCTCCGACCTCCGAGGCGCAGCGCATGGCCTCCGCCAGTGAATAACCGGCCTTGATGAACAGCTTCATCTCCTCGACCATGGACTCGCCATGGAGGATGCCGACACTGCCGGCGCCTGTGCCCAGTGCCGTTTTCACGCCCAGTTCTCTGGCCAGACGCAGTTGCGCCAGTTGTCCGGCGAGCATCTTTTTCCAATAGGCCTCCGCGCCGGGGTTCGGCTTGCCCGGGGCCACATAGCGCTGGGAGAAACGGCAGCACACAGAGCCGCCGGAGCTTGCGCCGTCCAGACCATTCCTGGCCCGCAGGACGCTGGGAATCCACAGCACATCCTTCTCTGCCATTATCCTGAGATTCTCCTCGCCCATATTGTATCCCTGCTCGATGGCATCACAGCCGGCGGCAAGGGTATCCGCCACCTGCTGCCTCCCATTGGCCACTACCACCGCCTTTCTGTTGCCTCTCTGCTCAAGGATGCTGCGCAGCTCTTTCCTCTCAAGCCGCAGGTAGGGGGCCTCCTCGTCTTCGATATTACCGGAATAATCGATCTTGTGAAAGTCCGCACCTGCCAGCCTGCCGGCCGGGCAATCCTGCCTGCATCGGATAAGACCGCCTGAGCTGCGCATGGCAATGATGCCACCCGGCGCCATTTCCTTTTGACAACCTTCCCCCGGCTCGCTCAGGATATCGCTTGCGGCCACTCCCAGCACCCCGTATCCATGGCAGTAGCTGCTATGCCGCTCCACCATGGCCGCCATTGCCGCAGGGTCGGCCTTGTCGGCTGCCAGGCGCACCTGCAAGTCCACGGAGGGCGAGCGCGTAAGGGCAACGCTGCAGTCAACCAGCGCCGGCAAGATGACACAGTGCGAGAAGTCATCGATTACGGCTCCCTCATGGCGGGGAAGCTCGGTCGCCGGACCAATACCGGTAATAATGGTGTCGGTAACCTGCAGAAAGACATTCCTGCGCACCTCGCCGCCGCTGCCGTCGATAAACCGTCCCGCCATGATGAATCGTGTTGCTTTCATGAATATCCTGCCTCCTGCTCTCGTGCGGTCGTACCTTGTATGAGGCCTGATAAAGGAAAGAGATTCCTTGATTGCCTTTAAACTGAAAAGAGTACTGCCATGATTTGACGATCTCGTAAAAACTCAAAAAAAGTCTGTCATTTAGAGCGGCAGCGAGAAATAATACTCATCAACCAATGGATACTATACAGATTTCTCCCGATGGTCGAAATGACATTATGACAATTTGTACTTTATCCGAGACCATCAGAATTTGATAAAGGAAAATAGCATAATAACTGAGGCGAGACCATGATTGACCCACCAGGTCTGATATTCTCAGCATTGGTTGTTGTAACAGAAAATGAACAGCCAAGCGATCTTCATTGTGAGTAGGGGGATGTCATATGATAAAGCAAAGAATCACCATGGGATGTACGGATACTGAAAGGGTTGCAGTGGCCGTACCTGTTCATTCATCCAGCCCGGATTCATAAGGAGTAGGCGATGGTAAATCGAAGAGTGATCGTGCCTGTCTTCACTGTTGTTTTTTTGTACCTAATGGATGGCGCTAAAATTTTCTGCCGCATACGCAGTTATCTCTCGACCTGCAGAAAACAAGGCGCTACTGCATCCGATGCTTTGCGACTGCTCTCCCAGGGAAAGTGGCCAGCATTCATGGCAAGTATTGCATCAACTTTGGATGCTGAATAGTTTCACATTTTTTTCCATTAAAAACGGTTCTTTAACAGGCTGGATTTACAGAGGAAGTAAAAAATGGGGGGAGATATTAGAAGTGTTCGTGCTCAATCCAGTTTTGAAATTTTTCTACAAGTTGCCAAAAGTTTTTTATTGACTCTTTACCGGCTGCGGTCAGCCAGGCCCCGCCTCCATGACGACCTCCGGTCTGCTTTTCAACTAATGGCTCCGGGGCGAGGGTGTTCATATCCTCAATCAGGTGCCAGGCGTGACTGAAGCTCATCTTCATGGATTTTGCGGCTGCCGAGACCGAGCCGTGCTCCTCTATCCGTTCAAGCAGAGTGACCCTGCCCCAGGAGAGATAGGTCTGACCTGCGCATTCTATCCAGAGACGCCCTTTTAGCTGAAACCCCTTGTCTACCTGGCCTGATGCCATTGAATTCTGTTCGTGGTTTTTTTTTGTCTTGGGCATAGAAAACTCTCATGAGAAAAAGTGGAAGTCCGTTCATTGATATATCGATCCCCTCTCTTGCAAATATGTATCAGTATGAGGTGTTCTTCTCAAGCAGAATAGCGAAAAAAGGATAAAACAAAAGTTGTTTTCGTCTTTTGTTGTGACATAAATGTTACTGCGTCTTGAAATTGTTACAATGTCGACAAAATAGTGATGGTTTGATTATCCGGTTCTGTCGTTCAACTCTCCGAAATGTCAATCAGTTAACTCTATTATGAGTTTATTTCAGGTTGGCACGGTATTTGATAAACAATAGATCAAGAGAAGGTGAGCACAGAAAACTATTGACATGTCGTTATGTTTCTATAAATATATCGCCTGTAAAGAAGAGCGAATTTATCATAGAGGCAGGGTCTCAGTAACGAGGCCGAATCTGGCTGGAGGGTTTGAGGAGACGTTCCTTGGTCATGGCCGGGTGCTTTTGCTGGAGCGGATCAAAAAGTATGGTTCGATCTCTCAGGCGGCTCGATCCATGGAGATGTCATTTAAGCATGCCAAGGATCTCGTTGATTCCATGACCCGGCAGGCGGGCTGCACATTGGTGGTAACGGCCCGAGACGGGAAGAAAGCAGGCGATCGCTCTCTTCTGTCATGATCACGAACGTTTTCAGCTCGTGATGCAGGAGATGAATGAAGAATTGAAAACCGTTGTCTCAAAAGAGACGTATGAATCGTAGGTTACTTAACAGAAGGAGGTAAGACCATGTTTATGAAAATGAGTATTGGAATGTTTATGGTGTTGGCGGCTTTTTTTTCAGGAACAGGATCGGCCGGCGCGGCGACTGAGTTGCTGGTTTCGGCGGCGGCCAGTCTGACGGATGCCTTCAAGGATATCGGTAAGGCATACGAGGTTAAGCATCCTGGCGTCACCGTTCGTTTTAATTTTGCCGCCACCGGGCCGCTGCTCCAGCAGATTGAGCAGGGCGCTCCGGTGGACGTTTTTGCCTCCGCCGACCAGCAGTCCATGGACAAGGCGGAAAAAGGCGGTTTTGTACTGCCGGGAAGCCGGGTTGATTTCACCGGTAACTCGCTGATGCTTATTAGCCCGGTTGGAAGAACCGAGGTGAACGGGCTGGCTGAACTCTCATCGCCCCAGGTGCTGAAAATCAGTATCGGTAATCCCGAATCTGTGCCTGTCGGCAGATATGCCAAGGCGTCCCTGGAAAAAGAAGGGCTTTGGGAATCGTTGACACCGAAGTTTATCATGGGCAGCTCAGTAAAACAGGTGCTCGAATACATCATGCGCGGTGAGGTAGAAGCTGGTTTTGTTTATGGAACAGACGCGATGATTGCAAAAAACAAGATACGGGTTGTAACCGAGATACCGACCGTCAAGCCAATTGATTATCCAGTGGCGGTGGTGGCGGCAAGTGCGCAGAAAGAACAGGCCCAGACCTTTATTGAGTACTTGAAAAGCGCAGAAGGCCAGGATATTCTTGTAACATATGGATTTAAAAAACAATAACCACGATAAACTGGACAAGTATCTTATCAGAATTTTTTCTGTAAGCACTCCATTTTTTTCTCATCTCTTGCGAAGGTGTTGGTTTTTCTCACAAACCGGATCTTCGCAAGAGACTTCATCTCAACATGTCCTCCTCCGCCATGCCTGATCTCTTCCCCCTATGGCTCACTTTGCGCGTCGCCTTCTGCGCGACCCTGATCGCCTTTGGCTTTGCCGTCGGTTTTGCCTGGATCACGGCCCGCTTCCGGTTCTGGGGCCGGGATCTGCTTGATGCCGTCCTGACCTTACCTCTGGTCATGCCGCCCACCGTGCTTGGCTATTATCTCATCGTGGCCTGGGGTCGCAATGGCTGGCTGGGTGGCTGGCTCCATGCCCATTTCGGCATCTCCCTGATGTTCACCTGGCAGGGGGCGGTGCTGGCCGCCACAGTGGTGGCCTTTCCCCTCTTGTTTAAGTCGGCAAGGGCTGCCTTTGAAGGGGTCAATTGCGAATACGAAAAGGCGGCGCGGATTTTAGGCGATACCGAGTGGCAGGTCTTTTTCCGCATCACTCTCCCTCTGGCCTCCCGCGGTCTGGTGGCGGGCACCATGCTCGCCTTTGCCCGGGCCATGGGCGATTTCGGCGCGACCCTGATGGTTGCCGGCAACATCCAGGGCAAGACCCAGACCGCAGCCATGGCGGTCTTTGACGCCGTACAGGTTGGCGATTACCGGCTGGCCAATACCCTGGTGGTGATCATGTCGCTGGTCTGCGTGACCATTCTGGTGATCACCAACAAGCTGGGGGCCAAACGGCAAGGGGAGGGACGGACATGAGACTTGAGGTTGACATCCGCAAAACCCTGCGCTCTCGAAACAGAAGCTTTTCCCTGCAGGCAGCGTTTTCCTCGCGGGATGATCTCACCGTGATCTTCGGGGCCTCCGGTTCGGGCAAGAGTCTGACTATCCAGTCCATTGCCGGTCTGGTCACCCCCGACAGCGGCCGGATCGTGGTGGGTGGCGAGACGCTCTTTGATGACAATAAAGGGATCAACCTGCCCACCAGAAACCGGAGGATCGGCTATCTCTTCCAGGACTACGCCCTGTTTCCGCACCTGAGTGTTCACGACAATATCGCCTATCCCCTGAAAAAAACGTGGCATTTCAGTCTGCGCCCGGAGCAGAGAGAGGAGATTGCCGCCATCATGGAGTCCTTTGAGATTACACATCTTACCGCCAGTTTCCCCGGCGAACTCTCCGGCGGTCAGAAACAGCGGGTGGCCCTGGCCCGGGCGCTGATCAAGAAACCCTCGATCCTCCTGCTCGACGAACCCTTTTCCGCCCTCGACTCCCTGCTCCGGCAGAAGATGCGTATGGAGTTGCTTGATATCCGAGAAAAATTCGGTGTGCCGCTGGTGGTCATCACCCATGACCCTGCCGATGTGGAGGTCTTCGCCGACACCCTGGTCGAGTTTGCAAATGGCGGGATCAAGAAGATCAGCCACAGAAATAAAAAATCCACTAAAGGATAAGCGCCATCATGGATATCTACACAACATTACGAACAGCCCTGAAAAGCGCCATCGAAGAACATGACCTTGCCGGCCAAACCCTCAGTGTCCGCTGCAAGGCCCTGGCGGCCCATGAGGCGATCGGCAGGCCGAAACACACCGATTATCCGATTATCAAGGGCCGGGAGGTCATGGTGGAGGCCGATTTTCAGGGCGCAAAGGGACAGGCCTTTACCGATGAGTTCGAGCAGGCCGATTTTCCCGTGCATGAACTCTTGACGATGACCCTGGATTCAAACAGAAAAAGGGCCACCTTTATCTCCGGCCTCAACGCAGTTTTCCGCTTTCTTGATCTCTGCGGAAAGACCGTGCACTGCAAGGACAAGGAGCCTGAAGAGTGCGCCGTGCATCTGGCTGATATTGTCAGCCCCGGGCAAAAAGTCCTGCTGGTCGGGCATCAACCCCGCTTCATGGAGGCCCTTGCATCCCATTTCCCGACACGAGTCGTGGATATGGACCAGGATAATATCGGGCGAAAGATCAATAATGTGGTGATTGAATCCCCGGAGAAGACTGCGGAGGCTGTACAATGGTGTGATGTCATTTTGGCCACCGGTTCCACCCTGACCAATGGGACGATCACAACTTTTATCGATCAGGATAAACCCGTTGTTTTTTTTTGGTGTGACTATTGCTGCGGCATCCAGGATCTTGAAGTTGAACAGTTACTGCTTTTGCGGCCATTAGAGGTTGCGAATTCCACACCAATCCGATCACCGATTCCACGGCAATCCACTCACTCAAATCAGGGGGTAGCGACGCATAGAAACAATTGGTAGAAGGGACATCACACTTTTTTTATTGTGTACAGCATCCACTCCCACTTATTGGCCAATTGCCCATCCGAACTGAACGCTCTCTGAAAGTCCCCCCAAGCCTATTGTCTCCTGTATTCTCAAGCACATACATAGTGGTACTGTAAGAAAAGCAATTTTCACATCCAGATTCACCCCATTTAACATTAATAGTATCAATTTTTAATTGAAAGTTGCCGATTTTCACCATGCTTTCATAAAGGTTCTGTGGCTGATCACCAAATCTATTCATATCAGCGCTAATATAAAGATCATCGGCTCTGCCAGTAAGACCAGACAAATATGGCGCGCCTTTATTTGCACAAATTTCCCCTGTAATTCTATGCATAAACAATGTTCTTGAGCCAGCTATTGTGTTTGGGAATCTATTATCAAAATAACTTGTATAGTCACGAGATTCGTCGCCACGGAAACCAAAAGGATTTATTTGATCGCCAATTCCAGGTGAACCAGCCAGCCCCATAAAATCATACGCATTCACCGGATTCCCCCCGACATAAGCATACAAATTCATCCTCCCAGCTAACCCGATCGGATCAGCAGAGATATACCTCCCCACCTCCGAATCATAATACCTGTGCCAGTTGTAATGCAACCCGGTCTCCGCATCAAAATACTGGCCCGGAAACCGCAGGTTGTTGGTGACGGTTCCGGTTGTGATCTGGGCCTGGCCGAAGGGCAGGTAGGCGGCCTGCCAGACGATGGCACCGCTGGCGGTGATGAGCTGTTGCGGGGTGCCGAGGTGGTCGTTGATAAAGTAAGAGGTGCCGGGGTTGCTCTGGTATTCTTTCAGCGCCAGCGGTTCGCCGTCGAGGTGGATGTACTCGCGCTTTTAGATGTTGACGGAAACCTTTTAGTGGCTAATAATGCTTAATATACGATGGAAACATTACTAATTAATCTTTTTAGGTGACTTCAATGTTGATGGGAGATAAAATACAGAAACTTAGAAAGGACAGGGGCTGGAGCCAGAAATATCTGGCTGAGATAATCGGCACAAGCGGCCCGATCGTCGGCAGGTATGAACGAAGCGAGATGACACCATCGGTCGAGGTTGCAAAAAAGCTGGCCGAGTCTTTCCAGGTGACCCTTGACTACCTTGTTGATGACACGGATTCCATATCCGACATAAAGGATAAGGCCATGCTGCAGCGCTTGACCGATATTGAAAAACTTGACCAGGAAGACAAGACAACGATCGTTCATGTCATTGACAGTCTTCTCAGGGATGCAAAGGCTAAAAAAGCCTACGCCTCCCATGTCTGAAGGAACGGAGGAACTTCACTATGCAGACACAGACAGTAAAAGAGAAAATAACAAAGGTGGTTTTGTCGCAGCCGGAAGATGCCACATACGATGAGATCATGAAGGAATTGGCCTTTGCAAGAATGGTTGACCGTGGGTTGGAAGATGTCCGTGCTGGTCAAGTCATCTCGAATAGTGAAATGGCCAGCCGGATTAGAGCATGGAAAAAATATGATGGTCACATGAAGCCGAACAATGGCTCAAAGAGATCTACGAATACATTGCGCAAGACAACCCTTCCGCTGCCGAGAAAGTCGTTTCCGGCATCTACGACAAAGCTCAGCTTTTGAGTGATTTTCCCGAACTTGGTCATAAATACCGCGAAGAACCAGAGGGAGATATCCGTGTTCTCCATTATGGTCATTACCGAATTGCCTACATTATCACAGACGATCACATTGACATCTTGGGTGTCTTTCATGGAGCGCTGGATATAGAGAGGTACTTGCCTTAGTGGATGAAGTGGCACAGTCCGAAAATAAAGGCTGTGCGGGGAAACGGCACCGTTGCAGCACTAAAAAGAAAAGAAAAGATCCCAATCAGCCGTTACACCGGACTGCGCCGGTGAACTCTTCATTGACGGGTGGAGTTGGGAACCAAAAAGTCGAGTAGACCGGCTTCTCCGATGAAAACAACGCAACCACAACGAGTCTTTTATTGACGCCTTGCCGCAAGCGGCTACTACGTGCCTGCTGTATTGCCTTGTTCGCACCGTTGTCACCGGCCCCTCTCAGAACCGTG
>JBDRQE010000044.1:0-40326 GCA_043826415.1 Pseudomonadota bacterium
CAGCTTGATATCCTTGTGGTGCATGAAAAGCCTCTGTTTTGGGTAGGGTTCTTTTGAAAGGGTACCCCTCCACTATAGAGGCTTTTCTGTTTTAATCTATTGTTTTTGTTGCATATTTGTCAAATCTTTTCAACACCCTTGAAATATCTTTTTTCGACGCGGCTGGGTCAAACATGTGCTTTCAGCAGATAAGATTCAGCGCCCTGACAAACTTATAGTAATAATCAGTAACTCCCAGGGATATGGACGTGAATTGTCTGATCAAGAAACCTACCCTGTCCTTCTGGAAAAAGATCTCATCTCCCAGCAGAAAGAGAATGTGAGAGTTCTCAATTGGTCAATACCTGGAGGGATGATGCCTGATTTTATCATTTTAGCTGCCGCCGCCAAGCGTCTTGCCCCGGATATTCTCATTTTTGTTGACAGCCCGGCAGATTGTTCTAATAATCGAATGGAACTAGACAAAAAAGAAGGACTGCGCAAAAATTTTATCTCTGATTGTCGCTTCTTGCTCTGGTTTTCCGATATCCACAAAGCTATCCCCTCTGCTTTCCTGGCACATTTTATTCGTCCCATTGACTACCTCGACATATTTTTTGCTCACATATTTACTCCATGGAGATACCGGGATATTTTCATATCCCGGCTAATGCAGACACCGGAGCTCAAACCATTTGATAAATCCGGAAAATCAGAAAAATGGTTTTTTCAAACAGCAGTCTCAAGGCAACACTATGCGGACCAGCTGCGAACAGCAAGCACAAAGGCACAAAGAACGACACGACCCATTAACATGAGTTCCATTTCCTTTGAATTACTGAATTATTTCCTGAATACGACTCAAGGCATGAAAGGTGAAAAATATTTTGTATTTATGCCCCTTCACTCTTCAATCCAAAAAAAGAACAGTCTACTCCTGACCGAATTTACAACAAGATCTGCAGCCAAAGGCTTTAAGGTTGTCGACTTAAGTAATAAAATACCCGATGATCAGTATCTGACTCTCACCCATTTCAATGAAGCAGGACACGTCACCATGGCCCACTTATTCGTCGATATTCTAGCCAAATGACCTTTGCATCTCTTGAATTCGCGACTCTTCTTTTTTTCTCCTTCTCGTTGTATTATTTTCTCCCGCAACGATCCAGGATGTACCTTCTACTCACTGTAAGTTATATTTTTTATTGTTACTGGTCCCCTATTTACGGACTTCTCATCTTTGCTTCGACGGTTCTCGATTATGGTATGGCTCTCGTTATTTCCATGTCAAAGTCAAAACGTTATAAACAACTTGGCCTCCTTATCAGCGTTATTGGAAATCTCGGGATATTGTCCTACTTCAAATACACAGATTTTGCCCTTGAGAGCTTGAAGGCCCTTCTGGGACCAATAGGGCAGCATCTTCCCCCACCTCTGAATTTGATTCTTCCTGCTGGAATTTCTTTCTATACTTTTCAAACAATGAGTTACACTATTGATGTGTACAGAGGAGCAAAAAAAGCGGAAAAAGATTTTATCTTAGTAGCCCTGTATGTCTCTTTTTTCCCTCAATTGGTTGCCGGCCCTATAGAACGGGCTAAAGATCTTATGCCGCAGCTTCGCATAAAACAGCACTTTTCATTTTCTAACTTAGAAACAGGGATCAGGCTGATTTGCTGGGGTCTTTTGAAAAAAACAGTTATTGGAGACCGTCTAACGTGTGCGGCATATGGAGCCTATTTAAATCCGGAAGCACAGAGTACTGGAGCGCTTGCCTTCTCTGCTGTCGCCATGTTTGTTGTTGTTTATCTTGATTTCTCCGCCTATTCGGAAATTGCCAGAGGTACTGCTTCTCTTTTTGGCATCAGTTTAAGCCGTAATTTCAATTTTCCACACACCGCCACCAATATCGCCGAATACTGGCGTCGCTGGCATATCACAATGTCCAGGTGGGTCATGGACTATCTGTTCAAACCTCTGGGTGGATTCCGGATTCGCAATCCTTTACAATATGGCAGAATCATGCTGATTACCATGGGGCTGGTCGGACTTTGGCATGGAGCCCAGTGGACCTTTGTCATTTGGGGAATTTTAAATGGTATATGCCTTTTCAGTTATCATATCTTTTCTCTGCAAATATTGCGAAAACACCGCAAAGCAGTACTCTTCACAAGCAAACCCTGGTTAATGTTTTCATGGGTCTTCAGTATGCTTATCCGGATCTTGCTCTCTATTCTATTTTTCTCTCCGAACCTGTACCATGCCGGTATCTTTTATGATCGCCTTTGCATTCATCCAACACTTGCCGGATTCAATGAGGATTATGTCCTCATTGGTTTTGCAACGATAGTTTTTTTCTGGATCTTTCATTTCATCCATGAACGATTTACGAGACATGAAGACATTACGACCTGGTCTCCGATTGTTAGAGGCGGATTCTATGCGTCTTTAGCAATCATCTTATTGTTTGCTGCCATGGATACTGCGGACCCATTTATTTATTTTCAATTTTAGCAACGAACACGCTGGCTGACCAACCCGATTCGTGTTTCACTGCTTCACTGTCAATACAGTGATAAATCGATTTTCCCCTTTCTCCTTATAAAAAAAATCATTTGGGCGATATTTTCACTGCCGATCAGCCTCCAACACCCGGAAGATTCAACAAAAAAAAAGGCCAAGCTCCTGCAGGATATGCAGGAGCTTGGCCGCTGAGACAAACTATAAAAGAATCAGACTACTTATTTATATGAGGTATTATCGCTCATTCCCTTACGGGTCTCCATGTTCAAGATCCCGTTGGCAACGGCCTGTTTGTTCCATTCCTGGAGCAGGGTGGCCTTGAAGGTCTCCTTTTCAGCTACCAGTTTGACCATGTCCACACCGGCCAGGGCCTGGGCGTTCTCCTTGGTGGAGAAATCCGGAGCGATAAAATCAATTGCTCCATATTTGGCAAGGACCTTAACCAGCTTCAAGCGGGCGGTTTGGGCCTGCTCGTTGGCCACAGACAACAGGCGCAGGGTCTCATCCGGGGCATGGAAGAAAGCACCATGGCCGGCAACCGCCATATCCCACTTCCACTGACCGTGCCGGATATCCTGCTGAATGTCCTTCATATCGGCCTCGGTGGCTCCCAGTCTCCAAGCCTCTCCTGCCTCCAGATGGGCCTTGGCAAGATTATCCATGACAATCTTCGCCAGCTGTTCTTTCTTCTCCAGCTTGGTCTTGACCACTGCCTTGAATTCCTCCTCGGTCTCCTGATGACAGGTCAGGCAGGTGTTGGCAACATCGTTGAGCGGACTCTGGATCTGATGATTTGAATACTTGACGGCCCCTTCCTGCTTGTACGGCATATGACAATCGGCGCAGGCCAGACCCCGGCGGTAATGAATGCCCTTGGTGAAGATCTCGTAATCGGGATGCTGGGCCTTGAGCATCGGGGTCTTGCTGATCTTGTGGGTCCAGTCTGCGAACCCTGCATCATCATAGTATTTCTCCATATCCTCAACACTCAGACCGTTACTCCAGGGGAAGGTCACCACCATCGCAGTTTTTTTGGCCTTGGCCGGATCAGTGGCTTTCGGGTCATCCCATTCGGTCTTTTTGAAGTAATATTCAACGTGACACTGGGCACAGACCAGGGAGCGCATATCCTGGTGGGTGGCATCCGCCAGCTTGAATCCGCTTGCCTCCAGGCCTTTTTTCAGGTAGGGGCGGCTGATATTGAGATTGGCGGTCTGGCTGTCATGGCAATCAGCGCAGCCAATGGGATTGACAATCTCCTGACCATGTCTGGCCCATTTGCCGGTAAAATATTCCAGCTCACCGACCTTTTCGATCATCCGCGGCACATCCGGCGACTTGCAGCTCCAGCAGGCAGTGGGCATGGGGCCGGTCACCGCGTCAATAGGAGCACCAGTCCGCAGGGTGTTGGTCACATCCTGAATCGCGTAAAAATGGCCGCGCGGGGCGTTATAATCCTTGGAAAAACCATAACCTGCCCAGAGCACGGCGATCTGCGGATTCTTCTTGATTTGATCGTCAATCTTGTCGTTCTCTTTGGTTTTTTTCCACGAATCGTATTCCCGAGGGAAATATTTCGCCCACTCCTCGTTGCGACTTTCCACCCCTTTTTCCTTGACCACCGGACTGGTGTTAATCGCTTTTCTCTCTTCGGCCTTGCCGTTAATGGAATTAGCCAGCAGCAGCATCGATCCTATCGCAACCGATGAACCAGCCAATAAAAACTTGTATTTATTCACAATCCCCCTCCATTTTTTTATTTCAACTCTCTCACACCAAGGTTATTTGGCGTCGCGGTTAAATTCCTTACCCTGCCATGGGGTACGTCCCGATGACATTCCCAGCATTTTCTATCCACCTGTACCTTGCCTGTAAAGTCATGGTAACGGTCACTGTTTGCCCTGATCGTCCCGGTGACCACGGCGTGACAGGAAATGCAGTTAGCCTGCACCCGTTCCGCCGCATCGTCACTGATCTGAATCCGCTGGGCAAAGGTATTCATGGTAAAGGCACTGGAGTGTTTCCATCCGTCCCGCATCTTGGCCAGATACTTATCAACGACGCCGGTGGTGGGGAGGTGGCACTCGATACAGGTGACGTTGCGGGCGTGGGAACTATGCTGCCAGGTCGCATACGAAGTATTCATAACATGACAGTTGATACAGGCTTTTGGATCCGTGGACAGATATGACAAGGCCTTGGACGCATTCACCAAATAGATGAATATAACAATCGCGATAACGAAAACCGTTATGGAACTGTATTGTAATAGTTTACCTGTTTTCATGTTGTAGAATCCTGACAGAGTGGATAAGTAACTGATGCGGTTACGTAATAAGCAACATGGCGAACCGGCGGCCCCTTTTTCTCTCCCGACATACCTCTCATTCAATCACCTCCTTCACGGTAGAATAGAGTTAAGCTCCTGGGGAAAAGATCAAACACCCTTCTTTATGCAATTAGCAAACCAGATGCCAAAGTTCTTTTCCGTACTGAAACAATTCCCCGAAAGAGAGACGAAAACGGGGATTAATTGAGGGAAGACCACAAATCTCTTTTACTTCTGCATCGGTCTGCGATACCATTCAGTATCAACCGGGCACCAGACTGTTACCAGCGAGTAACGTTGTATGTCTCAAGCCTTTCCCGGAACAAATAAGGATTACTTGATGTTCGGCTCCACGCCGTACAAAGTCAAGATTTCTTTATTGAACCTGCCGTCTCTTTACTTGTTAACAGACAAAGACAAGCCCCCCAACGTTACGAAACGGTTACGCTGCCGGCAAGGCTCTTAAATGCGCAGCGACTGGGATAACCTGAATAGTATTTCTTATATTTCAGACAGATAGCAACTCATCAAAAGGATCTTATCAGCGGTCTGCAAGGATATGGATCGTTTATTGCAATATATTATTCACTCACGGCGGGCCCGAAACCGGCGCCAATTGTTCCACCATCTGTAAATGATTACGGATTCAACCCGGGCAAACGGGATAAGTGTCTTATCAGAAAAATTTCTTCGAAAAAACCAAGAAGTTTTCCTATAAATCACTCAACAACAAGATAAGAATTGCACAAAAGGAGGTGAATGGACAAGAGCCGATGCCGCCTTCCAGCTGACAACCTGGCAACCATCACGTATCATCCCATCTATTTTTCAGGAGGTTCAAGATGCGAAAGTGTTCCAGCTTTACCTTACTGTTTGCTTTTCTTTGCCTGACCTTGACCTGCGCCAGCGCTCAGGGATCAGGAGGTAAACCTTCCGAAACCGCCCAACATCCGGAAATCACGGAACAGGAAAAGTTGATCCCCTGCTCCGAATGTCATCAGCAGGCAACCCCTGAGGTCTATGAACAGTGGTTTAATTCTCTACACGGTATCGGCATGGTGAAGTGTTATCAGTGCCACGGCACCTATGAAAATTTCAAGGTGGAACCTGCCGTCGCAGACTGTGCGACATGCCATGTGGACATGGTAGACAAATGTCCCAAGGATAAAAAATGCTGGGCCTGTCACACACCACATTCATTCAAGCGGGCAACCAAATAAAGGAGGGAGCGATGGTACAGACACGACGTGATTTTCTCAAACGAACTGCGGCGCTCAGCGCCGCATCATATCTGGGAATGCTTCTGCCTCTTCAAGATATGGGCAATGCCCTGGCCGCTGATGAAACAGTATGGCACCGTGGCAGCTGCAGGCTCTGCGGCACAGGCTGCCGGCTGGAGCTTGGAGTGAAGAATGGTCTTCCCGTCGCCCTGCGCGGCGTTCCCCAGTCCCGTACCAACATGGGCTATCTGTGCATGAAAGGCATGCACTTCTGGAAATTAATGAACCATCCGCAGCGACTGACAAGCCCCTTGTACCGGGCAAAGAAATCAGACAAATTCAAAAAAATCACCTGGAATGAGGCCCTGAATATCGCCGCCGACAAATTTGCCGGCGCGGTCAAGGAACACGGCAATAACTCCGTCGCCTATTATGGTTCCGGCCAGGCCCTCACCGAAGAGACCTATCTCTTCCAGAAGATCTTTCGCGGCGGGCTGCAGACCAACAATGTGGAGGGCAACCCCCGCCTGTGCATGGCCAGCGCTGTTGGCGGCTACATGACGTCCTTTGGCGCCGATGAGCCCATCGGCGGCTATGCCGATATTGAGAAGGCTGACTGTATCTTTATCATCGGCTCCAACATGGCCGAGGCCCATCCCGTTGTCTTCCGCCGGGTCATGCGCCGGAAGCTGGACAACCCCAAAGTAACCATCATCAACGCCGATCCCCGGATTTCACTCACCTCCCGGATCGCCGATATCCACCTGCAGTTCCATCCGGGCACCGATCTCGCCCTGCTTAACTCCATGGCCTACGTGATCATCGAGGAGAAGCTGCATAACGAGCAATTTATAAGCGATTACGCCGCATTCAAGGTGGGCAAAGGCGACACCATTGATTTCGCCGCATACAAAAAGGGTCTGGCTGACTACACTCCGGAAAAAACAGCCACCGTCATGGGCGGCAAGGTCACCGCCGATCAAATCCGGGAGGTGGCCCGCAAGTTCGCTACCTCCAAGGGCACCCTCTCGATGTGGACCATGGGACTTAATCAACGAAAACAAGGTGTCTGGGCCAACAACCTGGTCCACAATCTGCACATTCTCACAGGCCAGCTACTCAAGGAAGGCGCGGATTCTCTGTCACTTACCGGCCAGCCCAATGCCTGCGGCGGCGTCCGTGAGGGTGGCGGACTCTGCCACATCCTGCCCGGCCATCGGCCAGTGGAAAAAGAGCCCATGCGAACCCAGGTGGAAGAGGCGTGGGGAGTTCCCAAAGGCCGGATTCCGGCCGAACCCGGTCTGCATACCATGGCCATGTTTTCGGCCGTCAATGAAGGCAAGATCAAGGCGATGTGGATCAACTGCACCAGTCCGGTGCAGAGCCTGCCCAACTGCAACAAATATAATGAAGGGATGGCCAAGGACGATACCTTCATTGTCTGCACCGATATTTTCCCTACCCTGACCACTGAACTTGCGGCCAACCTGGTGCTGCCGACCGCCTTCCATTTTGAGAAAACCGGCGTCTACGGCTGCACCGAAAGACGCTCCCAGATCACCAGAAAGGCGGTCAATCCGCCAAAAGGGGCCAAACCCGAGGTTGAGATCGTTCGTGACTGGGCCGCTCTGCTGGCCAAGAAGCTCAATGATCCGGTCATCAGCCAGTGCATCAAGCCATTCATGGGACTGGAGCCGGACTACGCCCTGCCCAAGGCCGTCTGGGATGAATACACCCAAAAACTGACCAAGGGCCGTGACAACGACCTGACCGGAGCCACCTATGAGGTGCTGGAAGGGATGTATGACGGCGTCCAGTGGCCGGCGCCAACCGCCGAATTTGCCAAGACCGGCGGCACCGTGAAAAAATTTGTCCGCGGCATGGACCCCATGGCCGAGACCCATAAAACAGACGACAAACCCTACCAGTTCTACGGACCGGGACATCCCGACCATAAACTGTGGATCTGGTCCCGGCCGCAGGCCAATCCGGAAGAGATCCCGGATGCCGACTATCCCTTCTACCTCTCCACCGGCCGGATCATCGACCACTGGCACACCATGAGCATGACCGGACGGATTGCGGAGCTGCTGCGGGCCAACCCTTACTCCTACATCGAGATCAACCCCAAGGATGCCACCCGCATGGGGATCAAGCCGGGCGACATGGTGGAGATCACCTCCCGACGCGGCACAAACATCATGCCGGCCAAGGTCTATGAAGGGCCCATCGAGGGAATGGTCTTCGCCTACTGGCATGATCAGCATCCGGACAGGATGATCAACAAGGTGACCATGGATGCCATTGATCCCGGCTCCAAGGAGCCGGAGTTCAAGATCTGCGCCTGCAAGATCAAAAGGGTCTCCGGACCGCAGGCCCTGAAGCCGTATATCGTATGATGGCATCGCGCAGAGACGCTGAGGCGCAGAGAATGAAAAAGATAAAGAAAGTTTTTACTCTGCGTCTCTGCATCCCTGCGCGAAATAAAAATGAGGCATTGTCGGATTGAAATCCGAGCTCTGACTCTCCTCCTTTCTAACTCACAGGTGCCCCCATGGTTATTGCCGGTTTTGTTGTTCAGTGCCAACCTCAGGCGCAAGAGAATACTGTTGTCGCCCTTGAGGCAATGGCGGATGTAGAAGTCTTTGGAGCGGACGGCAAGGGAAATATCGTCACAGTGGTGGATACGGACTCTTCAGCAGATCTGGAGAAGATTGTCAAAACAATGGAGAAACTGGATCAGGTACTGACCGTGGGGCTTACCTATATGAACATGGAGGATGAGGCGGAGAAAATCGCCCTCGGCGAGATCTCTCCCAATCCCTTTCCCCGCAGACAAAGGCGGGAGATGAACGAAAAAGAGAGGCCATCGTGAAAAGACGCGAGTTCCTGAAAAAATCAGGGGCAACCCTGTGCCTGCTCAGCGCCCTGCCTGAAGCCGCCTTCGGCAAGAGTCTGCTCAAATCTCCGGTGACCACCAACCAACTCCGGCCGCCGGGGGCCGTACCCGAAGAGATCTTTGCCGGCAAGTGCATCCGCTGCGGCCGATGTGTCGAGGTATGCCCCTACCGTTCCGTCAAACTCCTTGACATCAGGGCCGGCGTCTTTACCGGCACCCCGATTATTACGGCGACAGAGATCCCCTGTTATCTGTGCATGAAATGCGTACTCATCTGTCCCACCGGAACCCTCAGAAAAATCAAGCAGCAAGAGACGCGTATGGGCCTGGCGGTGGTGAACCGGCACCGCTGCCACACCTGGGAAGGTTCCATCATCTGCCGCACCTGCTTTGATGTCTGTCCCTTTAAGGGCCAAGCCATTATCCTTGACGAATTACGTCCGATCATCAACACCGATCACTGCGTCGGCTGCGGCATCTGCACCCATGCCTGCCCGGTTACTGGAGAGGATGGCAGCAAGGCCATCAATATCGAGCCGATCTATGCGCAGGAGACAGTGCAATGGAAATAAAAAGAGCATCATTTCACTTCCGGCGGCTATGGGTGCTCTCTGCCGCCTTTCTGGTGATTCTCCTCGGACCGCCGGCCAACTATTATCTTCACATCGACTGGATTCAAGGCTGGTACCAATCCCTGGGCGTCGGCAAGTTCTGGTTTGTCTCCCCCCTGGAAGGGCTGGAGAGCATCCTCGTCGCCAAACAGCTGTACCTGCCGGCCATCATTGCCATGCTCGGCCCGATGGTCCTGGCCATGCTTCTTGGCAGCGTCTTCTGCAGCTGGCTCTGTCCCATCAGTTTTTTCTCCGAACTTCTCGACATACTGCGTCGGCGTCTGAGCGGCAAAAAATGGCTGCAAGACCATATCCTTTTCCCCAGACGTCTGCTATGGTATGTTCTGGTTGGTGAGTTGATTATCACCATGATTCTGGGGGCACCCGTCTTTGTCTTTGTCTCGCCGCCGGGGCTGGTCGGCCGGGAGCTCATGACCCTGGTCTTTTTTCACACCCTGGCCCTGGAAGGAGTCATCCTCATTCTCGTCCTCGGGATGAATCTGGTGACCAGACGGCTCTATTGCCGTCACTTCTGTCCCCTGGGTGCAACCCTGAATCTGATCGGTTGCAAGCGAAGACTGGTGATCAGAAAGGATCATGACCAATGCACCAGCTGCGGCCTCTGTGACCGCCAATGCCCATTAGGCCTCAGCCCGGCCACCGGCATGGCGGAATCAATCTACTGCTGGAACTGCGGTGAATGCGTTGATGCCTGCAAAACGGAGGCCCTCTCCTATCAATGGCATCAGAGTATAAACCGGACAGATCAAGGTGTAACACTCAACCCAATGCCAAAACAGACACTGCCCTCCCGTGAACAGTAAAAAACAGATCTCTCTTTTCTTCACCTTGCGGACGAAGTTCATTCTCTGCATCGGTATTATTGTCACCCTCTCCTACGCCCTGCTCCTCTACCGGACTTCGCAAATCCAGGAAGAGCTTATTATCACCCAGGCAACGCAGCAGGCGCGGATGCTGTTTCGTTATATCCGTCTTACCCGGCAATGGGTGGCTGACCATAACGGCCTGTTTATCCTCAAAAAAGAAGGCATCGAGGCCAATCCCTTCCTGCCCCTGCCCCTCATCACCGATAATGAGGGCAACCAGTATGTGATGCGCAACCCGGCCATGGTGACCCGGGAGCTCTCCCGCTACTCCGAGCAGGAAGGACACGGCCGCTTCCGGGTCACCAGCCTCAAGCCCGTCAACCCGGCCAATGAGCCCGATGACTTTGAGCAGGCGTCCATGCTGAACTTCAAACAAGGAGAGCTGGAGGCCACCTCCGTATTCAACAGTCCGGCAGGTCGTGTGGTCCGCTACGTCGCCCCCCTGCATGTTGAGCATGCCTGCCTGGAATGCCATGCGGATCAAGGATATCAGGACGGCGACACCATGGGTGCCCTTTCCATTACCATTCCCATCGCCTGGGCCGATGCCATGATCATGCAAAACAAAAACACCCTGTTCATGGTTGGTCTCATCTCTGTTTTTCTGGTTACCGGTGTCATTTTTCTCCTGCTTGACACCCTGGTGACCGGACGAATCAGCAAACTTTCCGCCGCCATGAAATCTTTTCCCGACACGGTACCTGAACCCGGACTCCTGCCATCAGGCCAGGACGAAATTGGCGCCCTCAGCGCCCATTTCGACCATCTCTGCCGACGTCTCAATCAATCCATGGCCGAACTGGAAAAAAACCGCAGTCAAGCCTGTTTTAACGAAAAGATGTCCTCCCTCGGCATCCTCTCCGCCGGCATCGCCCATGAAGTCAACAATCCCCTGGCCGGCATGCTCAACTGCGTCAAGGCCATGAGTGAGAACCAGGACAATCCGGAACTGCGTAAGCGTTACCTGCCGCTGATCAACAAAGGGCTCAAACAGATTGAACAGACCATGCGCCAGCTCCTGAACTTCGGTCGTACGGAGCCCCTGCAGCAGCGAAAGGTGAATGCCGAGGCCCTGATCAGGGAATGTTTTGATCTGCTTTCCTGTAAACTCAAGGATATTGAGCTGCAGCTCAACCTTGATCTCGACAGTGATATTCTCATTGATGCCGAGGCCCTCAAACAGATCATCGTCAACATCGGGCTCAACGGTATTCAAGCGATGAGCAAGGAAGGAGGCACCCTGACTGTGACCGGAACCTGCAGGGAGGCAAGGCTCAAGCTCAACTTCCAGGACAGTGGGCCAGGCATTGCCCCTGAACACCTGCCCCATATCTTTGATCCATTTTTTACCACTAAAGAGGTGGGAGAAGGTACCGGTCTGGGGCTGGCGGTCACCTATTCCCTGATGCAACGCATGGGCGGAACTATTCAGGTGGAAAGTGTGCCGGAACAAGGGACACACTTTACTGTCACCTTACCAACAGGATAAGAGAGGATAAAAAATGCCACGAATTCTTCTGGCAGAAGATGATGAGATCATCCGCATCTCCGTTTCCGACCGCCTGAAACAGTATGGCTGGCTGGTGGACGAGGCGGAAGACGGCATGCAGGCGGCAACAATGGTGGAAAAGCAGCAGTATAACCTGGTGATCTCCGATATCCGGATGCCGAAATTGAATGGGATATCTCTGCTTGGCCGGATCAGAGAACAATGTCAGGAGACGGATGTGATCATCATGACCGCCTACGGATCCATTGACGATGCCCTGGCCTGCCTGCGCAAAGGTGCCGCTGATTACATCCTGAAGCCATTCGACATGGACGATCTCATCATCCGGGTCAGCAGGCTCCTCGACATCCAGGCCGTCAAGGCCCGTTGCGCCTCCCTTGAGGACAATTGCCAGTTGGGATCAAACCGACTCATAGGCAATGGCCCGGCCATGCGGCGAGTCTTCTCCATCATCGAACAGGCCGCTCCCAGCAACGCCACCATCCTCATTACCGGAGAGTCAGGTACGGGAAAAGAACTGGCTGCCCGGGCCATTCATCAGGCAAGCCCGCGGCGGGACAAGCCCTTTGTCTCCATCAACTGCGCGGCAATTCCGGAAGGACTCATGGAGTCGGAACTGTTCGGCCATGAACGCGGTGCCTTCACCGGAGCCGATCAGAGGCGGAAGGGGAAATTTGAGCTTGCCGATAACGGCACCCTGCTCCTCGATGAGCTCGGCGATCTGCCGGGACCGCTGCAGGCAAAGCTGCTGCGAGTCCTGCAGGAAAGCGAGTTTGAGCGGGTGGGGGGCAGTAAGACCATCAGTGTCGATGTCCGCATTCTCGCCTGCACCTCAAAGAATCTCCAGCAGGAGGTCGCCGAGGGCCGATTCCGCAGGGATCTCCTGTTCAGGCTGCAGGTCATCCCCATAACCATGCCGCCCCTGCGCGAACACAAGGAAGATATCGCGGAACTATGCAGTAATTTCCTGCGGGAGTTCAGCTCATCATACCATAAGCCGCTCACCCTCAGTCAGGCGGCGCTGGGTTGCCTGCACTCCTATGATTTTCCCGGCAACGTCCGTGAACTCCGCAATCTGATGGAGCGCGCCTCGGTCCTCAGTCAAGGGCCGGAAATTACTCCTGCCGACCTACCGACTGAACTGTGCCGACCCGACACAGCAACGCAGAAAATCGGCCTGAATCTTGCCGACAATATGGCCATGGCTGAACAGATCTGTCTCAAAAAGGCCCTGGCCTACTGTAACGGCAACCGTACCGAGACGGCAAAAGCCCTGGGAATCAGCAGAAAAAATTTATGGGAGAAACTCAAAGGATACGGTATTGACTAGCCACCCGCTGCTCCGGCAGGACAGGTTCCACTCAACACAGTATCTCTGCACCTCCTGCAAGCGCTGACAGCAGGCATCAAAGAACGCTTCACTTTAAAACATTCTTCTCTGATGCGTCCTCTTTATAGATGGTGCCGGCAATGGCAATCCCGGCAAAGAGAATGACGATATCCTTTATCAGATATTGCCCTTCCGGACTGGGCACAAAGGGCAGTTGCACAAAACAGATGTCAGGATGCATAAAAAAAGCCAGTATCGTGCCAGGTATTCGAACAAATTGCAGTGTTATTGAAACGTTAACCAAAGGCCTGTAGATAAGACAGACCCCGATGGCAACCTCCCACCAGCCTAAAAAAGGAAGGACCACCTCTGGCGGGAAAAAATATACCGTATGAGCCAGCAGGGAGGTGGTTGTCTTCTCGCCAAAGGGCTTGAGAAGTCCGAACCAGATAAAGATGAGTCCCAAAGAAAGACGATGCATCTTATGACCGTGCCTGCTAAAAGACTCAAATATTTTATCAACAGTACGCATCTCGCATCAATCCTGTACAGTACATAACCGGGCAAAAGAATCAAAGTATTTTGCCAATCAACGTCAGCCCCACCAGAGCCGCTCAGACAGAAGAAAAAGGAGCAGACGATCCCCTTGGCTTCATCTCTGGGCGAGAACCGCGTCCACCTGCGCCTCGCTCACCTCGTTGGTGATCACCACCCTGCCGATGGTCGTCGGCAGGACATAAAAGACGGAGCCGGCCACCGTCTTTTTGTCGGTCAGCAGATATTTCTTGATGCGTTGTCGGTCAAGCTCAGCGGGGATCTCGGTCGGCAGGCCAAAGGCATTGATCAGGGCCGCCACCCGGCCGGCATCACTTTTTTTACAGAGTTCGCAGGCCACAGCCAGCCGCAGGGCGGCAACCATGCCAATGGCCACGGCCAGGCCATGGATAATGGAAAAATCAGAGGCAGCCTCCACGGCATGACCGATGGTATGGCCGAAATTGAGGATCCGCCGAAGGTCGGACTCCCGCTCATCCGCCGCCACCACCTCAGCCTTAATTCGGCAGCAGGTGAAGATCATCTCCTGGATACTCTCCTGGTCAAGGCAGAGGATCTTATCCAGATGACGCTCCAGAAAGACAAAGAAATCAAAGTCCCGGATAACCCCGTACTTGATCACCTCCGCCAGGCCACCAAGTAATTCCTGCAGCGGCAGGGTAGTCAGTACCGCCGTATCGATATAGACGACCTTGGGCTGATAAAAAGCCCCCACCAGATTTTTTCCCTCCGGTATATCCACCCCGGTCTTACCGCCCACTGAACTGTCCACCTGCGAAAGCAGGGTGGTCGGCACCTGGACAAAAGGAATGCCCCGCAGATAGGAAGCCGCCAGAAAGCCGGTCAGATCCCCGGTAACTCCGCCCCCCAAGGCAATCAGGCCATCCTTACGGTCAATGCCCAGTTGCGCCAGACGGCTGGCAAGCTCAGAAAAAACAAGTAAATTCTTACTCGCCTCACCTTGGGGAAAAGTAAGCAGCTCGGCTGCAATCCCGGCATCCTGCAGCGATCGCATCAGGGTGCTGCCGTAGAGTTTAGCCACATTGTCATCGGCGATCACGGCAAAGCGCTTGGCAATATTCCGTTTTGCCAGATCAACGCCAACAGTGGCCATAATGCCATCTTCAATAAAGATCGGATAGGTACGGTCGCCAAGACCGACATCAAGGGTATAAGACATAATGCATCAGGGAGAAGAAGAGGAATAAATAAAAAAAGGAGATGCCACCCAAGGGGGCGACATCTCCTTAAAAGACTAAATGATCAGTCTTGAGGACAAATTACATGGCAGCGCCGGAAGCGGCACCCTGCATTTTAACCTCAACCTTCTCGGTCAAACCTGCATAGTATTTCTTCAGGTGATCAAGAACCTCGTTACGGCCAAAGTGATCAACGATCTCCTCGCCGGCGGAAAGGGCCTTACGCAGTTTGGTACCGGAAAGGATTACGCGGGAAGCTTTGTCATGTGGACAGGTACGCAGAGAGGCCATACCATCACACTCTTTACAGTAGAAGGTCCAGTCGATCTTCATTGGTTTGCACTGCAGATCTTTACTGGTATCACCGGTCTTGGGAATGCGATCAAAGATCTCCTGAGCCTCGAACAGACCATAGAAGTCACCAACACCGGCATGGTCACGACCAATCAGCATGTTGTTGACACCATAGTTCTGACGGAAGGTTGCATGCAGCAGGCCTTCGCGAGGACCGGCATAACGCATATCCAGAGGATAACCGGCGTTGATGACGTTATCTTTAACGAAGTAACCGTTAATCAGGATGTCAATGGCCTGTACGCGGGTAGCGGCAGGAATATCGCCAGCCTTCAGGTTACCGATGAGGGAGTGGATCAGAACGCCGTCACATACCTCAACTGCGATCTTGGCCAGATACTCATGGGAACGATGCATAGGGTTACGCAGCTGCAGGGCGGCAACATTGGCCCAACCACGCTCGTCAAACATACGGCGGGTCTGGGCAGGAGTCAGGAAAACGCCAGGATACTCAACAGGATACTCACCCTGAGAGAGAACTTTTACCGGACCGGCAAGGTTGAACTCTTTCTGAGCCATAACCATAATAACGCCTGGATGATCTTTAGGAGCAATCTCCCAGAATTTACCACCGACAGACTCCTCGCCCTGACCGATAAATACTTTCTCACACTCCCAACGTTTGTCGGCGTCGCTCATCTCATATTTCTCGGCAACCTTCATGGTGGCAAAGGTCTCACCATTTTTTACCAGAGCAATGTGATCGCCTTCCTTAATATCGGCAGCTTCAGCAGCGGATACGTCAAGGGTGATGGGCACGGGCCAGAAGGTACCGTCTGCCATCTGGAAATTCTCACAGACGCCTTTCCAGTCAGCTTTGGTCATAAAGCCATCAAGGGGACTGAAACCACCAATACCCATCATGATGAGATCGCCTTTGGCGCGGGCAGAAATTTCAATCTGCTTCAAGCCTGCAGCTACCTTCAGCTCATCCTCACGCTCCTGTCCTTCGAGCAAAGCACAAACCAAACCTCTTCCGCCATGTGGTGCAACCAATTTTGAGAACATAGGACTCCCTCTTTTGTTGATTTTTTTTCATGAACAAGAACGCCGACCCCAACCTTGAGGCGGCAATTTAATGAACAACCATTCACTAAAGCACTCACATATATAAAGCTGTTGATAGAAAAGTCAAGAAGAAAAAAGGGAATTGCCGGCACCTTTTTCTTTCATCCCTGATTCCTCTCAAACCTCCTCAATCGTAATGCATTACCAACAACCGACACCGAACTCATAGCCATGGCCGCACCGGCAATCATCGGATTCAGACTGGGCCCCCCGAAGAGAACGAGCAGCCCGGCTGCCACCGGGATTCCAATAACGTTATAGGCAAATGCCCAGAAAAGATTCTGGCGGATATTGCGCATTACCGCCCGAGAGAGACGCAAGGCAATAATCACCCCTTCCAGATTTCCTTTCATAAGGACAATATCTCCAGATTCAATGGCAATATCGTTCCCTGTTCCCATGGCGATCCCCACATCGGCCATAGCCAGGGCCGGGGCATCATTAATCCCATCGCCGACCATGGCCGTCCGCAATCCCTGCTGCTTCAAGGCAACGATCTTGTCCGCCTTTTTATCAGGCATCACCTGAGCAATCACCTCATCAATCCCTGCCTGCGCTGCAATGGCATGGGCTGTAGTTTCCTGATCACCGGTAAGCATGATCAAGCGCAGCCCCATCTTCCGCATCCTGGCCACTGCCGCCGGCACCTCCGGCTTGAGCTTGTCGGCAATGGCCAGCAGAGCCGTAAACCGACCATCTACTGCCAGAAACAGAACCGTCTTTCCCTGCCCTGACAGCTTGACAACCTCTGTCTCCACACCCTCCACACCGATCTCTCTTTCTTGGAGAAGCTGCCGATTGCCAAGCAGGATCTGCCGCCCATCCACTTGGGCAGAAATCCCCTGACCAACCAGTGCCTCAAAGCTCTCAGGCTGTTTCAGCACGCTCCCCCTGCCCTTTGCGGCTGCCACCAGGGCCTCGGCCAGGGGATGCTCTGAAGACTGTTCTGCGGATGCAACCAGAAAAAGCAGCTGTTCATCGTTCTCATCGCCTGCCACCTTGATCAGGTCAGTGAGCTCAGGACGACCATAGGTCAGGGTGCCGGTCTTGTCAAAGACGAGTACCTGTATCTTTTCCGCCATTTCCAGAGCCTCACCGCTTTTGATCAAAACCCCCAGCTGCGCACCACGCCCGGTTCCCACCATAAGAGATGTGGGAGTAGCAAGGCCCATGGCGCAAGGACAGGCAATAACCATTACCGCAATAAAGAACCGGAGGGCCACGGTAAATTCTACGCCACCCAGGAAATACCAGGCCAGGCCTGTCACCACCGCCACAGCCATGACCACCGGCACAAAATAAAGACTGATCCGATCCGCCATGCCGGCAATAGGGGCCTTGGAGCCCTGCGCCGTCTGCACCATCCTGACGATCCCGGCCAACAGGGTGTCCTGCCCCACCTGCTCTGTTCGTATCTGCAGAACCCCGTTTTTATTGAGCGTGCCACAGGTAACCTTGTCTCCTTCTCCCTTGGACACCGGCAGACTTTCACCCGTCAGCATCGATTCATCGACAGCCGTCCGCCCTTTGACGATCAATCCGTCTACGGGAATGCGCTCCCCTGACCGTACCAGCAGCACGTCTCCAGCTTCAATCTCCTCTACCAGGATCTCTGACTGCTCGTCCCCCTTGAGCAGAATGGCCTTATCCGGGGTCAGCTGCATCAACCTGGCAATGGCATCGGAGGTGTGCGACTTGGAACGGGTCTCCATGTATTTTCCCAGCGATACCAGGGCAATCAACACCCCTGCCGACTCAAAATAGAGATCCATGACCAGCTTATGCGCATCAGCGCCCAGCATGATCTCCACAAGATTCCAGGTGGAATAAATAAAGGCGGCACCCGTGCCCATGGCAATCAGGGAATCCATGTTAGGAACCCGCCGCAGCAAAGCCGGGATACCGACAAGATAAAAGTTCCGGCCCAGTACCATAATGGGTATCACCAGGCAGAACTGGAGCAGGGCAAAACGTAGAGGATAATGATGGGGATTAATAAAGAAGGGCAAGGGAAGTCCTAACATCTCTCCCATGGAGACAAAGAGCAGGATCGCAGCCAGCCCCAATGACCAGAAAAGCCGCAGCTTCATGGCTGCAAGGCGCATCAGGGCCTCCTGACGTTTGCGGGCAAACTGATCAAGCCCGGCACTCACCGGGCGGGCCTCAAACCCCAACCTGGCAATGGCCTCACGAATCTGCCGCTGATTAACCAGCCCCTGACGGTACACCACTGTTCCCGTCTCGGTTACCAGGTTGATCGCAACCGAGACCACACCTGCCATTCCGGAGAGGACCTTTTCAATACGGGTGGAACAGGAGGCGCAATGCATACCGGAAATGGTAAGCTCAAGGGTCCGCTCCTGATTTTCCTCTTCCTGTTCAAGGGCAAAGCCCAGTTCCTTGACCCGATCGGAAATCAGATCAAAAGAGACAATACTGTCATCCCAGACCAACTCCATACTCTCCGCCGCCAGATTGACCGCCGCCAGCTCAACCCCTTCCAGGCCCTGCACCACCCGCTCGATGCGGCTGGAACAGGCGGCACAACTCATCCCTTTCACCGCAACGGTTCTTTTTTGCATGGACTGCATTGTATACCTCCACTCAGGGATATAAAAATAAAAACAAATCATTAATAACTAACGAAAAAATCTACCTGAAAAATATAGCAGAGAGGCCTCGCAGGCCATACTACTACAGGAGTTGGCCTATGAGAGCAATCAAGATAACGGCAACTGCAAAATATATCCTCTGAAAAATTGACTAATTCCTCTTCTTCCCCTAGACTACAGATGATTCCCTGCATTATTTTTTCAGATACAACCTTCTCTATCGGGTTCCCGCTGTGTGGCAGCTTTCACCTTACAAGAAAGGATGATTACCTTGAAAAAAACCGCCTCTCATCTTTTGCTGGTTTTCAGCATTCCCTTTCTCTTTATTCTTGACAACGCCACCATCACTACTGTGAGTGCTCAAGAAGTAATGGTCGAAGCCAAGACACAACCGGCCCTCCTTGCATTTACTGATGAAGAACGCAATTTTCTGGCGAGAAAAAAACAAATCACCATGTGTGTTGATCCTGACTGGATGCCTCTGGAAAAGATCGAGAACGGCAAGCATGTAGGCATGACTGCCGACTACATGACGCTTATACGCAGCATACTTCCTGTCCCCCTGGTCATGATCCCCACAACAACCTGGACCGAAAGTATTGACTATGCCATGGCCAGGAAATGCGATATTTTCTCTCTGGCCATGGCAACCCCGGAACGTGAAGCCTACATGAACTTCACCCTGCCTTATCTGCGCATTCCTCTGGTCATGGTAGCCAAAATGGATCGCCCCTTTGTCGATGATATCACGGCCATCACTGATCAGAAAATGGGGGTGGTGAAAGGGTATGCCTTTGGTGAACTGCTGCAGACACGCTATCCGAAGATGCAGATTGTAAAAGTAGAAAATGTGAAGACAGGGCTCCAGCAGGTAGCGGATGGAAAACTGGATGGCTTTATCGAAACTCTTGCCACCGCAGCATATTCCATTCAAAAATCATTTCCTACGGAACTGAAGGTCGCGGGTAAATTTGATGAGCGCTGGGAACTGGGAGTGGCTACCCGCAATGACGAGCCTCTGCTCCTTTCTATCTTTGAAAAAGCCATAGCGGCAATTGACAGGGAAGAACACCAGCGCATTCTCAATCGCTGGATATCCGTCAAGTTTGAGCAGGGCCGTGACTTGAAGATTCTCTGGCAGACACTCTTTTTTGTCGGGATTGGTGTCGCCCTGCTTCTCTATCGAAATTTCACTCTCGGAAGATATACCCGGCAGCTGAAAGAACAGAACCAGCAAATTTCACACCAGTCACAACAGTTACAACAGGCCGAACGGAAGCTTCTCTTCACCCAATACGCCGTGGACTCCTGCGCCTTTCCCATCCTTTGGGTAGAGCAGGGAAGGACTTTGGCAGAAACACATATTATCAATGCCAACAAGGCATCCACCGATATCCTGGGATATAGCCATGACGAGTTGTGTACTCTTGGAATTGGCGATATTGACACGGAACTCACCGAGGCATCATGGCAAGAATGGCTTGTAAAAAGCTCGCAGGGCCAGAACTCCTCTTCCTTGCGGCGCACACACAGACGCAAGGACGGATCAACCTTTCCTGTTGATATCTTTGTCAGCTCCTTTGACTATCACGGGGCAGAATACCAATTTTTCTTTTTCCTTGACGTCAGCCGGGAAAAAGAACTGCAGGAAAAACTTCATCGCTCCATGAAGATGGAGATGATTGGCATGATGGCTGGAGGCGTTGCCCATGATCTGAACAACATTCTTTCCGGCATTGTCACCTATCCGGAACTGCTGCTCATGAAGATTCCGGAAGACAGTGATCTGCGCAAGCCCATGGAAGTAATTCGTGATGCCGGGAAACGGGCCGCCGCTGTTGTGGCCGATTTACTCACAATGGCCCGGGGTGTAGCCGCAACAAGAGAGAATGCGAATATGAACACCTTGATCCAAGAATACCTCAGCTCACCGGAATACCAACAAATGCACTCTCATCACCGGGAGGTCGAATGTACCGTTGATCTTGACCCTGAACTGCTCAACATCTCGTGTTCTCCTGTTCATATAAACAAATGTTTAATGAATCTCATCACTAATGCGACCGAGGCCGTGGGTGATAAGGGTCATATCTGGATTTCCACCAGGAATTGCTTCATTGACCACGCTCTGAAACAGGCGCAACTCCTCGAAAGGGGGGAATATGTACTGCTTACCATCTCTGATGACGGCCCCGGCATTGGAGAGGATGATCTGGCACATATCTTTGAACCTTTTTACTCCAAAAAGGTCATGGGAAAAAGCGGTACAGGACTGGGACTTTCGGTGGTCTGGAATAGTGTTCAGGATCATGGCGGCACGATTACAGCAGAAAACATTCTGGACAAAACCGTTTTCACCCTCTACTTTCCGGCCACTCGCAATAAAGAAACAACAGGCGAGAACGAAAATCAGGATATTTCTCAACTGCAGGGCAAGGGAGAAAAAATCCTTGTTGTTGACGATGAGGAACAACAGCGGGATATAGCTGAAAAGCTGTTAACCTTTCTCGGCTATAAGGTTGATTGTGCAGAGTCAGGAGAGATGGCTCTGGAGTATGTCCGTGAAAGACAGCCGGACCTTATCCTGCTTGATATGATCATGGATCCGGGCATGAATGGACGCAGAACCTATGAAGAAATAGGCAAGATTCGACCAGGTCAGAAGGCGATAGTGGCCAGCGGCTTTTCAGAGAATGAGGAAGTAAAAAAAGCACAAGACCTGGGGGCAAAGACTCTCATCAAAAAACCGTACACCCTGCGCCAGATCGGCCTTGCCGTTCAGAAGGCGTTATCCTGAAGGAGCCACTTATTTCCACTTTCATTACACTGAGGGCCTGACCCCAAATAATATGAACATCTTGCATCTCATCTTTGGGCCATCTTTGGCTGCGGCTCAATCACAAAATCCTCGTCGTAGGCCTGCTACGACTGCGGTTTTGTTCAATCACCGCAACCAAATCCAACCCAAATCTAAGCGCAATCTTGTCCATGTTATTTGCGGACAGGCCCTTATAAGAAGATACTGCCCGCTCTTGGGTTTCCTTCTCTGTTGCCTTATCTTGCTGCCCCAGACAGCCTTCGGACGGTCGTTATACTGGCAGGAGATGGAGGTTCAGGCCCGTCTGGACCGTGACGGTCGCCTGCACGTCCGTGAACTCCAGACCATGGTCTTTTCCGGTGACTGGAACGGCGGGGAACGAAAGTTTTATGTCGGCGCCGGCCAGCATCTGCAGGTACAACGCGTTCTCCGAATCGATGTGCCAAGCGACAGCGAGGTAGAATTAACCCGAGGCGATCTGGCCCAGGTGGACCACTGGGATTACTCCTCCGGCACAACCATCCGCTGGCGCAGCCGGCGACCATCAGATCCTCCCTTCCAGAACACTCCCCTGACCTATATCCTCGAATACACCCTGTCGGGAATCATCACTGCCGACAACGGAGACTACCTGCTCAACCACGATTTCGCCTTTACGGAACGCTCAGGCCCGATACGCCATTTCACTCTCAACCTGGAGCTCGATCCCGCCTGGCAATCACAACAAAATCTTCCTTCGAGCCTGGAGCGCAACAATCTGCCTCCCGGGCAAGGAGTGCGCCTCCAGACCAGACTCAGCCACAACGGGGGCAAGCCGGCCGCTATTGGCAGGGCCCAAAAGCCACCGGTCCCAGCTCCCGTACGCCATACTCCCTATCCAAGCCGTCTCTTGTTCTTCAGTGTCGTTCTCCTCTTTTTCCTCTGGCGCCTTGCCGTTTTTTTTCGTCACGAAAAGAACCTTGAACGTTTCCATCCCCTGGTGCCGACAAAAGACATAGATCGCTCCTGGCTGGATCGGCATCTCTTTCCTCTCCGGCCTGAAGTAGTGGGAGCGACCTGGGACAAACAGACCAGCGGCCCGGAAGTAGCTGCCGTGCTTGCCCGGCTGGTCTTAGAGAAAAAGATGGAAAGCCGGCTGGAACCGAAGAAGATTTCCCTTTTCCGCTATGATCTTTTCCTGCCGTGGCTGCCCCCGGTATTACACCTCAGACTCCTTCTTCCACGGGAACAATACAACGACTACGAACAAGCCCTGATCGAGGGCCTGTTTATCAACGGAGAGGCGACAGACACTGAAACCATCCGGAAATATTATCAAGGGAAAAACAGCAGTTTCGATCCCGCCGGCAAACTTCGCGAACCATTGGAGAAAAAGGTGTCCAGCCTCACTGCCGCCCTGAAAAACCCCCTGGAATTGATCTGGATTCCCAGCCTCCTGCTGGCTGTAACCGGTTTTTTCCTCCTCCTCTTTAACGCCGTGCTGCACCAGGATGAATTCGGGCGGCAGATGATCTCCGTCGGCGTGGCTCTAGCCATCTATATATCCGGCCTGGTAACGGCAGTAATCTACCGCAACACATCCATCCATCTTGCCCGCCTTATCGTCCTTTTTACAGGCTTCGTTCTCCTCATCGGGACCGGATATGCCGCGCTGCTCTCTGTAAATGGCTCCCTGCTCCTGCTTCTCGGCTGCCTTTCTCTGAGCCTGGCAATGATCAACAACATCCTCAATGTCGCCAAGTCGCGGGACAGTATCGAAGGCATTCTCCTGCGCCGGAATCTGACCTCCGCCCGTGAATATTTCAAGGTCGAACTGCAGAAAGAAAAACCACAATTGGAGGACGCGTGGTTCCCTTATCTTCTGGCTTTCGGGCTGGGAAAACACATGGATGCCTGGTTTGGAAAATACGCCGGCAGCACAGCCACCCTCTCCAGCGGCAACATATCGTCCTCATCTTCCGGCTTCACTGGGGGCGGAGGTGCTTTCGGCGGCGCCGGCGCCAGCGGATCGTGGACAACAGCGGTCAACAGCATGGCCACCAGCGCCAGCTCTTCCTCGTCAGGGGGATCAAGCGGGGGATCAGGCGGAGGAGGAGGGGGCGGCTGGTAAACCGCAAAACTCAAGACAATAACGGACTCTTATCAGCAAGAAGGTTTACTTCCAAGGCCCGGCTTGGTATTATCCCCAGCTATTCACTGTCAGCAGCAGAATTTTTCTCCTCTCAGGCCCACATCCATGAAAAACATCTTTACCGCCCTCACCACCCTCTTTCGCTGGCTGGGGAAATTCCTCTCCACCACCCGCAGCATCCTGGGGAATCTTCTCTTTTTATTGTTCTTAGTGTTTATTCTCACCACCTTTCTCTCTGAAAAGAAGGTGCCCGTTATTAAGGATGCGGCCCTTATCCTGTCTCTTACCGGCAATATCGTGGAGGAAAAACAGGCCAGAGACCCGATCACCGAGCTGCTGGGAGAAATCACGCAACAAAAACAGACAGCCACCGAGACCCTGCTTCAGGATATCCTCGACGCCATCAACCACGCCGCCACCGACAGCCAGATCAAATGCATCCTCCTGGATCTCAAGGATCTGGGGAAGGTGGGGCTCGACCAGATGCAGGTCATCGGTGAGTCCCTGAGCCAGTTCAAGAAAAGCGGCAAAAAAGTCATTGTTGCCGAAGATTACTACCGACAGAAGGCTTATTATCTTGCCTCCTTTGCCTCGGAAATCTACCTGAACCCCATGGGTGGTGTAGATCTCCACGGCTTCGGTTCCTATCCGCTCTTCTTCCGGGAAGCTCTGGAGAAACTCCAGATCAATTATCACGTTTTCCGTGTCGGCACCTACAAATCGGCCGTCGAACCCATCCTGCGAGACTCCATGTCAGAGGAGGCCAAAGAACAGATGCGGGGACTGCTTGGCTCCCTGTGGTCGATCTTCACCACAGATATCACCAGACAACGTGCACTTCCTGCTGACGCCATCGATCAATATACCAATAACCTTACCACAAAGCTGGCAGCATCCGGAGGCAGTACCGCCCGCTTGGCCATGGAGAGCAAGCTGGTGGATGGCCTGAAAACCCGGGAAGAGGTTCGCGACTATCTGGAAAAACAAACGTCATCCGTTCCTGACAAAGGTTTCAGTCAGATCAGCTTGAACAATTACCTGCGCACCATCACCCGGTCCTATGAACCTCCATTGATTGCAGCTGACAACACGGTCGGAGTCATGATAGCCGAGGGCATGATCCTCGACGGCAAACAACCAATGGGCACCATCGGCGGCGACACCCTGGCCGCCAGCCTCCGCAAGGCCCGTCTTGACCCCGGTGTCAAGGCAGTGGTGCTGCGCGTCAACTCAGGGGGCGGCTCTGCCTTTGCCTCAGAGATCATTCGTCAGGAGATTCTGGAACTGAAAAAAAGTGCCAAGCCCCTGGTGGTTTCCATGGGCTCCACTGCCGCCTCCGGCGGATACTGGATTGCTGCCAATGCCGACGAGATTTGGGCATCAGCTGCCACCATCACCGGTTCCATCGGCATCTTCGCAGCCTTCCCCACTTTTGAAAACAGCCTGGCAAGTCTTGGCATTCATAGTGACGGATTCGGTACCACCCCGCTGGCATCCGGCCTGAACATGAGTCGCCCGCTGACTCCCCCCCTGGAGGTGGCTATGCAGATGACGCTCGAGCATGGTTACCAGCAGTTTCTCTCCCTGGTGGCCAAGGGACGCCGGATGGACATTGATAAAGTCCAGACCGTTGCCGGAGGACGAGTTTTCCATGGGAAGGAAGCCCAGCAACTCGGTTTGGTGGATAAAATCGGCAACCTGGAAGACGCCATCAAGGCGGCCGCAGAAATGGCAAAAATTAAGACCTATTCAGCGGTCTATATTGAAAAGCCGCGCAGCGTTGTGGATGAGATACTGAGCATCTTCAACGGTCAAGTTACAGCAGCCCTGTTGCACCAAGCGATGTCACACCCTTTCACACAACAGATCGTTCAACTGACAGCACCTGCCAGGGAAATCCTGCTCTTCAATGATCCGGCAGGCCTCTACGCCCATTCCCTGATTCAAGGTACATCAATTCTTGAACCTTAAAGGGAAATCAGGAAAAGCTATCTATGTCCCTTTCAACAGATACCCTCCTCTCTCTCTGGCACGACCTGTTCTGGCCGCTGCTGAGGCTGCTCGGCACTCTCTCGGTTGGCCTTTTTTTTGCCAATCTGATCGAATCACTGAACTGGACCAGTAAGATTGCCACCCTGGCCCGTCCCCTGCTGCGCCTGGGCCACCTCTCAGATATCGCCAGCGCCTCCTTCACCATGGCGCTTTTTTCAGGCATCAGTGCCAACACCATGCTCTCCGAGGCTTTCGAGCAGCAGAAGATCTCCAAAAGAGAACTGATCCTGGCCAACCTGTTCAACTCCCTGCCCACCTACTTTCTCCATCTGCCCACGGTCTCCTTCATCACCGTGCCGATGATCAAGGGAGCGGCCTTCATCTATGTGGGTCTCACCTTGGGCGCAGCCATCCTCCGCACCTTTTCCATCCTTCTTATCAGCCGCTTCATCCTTCCAAGGCCGGAACGGAACGAAAGCATGCAGGTAGAAGGTCCGAAAGAAGCAGGAGGAGGATGGAACGCCATTGTCAAAAAAAGCTGGATCCGCTTTAAAAAACGCATCCGCACGATCATCCGTTTCACCATCCCCATCTACATCCTCATCTTCTGGCTGCACAAGGCAGGGATCTTCAACAGCATGGAAAAGACGATGGCCACCTACTTTTCCTTCCTCTCCTGGCTCACCCCTGAATCCATGGGGATTATCACCCTGCAGATTGCCGCTGAATTCACCGCCGGCCTGGCCGCGGCCGGGGCCCTGCTTCAGGCGGGAAGCATGACCTACCGGGAAATCATCCTGGCGCTCCTGGTCGGTAATATCCTTTCTTCCCCCATCCGCGCCATCCGGCACCAGTTTCCCTATTATGCCGGGATCTTCAAGCCAAAGGTGGCGGCAGAACTGATCTTTTACAACCAGATCTTCCGTATCGGCAGCCTGATCATCATGGGGCTTTTTTATTTTATCGTCTCCTCGTAGATTCATGAGATCTTATCTGGCCCTCATCCCCAACATTCTGTCCGCCCTGCGCCTGGGGCTGGCCTGCTTCTTCCCCTTCTCACCCGAAGAGCTGTGGGTCTGGCTGATTCTGGGCAGTGCGGCCACAGACTTTCTTGACGGCTGGTGCGCCAGACGCTGGAAGGTGTCAAGCTGGCAGGGCGGCCTGCTCGATGCCGTTGCCGACAAGCTCTTCATGTTCATTGCCTTGAGCACCTGCGCCCTGAGCGGCAAGTTCCCGATCTGGTGGATTCCGGCTGTGATCGCCCGTGATCTGACCGTCGGTATCGCCGCCGGCTACGCGGCAGCGATCCGCTCCTGGCATTCTTTCCGCGAGATGGAAGCCAGATGGTCAGGCAAGCTGGCGACGGCCGGGCAATTTATCCTGCTGCTGACCGTGGCCGGCTTCCCAGCCATCATCCCGATTACCCTTTTTATCTCCGTTTCGTGCAGCATCATTGCCGCCGGCGATTACGGTCGGCTTTTTTTTCATGCCCTCCACCGACGGCGTAGTGATAAAAAGTCATCTCCCTGACAAACGGATCTTTCTCATGATGGCAAAAGGAAGAACAAAATGATCGTGGCAGCCACTATTGTTCTCTATCTCCTGTGGCTTAACGCCCTGCCACCCCTTGTGGGGATGTCCTGTGGAGATCATTGGAACAGGCCCCTCGATGGCGGCCGGACATGGCGAGACGGGCAGCCCATATTCGGGCCGCACAAGACCATCCGCGGCCTTGTGGCCAGCCTCCTCGGCGGGAGCGTCGCCGCCCCCCTGATTGGAGTGCCATGGTGGATGGGCACCCTTGCCGCTCTGCTGGCCATGAGCGGAGACCTCCTCTCCAGCTTTATCAAACGTCGACGCACCCTGAAAAGCGGCGCCGATGTCATCATCCTCGACCAGCTCTTCGAATCCCTTTTTCCCACCCTGTTCCTGGGCCGGATTCTTGCGCTGAGCTGGACACAGACCGCTCTCATCCTCATTGCCTTTATCACCATTGCCTACTGGAGCTCGCGTTTCCAGCATTACATCCTCTATCGACCGCCGCTGGACAATTATCCGCGCCGGGTCCGCTCAACGGTCCGCCTGCGCGAATGGCGGGCCTGCCATACCCCGCTGGCCAGATGGCAGGCCCTCTTCAATCTCACCGCCGTCCTCTCCGATCTGGTCTTTCTCGCTCCGCTGTTCAAGCTCTGCGGCCTCTATGACAAAGGTATGGCCAATGCCCTGAACATAGAGGTAGTGGAAAAGACCTTTTCTTTCCCGGCGCTGCCCGACGCCTTCGACCAGTTCCGTATCCTCCTGCTCACCGATCTTCACCTCGACGGCCTCGATGAACTGACCGATACCCTCATCACGCACCTGCAGGGAATAGAGGTCGATCTCTGCCTGATCGGCGGTGATATCCGCATGCAGACCTACGGCCCCATCGCTCCCTGCATCAGGCAACTGCGCCGCCTCCTGCCCCAGGTCCGCGCCCGCCATGGGCTCCTCGGTGTCCTCGGCAATCATGACTGTCTGGAGATGGCCCCGGATTTCGAGGAATGCGGCCTGATCATGCTGATCAACGAATCATGGCCCATTGAGTGCCGTGATGAGAAGATATGGATCGTCGGCGTCGACGACCCCCATTTCTACAAGATGGCCAATGCCGGAGAGGCCTTCCGCGATGTGCCGGCCCAGGCCTTTACCATCTTCCTTGCCCACTCCCCGGAGGCATACCGGGAAGCGGCACAAAACAACGCCGCTCTTTACCTCTGCGGCCACACCCACGGCGGCCAGATCTGCCTGCCCGACAGGCTCAACCGCCGCCCCATCGTCACCAACTCGCGGGCGCCCCGTTTTACGGCCTCCGGCCACTGGCAATACCAGAAGATGCAGGGCTATACCAGCCGCGGCGCCGGCGCCTCCAGCATCCCCCTGCGCTTCAACTGCCCGGGCGAGATCACGATTATCACCCTGGCACGAGGGAGATGAGAACCCAACAGGTCCCACTTCCTCAACATGAAGACATATCAAGATAACTATTGATATCAACAAAGAACTTATATATAAAATATTTCTGAGCGCCGGAAGCGGTCCGTGCCCATTCGCCTCTATTTTCATCAACATCTCGAGGAATCTCAAATGATATTCGTATATCGTTTCTGTCTGCTGGTCGTGTTTTGTTGCTGTAGCGCATTCCCTGCCCATGCCCTGGACAAGGTGGTGGTGATTCCCCTTGGTGGGGCCAAACATTATATGTACTGGCAAGGAGAGTGGACAACTGCGACCCCTTACAAGATTGGTGACGGTGTCCAGAAAGATGGCAGCAGTTATGTGTGTACTGCTGCTCACACCGCTATTATTGCTCCACCTGATCCTGACTATTGGGATTTGATAGCGGCTGCCGGAGTACAAGGCCCTGACGGACTCCAAGGTGATACGGGTGCGACCGGCTCCCAAGGCCCAACCGGCCCTGACGGAGCCAAAGGCGATACGGGTGCAACCGGTCCCAAAGGCGAAATCGGCCCTGACGGAGCAAACGCCATGGAACTGCATAACCTGGTCACCGTTTCCGCTACCGGCGGGGACTTTACCACCCCGACCGCGGCCCTTGCCTCCATTACCGATGCCTCTGACATCAATCCCTACCTTGTATATATCGGCCCCGGGGTCTACACCCTTACCGCAACTTTAGCTATGAAAGCCTATGTCACCATTGCCGGCGCCGGACAAGGTGCCACAATCCTGACTGGCGACGAAAGTCTATCTGATTCTGCCATTGTTACCGGTGCCGATAATGCGACCCTGCGCAATCTCACCATCACGAACACAAATATCGGTGGAAATTTTAGTTCCAGAGCCATTTACAATTCCTCATCCTCACCGACCATGACCAATGTGACGGCAACGGCCTCTGGGGGAACATCCAACTACGGCGTGTTCAATGCTCTTTCCTCTTCGCCAGCCATGGCCAATGTGATAGCAACGGCCTCTGGGGGATCCTCCAACTACGGCGTGTACAATGACTCCTCTTCGCCTACCATGACCAGTGTGACGGCAACGGCCTCTGGGGGAACAAACAACTACGGTGTGTCCAATAACTTCTCTTCGCCGACCATGACCAGTGTGACGGCAACGGCCTCTGGGGGGACAACCAACTCCGGCGTGGCCAATAGCTACTCTTCGCCAACCATGACCAGTGTGACGGCAACGGCCTCTGGGGGGACATCCTACGGCGAGTTCAATTTCTACTCTTCGCTGACCATTCGCCAATCCACCATCACAGGTGGTTCCTATGGCTTGTATGTCAATGAAGGGACAGTGAAGGTGTTACGGTCATCCATAACAGGAGGCGTTACACAGGTAAATGGAACCGTTACCTGTGTAAACTCCGATAACGGTGATGCCACAGCGTTAGATGCAGCCTGCCAATAATGGTGATGGATAATTTACCTGGTTTGCCACACCCCTGGGCACCGCAGGAAAACCATATCATTACCCACAGGGGACTGACTTTTTTTTCACGGGTTTTGTTGATTTATTGAATTTAAAACTGCAAGTCCACCAAAAGGCTGGGGATGTAACGCCTTGATCGTCCTCAAAAATAGCCAAATTGTCTATAAACTCTGGAGCGGTAAACCCCAGATTGATGAATTTACATACAGCAAAAACCCTCTGGGCCCCCTGCAGGAATCCGAATCCCTGGTCACCCCTGTCGGGCCTTCGCTTTTCTGAGAGGCATTTGTCTTCGGCAACTCTTGTTGCCGAAGACAAATCGCGATTTTCAGAACCAGCGCTCGGCCCATTCCCAAATGATTTTCTCATGGCATTTCTCTTCCATTGAAAAATCCTCCTGCTTCCGGTAAGCTCACCCTTCACTTGACAGCATTTTTCCTTAAGTTCCTCAGAAATTCTTTTCTTGTTGTTCAGAAAAGAATTTTATGAAGGCACTTATCCGCTTATGGGGTTAGTCCGTTACCGGCCAGAGATGACTGAAAACAATAGATATATTCAACAGGTGGAGGAATGCGTCGTCTTCCTGCGAGAGAGGCTGCCGTTTATCCCATCACTGGTGATCCAGCTTGGCACCGGGTTAGGGGGTCTGGCCGCGCAGGTAGAAACAACGGTGACTCTTCCTTACCATGAGATCCCAAACTTCCCCTGCTCCACGGTGAGCAGTCATCAGGGCAATCTGATTGTCGGTCACCTGCACGGGACCCCGGTTGTCATCCTGCAGGGACGTGTTCATTGTTATGAAGGCTACTCCAGTAAAGAGGTGGCCTTTCCCATCCGTGTCCTCTCCCTGCTCGGCGTCCGGACCCTGATCCTGACCAACGCGGCGGGCGGACTGAACCCTGCCTTTGCCCCCGGCTCGATCATGGTCTTTCGCGACCATCTCAACCTGCTGGGTGACAATCCCCTGCGCGGCCCCAATGTCGAGGCCTGGGGACCGCGTTTCCCCGACTTCTCGATCCCCTATGATCCGGAGCTGATCAAAATCGCATTGGAGAGCGCCAAGACCTGCGCTCTTGACAAGGTGGTCACCGGCGTCTATGCCTGCATCCCCGGACCCAGCCTGGAAACTCCGGCTGAAACCCGCTGGCTGCGCGGCTGCGGCGCCGATGGTGTCGGCATGTCCTCCATCCCGGAGATTATTGTCGCCCGCCACGCCGGCATGGAGGTCCTGGGGCTGTCGGTGATCTCCAATGTCAATGATCCCGACAAGATGCAGCCCATCATCCTCGAAGAGATCATTGCCGCCGCCGCCATGGTGGAACCGCAACTGGAACGTCTTATTATCGAGATCATCAGGAGGATTCATGTCCCACAAACAAGACGCTGATCTGCTCATCACCGGCCTCTGGCTTCTGCCCACCGCCCGCCAGCAGGATGCTGTCGCCCATGGCGGCGTGGCCGTGTCCGGAGACCGCATCATTGACATCGGCACCGCTGACGAGCTGGCCGGCCGCTATCCACAGGCCAAGCGCATCCATGAAGAACACGGCCTGATCATGCCGGGACTGATCAACACTCATACCCACGCCCCCATGGCCTGTTTCCGGGGGCTGGCCGATGACCTGCCGCTCATGACATGGCTTGAAGAGCATATCTTTCCGGCCGAGGCCAAGCTCACGCCCGAGATCGTCTACCATTCCACCCTGCTTTCCCTGGCCGAGATGATCAAGTCGGGCACCACCAGCTTCTGCGACATGTATCTTTTTGCAGGAGAGGTGGCCCGGGCCGCCGAGGAGTCCGGAATGCGTGCCTGGATCGGCGAGGTGCTCTATGATTTTCCTTCACCCAATTACGGCGCGCTGGAAAACGGTTTCACCTATGTGCAGGAGATGTTCAGCCACTATCAGGATCATCCCCTGATCACGATCACCGCCGATCCCCATGCCGTTTACACCTGTTCACCGCAACTCCTGCAACGGCTCGGGACCCTGGCCGCCGAACACAACTGTCCTTATGTCATCCACCTTTCCGAGAACGCGGCCGAGGTTGCCGTCTGCCGGGAGCGCTACGGCTGCTCCCCTGTGGAACACCTGGAAAGGCTGGGGCTGCTTAACGAACGCACCCTGGCCGTCCACTGCGTAATCATGAGCGAAGAGGAGATCGACACCCTGGCCAGACATGGCGTCAAGGTCTCCCATTGCCCGGAATCAAATATGAAACTGGCCTCCGGCGAACCACCGGCAGTCAAGATGCTTGAGGCAGGCATCACCCTGGGCCTGGGAACGGATGGCAGCGCCAGCAACAACGATGTGGACATGTTCGGCGAGATGAATACGGTGGCCAAACTCCATAAGGTGATCAACATGGATCCCACCGCCATGAACGCGGAGACCACCCTGCATGCCGCCACCCTCGGCGGGGCTGCATGCCTGCAGGCGGAAAGCGAAATCGGCACCCTGACCGTCGGCAAAAAAGCGGACATCATTGTCCTTGACCTGAATCAACCCCACCTGACTCCCCTCTACAATATCCCCTCCCACCTGGTCTATGCGGCGCGGGGGGCGGATGTGATCCACTCCTTCATCAACGGCCGACAGGTCATGCACAACCGCCAGCTGCTGACCCTTGACGAAAAGGCCATCCTGGCCAGGATGCAGGAGATCGGCCGGCAGATCCAGGCCGAGAGAAATCGTTGACTTTCTGACCGAACTGCTCTAAACTCTGAGGTTACTGATTTCCCATCGGACCACTCCGATACAACCGCTTTTCCCACCATGTGAGGTGTCATCATGTTTGGACTTGGAATGCCGGAACTCATTGTTATTCTGGTCATTATTGTTATAATATTTGGTGCGGGAAAACTTCCTGAAATTGGTTCCGGGATCGGCAAGGGGATCAAAAACTTCAAGGATGCCACCAAAAAAGAAGAGGATCAGAAAAAATTAGACGAGGAGAATAAAGGCGATTCCGCCACCTGATCCTTGGGCAAGATGCCGTATCTACTTATCATGAACCTTCACCACATTCTCTCTGGAGCATAAAATGTTTGGACTTGGAACCCCTGAGCTGGTCGTTATTCTCGGTATTGCCTTTCTCGTTTTCGGCGGTAAAAAACTGCCCGAAATCGGCTCCGGTCTGGGCAAGGCCATTTCCTCCTTTAAAAACGGTCTCAGTGAAGTTGACAAGGGCGGCAAAGACCTGGTGGAAGGCATCCCCGGGGTCAAAGAAGTCGCGTCAGTCAAACAGCAGGTACAACAGGTCAAAGACCTGGGAAACATTCTGAAATAAAGAGCTCCCATCTCCAGACGAAAATCCGTCATCCAAATTCCGCCTGCACAAAGGGGGATTGTTTTTCATAAAAAATAATCCCCCTTTTTTTTACATTTTTTTCTGCTCCCCTAAAGAAAAACTACTCGCCCGCCGATAGGAATATATCCACAGCACTATGATGATGCCGCTGTCACGGAAGACATGCTGCCATCAACACCCATTCGTTATTCATGAAAGCCAGGGAGGGCCTGCCATGAAGATCGCCGATTCCGCCATCCAGCTCTATTCAACTCACCTCGCCGTCGAGGAACACCAGAAAAGAGAATCTCTCACCGTCTGGGACCAGGGGCAGGAACGCAAAACCCGCACCGACAATGAAGGCCATGGACGCGAGATGAGGCTGCATCACCACAGCGCCTCCCAGGCCTCAATCAAGGTCTCCATTTCCGCAGAAGCGATGAAGGCACGACCGGTCAAGGCCGTGGCCGATCCGCTTTCCGAGGAAGATGAGGTCATGGCCGACCTCAACATCCGAATCCTGAAGGCCATGATCGAGCGGATTACCGGCAAGCAGATCCGCCTGGACACCCCTGAAAATGCGGTAACACCGCTGACTGCCGGTGAAACGGCACCTGCCGCACCGACGCCGGAAACAAGTGCGCCGACAGATAACGCCCTGCAGGGCTCCGGACTCATCTACGATTATTATGAATCCCATCGGGAATACGAGTCCACCGCGTTCGGCGCCCAGGGGAAGATTTTAACCGAAGACGGCAAAGAGATAGATTTTTCCGTCCAACTGAACATGAGCCGCTCCTTTATCACCGAACAGAGCCTGAGCATCAGGGAGGGCGATGCCCTTAAAGACCCATTGGTCATCAACTTCGGAGGTCAGGCGGCGGAACTGACCCAGACGAAATTCAGCTTTGATATTGACTCCGACGGCCGCACCGACCAGATCTCCTTTGTCGGCAGCAACAGTGGTTTTCTCGCCCTGGACAAAAACGGCGACGGCAGCATCAACAACGGCCTGGAACTGTTCGGCGCCGCCAGCGGCAATGGCTTTGCCGAGCTGGCCGCCTATGACCTGGATGGCAACAACTGGATCGATGAAAACGATTCCATCTACAACCAGCTGCGGATCTGGAGCAAGGACGGAGAAGGCAAGGACATCCTGGTCGCCCTGGGCCAGAAAGGGATAGGGGCGATCTACCTGGGCAATGTCAGCACCCCGTTCGCCATCAAGGACAGCGACAACACCCTGCAGGGCCAGGTCCGCGCCAGCGGGATATTTGTCAACGAAAACGGCACAGTGGGCACCATCCAGCAACTGGATCTGGTGGCCTGATCTCCAAAAAAACGACACTCAAGCGTTCAGTCAATATTCCAAAAAGCATTCAAGTTGACACCGAGAAGGCAAGTGAACGGCGACGACACAGTACGGGTAGTACTGCGAGGAGCCGCGCATTCCAGCGGACGAAGGTGCCGATTTGAATGCCAACCTGAATGAATCAGCCTGACGACTCCTTTCCTGCCAACGATTGAACGCTCCCCTTCTTTTTATTCCGACCGTGTTTTATTCTCAAAAAAACATATGAACAGAGCCGGAGGGCTTCGCAATGGTTGCAAATTCAGCCCGGATATGCTACCCCAGAAAGGTAATTTTATAAAATATAATTCAGGTCGCTTCCACAGAACATAATAACTACCTCAAAGGAGAAATGCCGTGATTAAGAAGATAGTCCTGCGCGATGATGAGATGCCTACCCAATGGTACAACGTGGTTCCCGATCTTCCAGGCGGACTGCTGCCGCCCCTTGACCCGGTCACCAAACAACCCATGGGCCCGGAAAAACTTGGGGCTATCTTCCCCATGGGACTGCTCGAGCAGGAGATGTCCAGCGAGCGTTTCATCACCATTCCCGAAGAGGTCATGGATGTCCTGAAGATCTGGCGGCCATCCCCGGTGGTCCGGGCCTATAATCTGGAGAAGGCCATCGGCACCAAGGCCAAGATCTATTTCAAGAATGAAGGCGTCTCGCCTGTCGGCTCCCATAAACCAAACAGCGCCGTGGCCCAGGCCTACTATAATGCCAAAGAAGGTGTCAAACGGATAGCCACCGAGACCGGCGCCGGGCAGTGGGGAAGCGCCATGTCCTTTGCCGCCGGCAAATTCGGATTGGAGTGCAAGGTTTATATGGTACGGGTTTCCTTTGACCAGAAGCCTTACCGTAAATCGATGATGCAGGCATTCGGCGCGGACATCGTCTCCAGCCCCAGTGAAGACACCAAGATCGGCCGCAAGATCAGGGCGGAATACCCGGACACCGCCGGCTCCCTTGGCATCGCCATCTCCGAGGCCATCGAGGATGCCTTCTCCCGGGAAGACACCAAATATGCCCTTGGCTCCGTGCTCAACCATGTTGTTCTCCATCAATCCATCATCGGCCTTGAGGCCAAGAAACAGATGGAACTTGCCGGAGATTATCCCGATGTCATCGTCGGCTGCTGCGGCGGTGGTTCCAACTTCGCCGGTCTGGCCACCCCGTATCTGCCTGACTACCTGGAAGGCAAGAAGATCAAATTCGTGGGCGTGGAACCAGCCTCCTGTCCATCACTGACCATGGGCAAACTGGCCTATGATTTCGGCGATGTAGCCCAGACCACCCCCCTTCTCTACATGTACACCCTGGGACATGACTTTATTCCCCCGGGCATCCATGCCGGAGGCCTGCGCTACCACGGTATGTCCCCCATCGTCTCGGCCATGGTCAGAGAAAAGATCATCGAGCCGATGAAGGTGCATCAACTCGAGTGCTTTGAGGCCGGCGTTCTCTTTGCCCGCACCGAAGGCATCATCCCGGCCCCTGAAACCTGCCACGCCATCCGGGCTGCCATCATCGAGGCTACCTTGGACAAGAATGATCCCAAGACTATCCTCTTCAACTTCTCCGGTCACGGTCTGATCGACATGGCCTCTTACGACAAATATTTCTCCGGCGACCTGTTCAACTACGATTATCCGGAAGAGGAGATTGCCAAATCCCTGGCCCGACTGCCGAAGGTGTGATGAGCAGCAGGCAGCACAAAAAGGCAACGAGGCTGCTGCTCGTTGTTCTTTTGTGCTGTTGCCTCCCTGGCTGGCCCGGTCTACTCCGGGCCAGCCAGCCGCTTACGGCTGCAGGCCTCATTCAGCAGGGCGGCTATGCCCTGGCCGGCAACGGCCGTATCTCCGCAGCCCAGAACAGCCAGACCCCTTTTATCCCCGCCTCAACCGTCAAGATCATCACCAGCCTTGCCGCCCTCGAGATTCTGGGGCCGGATCACCGTTTTGCAACCAGGATCTTCCGCGATCAGCACAACAATCTCTACATCAAGGGCAGCGGTGACCCCTTTCTGCTCACCGAAGATGTCAGCGCCCTTGTCCGCAGGCTGCACGAGGCCGGGATTCGGGAGATCAACAACCTGATTGTCGATGAGAGCGCCTTTGCCATCGCCCCCCGGGCCGACGGCAATGAGAACACGGCCAATCCCTATGACGCCTGGAACGGCGGGCTGGCCGTCAACTTCAATGCCATCACCATCCGGGTCGCCCCTGACCACAGCGTCTCCTCCGATGACCCCAAGCTCCCCTTCCTGCCGATGATGCAGGCAATCGGAAACACCCTGCCTCCAGGCCATTACCACCTCAATGTCAATGCCTTCAAGGCCAAGGGCCAGCTCTCCAACACCCTGCGCTATACCGGTGAGCTCTTTACTGCCTTGATGAAACAGGAGAAGATACGGGTCCGCGGCAAGATCATGGCGGGCGAGACACCCGCTGCGGCAGCCCCTGTTCTCACCCACTGGTCGGCAAAGCCGCTGCGGGAGATGATCCGGCTCTGCCTGAAATACTCCAACAACTTTGTCGCCAATCAGCTCTTTCTGGCCTGCGGTTCAACACGCCTCGGGGCGCCAGCCACCTGGGACAAGGCCAGACGCGCCCTGCAGGAGTACATCAGGGACGGGCTGGGGATAGCGGCCGCGGAACTGGTGATGATCGAGGGTTCAGGCCTGTCACGCCGCAACCGCATCAGTGCCGATGCCATGATTACCGCCTTGCAGAAATTTGCCCCCGACCGGGAGCTGCTGCCCCTGAAAAAGGGGCTCCCCCTCAAGTCAGGGACGCTGACCGGGGTCTACTGCTATGCCGGCTACATCCCCCAGCAGCAGGACGCGCCCTTTGTCATCCTCCTCAACCAGGTGCAGAACAACCGCGACGAGATCCTTGCACTCCTCATGAACCGGCAGGATAAAAGAATAATGACTGTTAAAAAATAGGCTATCTGCACATATCCGCCAGACGTGTTCAGTAAAACCGGGACTGTCCCCGGCCCCATCGGGGGCTGTCCCAGGCTTTTACGAGTTGCAGCGACAGCCGTTGCAAAAATCCTAAAACTCAGACTTTTGTGGCCTTGGACACCATGGTTGATGGTCCCGTAAAAAGTACAAATTGCTCCAATGCCATTTCGACCACAGGGAGAAATCTTAATAGTATCAAGTGGTTGATCAACAAGATTTCTCGCTATCACTCGAAACGACAGCCTTTTCCGAGTTTTTACAAGATTGTCATAGTTGCATCAAACCCGTAAACTTGGGACAGCCCCCGATAAGGCCCCACGTTTACTCCCTGCGTTTGTAAAAAACGCTTAAACTAGCGCCATTCTATACCGTCCCCCTTGTGCTGTGGGATCTCTTCACCTTTCTGGATTGAGGCTGCCTTGAAAAACCAGCGCAGGGAAGAACGGACGGAATCCGTGTTTTTGCCGTCATTCTCCAGTGTGTGCAGATAGTCGAGCACTGATTCCACAGAGGCCCGGCGATGTGCGGCCTTGAGGAATTTCAACCAGGCAAAGATTTCCTGTTCCCGTGTGCGGAGCTGGGCAGGGTCGGAACATTCCGATTGCAGGACTTCCCGCCATCTGGGGAACGAGACTGGGGTGTTTGCGAGTGTGGCGACTTTGTCTTTTGACTTCTGCATATTATCAAAATTGCAAATCCAGTTGCCGCGTTCAAGCCCTCTGATTCTTTTGAGCGGTGGTCGTCAGATATCGCAAAATGTGTCATAATTAGCCGACAATGTTAAAAAACAACGAAGACATTTGCCTTGACTCCCAGAGTATGATCAGCATTTGATGCATTTGATTTATGATTTTAACTGGCCCTGTCTTTTGATGTGAAGACAGGCCTAATAATACTGTTATGCCCATGAATACAATCCGAGATAATCAAAAGATGCTTAAATGAATGTATTAGCAATCATAATATCATTATCATTCTTTGCTGTTTCCGTATTGCATTTTTACTGGGCATTTGGTGGTAAAGCTGGAATGGAAAAAGTAATTCCGTCAATCAATAATAAACCAGCATTTCAACCAGGCTTTGTTGCAACGCTCATTGTTGCATTTTTTCTGTTAGCAATATCTGTCTCCACCATTGCTCTACGTTGGCCAATAATCTTATTTGAGCCATGGGTAAAAGATTTTGCCTATTTTCTTGCAGTAGTCTTTATGGCCCGTGCTGTTGGTGATTTTCGATTGGTAGGCTTCTTCAAGAAAGAAAAGCAAAGTACGTTCGGTCGATTTGATACAAAATACTTCTCTCCACTGTGCCTGGCTTGGAGTATTTCATTTATAATATTAGCAAATTATAAGGCATAACGAAAAAGAACGAAAAGGAAAAAGGGGACAGATTTATTTTTGACATTTATTTTGGTAGATTGTATGGTTCTGTCATGCCTCGTCAATCCAGAATAATCCTGAACAATTGTCCGCATCATATCATTCAGCGCGGTCACAACCGACAGGTTGTGTTTGCCGCGGATGACGACTATTTGTTTTATCTTGACAATCTTCAGGAATGGAAATCAAAGCTTGGGTGCAAAGTTTACGCTTACTGCCTGATGACGAACCATGTCCACCTCGTTGTCGATCCGGGCAGCAAGGCCGAAAACTTAAGCCTGCTTATGAAGCGTATTGCTGGTCGTCAGACTCGCTATGTCAACAAAATCGAAAAAAGAAGCGGGTCTCTCTGGGAAGGCCGTTTCAAATCCAGCCCAATCAATGCCAATGAATACCTTCTTGCCTGTTGTCGATATGTGGAATTAAATCCTGTACGGGCCGGCATCGTCGAAGAACCTTGGCAATACCCTTGGTCAAGTTGTTCGGTAAAGGCCGGATATAAAGACCTGCCATGGCTGGACACAGACCTTTTCTATATGGGCCTCGGCAACACTTCCGGAGAGCGAGCTGAAAGGTACAAGATATGGCTTGGTGAAACCATCCCTGAAAATGAGTGGAAGTTGATACGAGAGGCCACCCAACGGGGGCAATTAACTGCGAATAGAAAATTTGAACGTGATATTTCAGAAAAACTGGGCCGACGCCTTGAATCACGAGGGCCAGGAAGGCCAAGGAAGCATGAAAGTCGAGTAGACCGGCTTCTCCGATGAAAACAACGCAACCACAACGAGTCTTTTATTGACGCCTTGCCGCAAGCGGCTACTACGTGCCTGCTGTATTGCCTTGTTCGCACCGTTGTCACCGGCCCCTCTCAGAACCGTG